>JBBRWR010000093.1:0-31843 GCA_038249085.1 Opitutales bacterium
ACAACGGCTCGGCCGGCTCCCGCTGGCGCTGGGCCACCGCCTCGGCGCTCGTGGTGGCCATCATCGGCATCAATTTCTACTCGGTGTGGAATTACCAGCAGCCCCCGGGCAATCTGGTCCCCCCGTTTCGCCTCCTGGAGCCGGAACCCGCCAAGCGCCTCCTGACCAGCTCCGCCGGTTTCTACGAGACCGGCGGCTCCCCGGGGGATCGCCGGTTGGAGATCAGCCCCGACGGCCGGGTGGCGTGGATCAAGTTTGGGGCGGATCGCCGCGCCACGGAACGCAAGGAACTGACCGCCCTGGGCGCCGAATCCGAGGGCCAGCGCGCCCTGTTCACCAATCGCAAAAGCCTGATCAAGGTGAAGGACCAGACCGCCCTCGTGCTGTTCGGCGACACCTACCTCCGCGTGCCCAATTGACGCTGGCGCCGTGAGTTTGGCGCGCCACCTGCGGGGGCTTTTCCCTCGTGATCGCGTCAAGCCCCATCCCCCCCTTTTTTTGCGGGTGTCGCGCATCTCCAGGTTGACCGTGGCATTGAGCCCGGTCCTCCCTGTAGCGCCAGGCTGCGACTGGCGCCCGCCGGTCAGAGACGCGGCGCTACTCCCCGAGGCAGCACCGCCACACGACCGATGCGCCCTGGTTCGCCCTGGTTCGCCTCGTACCTGAACGAGCGCTTGCGCCGGCCCGCCGCGGGCGCATCCTCGGCCTGTTCTTTGGAACGGGCCTATAGCTCAACGGTTAGAGCAGAGGACTCATCAATGGTGCCGGCGGACGGGAAACCCCCGCCGGGATTTGGGGAAATTCGGCGAAACCTGTGGCCCAAGTGGGTGTGGCAACGCCGAGCCGAGCCGGTGGTGCACTGCCGGAAGGTGTAGAGACTAGCGGAGGGGTTCAGTCCCCTTAATCACCGCACGAACCCCCGACACCCGCAACGGGAGAGCCGTGGGTGAAGACATAGTCCAAGGAGCGTCGAAAGGCGCGCCAACTTGAATCCTTTGGTTCAGGGTTCGAATCCCTGTGGGCCCACCATTTTCTTGCAATCAGCACCACGGGCGCTGTTGTCGATTTACCCATGAGTTGTCCGGTTGGGACAGCTCATGCTTCGTTTCAGGGGTAGGACAACTCATGCTTCCTATTTCCCAAGCAGCTTCCCATTAGTGCATTAAAAAAGCGAGGTAGCATCGCACTCTCCTGCCGGGACCACGGACCAAGGGACTACGGACAACGGCAGCAGCCGGACGGAGTCGGGCCAGAGGACAAGCCGAGGGGATCGGGTGATTTCCAAGCCGGGGCACCACGAAATACACGAAAGACACGAAACTCAGATTAAGGCAGGGAGATGGGCCCACGGAATACACGGAAGACACGGAAACCAGCCGGGAGTTTGCCTTCCTCGGCTCGTCCTTGGATTGCCCTCCTGTGCAAATTCGGGGGGCTGGGATCCAAGCCGGGGCCCAGGAGGCGAACCGAGGACTATCCCGAGGGCTTGGCTTCCGAAGACAGCTTCGCCCCGTCGCTTCCCGGGTCGGGCGGCCAGTCGTGGGGCGCAGGTGCAGACCATTTTCCATGCCGTGTTCAAGTGAATTTGAGACAAAATTCGACGGAGGTTGCCCACGGAACACACGAAAGAGACGGAAACGGGCGCATCTCCAGGTTGACGGTGATAACGTGCACCCTTGGTGCCGCAGGGCGGGCGTCCCGCCGGACTTTTCGCTCCTGCGGCGTTCCGGTCGGAGCCGGAGGGGCTTCCTACCTTGGGTCGGCGTCGCGCTCCCAGTGGGTCCGCTGCTCGTCGAACTCGGGCTTCTGCTTCAACACCGCGCCCTCCGTGGTCAGGCCGATCTTGGTGGTGAGCGGGCCGTGCGGCGTCGCCCGCGACTCGAAACGTCGCGCCAGCTTCAGGCGATCCCAACGGTGGTGACGCAGCCCGAAGGTCGTGCTGTGGCGCAGGAGCCAGTCGGACAACCGCCCCCAGTCGCCCTCGGTCGCCAGGAACGACAGGCACGTGAGTGGCCGGCCCTTCTTGCCGACGGCGGGCACCAGCCAAGCGTCGAGCGCGCCCTGCGCCAGCAAGCGCTCGACCAGCCACGCCAGGTGCTCGCCGGTGTCGTCATCGATGTTGCAGGCGACCTCCACCACCCGATCCGTCTCGTACGGCAGGGTCGCGGCGCCCGCGGGCGAGGCCGGATCCGCGGTGGGCGCGTCGAGCAGCGTGACGCGAAACACGTTGGGAAAAACGCCGAGATCCAGGGTGCCCGCGCCCAGGCCCTGTTGCCGCACGGTGCCGGCCGGCCATTCGCCGACAAATTCAGGCGCCAGCGACTTGAGGATGGCGATGCCCGTGGGGGTGGAGAGCTCGATGTTCTCGCGGGTGATCGCGGTGGGCGTCGGGGCCACGGGCAGGCCGGCGAGCAGCCGGGCGCTGGCGGGCGGCGGCACCGGCTGCTGGCCGTGCTGCATTCGCACGAAACCGCGGCCGGGGCGCACCGGGGTCGCGCACACGCGATCCGGCTTCACTTTTTCAATACACCAGGCCGCCAGCACCACATCGACAATCGAGTCGACGCTGCCGACCTCGTGAAACGCGATCCCGGCGACCGGCAGGCCGTGCGCCGCCGCCTCGGCCTCGGCCAGGAGCCGGAAGATCCCGCGCGCCCGTTCCCGCACCCCCCCGGGCAGATCCGCCGCGGCGATCCGCCGATCGATGTCGGCATGGCGGGTGTGCCGGTGGGTCGCCGGGGAATCGACGATGAGGTGCGTCTCCTCCTCCGCGGGATCGACGGCGCGCATCGCCGCGGCGGATGGCGCCGCGGCGTCATCGACCGGAGAGGTCACCGTGAGATGCGTCGCGCGCATCGTGGCGCGGACGACGTCCCGGGTCTCCACGCGCACGCCGGCCCAGCCGAGTCGCGCCGGGATGGCGGCGAGTTCCGCGGCCGTGACCAGTCCGGCGTCGACGAAGGCGGCGGCAAACATGTCGCCGGCCACGCCGGCCACGCTTTCCAGGAAGAGGATCCGGCTCATGCCGAGGGGAGACCCGCGGCGCGCACGGCGCGGACCACCTGGCAGGCGGCGAAGGCGGCGGAGAATCCGTTGTCGATGTTCGTGACGGTGACCCCCGGCGCGCAGGAACTCAGCATCGCCAGGAGGGCGCTCAGGCCGCCGAAACTCGCGCCATAGCCGACGCTGGTCGGCACGGCAAACACCGGCCGGCCGAGCAGGCCGGCGACCACGCTGGGCAACGCCCCCTCCATGCCCGCGACCACCACCAGGGCCGTGGCGGCCTGGAGCGCCTCGGTGCGCGCGAGCAGCCGGTGAATGCCGGCGACGCCCACGTCGTAGTGCCGCTGATACGGCACGCCCATGGCCACGCAGACCTCGACCGCCTCCTCGGCCACCGGCAGATCACTCGTGTCGGCGGCGACAATGGCGACGTGCGGGAGCTCCGGCGTGGCCCCGAGCGGCGCCGGGGCGTGCAGGATGAAGGTGCGGGCGGCGGCATTGACCCGGCCCGCGGGAAACTCGGTGCTGAGCCGGTTGGATTTTTCCGGCTGCAGCCGGGTGATGAGCACCGGCGCGCCGGAGGAGCCGGCCTCGTTGGCAATCGCGATGATTTGTTCGATGGTCTTGCTCTCCCCGTAGATGACCTCGCCCAGCCCCTGGCGGAGGCGGCGGTGATGGTCGACCTGGGCGAAGCCCAAATCGGCGGTTTGAAAAGGCCCGCTCTGCAGGCGACGGAGGGCCTCGGCCGGGCTCAGGCTCCCCGCCTGGACGGCGGTAAGCACGGTGCTAATTTCGTGTTCGTTCATCTTGGGTCAAGGGAAGGGCGGCAGGCGCCGGGTGGCACGACCTTTTCTCGCGGGCCGCCAGGTTGATCCGCGGGTAACATGGGCGGGGCTCCGGTTCAGGCCGGCCGGCCGGTGCCGCCACCGGTGCGGTAGCCGGCGAGATCGAGTGTGACCCAGGCGTAACCGCGCGCCTGCGCCGCCTGGTGAAGCGTCTCGCGGACGCCGAGCACCCGGGGCATCTCCCCGGGCGCCACTTCGACGCGCAGCCATTTGCCGCCGGGGTGTTCGTGCAGGCGCACCCGAAACACCTGCAGGCCCGCCGTGCGCAGAATCGTCTCGAAGTCCTCCACGTCGCGCAGCTTCTGCGGCGTGACGGCGACCCCGGTCATCAGGCGCGAACTCAGGCAGGGGCTCGCGGGCTTGTCGGCAAACGGCAGGCCAAAGGCGCGCAGCAGGGCGCGGATGTCGTCCTTGGTCAGGGCCGCGTCATCGAGCGGCGCAACGATGTCGTTTTCCTGGGCGGCCCGGTGGCCGGGCCGGAAGTCCCCGCGATCGGAGGCGTTGTAGCCGTAGGCGATTGCGCCGTACCCGAGATCCGACGCCAGGGCGTGGCTGAGGCGAAACAGCTCCGTCTTGCAGTGGTAACACCGGCTGAGGTCGTTGCGCAGGTAGTCGGGATTGGAGAATTCCGCGCTCACCTCCCAGCGATGCTCGACGCCCAGCGCGGCGGCAAACCGCGCGGCGTCCTCCCGCTCGACCTGCGCGAGGCTGGCGCTGACCGCGGTGACGGCGAGCAGGCGCCCGCCGTGTTCCCGCCGCTCCTGTTCCGCCACCCAGAGGAGAAACGCGCTGTCGACCCCGCCGGAGTAGGCCACAATCAATCCCGCCGGCAGCCGCGCGCGCAGCCGGCTGCGGAGCGCGAGAAACTTGGCCTCGAGGGTGTCGGGTAGCGCAACGGAACTCACCATAGGGGGCGGAAGGTAGCCGCGCGTCGCGGGGTGAGTCAAAAGTGAAACGGGATTTGTGCCTTCGGGCCCCAAGCGCCTAGCCCTTCACGTTGAGCTCCTCGAACTGCGTCCACAACGTGATCGCGGCCCAAAGCGTCATCCAGGTGATCAGGATTGCCGGACACTGAAAGGGGAAATCCCACCACGAGTACCCCAGCACAAGCAGGAGGCCGAGGAGCACCGAGGCGCTCAGGGCGTTTTCCCAGAAGAAACTCCGGACCAGGGCGTAGAGGTACCAGCCCAAGCCGGCCAGGAGCAGCACCATGCCCGTCGCCCCCAGTTCGATCGGAGTCTGCAGGATGTCGTTGTGCGCGTGCTCCCAAAACATGCGCTGGCCACCCGCCGCTACGAGATCAGGGTGACGGTGTTGATAGGTCGGGAAGACAAACCGGTAACTCCCGGCGCCCACGCCGGCCTGCCAGTTTTCCTGCAGCATTTCCCACGAGGCCTGCGTGGCGCGTTCACGCATCTCCAGCGACAGGTCCTCGCGCATGACGCCGGACTTGAGCCGGTCCCAGGCCTCCCGCGACCGCAGCGCCTCCAGGCCGGTCTTGAGGAAATAGCCGAAGATCAGGAGCAAGGCGAAGACCACGATCGGTTTCCGGTTCTCTCCGCTGGTGGTGAGTTGGTGGGTGACGAAGGCCCCGATGCTCGCCAGGAGAAACGCGAGCATCACGAGGGTGGCGCCCCGCGCGTAGCTGGTGAGGACGCCCACGGCAATGCAGGTGGAGAAGAACACCAGCACGCCACTGGGGTTGGATTTCTCCAGCCGGCGCAGGCCACGCAGGTAATACCAGGCGGCGAGCCCGCAGCTGACGGCCAGGGTGAGGTCGAGGTAGGCCCCGGCGTGGTTCTTGTAGATGAACGTGGAAAAAAAAGACGCGTTGGGCGACTCGAAGAACCAGAACATCTTCCCGTTGCCGAGCAACCGCTGGGCGATGCCAAAGAACGCGAGCAGCAGGCCGTTGAACGCGAGGGTCATGAACAGCAACTGCACGGTGCGGCGGCGCGTGAACGCAACCCAGACGGCACACACCGTCAGCCAGGCCGACGCGTAGATCACCAGCATCCGCCGCGGGCCCCATTGCTCGAAGGTCACGTCGGTTCCCGGCGGCAGCCATTCCTGGTACGCGATGGGTCTCATCCACCACACCTTGCCGTCGGTCGCGTAGGTCCAGGCCGGATTCAAGGCCTGGATGGTCACCAAGCCCAGGAGGGCGAGCCCCAGCCAGAAGATCGGAAACTTAAACAGCTTTGGGAAGGTGAGGAGGCGGAAGCTGGCGGCGCCCGTGTGTTCTTCGGTGTAATTGCGCGGCACGAGGCTGAGGACAAAGCCCAACCCCGCCAGGCAGAGGCTGATGATCTGCCCCCAGGGCCGCATCGTCCCAAGCGCCCACGGCAGGAAAACCAGGTGCGCCGCCACCACCCACAGCACCGTCATCTCGGCCGGATGCACCTTGAGCCGCTTCGTCTTGGCGCGAAAGTGCTCCAGCGGCCTTTGCAGCTCGGAAAGATGGCGCGGCGTACGGTTGGATTCCACGGTTCGGCCGAGCATGCGGGAAGCCCGGAGGGCGGGAAGCGCAAATTTCCGGGCCGATCGATGGCCGAGGGCGCATCGCCAGGTTGCACGAAGCCGCGGCGCTCGTTCCTCCCCGTAGCGCCCGTCTTCGACGGGCGCCCGCCGGTCAGAGACGCGGCGCTACTCCCAGAACGCAGGGGCGTGGCGGTTGATCTTGGCGATGACGCGCGCGAAGGCCGGGCCGCTGTCCGGGGACTGACCATAGGGCACGCAACCCAGGGCGGCGAAGGTGAAGGTCTCGGCGGAGGAGGCCACGGGAGCGGCCGACAGCAGGAGGCCGAGGACGGGCAGCAGGAGCGGCTTGATGCCGCGATTCAGCGCGGGCGGATTTTCATCGCGGCATAAAGCCGCTCCAGCGCGACCGCCCGTGCAAAAATCCGCCGTGGGGACCGGGTGGGCCGGCCCGCCGATTTCACATCCCCCGGCTTCACAAACCGCCCATTTGTCCGCATGAGTGCGGGATGCTGCCCTCGCGTTCAGGCTCTTTTCCGTTATTCCGGTTCGCCGGCATCCAGGTGTATCTGCACTGGTGGTGGTTCGTGTTCGCCGTGATCGAAATCACGATGCGCAACCGCGCGTACACGTCGGTCGCCTGGAACATCGCGGAGTATCTCGCCCTGTTTGTGATCGTGCTGCTGCACGAGTTCGGCCATTCGCTCGCGTGCCGGCAGACCGGCGGAACCGCCGACCAAATCATCCTGTGGCCGCTCGGAGGCATTGCGTTTGTGCGGCCGCCCCCGCGGCCCGGCGCGGAGTTGTGGAGCATTGCCGCCGGGCCGCTGGTCAACGTGCTGCTCGCCCCGATCTTCTGGGGTTTGCTGTGGGCGCGGGTCAACCTCGGCTGGGGGGCCCACCTGCCGGATTACGGGCACTTCCTGCAGACGGTGTTCTGGATCAACGCCGGCTTGCTGATCTTTAATATGCTGCCGGTCTACCCGCTCGACGGCGGCCAGATCCTGCGTTCGCTGCTGTGGTTTTTCTTTGGACGCGCGCGCAGCCTGCAGATCGCGACGGTGCTCGGCGTCGTGGGCATCGTGGCCCTGGCCGGCGGCCTCCTCTGGCTCCAGCCGCAGCGCTGGTTGATGACGCTGCTGATGGCGGGCTTTCTCGGCCAGCAATGTATGATCGGCTTCCGGCACGCCGGGATGATTCGCACGCTGGAAAAAATTCCGCGCCACGTGGGCTTCACCTGTCCGACCTGCCGCCAGGCGCCCCCGGGCGGGCCCATTTGGCCGTGCCCGTCGTGCGGCAACCGCTTCGATCCGTTTTCGACCGCGGGGGTGTGCCCGCATTGCGCCGCCGTGCGGGCGGGCATCCCGTGCGCGCACTGCGGTCGCGATCACAGCCTGGCGCAATGGGGCTTCACGCCCCGGGCCCGCCCTGGCGCACGGCCGATCATCGACGTGTAACGGGAGCGTCAGAAAGAGGGGGAAGGTGGAAAGCCGGAAACTCAGAAAGCTAGGCGCGGATCGATTCCTGATTTCCTGAGTTCCAGAGGAGAAAATATCGCGGCGGGCAACCGGCTTCCCTCCCTTTGCCAATCAGGAACTCAGACCGCCGGCTTGCAATGATGGGATTTTGTAGGGCCGGACCTTGGTCCGCGCCTCTCGGGCATCCGGCAGAATCAACGCGGGCCGCGGGCCCCGACCTGGTCCCCTTTTCCGGCTTTCCCCCTTTTCCCGGCCGGTTCCGCGCCTCACGGCCGCCGCGCCTGCAGTTCGACATAGATCGCCTCCACCTTGGCGCGGGCCCATGGCGTCTTGCGCAGGAACGTGAGGCTCGACTTGACGCTCGGGTCGTGGAGGAAACAACGCACCGCGACGCGCCGCCCCAGCTCCGCCCAGCCCAACTCTGCCACCAGTTCCCGCACGATCTGCTCGAGCGTGACCCCATGGAGGGGGTCGTTGGATTTAGGGGAGGTCATGAAAATCGCAGGTGAAACCGCCACCGTTCGCCGGCGGGGCGCGCCCGGCCTGCTGGTTTTCATTGCTTCTTCTTCGCCTTCGGCGGCGCGGGCGGGATCGGCGCGCCGGCCCGGAGCACCTGCCCCAACGCATGGTCGGCCGGGGTGAGGCCGCGCCGGTATCCCCGGGCCGCATACGGAGAGGGCGCGTAGGGATCGACGTACCGCACGTCCGTCTGCGCCGGGATCTCCAGGCCGCAACCGGACAGCACGGCGTTGACCACCAGGCGGCGCAGACCCTCGTTGGCCAAATCCGTGGCGGCCCCCATCGTGGTGCAGAACACCCGGTTGGTCGTGCCGTTTTCGTTGCGGTTGAGGCGGGTCCACGCGATCGGCATCATCGGGTCGTTGATGCCCTGCTCGACCCCGTCGGCCTTGCGCACTTTCCGCTGGGTAAGGTCGGGGCCATCGGTCGGTTTCATGCCGGCCAGCACCTGCCCGCGCAGCAGGATGCGCGACCCGGCCACTGGATGCGTCTCGTACACCCCCGTGTCGCCGAAGATGTCCCCGACGCCCCGCAGGATCGGATCGTTGGCGACCCCGGGTTCGATGATCCCTCGCGTGGCCCCGCGGTGGTTGGCGCCCCAGTGGCTGACCCAGTTTTCGCCCAGGACGTTGCGACCAAAATCGTTGAAGTGTTGGTACGCGCCCGGGTGGTCGGCCGGAAAGCGGAAGGCGTGCGTGCTGGTGCGCAGGGCCACGAGGGGAATGCCGCGCGCGACCGCCTCGGCGAAATGTTTCATCGCGGCGTCCGGCCACTGGCGAAAACGCAGCGCCAGCACGATCCCGTCGGCGGTGTCGAGGGCTTCCACCCCCGGAACGCTGCGGTTGTTGTCGGGATTGATCGTGCCATCGGGATCGAGCGCGAAGAGCACCGTGCACTTGAAGCCCTGGCGCTGGCTGAGAATCTTCGCCAGCATCGGCAAGCCCTCCTCCCCGCGGTACTCCTCGTCGCCGGTGAGAAACACCAGATGCCTGCCACCGCCCGGGCCGGGACCGGCCGGATAGGTGATGCTCGTGGCCGCCGCGCGCCCGGAAGCGGCGGCGGCGAGGGCGAGGGTGCAGCCAAGGGAGCGAAGCAGGGCGCGGGGCGACATCATGACGCCTTGGTGATCGCAGCGCCGCCGGGCGTCAATCCCCGGGGCAGGGCCGGCCGGCGGGCCAACCAGACCAGCAGCGCGAGCGTCCGCTCCGCATCCGGCGCCGCGGTGCGCGCCACCACGTATTCGTGGATGCGCTGCGGGGGCACCCCGAGTTCGCGGCCCAGGTTGATCTTTGCGCCCCGCCGCCGCAGGTGCGGCCGCACGGCGGCGACCAGCGCGTTCCACAATGGCGTGTCGAGCCCCGGCCGCAGCGTGGCATTGCGCCGCGCCGCCGGGCGCAGGAGGTGCCGGGCGGCCGCCCGCGCGAGTTCCTCCCCTTCCATCGCGAGCAGATCGGCCATCTGCAGCAGCAGGCGCAACTCGGGATTCAGGGGCAACGCGAAGCGGGATTTCATTTTCACGTAATACGTGAAGATAGGGTCCCACGACAAGCCGTGAAACCAAGCGCGGGGCCTTTTTCTCCTCTCAGAAACAGGCCTCTTCCCGGAAGCCATGGGGCCCGCCTCACCCGGATCTATTTTCACGTAATACGTGAAAATAGATCCGATCCATTCGCGCGGGACACGGAGGGAGGGAGGCCGTGAAGTGGGCTGGGACGGGGTCCGGCCCTCAGCGGAATGGCTCGAATTTGCCGCCGGCGGCTCCGACACTCCGGCCCCACCCCACCCACCCTGATGAGCCTTCAAAAAGTCCTGCTTTGCCTCTCGCCCCTGCTGGTGCTCCCGCCCGGTCGGGCCGACGAGGCGCCCCCGGCGGCGGCCCGTTACCAAACCGGCCGCCAGACCCGCGATGGGACGGGCAAATATTATCTCGGCCGCGAGATCGCGCAGGTGATGGGACACCAGGGCGCCGGCTGGCTGGAGCGACCGAACCGCGAGGAGGAGGAGCGGACCGATCTGCTCGTCGAGGCACTTGCCCTGAAACCCGGCGACACGGTCGCCGATGTCGGGGCGGGCAGCGGTTATTTTTCCTGGCGCATGGCCCAGCGCGTCGGCCCCGGGGGCCGCGTGCTCGCCGTGGACATCCAGCAGGAGTTTCTCGATCTGCTGATGACCAACATGCGGCAACGCCACGTGGCGGACATCGTGCGCCCCGTGCTGGGTTCGGCGCAGGATCCCCGGCTACCCGCGGCGGGTTGCGACCTGATCCTGCTGGTCGACGTGTATCATGAATTTGATTATCCCTGGGAGATGACGCACGCGCTCGTGAGGGCGCTCAAGCCCGGCGGGCGGCTGGTGCTGGTGGAGTACCGGGGCGAGGACCCGGCCGTGCCGATCAAGCCGCGGCACAAGATGACGGTGGCGCAGGTCCGGAAGGAGCTGGCCCTCCACCCGGTCACGTTCGAGGCCAACCTGACCCCGCTGCCCCGGCAGCACATCCTGGTGTTTCGGAAAGAGTGAGATTCGCCGCGCGGCGAAACTCACTTCATCATTGCCGTCAGCGTGGGCTGCATCGCCTCGGCCCAGAGCTGGTAGCCGGCGGCGTTGGGGTGCAGCTGGTCGGGCATGATCGCAAACGGGATCTTGCCGTCCTGGCCGACGAAGACGGCGTTGAGATCGAGGAAGCGCACGGTGCTGCCGTTGTCAAGGCGGGCGAGCTCGGCGTTGACGCCCTCGATGACATCCATCCGTTTCGCGGCCTCGGCCACGGCGGCCCACGTGATCTTGCCCGCCTTGTCCTTGCGCGCCCCGCGGGGAAAGACGGCCAGGACGAGCACCTTGGCGGCCGGCACCTTGGCCTGAATCATCGCCACGATCTTGCGGTCGGCGGCGGCGATTTCATCGGCGGTGTTGGCCGAGGAATTGTTGGTGCCGAGCATGAGGACGACGACCTTGGGATTGATGCCGTCGAACTCGCCGTTCTCGATCCGCCAGATCACGTGCTGGGTCTGGTCGCCACCGATGCCGAAGTTGGCCGGCTGCCACTTGCCGTAGTAGTGCTCCCAGACGTGCGGAGCCTTGGTCCAGCCCTGGGTGATGGAGTCGCCGAGGAAGAGGACGCCGATGGGACCGGCCTTGCCGCGCGCGAGGAACGACTCGTGCATGGTGCGAAAGCGGCCGGTGGTGTCCTTCTTTTCGATCGCGGCGGAGGCATCGGGTTTGACGGCGTTGGCGCCGGGCGCGGGGGTCTGGGCGGTGGCGACCGCGAAGCAAACCGCGAAGGCGGTGGCGAGGAGGGAGAGGCGGGATGATTTCATGGGGAGATAAGGGGAGCGAGGCTGACGGAGGCCAGAGCAGGCGTCGAGGTCAAGGTGACGACGGTCGGCGCTGGGCGAGGAGGTTGTCGAGCGAGTAGAGGGCAAGGGCCGCCCAGATGAAGGAGAAGCTCAGAACCCGGGTGCGGGAGAACGGCTCGTGATAGATCCAGATGCCGAGCGCCAACTGGACGGAAGGGGCGAGGTATTGCAGCAGGCCGAGGGTCGACAGGCGGATGCGCCGGGCGGCATAGGCGAAGAGCACGAGCGGGATCGCGGTGACGATACCGGAACTGAGCACGAGGGCATGGGTGCGCAGATCGACGCGCCCGAGCACCCCCGCGCCCAGGTGGTGCTGCCAGGCGAGAAAGCCGAGCGCCAGGGGCGCGAGCAACAACGTCTCCAGCGTGAGGCCCGCCAGGGCACCGAGGGGAGACTGCTTGCGCATCAGGCTGTACCCGCCCCAGGAAGCCGCCAGCGTGAGCGCGATCCAGGGCGGCCGGCCCAGTTGGGCGATCATCACCCCCACGCCGGTGGCGGCGAGCGCGATGGCGATCCACTGCGCGCGGCGCAGGTGCTCGTGCAGCACAAACCGGCCCGCCGCGACATTGACCAGCGGCACCAGGAAATAGCCGAGGCTGGTCTCGATGACATGCCCGGTGTTGACGCCCCACACGTAGACCAGCCAGTTGGTGGTGAGGAGGGTCGCACTGAGCAGATGCGTGAAGAACACCCGCGGCCGTGGCAGCGCGGAGGTGACCGCACCCAGGCCGCCTTGCGCGCCCAGGACGCCGGCCAACAGCACCAGCGACCACACGTGCCGGTGCGCGATCAGCTCGAGGGGATTGATCGCGGCAAGCTGCGTCCAATACAGCGGCACCAACCCCCACAGGAGGTAGCAAAGCGCGGCGGCGATGGCGCCGGCCCTTGCCTGGTCCGATCCGCTGGCCGGGGCGGGAGTCACACGACTGGGGCGGCGGCGTGAAGCCTACTTCTTCACTTTATGATCGAAGTTGTAGTGTTCGCCAAATTCCTGCTCCGCCTGCAGGCGCGCGGCGGCGGCCGCGGTGCCTTGCGCCGCGAGCTCGGCGGCCCGCTTGTCCACCCAACGTTGGTGAAAGGTCGCCTCGACCTCGCTGGAAATCGCCGAGCTTTCTTTCGGGCGATTGGTTTTCTTGAAAAAGGCGCAACCGGTCGACCAGAGGAGGACACAGGCGATGGCGGCGGTGAAGATGGGTTTGGTCATGGAAAAATCGAAGCGCGAAGGTGGGGAGCCCGCCCGTTGACCGCGAGGGAATCTTTTTGCTCCCGGGGTTTCGCGGCCCGGCGCACCCGGCGCCCGACTCAATTTCCGCTTTTTGTTTTCGCGCTAGACGGGAAATTCACTTTGCTCAAGCCCATGAGTGACGAGCAAAAGCCGCCCCCCGCCCTGCGGCTCAAACCCCGCCTGATTGCGGCACCGCCGCCGGCCGCTCCCGCCGCTCCCGCCGCTTCCACTCCGCCTGAAACGCCGGCACTTGGGGCCTTCACCCCTCCGCCTCCGCCCCCCCGGCCCGCCGTCCCCCCGCCCGAGGCGCCCAAGATTCGCTTCAAGCCGCGGCAGATTGCCCCAGAGGCGACCCCCCCGGCCCAAACCGCTCCCGCACCGGATGAACCGGCGCCCGATCCGGCCCCTCCGCCCGAAGCCGCCGCGCCGTCTCCGATTCGACTGAAGCCCCGACTGGTGGCCAGCGAGGCCGCCCCGGCGGCGGCTCCTCCTGCCGAAACGGCACCCACCGTGCCGCCGGAGCCTGCCCCGGCGCGTCCGGCGCTCTCCGTTTCCCTTCCTCCGCCTCCCCCGCCAGCCGCCCCTTCTGCTCCGGCCGAGGTGCCGCCTCCGCCCGAACCCCTCGCCACGCCTGCAGCCGAGGGTGGCCATAAGTTCAAGCTCAAGCCCAAGGGGTTTCCCCCGCCTCCACCTCCCATCGGTGGACTGCCCCCGCCTCCTCCCCCCCCCGATCTGGGAGCACCCGAGGCGACGCCGCCACCCGCTTCTCCGGTCCCAGCGGGCCATGAGGCACCTCCACCGTTCCCGGTGGTCGCTCCCCCTGCTTCAGGCAAGACCCCGCCGCCGATCCCGCACGTCAGCGTAAAGAACGAGCCGCCCCAACCGGAGCCGCTGGTCCCGCCGGTGGACGCTGTCGCCATCGCCAAAAAGAAGCGGATGGTCCTCATGATTGCAGGCTTGGTGACCGTGGTCGTCGTGGTCGGAGGAATTTACTTCACCTATACGAAGGTCCCCTTCTCCTCGACCCTCTCGACCCCCACCGCGCAGCCCAAGGTGGCGGCGCCGGTGGCGACCAAGGCACCCCCGGCCGCTGCCCCGGGCACTGCCGCCGCGCCCACTGCGCCAGCGGCGCCCACTGCGGCCGCGGCGGCGGCCACCCCAGCCGTCACCCCGAACTCACTCGCCCACGTTCCCGCCAACGCGATCAACAAGGCGAAGGGCGTCATTGAGGCGCGCAACGCCAGCGGGCAGTCCGACTTGCAGGCGATCGGGCTGGACACCCAACTCGCCAACAAACCCGCCGTCGCTCAACCTCCGCGCAACGCCACACCCAATTCCGCCACCGCGATGGCTTCCGTCACCCCCGGGGTTTCGGCCTCGACGGAGCTCGCCGTTTCGGCCGTCGAGCCGAGCGCGGAATTCCGGTCGTTTGTGGCCAACGCCAAGATCAGCGGGGTGTTTCAGGGCGTTCCGGCCCGCGCCATGATCAACAACCGGCTGGTGCGCACCGGGGAAATGGTGGAGTCCGGGCTTGGGATCGTCTTTGTCGGCGTGGATCCCGCAAGGCGACATCTCCTGTTCAAGGACAGGGCCGGCGCCCTGGTGGCGCGCAAATACTGAGTCCGCCCTCCCGCGGCCTCTCTCCCAACCACGCTGCGCCACCCGCGGGGACCACCCTCCGGCGGGATCCCCGGGGGCGGCGACTACGGCCCCCGAGCGCCCTCCGCCTTCAACCGGGCGGGACGGCTCCGCGCAAGGTTCGCAGCAACTCCGGATCCGTGACGATGCCGAGCACCCCATTCACGACGAACTGAATCCCGATGCACAGTATCAGAAACCCCATGACCTTGGAGAGGGCGTTCATGCCGTTCACGCCGATGACGAGCACGACGCGCTCCGCCAGGCGCAGCGTCCCGTAGGTGATCGCCGCGACGACCCCGATCCCGAGGATGATCGCCACGTAATCGATCCATTGGGTCGCGAGGGACGTGAAACCGACGGTGACGGCGATGGAACCCGGACCGCTGAGCATGGGCATGGCGAGCGGCGAA
This sequence comes from Opitutales bacterium, assembly GCA_038249085.1. Classification (GTDB taxonomy): domain Bacteria; phylum Verrucomicrobiota; class Verrucomicrobiia; order Opitutales; family Opitutaceae; genus ER46. The sequence goes on from JBBRWR010000093.1 coordinate 14,953, forward strand.
AACGACACATCGCGCTTGGCCCGCGCCTCGACCTCCGCGGGATCCTGGCGGTTGGGATCACGCGCCGGCCCCATCAACATCGTCGAGCCGATGCCCGCCACCAGCAACCCGCCGGCGATGCGGAGCCCGGGGATCGAAAGGCCGAAAAAGCTCATGATGAAGGTCCCTCCCACCAGGAAGCTCACCAGGATCGCGACCATGTAGAGGCACGCCCGGCGGAGCTGGGCGTGCCGGTGCTCCCGGGTGTCGCCTTCCGTGATGGCGAGGAAGGTCGGCGCCGCCGCGAGGGGATTGATGACCGGCAGCAGCGCGATCATCGTGCCGAGGACGAGTCCCCAAAAATGGCTGGCGTTGGGCATGGCGGAGAATAGGCGCGGAACCGGGCGGGAGTCACCAGACTTCCACCGGCCCCTTGGGCACGGGGATGGCATCACGCGCCACGCTCGCCGGGTCGTCGGGGTCGCGCATGAAGGAGGCCACCAGCGGTGCCGGCGCGTATTTTGGGAGCAGGGCGCCGCGGTCGTCGCAGAACTGGGCGCGCCACCCGAGATAGTCCGCGACGGCGGCCTCGAAGTCGGCCCGCGACCGGATGGTGATGATGCGGCGCTTGAAGGGCTTCGCCGGACCGAAGCGCTTGGCGTACCAGGGCGCGACCTTGCGGAAGAGCCGCGCCCCGTGCTCCTCGCCGTAAAATTCGACGTAGCGCTCGAAATGCCGGCGCAACACCCCCAGCCGCTCGGCAAATTCCGGTTCCGGCCGCAACTCGCCCGTGCGCAGCAGATGCGCGGTGCGTCGGAAGATCCACGGGTCGTAAAACGCCCCCCGCCCGATGCTCACGCCCGCGCAGCCGGTCTCGGCGAGCAGGTGCCGGGCCGCCGCCGGCGTCGTGACATCGCCGTTGCCGATCACGGGAATCCGCCGCACCGCCGCCACGACCGCCCGGATGCCCGCCAGGTTGACCGGGCCGGAAAAGCCCTGCGCCCGTGTCCGCCCGTGCACGAAGACGGCCGCGACCCCCGCATCCTCCAGCACCCGCGCGAGGTCGGGGGCGGTGAGATTGTCGTCGTCCCAGCCGAGCCGCATCTTGGCGGTGATCGGGATTTTCACCGCCGCGATCATGCCGCGGACGAGCGCGGCGGTTTTCGCGAGCTCGGTCATCATCGCGGAACCGCCGCCGATCTTCACGACCTTGCGCACGGGGCAACCCATGTTGATGTCGACGGAGTCGGCCCCGAGTTCCTGGCAGCGGACCGCCGCGTCGCGCATTTCCTCCGGCACGCTGCCAAAGAGCTGGATGGCGAGCGGCCGATCCTGCGGCGCGGAGGCGACCAGTTTGAGGGCGGTCGGGTTGTTTTCGAGCAGGGAGCGCGCGTTGACGAGGTCGGTCGTGGCCCAGCCCAGCCCGCCGAGTTCGCGCACGGTCAGGCGCATGGGCAGGTTGGTGTAACCCGCCAGCGGCGAGAGAAAGAGGTTGGACGAAAGCTCGAAGGGACCGAGGCGCACGGCCTCCCACCCAAGCCGGCGCTGCTCCCGCTAGCAAGCATCCCCGCCGCCCCGGCGCCGCGCCCCCTTTCCCCGCGACTCCGATCCATTGTAACCTTATGGGTTACATTTTCACCCGCCGCGTTTTGCGGCGGCGATTGCGGGGTCCAGGCCTCCGGGCTAGAGCGCGGGATCCCGCCCGGCGCGTTGCTCGGCGTACCAATGCAACAGGCGCAACGTGAGTTCGGCATCCGGCAGTCGGCGGCGCCCCGTGAGAAAGTCGGTCAACCGTTGCCGCGGAAGGCCAAGGTAGCGGGCGAGACGGGCCTTGGCCCCATGGGGCGCCAACGCGGCCCGCAACTCAGCCGCCAGCACATTCCACAGCGGCGAGTCGGCCCCGGGACGCCGGGCGTAACCCGACCGGGTACGGCGCCGGCGCCGGGTCTGCTGCGTGCGACGCACCGCGGTCTCGGCGGCCACCGCCAGCAGGTCGCCCAGGCCCGCCAGAACATCGAGGCGTGTCGGTCCCATGACAGGGTTCATGGTTAAAGTAACCCATAAGGTTACAATAGTCGCAAGGGAGAAGCCGGGGGGAATGGGCCGGAGGAAGCAACCAAGCGGGCGCGGCTGGGCCGGCAGGGCTGAGGGGGTCCGGTGGACCGCCCGAGGCGCGGATCAGGTTGCGGAAGCCGCGGCGGGTCGATCCCGGCGCGATCAGCGCAGCGCAGCCCGCATTCGCCGCATCGCCTCGACCAGGGTGGCGCGCGGGCAGCCGAAGTTGAGCCGGAGGTACGTGCCGCGGTCCGCGCCAAACATCGCGCCGTCGCTCAGGCCGACCCCGTGCTCTTCAAAGTGCCCGGCCGGGTGCGCCAACCCGAGGGCCGACACGTTCAGCCAGAGCAGATACGTCGCCTCCACCGGCGCCTCGACCCGCACGCCCGGCAGGTCGTGGGCGATCGCATCAAGCAGGTAATCCCGGTGGCCGCGCAGGGTGGCCAGGAGTTCCTGCCGCCACGGCTCGGCGGCGCGGTAGGCGGCCTCGCAGGCCGTAAAGCCGAGGCAGGTGACCTCGGCCACGATGCCGGCCGTCGCCCGCACAAAGCGCGTCCGCAGCGCCGCGTCCGGGATGAGGGCAAACGACGTGCCGAGACCCGGGACATTGTAGGTCTTGCTCGGCGCCATCAGCGTGATGGTGCGCGCGGCAATGGCCGGGGAGAGCCGCGCCGTGGGCACATGCGGCAGCGCCGGATCGAGGATCAGGTCGCAGTGAATCTCGTCCGAGCAGAGCACGAGGTGATGACGCGCGCAGAACTCGGCCAAGCCCTCGAGTTCCTCGCGCCGCCAGACACGCGCCAGCGGGTTGTGGGGGTTGCAGAGATAAAAGAGCTTCGTGCGCGGGGTCACCGCCCGCTCGAGGGCGTCCCAGTCAATCGTCCACGCCCCGTCGTTGAGCACGACGGGGACCCCCACGGAGGTCCGCCCGCTGTGCCGGGGCGCGGACATGAACGGCGGATACACCGGCGTGAGCGTGAGGACCTCGTCGCCGGGAGCGGCGAAGGCCTGCGCCGTGAGGTTGAGTCCGACCACCAGGCCCGGCAGCCACACGATCCAGGACGGATCGACCTTCCAGCCGTACCGCTCCTGCATCGCGTCGACCACGGCCTGGACGGTCGAGGCCACCGGCCGGGCGTAGCCGAAAATGCCGTGCTCCACCCGGGCGTGCAACGCCTCCAGGATGGCGGGCGCCGACTTGAAATCCATGTCGGCGACCCAGAGCGGCAGCACGTCGCGGCCGGCGTACTTCTGCCATTTTTGCGAATCGGTGCCGCGCCGCTCGGGCACGGTGGTAAAATCGAATGAACTCATGGGGGTAGGTGATCCCACCACGATTCATCGCGGAGGGCGTTGGGAAACACGCGCGGTTCTCGTGGTCTTGGGGGCTAATAGGTGGAATCGGCCCACCAGTTTGCGAAATTGGAATTACGCCCGGTTCCGGCCAAGTTGCTAATGTGGAAATGCGTTTGGTTCTTTGACGAATGACCGTGGGCTCTCTGGGGTTTGTTGCCCTGCATTGAGGCTTTGATCGATCTCAATCTGGCCAAGATGTTGGCCGGGAGCCAAACTCTCATGGTTCGGCCGCGGGTTGTCGGTCGAACCACAGGCCGCGGGCCCAACCAAGGGGTCACATCTCACCCTGCAACAACGGAGTGAAAAGAAACCGTCTCTCTTGCACGGTGAGATGTGACCCCGGCGTGAGCCCTGGCAAGTCCGTGGGGTCGTCGAAAGAGGAGAAAGATAAAGAGAAAGAGGAAAGAGAAAGACGCCGGGCGGAGGAACAACCTCGCCTCCCTGATTCCCCTGGCCGCTTCCGGATTGCCCCAGGCCCGCCGCCCGCCAGAGATCAACCCATGATCAAACCGCTCCTGTCCGCGGTCCTCGCCCTCTTCACCGGGGCCCTCACCGCCCAACCCGCCGCACCGGAGACCCGCCTGCTGCGCTTTCCCGCGACCGACGGCCAGGCGATCGTCTTCAGCCACGCCGGCCAGCTCTACACCGTGCCCGTGGCCGGGGGTACCGCCCGCCGGCTGACCGATGGTCCCGGCTACGCCATCTTCCCGCGCTTCTCCGCCGATGGCACCCAACTCGCGTTCACCGCGCAATACGACGGCAACACCGAGGTCTACGTCATGCCGCCCGAGGGTGGCACCCCGCGCCGGCTCACCACCTCGGCCACGCTGGATCGCGACGACCTCGCCGATCGCATGGGGCCGAACAACATCGTCATGACCTGGCGCAACACGACCAACGAGGTCGTCTTCCGCTCGCGCTGGCACTCCTTCAACCCGTTCCTCGGCGAACTCTGCACCGTCGGTCTCGCGGGCGACGTGCCCACGCAGATTCCCGTGCCACACGGCGGCTTCCTGACCTATTCGCCCGACGACAAGCAGATCGCCTACAACCGCGTTTTTCGGGAATTCCGCACGTGGAAGCGCTACCAGGGCGGCATGGCGGATGACATCTGGATCTTCGATCTCGCGAGCGGAGCCATCGAGAACATCACGAATCACCCGGCACAGGATCTCTTTCCCATGTGGGCGCCCAACGGCAAAATCTACTTCGTCTCGGAACGCACACCGCGCGCCAACCTCTTCAGCTACGAGCTGCGCACGAAACAGACCCGCCAGGTCACCACCTTCACCGACCTCGACGTGAAGTTTCCCTCGCTGGGCCGCGGAGCGGTTGTCTTCGAGCAGGCCGGCCGGATCTGGCGCCTCGATCTCGCCACGGAGCGGGCGGCACCCGTGCCGATCACGATCCGCGAGGATTTTGCCGCCACCCGCCCCACCCTCGCCAAAGTGAGCGAGTTTGTAACCACGGTGCACCCCTCGCCCGACGGAAAGAGGGTCGTCGTGGTGGCCCGCGGGGATGTCTTCTCCGTCCCGGCCAAGGAAGGCCCCACCCGTAACCTCACCCAGACCTCCGGCGCCCATGAGCGCGGCGCGACCTGGTCGCCCGACGGCCGTTGGATCGCCTACCTCAGCGACGCCTCCGGCGAAAACGAACTCTACCTCCAGGCCCAGGACGGCAGCAGCCCGGCGGTGCCGCTGACGAGCGGCGCGACCACCTACTACTTCACGCCCGCCTGGTCGCCGGACTCCAAGAAACTCCTCTGGACCGATCGCGCCCAACGCCTGCGGTTCGTGGACATCACCTCGAAGGAGGTCACGACCGTCGACACGAATCCGGACGCCCCCATCGGTCAGCACGCCTGGGCCCCCGACTCGCAGTGGATTGCCTGGACGCGCCCGGAGCGGGGCACCCAGACCAAAATCATGCTCTACGGGCTGGCGGACAAGCAGACTCTCACGGTCACCGACGGCTGGTACGACGCGAGTGCCCCGGCGTTCAGCCGCGACGGCAAGTGGCTGCTCTTCGCCTCGGCCCGCGACTACCGTCCCATCTACTCGGATACCGAGTGGAATCACGCCTACAAGGACATGGAACGCGTCTATCTGGTGGCCTTGGCGAAGGACACCAAGTCACCTTTGGCCCCGAAAAGCGACGAGGTGACCCTTGCGAAGGACGAGGCGAAGCAGGAGGCGACCGACCCGAAGGAGGACGCAGAGCCCAAGGAAGACACCGGCGAAAAACCGGCCGGGGCCGCCGCCGGGGTGGAAAAGGGCGCGAAGAAAAAGCCCCCCGCAAGAGTCGTGGTGAAGGTCGACCCGGAGGGCCTGCCCGGTCGCATTCTCGGCCTGCCGGTGGCGCCCTCGAATTACGGCAGCCTGGCGATGGTCGGCGACCGGATCTACTACCGGCGGGTGCCCGGCGTGGCCGAAGGCGGCGGGGGCGGCGGCGAGGGTTTCGGCGGGGGCCGCACCAGCCGGTCCGTCGTGGCCTTCTACGATCTCAAAACGAAGAAGGAGACGGAGCTCGGCGCCTTCGGCAGTTTCGAGATCACCGCCAACGGCAAGCGCATGCTGCTCTCCTCGCGCCGCGAGTACTCGTTGATCGACCTGCCCACCGCCAAAGTCGACCTCAAGCCCGACGCCAAGCTCGACTTCTCCCACCTCACCGCCCGCCTCGATCGCCGCCAGGAATGGACGCAAATCTTCGACGAGAGCTGGCGCCAGATGCGCGACTTCTTCTACGACCCCAACCTGCACGGCGTCGACTGGCCGGCCCAGCGGATCAAGTACGGCGCCCTCCTCCCGTCCGTCGACACCCGCAACGATCTCACCTACCTGCTCGGTGAGATGATCGGCGAGCTCAACATCGGGCACACCTATGTCGGCGGCGGCGACCGGGAGAATGCCCCGCGCGTCAAGACCGGTCTCCTCGGCGCCCAGGTCAGCCGCGACGCGACCAGCCGCGCCTACCGGATCGACCGGATTCTTCCCGGGGAAAACTGGCAGACCAAGACCCGCTCGCCCCTGACCGAACTGGGCGTCAACGTCAGCGTGGGCGACTACATCCTCGCCGTGAACGGCCAGCGGGTGGCGGAGCTCGACAACCTCTACACCGCGCTCATCGGCACCGTGGGGCAGCAGGTCGTGTTGCGCGTCAACGCCGCCGCCACCGACGAGGGCGCCCGCGAGGTGACCATCGTGCCCATCGCCGACGAGGCGCCGCTGTATTATGAAAACTGGGTGCAGGGCAACCTCGACCACGTCGCCCAGAAGACCGGCGGCCGGGTCGGCTACCTGCACATCCCCGACATGGGGCCCGAGGGGCTCAACGAATTCGTGCGCCGCTTCTATCCCCAGCTCAACAAGCAGGCGCTGATCATCGACGTACGCGGCAATGGCGGCGGCAACGTCTCCCCCATGATTATCGAGCGCCTGCGCCGCGAACTGGTGATGGTCAACGTGCGCCGCAACGGCACGCCCACCACCAACCCGCCCAATATGCTGCTCGGGCCCAAGGTCACGCTCATCAACCAGTATTCCGCCTCCGACGGCGACCTCTTCCCGTATCGCTTTCGCGAACACGGGCTGGGCCCGCTCGTCGGCCGGCGCACCTGGGGCGGGGTCGTGGGCATCTCAAACTCCCTGCCCTTCATCGACGGCGGCGAGTTGCGGAAGCCCGAATTCGCCCCGTACTCGAAGGATGGGCGCAACTGGATCATCGAGGGCCACGGGGTCGACCCCGACATCGTCGTCGACAACGATCCGGCCCGCGAATTTCGCGGCGAGGATCAGCAGCTCGACCGCGGCATCGAAGTCATCCTGGCCGAACTGCAGACCAAGGGGCGGACGCTGCCGCCGCCCCCGCCGGGACCAATCAAACGTTGAGGCGCCGGACCGGGCCGCCTCACGGTTGCCCGACGTTGTCCGCCGTCACCAGGCGCGAGGCCATGGTGTAGACTTTCTCCGCCTTGAAGCCCGGCTCGCGCAGGATGCGAGTGCCGATCTCGACCGCCTTGTCGACACACAGCGGATAAACGAAAGTTGCCGCGAGCAGACCTTCCTGGACCTTTTTGAGGCCGCCCGCATCCCCGGGCAGACCGTCCACGCCGACGAAGATCATCTCCTTTTCCCGGCCCTTTTCTCTCGCGGCGAGATACGCGCCCATCGCCATGGGGTCGTTGTGCCCATACACGACGTCGATCTGCGGCACCGCGCTCAAGATCTCCGTCATGCGATCCTTGCCCAGACTCTGCAGCCAGTTGGCGACCGCCTCCGTCACCACCTTGATCTGCGGATATTTTTCCCAAACCTCGTGCGCCCCGCCCGAACGGTTAATCTCGCCCTCGACACCCTTCAGGCCCGCGATTTCGACGATGCGCCCGCGGGGCTCGCCGTACTTATTGATGAGATACTTGACGATGAACTCGCCCGCCAGACGGCCGATGGCGCGGTTGTCGGATCGAATCCAGGTCGTGTAGTTCGGTTCGAGAATATCGCGCTCGAGGCAGATGACGGGAATGCCCGCCTGCATGGCGCGCCCCATCACCTCGGTGAGCGGCGCGCGCTCGTTCGGCGCCACGATCAGCAGATTCGGGATCATCCGGATCGCGGTCTCAATCTGGCCGATCTGCTTGGCGCTGTCCTGCTGCGCATCCATGATGACCAGTTTGACGTCGGGCTGGGCCGCCCACCGGCGTTGCATCTCGTCGTTCTGGGCCGCGCGATACGGCTCGCTGTTGTTGCACTGGCTGAAAACGACGGTGTAGCGCGTGGCCTGATCCGGCGCTTTCGGTTTGCAGCCCGTCGTGCAAGCAAAGGCGGCGAGACCGAGGAGGAGGAGGAACGGAGTGGGGGTTTTCATGAAGAAAGGGAGACGCGTTCGCGCCGTTGCAGCCAGACAGCCACGATGATGATCACCGCCTTGATCATCAACTCAAGGTTGCTGTCGATCATGCGGAGACGAAGCACGTTGGTGAGCAGGCCGAGGATCAGGGTGCCGGTCACGGTGCCGACAATCGTGCCGTGCCCGCCGGCCAGGGCGGTCCCGCCGATGACCACGGCGGCGATGGCGTCGAGTTCGTAGGCGATGCCGTCGTTGGGGTTGCCCTGGTGACTGCGCGCGGCGTGGATGAGCCCGGCCAGCGCCGCCATGCCGCCGCAAACGGCGTACGCAACAAAGCGGACGCCGCGCACGGGCAGCCCGGTGTAGACGGCCGCCTGCTCGTTTTCCCCGATGGCCCGCAGGTAGCGACCGTAGATCGTGCGGGTGAGCACGAGATGGGCCACGATGGCCAGCGAGACCCACAATGCGATGACGAGCGGCTTGTGGGAAAAGATGTCCGCAAACCGCGCCGCCGGCGTGGCGCCAAAGCCGAAATCGATGTTGGTGTTGCCCGTCATCCACTTGATCAAGCCCCGCACGCCGATCATGCTCGCGAGGGTCATCACGAAGGGCTGGAGGCGGAGCCGCGTGATCACGAGGCCGTTCACCGCGCCGATCCCGGCACCGGCCAGCAACGCCCCGACCGATGCGATCGCCACCTGGAGGCCGGGCGACCAACCGGGCGTCCAGCGCATGAGCAGCAACGCCGCCACCGACGCGGAACCCGCGAGCACGCTGCCGACGGAAAGATCGATGCCCGCGCCGATCACCACCAGCGTCATCGCCAGGGCGATGATGCCGATCTCCGCTTGCTGGAGCAGCACATCCGTCAGATTGCCGACGGAGAGAAAGATCACGCCGCCGTTGAAATCGCGCGGGCTCAGGACGGCCCCAAGCACGAACACCAGCGCAAGACCCAGGAAGGGCCGGCCGTGCTGACGGAGATAAGGCCAAAGTCGGTGGAGCATGACAGGCTTGCCCTGATTCGCCGGGGGCGGGCGGGCGGAATTCTCGCTGATCGATTGCTTCATGAGCAGGTCATCATCGATCCACTTCGCGCGCTCTCGCGACGATTGTGGAAATCTTGAAATCGAGAATCAGCCATCTGGCATCTGGGATCTTCAAACCGGATACGATCCCGGCAATTGCTGTCGGTCGAAAGATCATCGGTTTGGAAATTCCGAGATTTCAGATGTCCGATGCCAGTTTTCACGATGTCCGGAAGCCTTCGGTTGCGGTTGCCGCATTTGGAAATTTCCGGTCTAGGCGGCGTGGCCGGTGGCGAGGCCCATGATGCCTTCCTGGGTGGCGCTGGCGGCCGCGATGATGCCGGCACAGCGGCCCTCATGCAGCACGAGCACGCGATGGGCGTTGCCGAGCAATTCGGGGAGTTCGGAGCTCACCCAGATGATGCCGACCCCCCGGCCAGCCAGATCGGCCAGGAGCCGGTAAAAATCATCCTTGGCCCCGACGTCGATGCCCCGCGTCGGATCGTCGAAGAAACAGACGCCCGGATCGGTGAGGAGCCACTTGCCGAGGAGGACCTTTTGCTGGTTGCCGCCGCTCAGCGCGCCCACGGGCATTTCATCGTGGGCCCGCTTGGTCCGGCACACCGCCAGCACCCGGGTCGTGGCGGCCGCTTCGTCCTCCCGGCTGATCCATCCGGCGCGGGAAAAATTCCGGAGGCAGGCGAGCGTGGTGTTCTGGCGGACGTTCATGCCTAAAACCAGGCCCTGCCGGCGATCCTCGGGCACGAGGACCAATCCCCGCTCGATCGCATCCCGCGCCTTTCGCGGCCGGAAGGCTGCCCCTTGCAGGACGAGGTCGCCCGCCGTCAGCGGCGACAGCCCGAAGAGGACGCGCCCCAGTTCGCTGCGCCCGGAACCGACGAGGCCCGCGACCCCGAGAATCTCCCCGGCGGCAAGTTGGAAGGAGACGCTCCGCAGCCGGCGGCTGGTGAGATTTTCCGCCTGCAGCAACGGCGTCGCCTCCGGTCGCGCGGCGCCGCCGATCGCCCGCCGCGACGCCACCGGCCGGCCCACCATTTGCTGGATGACTTGATCGATACTCGTCCGCTCCCTCGCCGCCGTGCCGATCAGCGCTCCGTCGCGCATGACGGAAATCCGATCGCTGATGCGGAAGATTTCCGCCATCTTGTGGGAGACGTAGACCACGGCCACCCCCCGAAGTTTGAGCCGTGCCATCAACTCGAAGAGGCGCTCCACCGCGTCGTCGGTGAGCGCGCTGGTCGGTTCATCCATGAAGATCACGCGGGCCTCGATCGCGAGCGCGCGGGCGATCGCGACCAATTGCCATTGGGAGACGCTCAGCCGCCCCAGGAGCGTCGACGGATCGACCCCCAGGCGCACATCGTCCAGCAACCGGCGGACCGCCCGGTCCAACTCGGAGCGGGAGATCCACCGGTGCGGTTCCAGGCGCGGATTGCCGAGGGCGATATTCTCCGCGACGGTCAGGCCGGCGAACAGATCCAGTTCTTGCAGAATGATGCCGAGGCCGGCGCGGCGGGCCTCATCCGCCCCGCTCCACGTCACCCGCCGGCCGGCGAAAAGCAGTTCGCCGGCATCCGGCGCGGTGATACCGCAACAGATGCGGGCCAGCGTGCTCTTGCCGGCTCCGTTTTCCCCGCACAAGGCATGGACCTCCCCGGCGCGGAGTTCCCAATTCACGCCGCCCAACGCCTGTACGCCCCCGTACCGCTTGACGAGGTTGGTGCAGGCCAGCACGGGAGGTTCGGGCTTCATCGGAGGGTCATCCCACTCGCCGCGCTCAGTCCTCCGATTTCTTCTTGCCGTAGCCGTGCAGCACCTCGGCGTCGACGCGCTTCAGGTAAGCCATCAGCCGCTCGTGCAACTCCTGCGTTTTCTCCGGCCGTTCCTTCGCGAGGTCCTTGGTCTCGCCCAAATCGTCCTTCAGGTTGTAAAGTTCCAGCGCGTTGGTCTTCCAAATCTTGAGCAGCTTGTAATCCCCCACGCGGATCGCGCTGTGCGGGTAGCTGGAGGCGTAGCGGTGGAAGATGAGTTCCTCCCGCGGGCGGCGCACCGTGCCGGTGCCGTGCGCGAGCAGGGAGCGGAAGCTGCCGCCGTCGAGATCCGCCGGCAGGGCCGGGGCGTAGCCGGCCAGATCAGCGAGCGTCGGCAGGAGGTCCCAACCCACCACCGGCACGTCGCATTGCGAACCGGGTTTGATCCCGGGCCCGCGCACGATGAACGGCACCCGGATGCCACCCTCGTACAGCACCCATTTGCCTCCGCGCAGCGGGTGGTTGCGCGGCGGTACCTGGAAGGCCGAAGGATGATCCAGCTTGTTTTTCACCGGCGGGATGAACTCGGCCGCACCATTGTCGGCCATGAGGATAACATAGGTGTTGTCCGCGAGGCCCAGCCGATCGACCTCGGCCATGAGCTTGCCGATCCCCGTGTCCAGGTCCTCCAGCATGCCCGCCCAGGCCGGGTGCGAATGAATCCGCCCCAAGGATTTCGCCAGGTATTTCGCGTAAGTCTCCTCCCGCGTCTGCATGTCGACGTGGGTGGCGTAATGCGAGAGCTGCAGGTAAAAGGGCGTGCCCGCCGCCTGGTTGCGGCGCACGAAACTCATCGCGCGGGCGGTCAGGCTCTCGATGCGCTTGGGATCGTTGGTCAGGAAATGCTCCGTCCACTTGGAGGACTTGTCGGATCCGAAGTCGCCGTTGTTGTTGCCGGTGTTGCCGTCACTCTCGTCGTACCCGAGATCCTCCGGGAAGATGCCGGAGCGCAGGTCCCACTTGCCGTAATGGGCGGTGCGATACCGCGGGTCCGCCGCCTTCAGCATTTGCGGAATCGTCAGGTGGGGATGCTGCGTCGGCTCATAGTTCTGCGGGAAGCGATCGTCGCCCTGCCGGGTCGGCGTCTGCCCGAACTGGATGCTGCGGCGCGTCGGGCAGCACAGGGCATCGGGCGCGTAGCCTTGGGTGAAACGCATGCCCGCCCGGGCGAGCCGCTCGAGGTTGGGCGTCTCGTGGTAGTCGCTCTTCGAGTTCGGCACCTGGTCGTCCATGCGCTGCGAGAGGCTCGTCCAGCCGAGATCGTCGGTCAGGATGAAGATGAAATTGGGTTTGGCCGCCGGCGCGGCCGCGGCGGAACCGGCCAGCGCAAACGCGAGCACAGCGAACAGGGGGGTGGGGATCAGTTTCATAGCGGGGGGAGAGGGAAGGTTGAGCCGCCGTCGGCGGCAATGTCACGCGCCAACCCCCGCCGCCCCCGCGCCAAGCGGCGCATCTCCAGGTTGACGGTGGCGTCAAGTTCAGTCGTTCCCGTAGCGCCAGTCTTCGACTGGCGCCCGCCGGTCAGAGACGCGGCGCTACTCCCAGAGGCATCACCGCCAAACGACCGATGCGCCCCCGCGCCATACGGCGCGGGCCGGAAACAGTACGGCCATCCGCGGCGTTGAGGGCGATCAGGTATGAGGGCTCGTCGGTTCGCATGCCGTGCAGCACCTCGATGATCAATTTGCCGTCGAGCAGGAGCGGCGAAGATCCGTAGCCGTGATTGTGTCCAAACTTCCCGTACTTGCCGGGGGGGTCGAAGCGCCACTTTTCGTGGCCGGCAAAGTCGAAGCACACCGCCACGCCATGGCCGGAAACGACCCACACGTGCCGGCCGTCGGTCACGGGCGAGGGGCGCGACGAGTTGTGCTTCATCCGGATCTCGTTGCCGTGATCCACCTGTTTCCGCCAAAGCTCCCGGCCCGTCGCACGGTCGAGGCAGAGCAACAACAACTCCTGGCCGCCGGGACCGGTCGTGGCGGGCCCGCGCCCCGCGCCGCCCGGACTGCCGCGCCCCCCGCTCTGGCGCTTCGCCGCCTTGGGTGCCGCTGCCGCCGGGGCCGGCGCCGGCTGGACGTCTTCCTTCGACGGCGTGTTGAGAAAGATGCGATCGCCCCAGACGATCGGCGACGAACCGCTCCACGCCGGCAGCTCCTGCTTCCATTTGAGGTTTTGGGTAAGGCTCCAGGTCTCGGGGAGATTCCTGGTCGTGGTGGTGGTGCCATCGCCATTCGGTCCGCGCCATCCCGGCCAGTTGGCCGCGCGCGACGTGGGAAGGACGGCGCACACGCCGAGGCAGAGCGCGCCGCGAACGGACGGGAGGAAAACGCGCGGACGCGAGTGGGAAGCGGTGGGAAGAGCGTGCATAAAATATTGGGGTGCGAAAACCCTGGGGGGGGTTGCGGGTTGGGAGCAAGACGCGGCGAACCGGGCGAAGTCGCGGCAGCACTGACAGCCGAACAGCGTAAAGTATTTCGCGGCGGCGGAAGGCTTGGCATTGACGCAGGATCGGAGCGGGCTCGCGAAGATGACCCATGCCGGCAGCCAGCACTGGCGGCAGAAGAATCAGCACCAGGCCGCCCGCCCGCGGGTGGAAATCGATCGGCCCATGGAATTCAGTCTGCCGACTTGAACGCCGATCAGGCGAGAAAGAGATCGGCGCTCACGGCAAATCGGGCGGCGAGCTTCTTGATGTGGTCGGCCGTGAGGTTACGGCCCCCCTTGAGGATGCGGTAGGCGATCGAGCGATTGACCCCGATGATGTCGCCCAGGTCGGTGGCGCTGAGACTGTTTTCCTCCAGCAGGAAGATCAGAGCCTCGACGCCCTTGATGGGCTTCGGCTCCGGGACGTTTTCGCTTTCGTAGTCCTCCACGAGCTTGGCCATGATGGCGAGATAGTCGTCCTGGTCGTGATTCAGCTTGTGGCCGGCGAGCGCGTGAACGACCTCCACGGCGTTGTCGTAGGCCACCTGGTCGTGGATCGGACGCGGCAGGTGCTGAGCGACGAGACCGGAATAAGTCCTGGGCAAACGGGCGAAACTAGGCGTGGCGGTTTTCATAGCGTGTTTTTCCAAGTGGCTTTGTCGTATTCCGCATGGGTCAGGAACCGCAGGGTGAAGACCTCTTGGCGATTGTAGTGAATGGCGGTGATAAGGCGAAAATCGTTGGTGAGGTTGAAAACGGTGACCGTCCTTCCGCTCTTAACGGTGACTTGGTCCGCGTGAGGAAGGGACTGGCGGGTCTGGGCGAGATTCAGCCACTTGGCCGCACGAGTAACGCGATGCCAGTGATCCAAGGGCGCCCTCGCCTTGGGATAAGTGACCTTGGATGCTTCAAGGAACTTCCGAGTAATGATTCGCATCGGGTCAGGGCGCATTTGTGACCAAAATGGTCACAAAGTCAAGCAAAGGGCATGAAGGCATCGGAACGAGGTGATGGCTTCCCCGCCGGGCCACCGCGCCCCCTACTTCTCGAAGCGGACCTTCTTCGGCTTGGCCACCTTGGGGAAAGGCCGCGGCTTCACGTCATCCGCGAGAATCGTCGCCACGAGCGCGTCGCCATTCTCGTGCGCGGCCTGCCGCAACCGCTCGCGGTACTCGAGGACCACGTCGCGATACGCCGGGTCCCGCGCCAGGTCCGTCATCTCACCGGGATCTTTTTGCAGGTCGACCAGCGACTCGCGGTGCTCGCCGTAAGCGTAAACACAATACTTGTAGCGGTCGGTGCGGATCATCCGGCCTTCCGTCATCGGCACCGAGTCACCCACCACGCCCGCCTGGCTCATGTTGTTCTCCACCACCACGTGATCCCGCCACGCCGGGACCGCCTCACCTGCCGCCGGTGCGCGCAGACTGAGACCGCGCAGCTTCGATGGGATCTTGGCCCCGGCCAGCTCCAGCATCGTCGGCAGCACGTCGAGCCCCACGTTCACGAAACGATCCGAGACGCGCGCCACCCGCTGGCCCGGCAGGCTCACGATCATCGGCACCCGCGCCGACTCCTCGTAAAACACCGTCTTCTGGTTCAGGCCATGGGCGCCGGCGCACTCGCCGTGATCCGCGCAAAAGATCACCAGCGTGTTGTCTTCGAGTCCGGCGCGATGGAGCGCGGCGAGCACCCTGCCGATCTCGGCGTCGACCTTTTCGATCAGCCGGTAGTAACCCCAGCGCAGGGTCTGCCAGCGTTCAGGACTGAAACCGCCGACCGGAAACATCGGGTTCGCGTGATACCCGGCGCGCATACGGATCATCGAGTCGGGCTCGTTGCGGGGCGGCGCCAGGTTGGCGGGCGGCGGCGGCCGCAGCGCCACGGGGGGCGGCTCGCCGATCGCGCCGTTGTCCAGCTCCTGGTCGCGGGCGAGCTGGCAGACGTTGTGGGGATTGAGGAAACTCACCATCAAGGCGAACGGCCGATCCTGCTTCTTCGCGAGAAATTGCACGGCGAGGTCGGCGTTCTCGGCGTCGAGGTGACCGGTGGAGAGGGTTTCCCAACCATGCGTGGCGGTGGCCTTCTCGACGTAGGCCAGATGCCATTTGCCGAAGTAGGCCGTGCGGTAGCCCGCCCGCTGGAGGTAGGTCCCCATGTTCACGAATTCCGTGGGGTCGAGCGTCGCCTTGGTGTTGTCGGTGACGCCGGTCTCATGGGGATAACGTCCGGTGAAGATCGAGGCGCGCGCCGGCATGCAGAGCGGGTTGGCGGCGTACGCCCGGCTGAAAAACGTGCCGCGGGCGGCGAGCGCATCGAGCGCCGGCGTCTTCAGCCAGCGATCGCCCATGCGGCAGCTCAGCGCGTCGGCCGACTGCTGGTCGGTCATGATGAAGACGATGTTGGGGGCGGCGGCCGGCCGATCGTGGCGGTCGCAAGCAGAAGCAGAAAGCGGAAGAGGCGCATGGCAGGGGGAGGTTGAAGATCAGAATTCGCCGGCAAACAGCGGTCAGCGGTCGTATTCACGATCGAGCGTTCGCTCTCCTTCCGCAATCATTACCCACCGGTCGCGCGGGCATTCACCCATTGCACCAGCTTGCTGAGGGCAAGCTCCCGCCG
This sequence comes from Opitutales bacterium, assembly GCA_038249085.1. Lineage (GTDB taxonomy): Bacteria > Verrucomicrobiota > Verrucomicrobiia > Opitutales > Opitutaceae > ER46. The sequence continues at coordinate 31,091 of JBBRWR010000093.1, forward strand.
CCCACGCCGGGCTGAATGCGCAGCCCACCGCGGAGGATTCATGGGTTTCGCGTCCCTCCAGTTCGGCGAAGATGCGCAGAAACGGAATCCACGTCAGTTTCGGGATACAGTGGGTGGCCCCTTGCAGTTTGATCGGCGCATCATGTCGCAGATCGACTTCACCGACCCGTTGACGAACTGCCGGGAGGAGAGGCTCTTGGATGCGCGGTGGGCAGACATGTGGAATCGGTCAGCTCCCACTTGCGGATTTTGGTCCCAAGTTTGGGTCGGATGTATCGCCGGGCGTCTTGGCTTCAAACTCGATCTGATGTTGCCGAGCAGGGTCGAAATGTGAGGGATCAAAACCGGCACTCAATTTGATGGCCCGCGTCTCCAACAAGCCGGCGCCACGTAGCCGTTCACACCATTTGTAGAGGCTTATTTCGTCATCCGTGATGACATACGCGATGCGCCCGACCTTGGCTTGCCCGAGCAATTTCATGTCGTCCTTTAACGCCGATCGAGGAGTGGCCGGGTCGAATTCGGGCACGCGTAGCTGCTCGAGTTCAGCCGCCGCCATCGCAGCCTGCAGGCTAAAAGGCAACACGATGAAGGCCTTTAGGGGTAATTCCGGAATGGCGCTTAAGTTTTTACCTGGCGGCGGAAGTGGCTGCCATGGCGGACTTGGCGGAAGTCGTGGCGCGGCCGGTTGAGCAAGGGATACTTCTTGGGTCGGCGCTTCACCGCTCTGGGTTCCCATCGGTCGGGCCGCAG
>JBBRWR010000094.1:0-30925 GCA_038249085.1 Opitutales bacterium
ATCGATCCAGGCTTGCAGCCAGTCCAATTCTCCGGCCCGGATGCGACGCCCTTGCACCACCAATTCGATTGCCATGCCGACAGCTTCTCAGCCGAAGCCGGGGTAGTCCAGCACATTCACCGACAACTTGTGAATGCACGGGGGCTCGCGCGCAGCCGCGAAAGCGCGGCGTCGGGCGGCAGGCGGAGGGCGATCAGCGCACGCGCCCGCGGGCTTCGACGCGCCAATGGTCCACCACCCGGGAGCCCTCGGTGACCACGACCTCGTCGGTGAGATTCACCACGGGACACACGTGGGCGGGCATAAAGAGAATCCGCTCGCCCACGCTCAGATCAGCGACGGCGGCGCCGCGCACCCAGCCGTGCTCCTCGCTGACTTTCACCACCGCGAGATCCCGCCCGTCGGCCGCGGCGGCGTGGATGTTCTCCGGCGTGCGATCAGAAGAGAAGACCTTGGAGCCGGCGTCGATGAGCGCGAGGCCGGGTTCGGGTTTGTCCACCACGGTGGCGAGCACGTGCAGCGCGACCTGGTCGGCGCGCATCACGCCGGTCACCGCCGAGAGTATGAGGTCGCCGAAGACGTAGGCGCCGGGTCGCACGGCTTGCACCCGGCCGCGGCCGGTGGCGAGCACCTGCCGGACACTGACACTGCAACCCGGCCAAGCCGGCAATCCGGGGTCGATGGCATCGCGCACGGCACAGAGGCGGGTGAGCGTTTCCTCGACGCGGGCCGCCTGGTCGGCGGGAGGCACGCCGTAGAGACTGCCTTCGTGCGTGTAGCAACCCCGCAACTCGACATGGCGACTGCGGGCAAGCAGCGCGGCGACCCGCTGGGCCGCGGCCGCGTCGCGGACGCCCTCGCGGCCTTGTCCGGTGTCGACCGCCAGCATCACGAACAGTTTGCGCCCGGTGCGGGCGGCGAGGCGGAGGAAGACGGCGGCATGTTCCTCGCTGGTGACGGCGAGCCGCAGATCGGCGAGCTTGTCCGCGAGGGCGGCGAGGCGGGGTGCCTGGTGGGGATCAACGAGGGAGTGGGCGACGAAGAGGCTGCGCACGCCGGACGGCAGGATGGCCTCGGCCTCGCCGAGCTTGGCGCAGGTGAGACCGCGCGCCCCCGCGGCGAGTTGCCGGCGCGCGACTGCGACCATCTTGTGCGTCTTGATATGCGGCCGCAGCTCGATCCCGGCGGCGTCGCAGGCCGTCTGCAGGCCGCGGATATTGGCGTCGAGTCGTCCGCGGTCGACCAGCACCGACGGAGTGGAGAGTTCGTCGAACGACAAGAGGGTGCTCACGGCGGCCGAGGCTGGCTGGCGGCAGGAAAGGCGTCGACGATCAACTCGCAACGCACGCCATCGCGTGGAGGACGGGGTGGAAAAGAAGGAGAAACTCCGCCCGCCCGCCTTGGCAGGGAGGACAGCCGTCTCACCCGCGGCTGGCGGCGCGGGCCAGGCGATCGTTGAGCGCGTGGGCGAGGCCGTCGTGGCCGGGGACGCGTTCGACGTGGATCCGTTCGAAGCCCGCGGCATCGAGTTGGCGCAGGACGGCGAACAGCCGCCGGGCGACGCCGCGGAGATCGCCGCGCGGATCGAAGCAAAAGACATGGGGTTGGCGCGGCCCGGGCGGGCGGGCGAGGAAGACCCAGGCCTGGTCGCGCGAACTGGCGGCGGCAACCGCGGGGGACAGACGGTCGTGCAGGGTCAGCGGGGTGCGGGGACTGTAGTGCCGGGGCAGCAGGCCCGGCGCGAGCTGGGCGGAGCTGGCGCTGCCGACCCGCCTGCCGGCGCCCACCTTGAGCCCCAGCGTGAGTTCGAGCTGCGCACGGCTGATCGCGCCGGGACGCAGCAGACGGGGTCGTTGTGGATTGCGCAGGTCAACGATGGTGGATTCGAGGCCGACCGGGCACGGACCGCCGTCGAGGATGAAGTCGATTTTGGTGCCCAGCCCGGCGCGCACATGCCCGGCGGTGGTGGGGCTGACATAACCGAACGGATTGGCGCTGGGCGCGGCGAGGGGCAGGCCGGCCAGGCGGAGCAAACGCCGAAACAGGGGATGCGCGGGCATGCGCACCGCGACGCTCGGGAGCCCGGCGGAGACGAGGTCGGGTACCACGGGTCGTTTGGCGAGGACCAGCGTGAGGGGGCCCGGCCAGTAGGCGGCCGCGAGCCGGCGGGCGGCGTCGTTGACCAGCGCGAGCGTATCCAATTCCCGGTGCGTGCGGATGTGCACGATGAGAGGATCGGTGGAAGGCCGGCCCTTGGCGCGGAAGATCCCGGCGCAGGCCTTGGCGTCGAGGGCGTTGGCGGCGAGGCCGTAAACCGTCTCGGTGGGCACGGCCACGAGCCCGCCGGCGCGCAGCACGCCGGCCAGGCGGGCGAGATTGCGCGGCGTGCCGGCATAGATCTGGGCGCGATGGGACGGCTGGGACATGCGGGCAGAGAGACCTAACCCGCGCCGCGGGGCCAGTCGCAAACGATCAGGGGAGGGGGGAAGGCGCGGGGTGAGGGCACCCCGCCCCCAATCGGACCAGGGTGATCGTGCAATCGGGCATCTGAAATCAACCCTCTGGGATTTCAGGCGGGCGAATGAGCGCCGGGCTCAGCGCCCCCAGGAGTGGGCCGGGCCGCGGAGGTCTCTACTTCGGAGCGGGCATTCGCAGCGTGGGGCCGTCCACCCAGCGCGCCGAGATGATCGTGGTCGAGGGCCAGTCGGGAATGCCGGTTTCGTTGCGCTGCAATTGGGCGATCAACAACTCCGCGCCGCGCGCGCCGAGGAGGCGTGGCTGCAGGTCGAGCCCGGCGCACGGGCGCGATTTCATGTGCAGGTTCAGGGACACGAAGCCGTGGGTCGCTGGCACCCGGGCGCCGCAGGCCTCCATCCAGTCAATCGCGTCGGCATGGTGCCCGAGCACCACATCCGGTCGATGCTGGCGGAACCAGCGGGTGAATTCCTTCTGGTCAAACCGTTCCACGATGAGGGGAGGCAGGGCCTTGATGCCGGGATGGTTGTCCTGAAAGGCCCGGAAGGCTGCGCTCCAGCGGAATTGGAGGCGATCATCCTGGTGTTTCTGCAGGAGCAGGCCGGGCCGCCGGTAGCCGGCGGCCGCGAGACGCTGCAAGGCCGCCAGCAGCGAACGATACTGGTCGGAGCACACCGAGTGCAGTCGGGGTCGTTCGATGATGTAGTCGGTGTAGATGCCCGAGAAGCGGGTCCAGTCCAGTTTGGACAGATCCGGATCGCCCCACGTGGGCAGCAGGATGACGCCAATGATCCCGCGCGACTGCAGGATCGAATCGAGGCGCTGTACCGAAACGTCGGCATGGCCCACGCCAAATCTTTCCAGCTTGAAGCCGAGTTCCACCGCCCGTTCGTCCATGCCGGCGATGAGTTCGCGATGATACTCGCCGGCACTGGCCGGCCGATCGGGCTCATTAAAATCCAGCGCGGCCAGGACGCCGCGAAACGCCGAGCCGCGCGACCGGCGCAACTCCGACATGAGTGCCCCGGCCAGCGGATTGCGCCGGTACCCCGCCGCGGTGGCGGCTTGCTTGACCCGTAACGCCGTCTTGGGATCGACCCGGAGGGAACCGCGCAGGGCATCGGAAACCGTGGTGCGGGACAGACCCAGAACCTTGGCGAGCGAGCGAAGCGTGGGGGCGGGGGCGGGCATCAGTCGGACGGTCCGAAAATTGAGCCCCGGAGCGGTTTGGGCAATGGGTTTCTTCGGGGCCGGGTGCGCGTTCACGGGCAGGGTCAAAAATCGTTCTGCCCCCTCGGGGTCTTTCTCGCTCGTCCGCGTAGCGCCAGTTTTCGACGGTTGCGCGCCGGTCAAAGACGCGGCGCTACTCCCCGAGGCACCCCCGCCAAGCGGGCTCCGCGCCGACGCCGGACGGTCAGTGATCAGTTTGCTCGCCGTGGCTGGCGGGGCGGCTCAGCGTGACCTCCCGCTTTTTCGTTCCCCTCTCCCCCTCGTCATGTCCATCGGCAACGTGCATGTCATCGATCTCCTGATTGTCCTCGGCTATCTCGTCGTCGTCACGTATCTGGGCCACCGGGCATCGGTGCAGGGCAGCCAGAGCGAGGAGGGCTTCTTTCTGGCGGGCCGCAAGCTGGGCAAGCTCTACCAGTTCTTCCTGAATTTCGGCAACGCGACGGACGCCAACGGGGCGGTGAGCACGGCAAGCCTGGTGTACAAGCAAGGGGCGTCGGGGGTGTGGCACGCCCTGCAAACGCTCTTCATGAATCCCTATTATTGGTTCATGAACCTGTGGTTTCGCCGGGTGCGGCTCGTCACGGTGGCGGACCTTTTCGAGGACCGGTTTGGCAGCCGGGCTCTGGCGCGCTTTTATGCGATCTTCCAGATCGTCGCGACCGTCACCGTCATCATCGGGTTCGGCAACCTGATTTCGTACAAGGTGACGTCGTCGCTGCTGCTGAAACCCGAGGCCCGCTGGACCGCCGAGGAACGGATGTCGCATGAGGGGTATCGCGAGTTCAAACGGCTCGGCGCCGCGCAACAGGCCGGACCGCTGGCGGCGGCGGACGTGGCGCGGTTGGCGGTGTTGCGCGATCAAAACAAACGCGGCGAGTTGCGCAGCACGATCTCCTGGCTGCACAGCGGCACCGGCAAGTGGGGCTACTACCTCGTCTACACCCTGATCGTCGGCACCTACATCGTGATGGGCGGACTCGCCGCGACGGCCTTGAACGAGGCGTTCCAGGGCGTGCTCATCGTGATCTTCTCCGTGATTCTCATTCCTTCCGGGCTCTCGGCCATCGGGGGTTGGAGTGCGCTGCAGGAAAAGGTGCCCGAGCACATGCTGCAGATCCTGGTGGCCAACCCGGCGCCGGGCACGCTGCAGGTGACGTTCTGGACGCTGCTGGCGATCCTGTTCGTGAGCATCGTGCAGATCCACGGCATCATCGGCAACATGACCGTGTCGGGCTCGGCGCGGGACGAGTTTGCCGCGCGGTTTGGCGCGGTGTCGGGCACCTACGCCAAGCGCATCATGATCATCCTTTGGGCCATCTGCGGCCTGATCGCGATCGCGCTGTTCTCCGGTCCCCGGGCGCTCTCCGATCCCGATGCGGCCTGGGGCACGATGAGTTTGCTGCTGCTCAAACCCGGCCTGCTGGGCCTGATGATGGCGGGCCTGCTCGCCGCCAACATGTCGACCGTGGCGGCACAGACGATGGCGGTTTCCGCCCTGTTTACGCGCAACATTTACAAGTACCTGAAGCCCGCCGCGACCGATGCGGACCTGGTCCGGGCCGGTCGCTGGGCGATCGTCGTCATTCTTTCGATCGGGTTGGTGGCGGCGGCCAACATGGAGGACGTGTTCACCCAGATCCAACTCCTGCTGACGGTCCAGGTGCCCTTCGGGGCGGCGGTGATGCTGATGTTTTTCTGGCGGAAGGTCACGGCGGCGGCGGTCTGGACGACCGTGATCGTCTCGACGCTCCTCAACATCGTGGTCCCGAAGGTGGCGGAAAACTTCGACGCCTGGCGCACCCACGCGGCGCTCGTCACCCAGGCGGACGAATCGGGGGTGAAGACCGCGGTCTTCTGGGACAGCGTCGTCCACCAGCGGCCGGGCGACCTGGCCAGCCCGCTGGAAGGTCGGGGTCGGTTTCATCTGGAACTCTATGTGCTCAAGCGGCTTGGGCTCAACGTGACCCGCCTGGATGTGAGCGACCGGTATGCGGCCCGCTTCTTCTTCGCCGGGCTGTTTCCCTTTGTCGTCTTGCTGGTGGTCAGCCGGTTCACGCGGCTGCCGCCGCGGGCGATCGTCGACCAGTTTTATGGCAAGATGAAGACCCCGGTGGACCCGATGCCGGAGCGGGATGCGGCCGCCATGGCGGAAACCCGGCGCAATCCGGGCCGATTCGACGACCACAAGCTCTTCCGGGGTTCCGCCTGGGAGTTTACCCGGTGGAACCGGGTGGACACGATCGGGTTTGTGGCGTGCTGCCTGGTCTCGGGGGCGATTTTCGGCCTGTTTGCGCTGATCCTGCGGGCGGCCGGCTAGCCCGGATATTTCCCAGTTATGAAGGCTCATTTCAGAAAAATATCCGTCCGCCCGATGGGCGGAGCGACTCTGTCGCGAGCTTGCCCCGACAGAGTCGGCCCGTCAGCCCCGACCCGATCGGGGCAAGGGCGAATATTTCGCACCGCTGGGTGTGCTAGTATCGATCCGGATCGTGCCTGCTTGCGACGATTTTGAAACCGCCATCATCGCTTCGTCACTCGGCTTGTTCGTGCTCGTAATCGTAATCGTACTCTTACTCGTGCTCGACCCTTGCGATTACGAGCACGATTACGAGCAAGAGCACGATGGGGCATTTGGTTACGACTTCCGGCTGCGTTGCGAAATATTCGGGCTAGGCGCGGTCCTCCGGAGGGATGAAGCCTGGTCGCCGGGAATTACCGGCCCAACCGGGCCGGCCGGCGGTTTTTTGGGCTCGGCAACTTTCATGGCGGGGAGTCGTCTCTGTCACTCATGAAACCGTTCGTTGTTGCCGTGCTCGCCCTGGTCGGAGGCGTGCTATGGGCGCAGCCACCATCCGTCCCGGAGGGGCCCATCATCGAGTTGCCCAAGTTCGTCGTGACCGACTCCCGGGAGCTGCCGCCCCCCGAGGCGTGGCGTTACGCCACGATTCCGGGTTTCGAGATCCTCAGCAACGCCTCGGACAAGGCGACGCAACGGTTGCTGCGCGATTTCGACATGTTCCGCCAGGCGCTGGTGCAGGTCTGGCCGCAACCCAACCGCCATCCGCACACGACCTCGCTGATCCTGTGCGGCAAACGCAATAAATTCGACGCGTTCATTCCCTCCGGGCGGTACACGCCGGACGCGGGGTTCGCCAGCGTCTTCCTCAAGCAGGGACCGCGGACCGCCATCGTGATCGATCTGCAAGCGACGACGCTGAACGTCCTCAACGTCGACGACACCAACGATGCCGCGACCGGCACCGACTCGGGCCTGATCTCGGTCGATCACGACAAGCAGCTTTATCGCGAATATGTCCGCTATCTGCTGAGTGGCAGTGAACCGCGGCTGCCGGCCTGGGTGGAGGAAGGGCTGTCGCAGATCATCATGCGCATGGAGTTCGACAAGCGCTGGATCGTCTTCGCGAAGCTGGAGGATCCGAACACCGTGTCGACGCAGGCGGCGATGACGGCGCAGCTCAACGCCCTGGCGACGGCGGATGATTCCGAGGCGATGACGCTGCCGGGCGCGCCGGCGGAGGATCGCGATTTCAACGCGGCGCTGCAGCGGAAGGCGCTGGTGCCGATGGACAAGTTTTTCGCGGTCGAGCACGATTCGCCCGAGGCGACCAACGTGCTGGGCAACAACCGCTGGGCGAAGCAGGCCTATGCGTTCGTGCACATGTGCCTGTACGGCTTGAATGGGAAATACCAGAAACCGTTCGCGACCTTCCTGCAGCGGCTGGGGAAGGAGCCGGCCAGCGAGGAGATGTTCAAGCAGGTGTTCAACAAGACCTACAAGCAGATGCTGATGGAGCTGCGCGGCTACATCGACTTCACCGTGTACCAGCATAAGGAATACCGGGCCAAGGAGGACATCATTGTCGCGCCGCCGCCCCTCGCCCTGCGGGATGCGACGGAGGCCGAGGTGGGCCGGATCAAGGGCGAGACCATGGTGCTCGCGGGCCACGCCAAGGAGGCGAAAGGAGAGCTGATTGCCCCGTATGCGCGCGGGGAGCGCGACCCCTACCTGCTCGCCGCCCTGGGCCTCTACGAGAAGAACTACGGTGACGAGACGCGGGCGCGCAAATTTCTCGAGGCGGCGTTTGCGGCGAAAGCCAGGCGGCCCGAAGCCTGCCTGGAGTTGGCACGCTTCCGCCTGGCCGAGGCCGTGGCGACCCCGGGGGCGGACGGAAAGCTGTCGGCCGGGCAGACCGCCGCCGTGCTCGCCCCGCTCACCTTCGCGCACGGCAAGACCCCGATCCTTCCGGCGATTTACGACTTGGCCGGCGAAACCTGGGGCCGCAGCAGCATCGCGGCGGGCAAGGACGACGCCAAGCTGATGATCGAGGGGGCGTTGTTGTTTCCGACGAAGCTGAAGCTGGTGTTTCAGGCGGGCGTGCTGGCGCGGGACACCGGCGACCTGCGTTCGGCCCACGCGCTGACGGCGCACGGCCTCAAGTACGCCCCGGATGCGAAGGTGCGCGAGCGGTTTGAGGCGCTGAAGGCGTCGCTGCCGCCGGCCCCGCCCGAAGCCGTTTCACCCCCCCCCGAGCCGTCCCCAACGGCGGAGCCCAAGGCGCCCCGTCCCGCCCGGGCGGCGAAGAAATGACACCTTCATTCCCCATGCGCCTGACTCTGCGATTCCTCCTCCCCCTGACGCTCGGTTTCCTCGCCGGCGCCGCGCGCAGTGCCGAACCCGCCTCCACCGCGGCGGTTCGCGCCGAGCCCGCCATCGAATTGCCGGTGTTTGAAGTGAAGGACAGCCGGCTGCTGCCGCTGCCGGAGTCGTGGCGGTACGCGGAGGTGCCCGGATTCGAGATTCTCTCCCGCATCTCGGAGCGCGAGACGAAGCGCTTTGTCCAGGATTTCCTTCTGCTGCAGGAGGTGATCGAGGTCATCATGCCCGGGCTGACGCGCGGCCACGTGACCGTGCCGACGGCGCTGATCCTCTGCGGTCGCGGCAAGGGGTTTGACGAATTCGTGCCCGCCGCGCAGAGCGAGGATCGCTATGGGATGAACAGCCTGTTCTTCAAGAATCCGGAGCGGGCGGCGATCGTGATCGATTTCGCGATCTCGGAGCTGCGGTTCAACACCGAGGAGGAGACGGTGGAAAGCGATCCGTACCGCTCGTTCTACATCGAGTACTTCCGCTACCTGATTCGCCGGCAAATGGCCCAGCCGCCGCCGCCCTGGTTTGAGGAGGGGCTCGTGCAGCTCTTCGGCGCCATCGATTTTTCCAAGAAGTGGATCACGTTCGCCCAGATCGGCGACGGTTTCGGCGCGGAGAAGCTCGGCGACTTCAACCACATCCTGTCGCGGCGGGCGATCATGCCGATGGCGGAGATGCTCCGGCCGGAGGGGCCCAAGGCGCGGACCCGCTATTGGAAGGCGCAGTGTTACGCCTTCGTCCACCTGTGCCTGTACGGCATGAACGGGAAGTACCAGAAGTCGTTCGTGCAGTTTCTCACGCGCCTCTCGACCGAGCCGCTCACCGAGAAGCTGTTCCAGGAGTGCTTCAAGAAAACCTACAAGCAGATGGCGCTCGAATTGCGCGGCCACGTGGAGTTCACCGTCTACAAGGCCATGCGCTTCGAGGCCAAGAAGGGCCAGCAATTGCCGGACCCGCCGCCCTTCACCCTGCGGGACGCCGCCGACGCCGAGGTGGGCCGGATCAAGGGCGAGGTCCTGCGCCTGGGCGGCAAGGGCGATGAATCGCACAATGCCCTCATCGCACCCTACGTGCGCGGGGAACGCGACCCGCGACTCCTGGCCGCGCTGGGTCTCGACGAACTGCAATCGGGCCGCCCGGACCGGGCGCGAAAATTCCTTGAGGCCGCCACCCAGGCGAAGGTCGTGCGCGCCCGGGCCTACCTCGAACTCGCCCGGCTGCGGCTCGACGACGCTCGCGCCCGCCCCGGCGCGCCCAACGGCCAGCTGGACGCCGCCCAGGTGACCGGCGTGCTGGAGCCGCTCTTCGTCGCGATGAAACAACCGCCGCCGATGGCCGAGGTGTATTCGCTGGTTGCGGACACCTGGTCGTTGTCCGCCGTGGCGCCGCAGGCGCAGCATCTGGGCGTCGTCATCGAGGGTATAAAGCGTTTTCCGCGCGACACCGCCCTGCTGATGCAGACGACGCTGCTCGCGGCGAAGCGCGGTTTCCCCGAGGAGGCGAAGGCGCTCGCCGAGCGCGGGGTGAAAATCTCGCGCGACCCGGGCGAGCAGGATCGCTTCCGGATGCTGGCGGCGGCCGTGACCCGGGATGCCGCGCCCGCGGCGCCCGCGGCAGCCGTGGAGCTTACCCCCGAGAAGCCCGATTCCTACCTGCTGAAAAAACCATGATCCGGCAAGCCTTCGTCATGAGTGTGAATCCGGGTGACGAGGCGGAGTACGCGCACCGGCACCAGCCGATCTGGCAGGAGCTGGCCGACGTGCTCAAGGCGCATGGCGTCCATAATTATTCCATTTTCCTCCACGCGGAGACCCGGCAGCTCTTCGCGTATGCGGAAATCGAGGACGAAACGCGCTGGGCGGCCATCGCCGCGACCGAAGTGTGCCAGCGCTGGTGGCGCCACATGGGCGACGTGATGCCGTCCCATCCCGACCACAGCCCGGTGTCCACCGGGCTGAAGGAAGTGTTTCACCTGGAATAGCGCCGCCCGGCGCCCCTACGGCTTCAGCCACCGCGCGAGCGGCAGGTGCTGCGCGCGGATCTGCGCCGCCGCCATGCCCGCGACCGCTTGGGCGCCGGCCGCGACGAAGTGCGTGTCATCCTTGCGGCCGTCGGGGATCTTCGGGTGGGTGCCCGGCGCGATCCACATGAAGAAGCGGCGCGAGGGTTCGTCGCCGGCGGCCTGCAGCCAGGCTGCGGTGGTCCGCTCCAGATCCAGCAGCGGCACCTGCTCCTCCGCGGCCACCGCGCGCACCGCTTTGGGATACGCACCGTGCGTGGGGACGAGTTTGCCGCCGGCGTCGAACTTGCGGCGGCATACCGGCGTGGCGAGGATCGGAGTGGCTCCTTTGGCGCGGGACTCGGCGATGAGCCGGCGGAGGTTGTCGCGAAAGCTCGTGGCCGGGTCGGCGTAACGCTTCGGGTCCTCCTTCTTCTCGTCGTTGTGCGCGAACTGGACGATCACGTAGTCGCCGGCCCGCAGTTCGCCCACGAGTTTCGCCCAGCGGCCCTCGTCGATGAAACTCTTGGTGCTGCGGCCGTTCACGGCGTGGTTTCGCACCTCCACGGCGTCGACGAAGAACTCGCCGAGGGCCATGCCCCAGCCGCGTTCCGGCAGATCGAGGGGTTTGTCGGCCATGGTGGAGTCGCCGGCCAGGAAGACGCGGGGCGCGGGCGCCGGGGCGGCGGCGGCCATGACGGCAAGGGTCGTGAGGACGAGGAGGCCGGGGAGGGGTTTCATGGGGCGTCCTTTTCGCGGGTCCAGGGCAGGGCGTCGAGATCGACGTTGCCGCCGCTGAGGATGATGCCCACGCGCCGGCGCGAGACGGCGAGGCGGTTTTCCATGATGGCGGCGTAGGGGACGGCGGCCGACGGTTCGATCACGATCTTCACGGCGTCCCAGATCATGTGCATGGCCGCGACGATGCCGGCCTCGCTCACCGTGACGATGTCTTCGACGTGTTGGAGGGCGACCGCGAGGTTGGGTTCACCGATGGAGGTGCGCAGGCCGTCGGCGAGCGTGTCGCAGGTGGTGAGGGGGATGCGCCGCCGGGCGCGGAACGAGCGCGCGGCGTCGTCGGCTCCCGCCGGCTCCGTCCCGATGATTTTGACTTGGGGCCGGATCGCCTTGGCCGCGACCGCCGTGCCGGCGAGCAGACCGCCGCCACCCACCGGACACAGGATGTAGTCCAGGTCGGGCACGTCCTCGAGCAATTCGACCGCGGCGGTGCCCTGGCCGGCCATCACCCGCTCATCCTCGAAGGGGTGGACGAGGTTCGCGAGGGTCTCCTCGAGGATGCGGGCGCAGGCGGTTTCGCGCGCCGCCTGGTTCGGCTCGCAGAACGTGATCCTGCCGCCGTAGGCTTCGACCATGCGGATCTTGGGCCGGGCGGAGTTGGAAGGCATCACGATGTAGGCCGGAATGCCCCGGAGCTTGGCGGCCCGGGCGAGGGCGGCGGCATGGTTGCCGGAGGAGTGCGTCGCCACGCCGCGCAGGGCCTCGACGTCGGCAAGGGAGAAGACGGCGTTGGTGGCGCCGCGGGCCTTGAAGGCGCCGGCCTTCTGCAGGTTTTCGCACTTGAAGAAGAGCCTGCCCCCGCAGGCGGCGTCGAGGCGGGCGTTGGTGAGCACCGGCGTTCGGGTGATGTAGGGACGGATGCGCGCGTGGGCGCTCTGGATGGCGGTCAGATCGAGGGACATCGCGTGGCAGCTTGCGCGGTGGAGCGACGGCGTGCAAACTCTGCGGATGGTCAAGAAACTCCTCCACACCCGGATGCGCGTAAACGATATTGAGCGCACGGTGAAATTCTACGAAACGGCCCTCGAGTTGAAAGTGGCCCGCCGCAGCGTCTCCCCGCGCGGGGCCCAGATCGTCTTTCTCGCCACGCCCAATAGCGACGAGGAGATCGAGATTTGCCAGCTCCCGAACAGCCCGGGCGTGCAGGTGCAACCCGACCTGATGCACCTCGCCTTTGAGGTCGAGAACCTCGCGGAGTTCACCGCCAAGCTGGAAAAGAAAGGCTACAAGCTGAGCGACGGCCCCACGCCGACGGGCAGCGGCTCGGTCATCGCCTTCATCGACGCGCCCGAGGGCTACGAGGTGGAGTTGATCCAGCGCGCCAGAGCGTAACCGGCAACGGGGATGATGGGCGTGGGTTGACGGCAGTGGGTCCTTTCGTGGGCGCATGCCGCCGACGTTGCGTTGGTCGTGCCCTCTGGCGTACTCTGCCGGCTGATGGCAAGCGCCCGGCAAGTCCTCTTGGATCTGAAACTCGTGCTCGCCTTGCGCGCGCTTGAGCGCGCGGATGCCACCGGGGAATTCCTGCCGCGAGCCGAGCGGAAGGCTTGGTCGCGCGAAGCCGGTCTCGACGGCCTCCCGGAGTCGCCCGCGCCGGAGCGGGTCCTGCGCAAGCTGGCCGAGCGGGCTCGCATTGCCAACGGCAGGCGCCTGCCGTGGACGGTGCGGCCGGTTCTGATCGGCTTGGCGGGTGCCGGCCTGCCGCGAGCGGTGGCCATCGTGGTGCCCGTGGCGGCATTTGGTTTCGGCCTTGCCAGCCTGCAATTCGGCGAACAGCGGGCCGTCAATCTGCTCGCCCTGCCCCTGGTGCTCCTGCTCGCCTGGAACGCCCTCGTGTATTTATGGCTGGTCGTGCTCCTGGTCCGGCGAGTGGGGTGCGCACCCCGCAGGAGCGGTTTCGCGGCGGGGGTCATCGCCGGGAGCGGGGGACGTCAGGCGCTCGGGCGGTTGCGGCGCGAGCGCGACGACAGCTCCGGAGCCTGGCACGACGCGATCACGTACGCCCGGCGAGCGGTCGACGGGTGGCGCGACTCGTTCGCTGAGATTGCCGGGCCGCTCCTGCATTGGCGGCTGGCCGGGTTGCTCCACTTCACCGCGGCGTTGTGGGCCATCGGCGCGATTGCGGGGCTTTACCACCAGGGTTGGTCGCGGAGTTATCACGCCTACTGGGAAAGCACGCTCCTTGACGCTGGTTCCGCGCGCGTCTGGTTTGGCGCGTTGTTCTCGCCGGCGTCGTCGGTCTGCGGACTGCCCCTGCCTCTCGGCGAGCTTTCATCGTTGCAGGGGTTGCCCGAGCCGGCGGCCGAGGCGACTCCGACGGCGTTGCCGTGGTTCAATCTCTACGCCGCCACCCTGGGCCTTTTCATCGTCGCACCCCGCCTGCTCCTGGCGGGCACCAGCTGGATCGCTTTCCGGTGGCAGGTGAGGCGCGCGATTCGTGCGCCGCTCCTGCGGGCCTATTTCGCCGACGTGCGCCGGGGCGCATCCGACGGGGCGGAGGTGCGGCGCTGGATCGTCGCCGCGAGCGAGCCGGCCGCCGATCTTCCGCCCGGCACCGTGGAACTACTGGAGCGCTGGGGCGCCGCGCGGGAACTTTTCGACCAGGTGGAGTTGCGCCTGCCGCCGCCCGCTCCTGGCCCGGCTTCCGGTCGGGAGCAACGGGAACAGGTCGACGCCGTGTTGTTTGGAGCGGAGAGAACCCCCGACGATGCGGTGCGCGCGGAGTTGGCGGCGTTGCGTGAGTCGGCCGGCGGCGGCGGGGCGATGCGGGTGGTGTTTCTTCACGCCGCACGCTTCCTCCAGCGCTTTGCCGGGTTGCCGGCGGCGGCGGATCGCTGGCGGGATCGGCAGGCGGCCTGGCGCGAAGCGGTCGGGGGCGAACCGCTGGCCCTCGTGATCATCGGTGAGCCGCCGGCCGCGAAATCCACCGTCGCGTAAACGGATGCACCGAGTGGAAAACATCACGCTGACGCTGGTCGGTCACACCAACACGGGAAAGACCGCTCTCGCCCGCACGTTGCTGGCCCGCGACGTCGGCGAGGTGCGCGATGCGCCGCATGTCACGACCGCGGTGGAGACGCATGCCTGGGTGACGACCGGCGATTGGACCCTGCGCCTGGCGGACACGCCGGGTCTCGACGATGCGCGGCGGTTGCGCGATCGCCTGCGCCACGGCGACAGTCTGTTGGGGCGCTGGCTGCGGGAGGTGTGGGATCGCACCACGGATTCCGGGTTTTACCATACCCAGACTGCGCTGCGGCAGGTGGCCCAGGATACCGACGTGGTCCTCTACCTGGTCGACACGGCGGCGGAGCCCGCCCTCCCGGGGGCCACGACGCTCGCGGAAATCGCGCTGCTTGGCCTGCTTGGCCGACCCACGATCGTGGTGCTCAACCAGACGGGGCGGTCGTGGGCGCACGCGGAAGCGGCGACCGCGGAGGGTCGCTGGCAGGAAGTGTTGCGACCCCATGCGTTCGTGGGCGGGGTGGCCACGCTGGATGCCTTCACCCGCTGCTGGCCCTGCGAACTCATGCTGCTCGATCGGGTGGGCCGCGTGCTGCCCCCGCCGAAAAGTTCGGGATTGGCGATCGTGCGCGCGGCCCTGTGGCGCCGACACGAGGCGGTTTTTACCCAGGCGATGCACGCGGTCGCGGATGCCGTGATCGCCATGGCGGCCGACAGCGAAGCGAGGGAGCAGACGGATTTTCTCCGCCGGGCGCAACGCGTGGTCGGGCAGCTCGTCTTCGGTGCGGAGGAAAAAAAAGAGCGCGACCGGTGGCATGGGCGCCTGCGCGGGCGGCTCATGGACCACTATGCAAAGTTGGTGGATCGGATGATCGCCGGGCATGGCCTGAGCGGCCGGACGCTGCGCCGCGAACTTCCGACCGGCGTGCAGGATGTATCGGGCGGGGCGCCGCCGCGCATCATGCTCCGGGAGCTGGCGATCGCGGCGGCGGGCGGGGCGGGCGCGGGCGGGGCCATCGACGTGGCGGTCGGCGGCGCCTCGCTGGGTGCCGGGATGGCCATCGGGGCCATTGTCGGGGCCGTGGCGGCGATCGGCCTGGGGGCGCACGATCTCGCCGAGCGGGCCGACGGCCGCGTGGGTTGGAGGGAAGCGGCGGTGCTCGCTCATCTCGCGGTTTGCCTCCGCACCTATCTGGCGGTCGCGCATTACGGCCGCGGCCAGGGCGCGTGGCGTGACCACGACGGGCCGGACGATTGGCGGGCGGTGGTGGAAACCGCGCTGCACGAGCATCGGGCCGCGTTGGGCGAGGGAATCGCCGGGGATCCGGAGCGATGCCGGCGCGCGTGCGTGGCGGTTGGCCGATCGGCGCTGCGCACCCTGTATCCGATCGGTGAATTAAGTTCGGACTCGGGGGCGGTTAGTTCTGCAGGGTCAGCAGCAATTCCCGCACATCCATGACCTGCTGGCCGGGCACGGTCAGCGCGCGCAGCGCCAACTGGCCGCGGCCGGACTTGAGGTCGACCAGCCCCAGCCGCAGCGCCTTGAAGTCTTTCACGTACGATTCGCCCTTCCGCGGGAAACGATCGTGCTCGGCGCCGTACAGCGGCGGATCGTGCGCTTCCGTCACCTTCCCCTGGATCTGATCGCCGTTCAGGCTCAGCTCGATCGTGGCGCCCACATCGGCCGGCGGACAGGTGTAATAGATGACCGCCTCGTAGCGGCCGGCAGTGGCCACGTCGACCTCCCAAGTGATCCGATCCTCCGGGCTGGTCCAGTGCGTGAAGTAGGAGCAATTGGGCGCGCCGGCGCTGCGTTTAACTCCCCCGTGCGGCACTCCGTCGCGGGCGGGAAGCTGCGTGATCGGCATCTCACGATAACCCACGGTGAACGGCCGGTCGTCGGTCTTTTCGGTAATAATCCTAAGATTCGCCTGCACCACCTGGCGCCATTCCGCCAGGGCCTTGCTTAGGCGCGCGGTGATCTCGGGTTGCTCTTTTGCGATGTCGTGATCCTGGACGGGGTCGGCCTGCATGTCGTACAGCTGATTCGCGTTGTCCAGCCGGTAGCGTTGCGTCCGGACACTGACCTTGCCGCCCCAGTGGGAAAAGATTTGCCGATCCGGCCAATTCGGTGCGGCGCCCAGCAGCAGCGGCTTGAGGCTGACGCCGTCCAGCGGCTGGCGGTTGATGAGGGGGATGCCGGCCAGATCCGCCAGGGTGGGCAGCAGGTCGATGGCGCCGGCAATCTGCGGAATGCGCGTCCCGGCGGCAATGTGGCCCGGCCAGCGAATTTGGAACGGGGAGCGCACGCCGCCCTCGTCGGTCGAGCCCTTGCGTCCCTTCATGTCGTCGTTCCACCGCCAGCTGTTCGGTCCGTTGTCGCTGAAGTAGATCACGATGGTGTTGTCGGCCAGTTTCAGGTCGTCGAGCCGCTGGAGGATCCGGCCTACGTTCCAGTCGACGTTTTCGCACATCGCCAGCGCGGCCCGGGTGAACGCGACGTCCTCCTGCCGGGGATCGCGGCTGCGCAGCTTCAAGTCGCGGCCGGCAAACCTGGCGTAGAATTGATCCGGCACCTGCATGGGGGAATGCGGGATGTTGAGGGGCACGTAGCAGAAGAACGGGCGGTTCTGGTGCTGCTCGATGAACTGCATCGCATGTTCGGTCAGTTCATTGGCGAGGTAGCCGTCGCCGTGCGGCAGGAGCTGGCCGTTATGATCCAGAAACAGCGCGTCGAAGTAGTCGCCCCAATGCCCCGAGCAAAAGCCGTAGAACTCATCGAAGCCGCGGGCCAGCGGGTGATAGGGATACTGCATGCCGTTGTGCCACTTGCCGAAGATGCCGGTCGCGTAGCCGCCGGCGCGGAAGGTTTCCGCGATGGTCTGTTCGCCGAGGTTCAGTCGTTCCCCGCCGGTCGAGGTGCTGTGCACGCCGCCGCGGGGATGATAGCGCCCGGTGAGAAACTCCGCGCGAGTGGGGGAACAGACGGGGCACACATAGAACCGGTCGAACTTGGCTCCGTTCCGGGCCAGGGAGTCGATGTGCGGGGTGGAGAGATTGGAATTGCCATTGATGCTCAGGTCGCCCCAGCCCTGGTCGTCGGAGAGGATGACCACGACGTTGGGCCGGCCGGCCGGTGCCGGGGCGCTGCGGGCGCTGGTCGTGCCGGCCAGGAAGAGGCCGGCCAGGGCGAGGATGGATTGGGCCGCGCGAGAGCCGGGGAGGCGGGGTCGGTGGAACATCGTAGGTCTTTCGTGGATTCAGGGTTTTCTGGCCGGATCGCTGTCATTTGGTCCCGCCGTTGGCAGGTTGGCAAGACGCGTCCCGCGGTCCGGGTCGCGCCAGGGAGGCGGCGCATCTCCGAGTTGGCGGTTGTAGGCGGGGTGCCCACACCCCGCGATCTGTCGCCGGGCCGCGCGGTGAGGGCACCGCGCCCACAGGGAACGCACCGCCAGCTCGCAGATGCACCTCCGGGGAAGGGAGGCGGGTTTTACTTGGCCGGATGCCCGCGGTTCTTCCGGGCGCGTTCCCAAGCGAAGAGGAATTGCTGGGCGAAGCCGGCGAGAGGGCCAAAGTGGGCGCGGCCAAATTGCGCGACCGGCGCGGGCTTCCACCCGTCGAGGTGGTAGTGGCGGGCGAGCGATTGCAGGATCCAGGTGTCGACGGGAAACGCCTCGAGCCGGCCGGCGCCGAAGAGCAGCACGCAATCGGCGACCTTTTCGCCGACGCCCGGCAGTTCGCAGAGCCGCGCCTTGGCGGCGGCGTAGGGCAGGTGCTCGGTTTCCTCAAGCCAACCGGGATGGGCGGCGAGGTGGCGCGCGGTCTCGGCGATGTAGCGCGCGCGAAAGCCGAGTTGGCAGGCGCGGAGATCGGCTTCGGGAATAGCGGCGATTTCCGGCCAGGTGGGCAGGCGGTGAATGCCAGGAACGATCTCGGCGCCGTGGCGCTCGGCCAGCAGGGCGAGCATCTGCTTGATCTGGACGATCTGCTTCGTGGCGCTGCAGAGGAAGCCGAGCAGGGTTTCGCCGAAGGGCTGGCGCAGGATGCGGAGGCCGCGGAATTGCTCCAGGCACCGCGCCAGATGCGGATCGCTGCGCCACGGCAGCGAATCGGCCAGGGCAGTGAAATCGCGATCGACGGCAAAGTAGGCGCGGACCGCGTTACTCGCGGCGGAGGTCGCGGGGGTGGGCGAGCGCCAGGCGAGGTGGCCCGAGGGTGCACGCCGCAGTTGGAGGGCGTGGGTCGACCAGAGGCCGCGCCAGGTGGCGTCGGGCTGGCGGTGCCAGCGGAAGGCCTGCCCGCCGTCGAGGGTCTCAGCGAGCGCGGCGGCATCGAGCGATGGCACGCCCTCAAGCGGCTGCCAGTCGGACCAGGCCGTCACTTCGCGGGCTTTTCCCACAGGAAGCTTTTGTGTTCGGCCAGCAGACGACCGTCGGCCGCCACAAGGGCCAGACGCCAGGCAACGGGACCGGCGTTCTTGCCGCCGGGCCAGGCGGCGCCGGTGAGGCCGAGCTGAAACACGGCTTCGCGTTTCGGCAGCGTGGCCGGAAACGAAAACGACTGCGGCTCCGGCTGGTCGGGCCGGACGACGGCCAGTTCGAATTTGGCCCCGTCCAGCGGAGCCGTGCTCTTCACCCGCACGAGAAAATAAAACCCCGCGCGGGTTTCCGGCTGGGTGCGTAGGACGATTTGCCCGGAGGTGTTTTCGCCGCGGCCGAAGAATTCGCTGATGCGTTCAAACGACTCGGCGTCGCGCCAGCCCGGCCAGATACGCACAAACTCCGCCTCGCCGGCGAGAGCGAGGGAGGTGGTGAGCAGGAGCAGGGCGGCGAAGGCGGATCGCATCGGGCGGTAAACGTGGAGGGAGGGCCCGGTCGCCGCAAGGCTGCGAACGAGCGCGGTTGGAAAACGGGCGCAGCCGCGTGGAAGCTCCAGTCCGGTCCTGCCTTCCCTGTGGGCGCGGTGCCCTCACCGCGCGGCCCGGCGGGGACGACATCTCGCGGGGTGGGGGCACCCCGCCTACAACCGTCAGCGTTGAAATTCGATCAATTGAAACCGGTGGAAGCCGAGCGGAGAGGGTTCCCAGTTTCGCACGGCCGGATGGATGAGGTACGTACGGGCGCCAAACAGGATCGGCGTGATTGGCGCCTGTTCCAAGAGGAGGGACTCGGCCTGTTGGAACAGTTCGAAGCGGGCCGCGGAGTCGGCGGTTTGATCGGTTTGCGCGATGAGGCGGTCGTAGGCGGGATTCGACCAATTGGTCCAATTGTTGCCGCCGGCGGTCACAAAGAGGCCCAGAAACGTGAGCGGGTCGGCGAAGTCGGCCACCCAGCCCATCAGGCCGATCGTGTGCGTCTTGGACTGTTGATTCTGCAGCCAGGTCTTTTGTTCGAACGGTTCGATGGTGCAACGCACGCCAAGCTCGCGCTGCCACATCGCCTGGATGGCTTCCATGACCCGGGGCAGATTGCTGTCGTTGAGTACCTGCACCGGCAGCACGGGCAGTCCCCGACCGCCGGGAAAACCCGCCTCGGCCAGCAGCGCGCGGGCGGCCGCGAAGTCGACGCCGATGCGCGCGCGCGCGGTATAGTCGCCGCAATTGGGCGGGGTGAAGGACGCCGCCGCGGCGCGGGCGCCCTGGAACACGCTGCGCGCGATTGCCTCGCGGTCGATCGCGAGGGCGAGGGCGCGGCGGACCTTGGACTGGTCAAGCGGCGGTTTCGCCACGTTGAAGTTCATGTACCAGGTGTTGAGCAGCGGATCAATGCGGAGCTTCGCCGGCGCCTCCGCGCGGTAGGCGGGGATCTTGGCGGCGGGCACGTCGTAGGTGAGGTGCAACTGGCCGGCGCGGAAATTGCGCTCTTCGACGTCGGATTTTTCGGTGGGGGAAAACACGATGTGCTCCAGGCGGGTGTGGGCGGCGTCCCAGTAGGCCGGATTCTTTGCCACGCTGAGACGGGCGTTGGGGGTCCACGCGGAGAGGGTAAACGGACCGTTGCCGACAAGGTTGCCGGGACGCGTCCAGGCGGTGCCGCGCCGAGTCACCGCACCGAACTTCTCAAGGGTGGCGCGATGCAGAGGCAGCCAGGCGGGGTGGGCGGCGAGCGCCGGCAGATAGGGCGCGGGATGATCGAGGCGGACGCGCAGGGTTTGGTCATCGACGACCTCGACGCCGACGGCCGAAAAGTTCGGGAGCTTGCCCTGGTTGAACGCCTGGGCGTTCTTGATCACCCAGAGCAGGTACGAAGAAGGTGCGCCCAGCGCCGGCGTGAGGATGCGCTGGAAGGAGAAGGCAAAGTCGCGCGCGGTGAGCGGGTCGCCGTTGGACCAGCGCGCTTCCGGGCGCAGGTGAAAGGTGTAAGTCAGGCCGTCCGCCGACACCTCCCACCTCTCCGCGACGCCGGGGAGAGCCTGCGAACTGCGTTCGTCGAGGACGGTGAGCCCCTCGTACAGGGAGACCAGAATGATCATGTCGGTGTACGCGTCGACGACGTGGGGATCGAGGTCGGCCGGTTCGGCGCTATTACCCACCAGCAGCGTGTGGGTGCGAAAGCCCTCCTCGACCGGGGTCTCGCGTTTGGCGCAACCGGCCCCCAGGGCCAGGACGGCCGGCAGCCAGAGCAAGAGGTGGGCGCGGCGGATGGGCATGCGCGAGAGGACACGACCGGTGCCGGGCAGGCAAAAGCCTTTTTACTATCCTCGGGACCGGGAAAAATGAAATCGCCCCACGGGGCGAATCCCCCACGCTCTGGCGGATGAAGAACCCCCTTCCGCATCTTGATCGGCGTGAGTTTCTCCGGGTCGGCGCGGGTGCGCTGGTGGGCGCGGCGCTGGGGTCGCGGGTGCACGCGGCGGCATCCGCCAGCCCGCGCAACGCCAAGGTGTCGATCGTGCGCTGCAGCGGGTACGGTCCGGAGGTGAAGGCGGCGCTCGACCGGAGTTTCGACCTGCTCGGCGGCCTCGGTCACCTGGTGAAGGACAAGACGGTCACGGTGAAGATCAACCTTACCGGATCCAAGTTTGACCCCCTTTTCGGCCGGCCCGTCGGAGAGAGCTACATGACGCATCCGACCACGGTGATGGCGTTGACGGCGGCCCTGTTCACGGCGGGTGCGCGCCGGGTGCGATATGTCGAATCAACGCAGCTGCGGCAGCCGATGGAAGAGACCCTGGTGGACGCCGGTTTCGATTGGAAAGCGTTGCGGGCGCTCGGCAACGTCGAGGCGGAGAACACGCGCAATCTGGGCCGGGGCAAAGATTATGCGTCCTTCAAAGTGCCGTCGGGCGGGTATCTGTTCGATGGTTTCGATTTGAACCATTCTTACGCCGATACGGATGTCTTTGTCTCCCTCTGCAAACTCAAGACGCACGGAACCACGGGGATTACGCTGACGATGAAGAACCTCTTCGGCATCACGCCGAACGCGCTTTATGGCGACGATGCGCCCTCCGAAGTCGGCACGCGGGGTCGCGGACGGATGCACAACCTGAAAGGTTGGGTGGGCCAGGAGGTGGCCGCGGTTTTCGATCCGCCGGGCTGCAAGCGCGAGTTCTTCACCCCCAACGACAGCGGTCATCGGATTCCCCGGATTCTCACTGATGTGTGCGGGGCGCGGCCGATTCATCTGGGTATCATCGACGGCATCACGACGCTGAGTTGGGCCGAAGGTCCGTGGGTGAAGGGCAAGCCCCAGCAAATCGCCAAGCCCGGGGTGCTCATCTGCGGTTTTGATCCCGTGGCGACCGACACGGTGGGCACGGCGGTCATGGGCTTTGACAACATTCGGGCCACGCGGGGTATTCCGCCCTTCGGCCCGGGGGACAATCACCTCGTGCTGGCGGAACAAGCTGGGTTGGGCACCTGCGACATGGCGCGGATCGAGGTGGTCGGTGAGCCAATTGCGAAGGTGAGGAGCAACGAATTTCCGAGCTGAGGCCAGGCGTCTGGCGGGTTTGGCGCGAGGCCGGGCGCGGAATTCTTACCGCGCCGGGAAGAGGAAAGGATGTTTGTAGGAGACAGACGGCGGGGAAGGGACTCCCCGCCCTGTCGTTCACGAATTTCGATAAGGGTGGATGCCATGAGGAGGACTCCGTGCCGCGCCGAAGCTGCGGCCCGGCGATCCTGACGGGGGGACGCTGAGGTTCAGCGGGAGGGTTCGTTGGACGAACCGGAGGCGGGAGCCGGCGCCCGCGACTTGCGCAGGGCCTCGAGGACATAGCCCCACGCCTGGTCGAAATAGGCGTAGGTCTGGTCCCAGTCGGCGCCCTCCCGCCAGCCGAGGTGGGTGAGGCGGACGTCCGTCTCGCGATCGCCCGCCCCCGAGAATTCGAGCACGACAAAGGTGCTGGCCCCAAGCGCCCGGATGGCTGGGATGGACGGCGGCGCGTTCCACGTGAAAGAAAGCATGTGCCGCGGGAGATAACTCAACACCGTGCAACCCTCGCTGCCGCGAGCGGGTGCCGCTTCGGGGGGCCCGAAATAGAATTCATATTTTCCGCCGGGGCGCAGCTCGATCGCGGCCTCGATGCCGAGGAACGATTTGATCCCGGCGGGCGTGGTCCAGGCGGTCCAGATGTCGGCCACGGGTGCGGCCACGCGGGTGGTCTTGACGATGATGCGTTCGGAGTTGGGCATGGTGGCGCGGTCGGGGAGATTCGAGTGCGGCATGGGAAAGGCTACCGGATATGGGACGAGAGGGTGGGGATCGGCAGGGTTGCGGAGGGGAGGATTTTCGCAATGAGCAAAGGTGGTGGACGCGGGTCAACCGAAGGGCAGTGGTGCGATTTGCGCCACGGCGGGTGTTATTGGATAAATGAACTTGGCCACCGCCCACCTGTCCCTGGTCGCATCGACGGTGCTCGCGCTCGCGGCGGGCTGCCGCCCTATCGCCGAGGCGCCGCCGCGCCCACCGGAGGGAAGCAGCGCGTTTCACTTCGTCGCGCCGCCGCCGGCGCCGCCGAGTTACCACCCGATCGACGCCGAAGATGTCCAGATGGGGCCGGCGGCCGAGATGGAGGTGAAACTCAAGGCGAAGCCGATCCCGCCGCTGGCGAATCCGGTTTATCCTTCGGCGTTGCTGGGGCGCGTGTCGCGACCGGTGGCGGTGGGAGTGCGCTTTACGGTGTAGGAAGACGGAAGGGTGGGGAGGGTGGAGGACAGCCTGGTGGCCATCTCGATGGGGGGAGAGTTTGTGCAGGAGTTTCGCACCGCCTTGGAGGCGGCCGTGAGGCAGTGGCGGTTTGAGCCCGCGGAAATTCACCGGATCCTGCGCAAGACCAACGATTCGGGGCGGGGGAGCTACTGGCTCCTCATGAGCAAACGACCGATCGAGGACGAATTTGACGTGGCGTGCACTTTTACCGCGACGGGTGCGGTGTTGGCGGAGGTGCCAAAATGAGGGGCGGCGGAATAGTGTGCGTTTTTCCCTTCGGTGGGTGTTAGAATGTAACACGCCATGAGTGACGACCATGAGTTGCTCCGCCGCTACGCCACCGAAGGCGCCCAAGAGGCCTTCACCGAACTGGTCCACCGCCACGTGGATCTCGTGCACTCCGCCGCGCTGCGGCAGGTGAATGGCAACGCGCAACTCGCCGCCGATGCGACGCAACTCGTGTTTACCGATCTGGCGCGCAAAGCCGGGACGCTCGCGGGACATCGAGTCCTCGCCGGATGGCTGTTTACAAGCGTGCGATACGCCGCGCGCAATCTGGTGCGCGGCGAACAGCGGCGCCACGACCGCGAAAAGCAGGCTTTTGCCATGGAAGACATGATTGAAAGCGAGGCGCCGTCGGAGCTGGACTGGCAACGCCTGCGCCCGGTGCTCGACGACGTAATGAATGAATTGGGCCGGGCCGATCGCGAAGTCGTGCTGCTGCGTTTTTTCGAGGGGCGTGACTACGCGGAGGTGGGTGCGAAACTCAATCTCCCGGCCAACACGGCGCGGATGCGGGTCGAGCGGGCGCTGGAGAAGTTGCGGGCTCGCCTGGAGCGCCGCGGCATTGCCTCGACGAGCGCGGCCCTGGCCGCGGCCCTGACGGGTTCGGCGGTGATGGCGGCGCCGGCGGGGCTGGCGACCGCGGTCTCCGGGGCCGCGTTGGCCGGAGGGACGGCCACGGTGACCGGCACCCTGGCTCTGGCTCTTATGAGCGTCACAAAAACACAGATGGGAGCGGCGGCGGCGCTGATGGCCGCGGGCGTGGGTGGTTTTTGGGTACAGGCCGGCGCGATCAACGACGGACGGGCGGAGTTGGCGGCCTTGCGGCAGGAAAACCGGGTGGCGGCGCAGTTGCGGGCGGACAACGATCGACTGGCGCGAGCCGCGGCGGAGGCGGCCGATCTGCGCTTGGACGACGCGTTGCTGACGCAATTAAGCGATGATGCGACGGCACTGCAGGCACAGTGGCGGAAGATCGCCGCGGCGGAACGGGCGAAGGCCGCGTTGCCGCCGCCACTCACCGGGCGGATTTACGACCTCTCCCTGCTGGATCGGGCCCCGCAAGCGAGAGCGCAGGTGAGGCCGGCTTACCCCGTGCAGATGCGAAGGGACGGAATCGGGGGGAGAGTCGTGGTCAACTTTGTGGTCGATACCGAGGGGGCCGTGCGCAACGCGAAAGTGGAGGAGTCCACGCGGAGTGAGTTCGAAGCGGCCGCGATCGAAGCGTTGTCGCAGTGGAAGTTCAGCCCGCCGGTGAAGGGCGGCAACAAGGTCAACGCCCGCGTGTCTGTTCCCGTCGTCTTCTCGATCAACAACGAGGCCAGGGGACCCTTGCCGGCGTGGTGGTTTTAATCGATGAACACAAAATTCTGGTGGGTGTTGCTGGGTTGCCTGGGGGTGGCGCTGGGCCTGGGTCTGGTCTGGCAGCGGCTGCAACGGTGGCCGCTGGAGGCGGAACTCGTGACCTTGCGTGCCGAACGGCAGGAGATCAGCCGGTTGCAGGAGCAGCGCGCGCGCCTGAGCGCGGCGCAGGTGCCCGAGGCTGAGCTGCAGCGTCTGCGGTCCGACCGACAGGCGATTGACCGCATGCGCCGCGAGGTTGCGGAGCTGAGGGCCAAGGCGGAGCTCAGATTGCAGCCACCGTTGGCCCCGCCGCCGGAGCGGTTTGCCATGGGGGTCGACATGCCCGCAGCAGAATGGCGCAACGCCGGTGCGGCCACCGCGGCCGCGGCGCTCGAGACTGTGCTCTGGGCCGCGGCGGGTGGCGACGTGGAGGCGTTTGCCCGGCGCATCCGCTGCGATGCCGCGGCGCGGACCGCCGCCCTGGAACTGCTGCAGAGCCTGCCGCCGGCGGAACGCGCGCGCCAAGCGAGCCCGGAAGCGTTGCTGGCGTATCTCAGCATCAAGGACGTGCCGATCGGCACGGCGACGGTCACGACTTGGTCCGGTCGCTCGGACACCGTGCAATCCGCGAGTGTCACGCTGGCGGCGCCGGGTGAAAAGCCGCGGCGGGTTTATCTCGTGTTTGTGCGCGACGGGGAGGAATGGAAGCTGCGGGCGACCGACACGGCGGTGGCGAAGTACGCCGCGGCGCTGCATGGGACACCGGTGCCGGTCGCCGGGAAGTGACGGCAACAGCTTCGCCGCGGGAACGGGTGGCCGCTACGGTGAATGGGTGGCGGGATCCGTGGCGAACTGTTCCGGCTCGACGAGGTGGATGCCCGGCGGCGTGGTGAGGGCGCCTTCGAGCAGGGTGCAGGCGACGCGGGCGGCGGGCGAGATGCGATAGCGGCGGGGCAGGAGCGGACCAAGGAGGCGGAGCACCACCAACCCGACGCGTTCGCCGGGACGAAACTCGGCCCGCGTGCCGCCGAGCAAGCCCGGGCGGGCGATCGTGAGAGACGGATAACCGCAGGCGCGAAGCGCGACCTCCACCTCGCCTTTCGTGCGCAGGTAGAAATTATCCGAATACGCATTCGCTCCCACGGAGGAGTTGAGCGCGTAGGCGGTGGCGCCGTGCGCGCGGGCGTGGCGGGCGACGGCGACGGGGTAGTCGAAATCGACGCGGCGGAAGGCCTCGTGGGAACCCGCCTGGCGCATGGTCGTGCCAAGCGTGCAGACCACGCCGTCGACGGTCCACCACGGGGCGTCGGCCGGCAGCGCGGCGAAATCCACGAGCGGGTTTTCCAGTTTGGGATGCGGAGCAAGCGGCCGGCGCGTCGGAGCGACGAGCTGGGCGACGCGAGGTTCGGCCAGGGCCTGGGCCAGTACGACGCGCCCGACGAGGCCGGTGGCGCCGGCGAGGAGGATTTTCATGGGAGGCAACGCCGGGGAGGATAGGGCGCGGGCCGGAGTCTTCAAGGGACCGGTTCGGAAGTTGCCGCGGAGACAGAGAGGCGCTAACGGTTCCGGCACGCTTCCCTCCCGATGTCCCCACCCCTGCCCTCCGGTCTCGGTTCCGAACAGGTCGGACCGTTTCAATTTTCGATTCTGGTGTTGTCGGCGCTGACGTTGGGCGCGATCGCGGTGGAATCCTTCCTCACTCTGCCGCTGGAAATTTCCCGGCTCCTGCAATGGTTCGATCTGGTGGCCTGCGGGGCGTTCCTGGTCGATTTTTCCATTCGCTTTCGCGCGGCCGGGTCGAAGCTGGCCTTCATGAAGTGGGGTTGGATCGATCTGCTCGCCAGCATTCCCAACATCCAGGCGCTGCGTCTCGGGCGCTTCGTGCGCGTCTTTCGGGTGTTGCGACTGCTGCGCGGGGTGCGGTCCCTGCACCGGATCATGGAAATGCTCTTCGTCAACCGCCGTCAGGGTGGCGTCGCCTCGGTGGGCATGATCATGTTCCTGCTGATTTTCTTCTCCTCGCTCGGCATCCTCGTGGTCGAGCGGGTCGACGGCGCCAACATCAAGACGGCGGGCGACGCGTTGTGGTGGAGTGTGACGACCGTCACGACAGTCGGTTATGGCGACCGCTACCCGGTGACCCCGGCTGGGCGGGCGATTGCCGCGGCGCTGATGGTCGCGGGCGTGGGCCTGTTCGGGGCAATGAGCGGCATCGTGGCGTCGCTGTTTCTCGGCCAGCGGCGGGAGAGCGAGCCGGTGCTGGCGGAACTCAAGGCGATGCGGGTGGAGATGGAACGGATGCGCGGGGAGCGTCGGCCGGCGGATGGTTCGTTGGGCGACGGACCGCCACCGGCGGAAAGTTGAAGCGCGCGCATCGCCGACGGTTCCGAGAATCCGGTCGGCTTTGGCGCGCAGCGTGCGACGCTCAGTCCAGATGGTAGACCTCGGTCGTGTCGGCCCAGGTCTTTCCCGCGGCGGCGGCATCGGGGAGCGGTAGCTGGCAGGGATCGGTCTCCTTCCACCAGCGACGGGTCTCGGGATCGTCTCCCATCTTCTTCATGTCGGCGGCGAAGTCGGTGCCGGTGTATTCGAGATAGGCGAAAAGGTAGAGCTTCCCCTCAATCTCCCGGAGGTAGATGGAAAAGTTCTGGATGTGGCTCGCCTTGATCTGCCGGTTGACGGCCGGCCACGCCTGCGCGTGGAGCTGTTTGTAATAGTCGGCCTTTTCGGGCTTGAGTCCGGTGACCCACGCGAAGCGTTGCGGGGGTCGCGCGGATTCGGCGGAAACGGCCGGCGCGGAAGAGGGTACTGGCGTGATGGCGCAGCCGGCGAGGACCAGGGAGGTGAGGAGCAGAGGGAATAGTTTCATGGGTTGGTTCTTCGGGTTTTCCGGGATCGCAGCGCCACCGCGTAGGAAGTAGACGGGGTCCCGGTGGATGGCATCGCTGCCGTGCCCGGCGCCAAGCGGGAAGCGCGCATCGCGGACGGTGGTGGAGCGGATCATGGAAGCGACTTACCGGAAGATCACGTAGAGCGCGGCGAAGACGACGAGCACCACGACGGTGAGCACGCGGTAATTGCCGAGGCCGCGACCCCCGGCCTGGCCGCGCAGGGGCTCACGCCAGTCTTCCCAGACCAGCAGTCGCGCTTCGGCCTTGAGCGGCTCCGGATACAGGAAGGTCGTCGCGATCATGATGACGACGCAGGCCACCAGGAGCAGGAAGGCAATGAGCATGAAGTCACCGCGATAGGCGCCGGTCCAATCGAGCACGAAGGTCACCGCGCCGAGGGCCATGCCGGCGCCGAGGGTGATGAGCGCCGACTTGCCAGAGGCTCGCCGCCAGAAGACGCCGAGGAGAAACACGGTGGTGATGGGCGGGGCGACGTAGCTGATGAGTTTGTTGATGCCCTCGAAGATGGTCGTGTAGTGGCCGAACAACGGTGACGCGATGATGGCGAGGACGGTGCCGGCAACCGTCGTGATCTTGCCGATACGCACGAGGCGGTGGTCGCTGATCGTGGGCTGGTGGCGCTTGAAGAGATCGTAGGCGACGAGGGTCGCGGTGGAGTTGAGGGCGGCGGAGCAGGTTTGCATCGCGGCGGCGAGCATGGCCGCGACGACGAGGCCCTTGAGACCGACGGGCAGCAGATGGGTGAGGAGAAACGTGTAGGTGTCGGCGGCGTTTTGCGGGGCGGCCCCGCCGAAGGCGTTTTGCTGTACGAGGCCGACGCAGATCACGCCGGGGAGCACGAAGAAGAACACCGGGAGGATTTTCAGGAAGGCGCAGAAGAGCGGCCCGAGACGGGCGTTGCGTTCGTCCTTCGCGGCGAGCACGCGCTGCACGATCGTCTGGTCGCAGCACCAGTACCAGATGCCGAGCACGGGGTAGCCGAGCAGAATGGAGTACCAGGCGAGGCCGGAGGGATCGCTCGCACCGCGCGCCATATGGAGGAAGTTGGCGGTGCCCCAGGTGACCTGGCTGTCGGCCACGGCGGCGAGTGGGTGCGGGTGGGTGGCGAGAGTCTGGGCGAGAGCGGACCAGCCGCCGACCTTGAGGTAGCCGACCACGGTGACGACGACCGCCCCGACGAGCAGCAGGACAGTCTGCACGCTCTCGGTCCACACGACGGCGAGCAGGCCGCCAAGCATGGTGTAGATGCCGGTGAGGACGCCGAGCACGATGATGAAGACCATCAGAGCGTCGACACCCATGATGGTCGCACCCGGCGCCAGGCCGAGGATGCCGCGCAGCACCCAGGCGGCGGTGTAGAGTGCCACGCCCATGTGGATCACGATGGCGGAGAACAGGGAGACGATCGAGAGCACGTCGCGGCAGCCGCGGTTGAAGCGGCGCTCGAGGAAGTCGGGCAGGGTGGCGACCTTCGAGCGCAGGTAGAGCGGTGCGAAGAACAGCGATAGCAGTACGAGGGTGAAGCCGGCCATCCACTCGAAGTTGCCGAAAACAAGACCGAACTTGTAGGCCGCCTCGGCGAGGCTCACCAGGTGGACGGTCGAGATATTCGCCGCAAACATCGCGAGCCCGATGACCGGCCAGCCAAGGGTGTTGCCGGCGAGAAAGTAGTGGCCGCCCTCGCCGCCGCGTTCGCCGGTGCGGCGCAGGAGACCGGCCGCCACGCCCAGACCGACGACGGCGAGGAGGTAGACGGCGATGATTGTCCAATCGAGAGTGGTCATGGGGTGATTATGGAGCGGCTGCTTTTCCGGCCCGGATCATCTCGCCGACGCGGTGGAGGGTTTGCACGTCGATGGCGCGCAGCCGGCCCGCGTAGTCGGGCCCGACGTCGAGCGAGAAGATATTGCCGTATTGCACCGCACCCAGGTAGTCGGCGTAGATTTTGTCCGCTGGGTGGCAGAGTTGGTCGTGCTGGGGCAACGAGTAGAACCACATCGCGCCACCCGTGTGCTTGGGCAGGATGGGATAGGTGAACTCCGCCAGGCGATAACTCTTCGCCGGGGCGTCCTTCAGGTGCGGGCCGGCCGCCGCGTGATCGTCCAGCGGGCCGGGGCGACCCATCTCGCCGAGGCGGATGTCGGCGCCTTCCTGGGCGCCGTGGTTGAAGCCGACGAAGCAGGACGGCTGCAGGCTCTTCACGAACCTGAGGGTGTCGGCGTGGCTGAGGCCGCCGTCGCCGACGGCGTGATCGAACCAGATGTATTCGATCGGGCCGTACCCGGTGAGGAGTTCGCGCAATTGGGCCTGTTTCATCGCCGGGTTGCGGCCGATGCCTTCCTTCCGGCCTTTGCCGTCGACAGCACCGGGCCAGTTCCAGTCACCCTCGGAGAAATACAGGGCGAGCCGGAGGCCGAATTTATCGCAGGACTTCCGCAACGCCGCCAGCACGTCGCGGCCCAGCGGCGATTTCGTCACCTTGCGATCGGTGGTCTGCGTGTCCCAGAGGCAGAAGCCGTCATGGTGCTTCGTCAGAAACAGGAGGTAGCCCATGCCGGCGTCGCGGGCGGTCTGCGCCCATTGGTCGGTGTCGCAGCCGGTCGGATTGAAAAAGGCGACATCCTTGATGCCCGGGGTCCATTCCTTGCCGGAGAAGGTGCTGAACGACCAGCAGATGAACATGCCCCAGCGGAGGTCCTGCAACTCCTTCACTCGGGCGGTACTGACGGCGGGTGGCGGGGCGGCGCGGCCAATCGAAGCGAGCGCGAGGACGGTGAGGGCGAGGCGGCGCATGGGCGTCAGGGTGAAGGCGGAGGAACAAGTTTGAGTGGGAGGGATGTAGGGCCGCACCTTGGTGCGCGCCGCAAATTGGCAACGAAGATCGGTGCGGGCGTCAGGGCGTGGACCAAGGTCCAGCCCTACAATCAACGTCGATGGCGTTCATTTTTCCAGAAACTCGATCTCGGCGATCGTCGGGCCGTCGGTGGCGTCGAGGATGTTCAGCCTGAACTCGCGCGCGATCACGGGCGGAAAGGTCTTGGTGAAGGTGCGGCCGATTTTTCCGCCGGTGAAGATGGTCCGCCAGGCATCGCCGGCG
>JBBRWR010000095.1:0-30271 GCA_038249085.1 Opitutales bacterium
CCTCCATCTCCCACTCCATCGTTCCCTTCGCCTTCTCACGCTCCCTGCATTCCTGCAGCATCCAGCAACACGGATTCTAGTTGGCGCCGACCACGGATTCTAATTGGCGCTGGACAAGCGATGCCCGACAAGGTGGCGGGGCTGACCCCGTCCGATCCGCCTCGATGAACTGCTCAGTCCCCCAACCGGGGCAGGCCCACCGCTGATCGAGCGCCCCATCGCCGTGTTGCGACTAGCAACTTACGGGCTGACCCCGTTGGCCTCGCTCCCAAACTAGGGCACCGGTCTGTCGCGTCTCGATGTTTGAGATGACGAAGCTCGTCTCGAACCAAATTTCCAGAGCTAGCTGTGATCGATTTTTTGAGCCCATTTTCTGGCGGGCGCGAGATTGTCTGTAAGGAACGACCTGCCGCCGCCACTAATGTAAGCACGCATGACTGCCGACTCCGAACGCGAGGCGCGCTTTGCCGGATGGCTCGAAGAGCACGGCGGCATCCTGCATAAGATCGTCCGCGCCTATGCGAAGGACGCGGCCGATCAGGCGGATTTGCATCAGGAGATCTTGTTGCAACTCTGGCGCTCGCTGCCGGCGTTTCGCGAGCAAGCGAAACCCTCGACGTGGATTTACCGCGTCTGCCTCAACACAGCACTGACTTGGAGCCGCGGCACGGCGCAGCGAGCGCGCCGGATTGCATCCGGGATGGACTTCGCGCACATCGCAAGCGAGGCCGCCTCGCCGGCCGACCGCACCGCCGACCGCGAACTGCTCGGTCAACTTTATGTGGCGATCCGCACTTTGTCGGATTTCGACCGGGCACTGGTTTTGCTTTTGCTTGACGAACTGCCCTACCGGGAAATTGCGGAAGTGACGGGGCTGACGGAAAACCACGTCGGCGTGGCGTTGACGCGTGCGCGCAAACGCCTCGCCGCACTCATGAAAGGAGTTATCGATGAATTGGAATGACTACGAAGCGGTCTGGCGGCGCCAGGAACCGCCGGTCGGGGCCGGTGCCGATCTGTCCGTCCTCCGGCAATCCTTTGAGGCAAAACGCCGGAAACTCGCCGCCACCCTCTGGGTGCGCGACATCGTCGAGGCCTCGGCCGGTCTGTTCGGGGCGGCGGCCTTCGCCGCCATCGCACGGCACCAGGAAAAAATCGCGTGGCCCATCATGATCGCCGTGGCGCTGGTCCTCGGGGTGACGGGATCTTTTGTCCGCGAACGCATCCGCACTCATCGGCAAAAGCTGGGACCGGACGCGCCGCTGCTCGCGAAACTCGAGGCCGAGATCGCCGAACTGCGCCACCAGCGGCGGTTGCTGCTCGGCGTCTGGAAATGGTATCTCGTTCCCCTCACGGCGGCGATCGTCATCGTTTGTGTGACCATCAGCCTGAACCGTCCGCCGTGGGATCTGGCGAGAGATCCCCGCTTCATGGGCTCCTATTTCGCATTGGTGGCGCTGCTCATGTGGGGCGTCTGGGTCATCAACCGCCGGGCGGTGCGCCGGCAGATCGAACCCCGGATCGAGGAACTCGAGAAACTGCATCGGGACCTCCTTTCGCTATCCTGACCCCCAGCCAGCACTCTTATGAAAACCCTCCGCCTTCTCGTGTTCGTGTTTGCCACCACGGCGTTCGCTTTCGCAAAACCGCCCGCCGACGCGCAGGCGCGGCTCGATGCCTACGTGAAGGACAAACCCGGCGGCATTGCCGTCGCGTGGGTCGACGCCGATGGCGCGGCGTTTTTCTCCGCGGGAAAATATTCCGCCGAGGATGCGCGCCCGATCACATCCGACACCCCGTTTCAAATCGGCTCGGTGACGAAAGTCTTCACCGCGCTGCTGCTCGCCGAGAGCGAGCGCGCCGGCAGGGTTTCGCGCCATGATCCCGCCGCCAGATTCCTTCTTCCCGCCGACGATCCGGCGCAGGCGGCGCTCGCGAAGATCACGCTGCTTTCGCTAACGACGCACAGCTCGGGCCTCCCGCGCTTGCCGTCAAACATCGGGCCGAACCCCGACGGCGCGCCCAATCCCTACGGACGCTACGACCGCACCGCGCTGGTCAATGCGCTGCGCACTGACGGCCCGGGCGCGCCCGCCGGCCGCACGGTGGCTTATTCGAATTTCGGCGCGTCGGTGCTCGGCGAGGCGCTCGGCGCCGCGTGGGGCGCGAGCTACGCCGACGCATTGACCGCGCACGTGCTCCAGCCTCTCGACTTGAAGGCGACATCGCTCGCGCTCACCGGCGGAAAATTGCCCGCCGACCTTGCACCGGGCCATGCCGGCAAAACGCGCGTCGAGCCGTGGACGTTTCTCGCCTGCGCTCCGGCGGGCGCCCTCGTCACCTCGGCACGCGAGCTGGGCGGGTTTCTCGCGTTTTGTCTCGGCCGTACCGAATCGCCGCTGCGCGCCGCACTCGCCGAGACGCTGAAGCCGCAGCTGCCGGCGCCGGAGGTGGGCGGGCAGGTGGGCTTTGGCTGGTTCATGTTTGGCGACGAGGCGCAGCGCGTCTATTGGCACAACGGCGCGACCAACAGCTATCACGCGTTCGTGGCGTTTTCACCGGTCTCGGCGAAAGGTGTCGCCGTGCTCGTGAACAGCTCCGCGAACATCGATTCGCTCGGATTCGCGTTACTAGGCACCACGCTGCCTGGTCCCACCGTCGCGAAGACAAAAAAAGCGACGGATTATCCCGGGCGTTATGCGCTCACGCCCGCATTCGCGATCGACATCTCCGAGCGCAACGGCGCGCTATACGAGCAGGCGACCGGTCAAGGGCGCCTCGCGCTGCGCGAAGTTGCAACCGATCGATTCACGATTGTTGGCGTACCGGCAGATATTTCGTTCGAGCGCGACACTGCCGGCAGAGTCACTGCGCTGGTGCTCCACCAAAACGGACGCGATCTGCATGGGCCGCGCGGCGAACTCCCGCCGCCGCCGAAGGAAGTTTCGCTTCCGGTCGAAACGCTACACGACTACGCTGGGACGTACGCACTCACGGCGACCGCGACGGTCGCCATCACCGAGGAAAACGGCGCGCTCTTTGCGCAGCTCACCGGGCAGCCCAAAGTTCCGGTGTTTGCGACGGCGAAGGACGAGTTTTTCTACAAGATCGTCGACGCCCGGCTTTCATTCGAACGCGCCGCGGATGGCAAGGTAATCGCGCTGGTCCTGCGCCAAAACGGCCGCGACATGCCGGCGAAGCGATCGAACTTATAATTTTTCGCCGTCGGAGCCCAAACTTGCACGTTCCAATCGCACCCCATTTGTAGGCGCAGAGTTGGGATGCATCGCTACGAGCCAGGGGTATTCTCCCGATCAGGCCCCCCTTTCTGGCACAGCGTTTTCCAGCCGAACGCCAAGGCGCCGTCTCAGGCTGAACGTACGTGCGCACGCACGGTCGCGTCGCGGCGGGGCGGCGGTTGCAAGCGGCAATTTCAGCGGCGCAGTTCGAACCGGCCCGCACGGTGTTCCACGAGTCGTTCGTGTTCTTGCCGGTGAAGACGAACGTGAACCGCGTGCCAGCGGCGCTTTGCCACCTGGCCGGCAGGCTCCAGTAGAACGCCGATACTTCCACCTGCCCCGCGCCCCAGGCTTCATCGTAGGCGACGGTCGTCCACGGGCCCCAGGGTTCGGGGGCGTCAAAAAGACCGAACTTACCCGCGTGGGGGCGCTTTGCTCTCCGCCGCGGATTCAGGCGTGAGGACCAAGGGATCAGCCCCCGCCGCCCTTGCGTTCCGGCGCGGGGGCCGGGTTGGGGGGCTGGTGCTTCACCAGCGTTTCCGTGACCAGTTGTTTCAACTGCTGCTGCGCCTGCTGGAGTTGCTGCACCTGTTGCAGGGCCGCCAATTGCGGGGGCGAGAGGACCGTTTGCGCCTGGCCCAGGGCCGCTGGCGAGATGGGATAGCCCGGGATGGCGCTGCGCCCGCTGTCGTCGGTCACCCCCAGTAATTGCCCCACGCCGGGCACTGTCTGCATCGCGGTCCGGACGATGGTGCCGGCTTGCGCGGCATTCACGCCGGCGATCGTCGCGGGCGCCGTGGGGCGCGGGGCGGGATTGGCGGCGAGAATCTGCACCAACTGTTCCGCCTGGGTCGGGCTCAGCGGGGCGCCGGAGTAACTGAGGCGCTGCTCCAAATCGCTGACCAGATTCCGCTGCGGGATCGTCCGGTCGTAATTCGTGAGCTGGTCGAAAGCACGCTCTCCGATCGCTGCCTTGAGGTTGGCGTTGATTTGATTCTGCGTGTCGGCCACCAGCTGTTTGTAGGCCTCCGGGTTCGCCCGCAGATTGATCCCTTGCTCACGGGCCACCGTGAACAGGTCCTGCATCGTGCTGGTGCGTTCTTCCAGCAACGCTTTGAGTTTGTCGATTTGTTCCGGCGGCAGGTTCAGCCTCTTGAACAGGTCGGCGTAACGCTGCTCGAGGGCGACCTTCTTTTGCGCATTCAGCAGCGCCTGAATCTCGGGTTTGGCCGTGAGTTCCTTGATGGCAGCGGTCTGTTGCTGGACGCTGCCGGCGCGTGCGCGCGCCTCCGGTTCCTCCCGGGTGGCCGTCGCGTTGGCCCGGTTGCCGCTCTCCCGGGGAAGCGGGCCCACTTTCGCACCGGCGCCGGCCAGCCGTTCCCGCTGCTGGCGATTGAGTGTTTCGAGTTCGCCCACCTTCCGCTGCCACTCCGCGCGTTCGTTGCGGTTCTGGGCACCCGCGCGCAGCTCCACGAGTTCCGCATGTTGACGCCAGGCCAGCACGGCGCCGCCGAACGAGGTGAGGACGAGCAGGGACATCACTAGGGTGGATTTGTGCATGGGGAGGGGATTGGGGTGGCGAGTCAGACGAACGCTCGCGCGGTTCCTTACCGTCGATCAGGCCCGGGATCAACGTCAGGGATTCGCACCGCTTGCGCGACGAACTTCGATGCCATCACGGGTGCGTGCGCGCGTGACGCTATCGATTCGGCGACGGAGGCAGGGGCGCGATCGCGCGCACTTGCGCCGGATCGAAAGCCGGCGGCCGGAGATCGTGCCAGCATTCGCGCGGAGCGGGCGCCTGCGCATCCAGCCACGCGCCGAGCCGCTGGCGGAGCACCGTGAGCGAGCGATGCGCCGCCACGCCAAAGAGCGAGCCGCCGGCGTCGGCTTCCGATTTCTTTTGCAGGCTGGCGCGCAAACCGGGCTCGACGAGCACCGCGGCGCCGAGGCTCGCGCGGCTCTGGCCCGAGAGCGCGGCGTACTGGGTGAGGTATTCGACCAATTGCTGGCCCGCGCGGAACGACTTCAGTCGCAGGCTCGGCACGGGGCCCGTCGGCGTCGGGTAAAAGAGCGCAAGCGCGTCGGGCTTGGTCCACGAGTCCGCATGGCCGATCGTCTGCCACGGCACCACACCGTCGCCGCCGAGCGCCCAGGTCTCCACGCACCACGCGGCGGGCATCACGTTGGACGTGCCGGGGCGATTCGCCGAACCATACATGTAGACCAGGTTGCCCAGACGCTCGCTGCGGTCGATCACGCGAGCCCGGTAGGTACGCAACACCCCACTGACGACCTCCACGTTGGTGAGGCCGTCGAGCAGGTCGCGCTGCCACTCCGGTCGCGAGAGGTCCACGCGAAATGCCATGTGAACCTGCGGAGACGTCGCCACCCCCCGCCAGAACTCCTGCCCGAAACGCCGGAGCGCCCAGAAGTCCTGGGTGTTGACCGGTTCGTCGAAGATCCACGGCGCCGAGCACGCGTCCCAGCGATTCCCGCGGTCGCGTTTGAAATACACCTTGTTGTTCAGGTAGAACTCGAACATCGGCTCCGTCCAACCCTGCGCGGCAAAGTGCGCCGCAAAACCTGCCGCCGCCGCACGGAATTCGCGCCAGTAGCCGTCGTCGTAAGCCGACTCGATCCAGTAGCCGCCGCGGAAATATTTCTCGTGATCCATCGGCCAGTTCTCGTTCAGCGGCAGATAGAACGCCTCGACCGGCACCGGGCCGCGCCGCAGGTCGCGGAAGGCCGAGCCGTCGAGCAGCGGACCGAACTCCGCATCCCACGCGCGCCAGTCCCACGACCCGTCGGCGCGGATGATTGGCGCCGCCTTCACATTGCCGGTCCAACCGTACGGCAGGCGGTTCAGCACCGCGCGATGTTCCTGGGCCAGGCGGTAATAGTCGCGGTCGTGACCCGGCAAATTGTAACAATTCATCTGCGGCAGGAACGAGAGCCGGTCGGGCAGGGTGAAATTCCACACGCTGACCACGAAGGGTACAGTCCGGCCCCCGACGCGCAGCGTCCCACGGTGGGGGCCGGCCTTGGCCTCCTTCGGTACGTAGATTTCGATGAAACGGCCGTCGGCGGCCGGCACGAGCGGATCGACGAATCCGGCGACCGTGGGCATCGCGAAGCGCGTCACGTCCAAATCGAGCCCCACCGCCTCCGGGGCGATCGCCAGCGAGAAACCGATCGCCTCGTTGCGCGCCGCGAAAAACGCCAACGAAGGGAGCGGCTCGCCCAACTCGTCGCGGGCCGACAGCGGCGATGGCGGCGAGGTTGGTGTCGCCATGAGTGGCGGCAGGGAGGCGGGGCGCGGTGGCGCAACCGCCGCAACCGCCGGGCCGCGGGACGTGGCGGCGGCCGGCCCACGGTCTTCCAGCCACAGCATGAAATACGGTCCGCGCCCATGAGCACCTTCCCGGCTGGCCACGTAACGGTTGGGAAACTGGCGGTAGGCGATCGTGTTGCCCTGGCGCGTGTATTCGCTGCCCACGTCGTCCATCACGCAGAAACCGTGGCTGCGTCCGTCGAGCCGGGCTTGCGCGACGCCGGGATCGACGGGAATCACCTGCCAGCCCGCGGC
Source organism: Opitutales bacterium (assembly GCA_038249085.1). Classification (GTDB taxonomy): domain Bacteria; phylum Verrucomicrobiota; class Verrucomicrobiia; order Opitutales; family Opitutaceae; genus ER46. Next base: position 6,829 of record JBBRWR010000095.1, read on the forward strand.
ATCCCGCGGGGTCGGGTCGCCGAAACCCCACGTCGATCCGCCGTTACCGTTGATCACGCCGGTGATGTCGGGTTCGCCGCCGGCCCAGCGGCGCTCGTTCGTGATCGCCCACGCGAAGCAGCTCGCGCCGGGCGTCGACGCGTAGTTCGTGCCTTGGCCCTCGACCCACGCGCCGGATACACTCGACACCGTGATGCGTCCGAGGGTCTCCACGCCCTCGCCATGCACGTGGAGTTCCGCCCGCACCACCCGCCGGCCGCGCAACGGCGTGGGATCAAAATCGACGAGGAAGAATTCCTGGATGCCCTTGAGCTTGAGCCGCGGGGAGGCGCCGTTGTTGCCCTCGCGTTCCGTGCCGTGGGAGGAGAGCCAGAGATCCCGCGTGACCTCGACGCGTTGTGGCACCGGTGCGGCGGACGCGCCGGTCGCGAGAAGGACGGTCAGGAGCAGGGGCCATTTCATCGGGGCGAGTGGACTAGCGGACGCCTCGAGTGGCAACTGCTTCGCCGCCTGCGGCGGGGCTGATTCACAAGGGCCGCAGCCAGATGTTGCGAAAGCGCACGGGGCACCCGTGTCCGCCGAAAGCCAGAGGCCCGGTGTCCACTTTCTGCTGGTACGCCGGGGCGAGGCGATGACCGGTCTCGCCGTGGATCTCCGCGTCTAGGTGCACGAGCACGCCGTTGTGAAAGGCGGTCACGCGGGCGGGCGCCGTCAGCCTGTCGCCGTCAAACTTCGGGGCGGTGAAGACCAGATCAAACGCCTGCCACTGGCCGGGCGGACGGGTGACGTTCACCAGCGGCGGAGTCTGACCGTAGAGGGCCGCGCACTGGCCGTCCGGGTAGATCTTTTCGGTGAAGGAATCGAAGATTTGGATCTCGTACAGGCCCATGAGCATCACGCCGTTGTTGCCGCGGTTGTACCATGGGCCCTCGAAGTTTGCGGGCGTCATGAACTCGATATGAATCTGGGCGCTGCCGAAGCTTTGTTTTGTGACGAACATGCCGTCACCCGCGATGAGACAACCGTCCTCGACTCTCCAGCCCCTGGCTTCCTGCCACTGGGCCAGGTTCTTGCCGTCGAAGAGCACGATGGCGTCGGTCGGGATCGCGGCGGGCGGGCCGGCCGGGCCGGGGTCCAGTCGCTTCGGCGCCGGCCGGTCCGGGTCGTGACAGAGCCAGTCGCACCACGGCAACCTGGGCGTGTCCTTGTAACCATAGACGCCGGATCCGTCCCGGGCGTGGACCAGCTCGGCGGCGGAGGGAACAGACGGCGTGAACACGCTGACGAGCGTGAGCAGAAGCGGGCGGAGCAGGGCGCAGCGTTTCATGCGAGGAGTCGGGGTGGCGGGGTTGCAGGAGTTTGGAGCAGCAGGCGCCATCTCAGCAGGGCAGGTCGTCGAAGGCCACCCCGAAGCGCTCCGGCTGCACCCGGTTGCTCAGCGCTTCACCTCGTAGTAATAGGTGCGATACGTGCCATCGATGTGGAAGCCCCCGTCGGCGCCGACCGCGACGGTCCGGCCCGTCGGCCCGCCGTAGAGATCGAGCACCTTCACTTCCACCGGTTTCGCGCCCTTGAACCAGAGCGAGGCCTGCACCGGCTCCATCAGCAGCGGCGGACCGCCCAGCGTGGTCAATTGGGTGCCGTCGGCGCTCAGTTCCGCGCCGGTTTGCGTGTCGCGCGCCATGGCGGTGATCAGGATGTGCCGGGAGACCGCGAGCGGCGCGTTGTCGAGCGGGGTGAAGAGGAGGGAGACGAAGGGGGTCGCGATTTGCGCCTTCACGCCGGGCAGGTCGATGGTCTGCCCGCCGGCGCGGCCGAGGATGGCCTGGGTGCGGGGCGCGGCGAGCGTGACAATCTGCCGGCCGTAGTCCCACGTGAGTTCGCCGGTCATCGAGCGCACGAGCTTCCGGCCCTTGTCCCAATACTGATCCCAGTTGGCCTTCTGCGGGCTGCCGCCTTCGAACCCGACCGTGACCCTGCCGATCGCCAGCACCTCCATCGGCGTGGTCTGGCAGCCCGCCAACGTCTTGTTGTCCCAGCCGCCACCCGTGAAATCCTGCCCCAGCGGATCCACGCCGCGGAACAGCGCGTCGACCGGCAGGCGCCGCGCGGCCGCCACCGGCGCCTCCTGGATGTGGCCGTGGTGCAGGGCAAAGGCCAGGGCGGGAAACTGTCCCAGGTAATGCGGCGTGTCGGTGACGTACTTGGAGAGGGAGGGCCAGCCGTCGCCGAAGCGATGCCGGCTGCTGACGAAATGGTAGGAGGCGTCCCAACCCTGCAGCCCCAGGCCGTAAAACGCGATGAGCGGGGCGGCCTCGACCTTCCAGGGGTCGGGTGGCATCTGCGACCACTCGCTGACGGAGAACGGGCGTTGCTCCACCTGATAAAGCCCGAGGGCGAGCAGGCCGCTGCCCGGCCGAGCCAGATGGCTGTCGGGGTTCACCTTGCCGGTCGTGATCACATGGTGGCCGTCGCCTCCCCCAAAATAGTTGTGGCGATCGATCATGTCGCAGCTCGTGTCGCAATACAGATTGGCCGGGTCGGCGGCGGCGCCACCCGCGCGCCACGCGGTCGTGACCGTGACGCCCTTGAAACCGAGGGCGCGCATCTCCTTTTCCCGCCGGTCATAAAATTCCTTCTGCATCTCGGTGAGGAAGCGGATGAAGTCGCCCGCGCGCCGGGTCTGGCCCTTGAAGTCGAAGACCGGGCCGGCCGCGGCGAGGTGGAAGGCGCCGAACAGGCCGAGTTCGCCCGCGGCCAGTGATTCGCCCGGGCGCAGGCCACCCCAAGCCTGGCGCACGCCGGCTGCGGTGCCGTAGCGGGCCTTCACCCAGTCGCACCACATCCGGCGCAGGAGCCGGGCGTGCTCGGGCAGCTGACCGCGTTGCAGCGTGCTGAGCGGATTGTGGAAGAAAATGCAGTCTTCGTTCTGGATTTCCAGCACCGCCAGCGCGGGTTCTTCGACGTAGCGCAGTCCGGTGTACGGGTTGCGATGCTGCAGGACTGCCGTCAGGTAGCGGAGTTGGAGGTCCTGCAACGCGCGGCTCATGTTCACGAGGCCGTAGGTCCTGCGGCCGTATTTTCCCGGCTCCAATTCGTCGAAGAGCGCGCGGGGGTAGCCGTCGTCGGGAGTGATCTCGAGGGGGTAGAACAGCGACCACGTATAGTAGAGTCCGTGCTTTTTCAGCTCGGCGAACCACCAGTCGAATTCGTCCACCCGGCCGGGATCGAGGCGGCCGTCCTGCAGCGGCCCGAGGGAACTAAAGACGGGATGGTGGCGCACGAGGTTGACGCCGTACTTCCGCAGCCAGCGAATCCGCTGGGTGGCCTCGGCGCGCGTGAGTTGCGGATCGAAGTTCGCGCCGCAGCCCCAGAATTTCACCGGCGCATCCGCATTTTCGAAGCGCAGATGTTCTCCGTCCTTCTGGAGAAAGCCGTGCATGCCGGCGGGTGCTTCCACGAGCGCGGACATGTCGATCACCGAGCGGGGCGAGAGCGGGTCGTCGTCGAACACGGCGGGAAACCATTCGTCCGGTTTCGCGGTGGCGCCGCGCCCCGCAGGTTTCAGGGCGCCCGAAGGCACGAAGGGTTCGTTGCTGAAGAGGAAACAATCGATGCCGCCGTGATTGAAGGTGGAGCTGTGAAAGCGGAAAGTGAGGGCATGCGGGCCGGGTGGCAGGTTCACCGTGCCGACCTTCACCCAGGCCAGCCGGCGGTGATCGGGTTGGGGGGAAATCTGATACTCGCCGCGCTTGTCCGCGAAACGGATGGGCTGGAATGCGCCACCATCGAGTTGATACGAGACCTCCGCCTTCAGCACATTGCCGCGCCACCAGAAGACGTAGTCGCCGCCGCTCTTGACCTCGAACCGGTAGGTGGCCGTGCCGGGCTGCCGGGCGTTGTAGTGGGAAATCCACTCCTGGCCGGACATGCCGTCCTTCCTGACATCGTCGTACCAGCTTTGTCTCGTGACGTTGCGCTCGTCGGCCGCTTCGCCCTCGATCCAGATCCATTCCGCCCGCAGGTACTGGCCCATCAGCACGGCGCAGAACCAGATTGTCCGCCAGCAATTGCTGCTCGTTCGATGCCGCATAAGATTCCAGCAAGGCAGGCGGGTGACCGCCAGGGCGTCAAGGGGGCTGAGCCGATTCGAAGTTGCCCAGCAACCTGACCACCGCCGGCTTCGCGCCGTCGCGGAACTTCACGACCTCCTTGACCCGCGAAAGATCGTTCCCCGTCAGCTTGATGTCGCGGGTCAAATCTCCCTCCACCGCAAGAAAATTGGGCACCGGGTCGCCGGACTGATAGCCGGAGATCGTCACGTTGGTGGACTGCCGGATGCGAAGGAGCGGCTGATCGTGGGTGGGCACCGCCACGGCGAAGTTCCGCAGCCGGACAGCGTGGCAGTCATCGAGCACGACGGCGGGCCGGGCATCGGGCGCGCGGAGGTTGAAGACAAAATTTTCCAGCACCAGATTCCGCACGTGCCGGACGTACATGCCATAGGCCGGCACGCTGTAGCCAAACACGACATTGGTCTGCGGATACGAGTTCACCTTTTCGGGGACGGCGGCCCCGGCCTCGACCAGGGTGCCGGTTCCCTTGGCGTTGAAGATCACGTCCTTGACGATGACGTTCTCGACGTAGCTGCCGGGGACTCCGGTGATGGAGCTGTTCAGCATGGTCTCGTCGGTGGCGGTGATGTTGCTGATGAGGACATTCTTCAGGGTGCCGGGTCCCTTGCGGTTCCCGAGCCGGATAAACAAGGGGGTCTGAATCCCGGTCATGACGAGGTTGCTGATGTTGACCTGGTCCATGAAGCCGCCGTCCACGACCTCGAGCGCGAGACCGGCTTCCATGATGGCGTCGATCTCGCAGCCCTTGAGTGTGGAGCGCGGGGGAATCTTGGCGGCGGCCGCCGGCCAGCGGATCACGCAATTGCTGATGGCGATGTTCCTGAAGCCGCCCCGGCTGGACGTGCCGAACTTGATGGCGTTGCAGTTGCTGCCGAGGATGCAGTTGCTGATGGTGACGTTCTCGACGATAAAATCCGGGTTGTCGCTCTTGAGGCAGATGGCGTCGTCCTCGCTGTCGACGACGCAATCGGAGATCGTCACGTTCTTCGCCTCGAGATCGATCCCGTCGTTGTTCTGGTTGGCGTAGGAGTGAATCTTCACGCCGCGGATCATGACCCCATCGCACTCGCGAATCCGAAACACCCACGAGGGGGCGTCCAGGAGCGTGACGTCGGTGACCCGGATGTTGCGGCACTGGAAAAGAAGTAGATCGTGGTGACGCGGGCCCTTGGTCGGAAAGTTCTTTGCCTGCCCCTGCCCATTGATGACGCCCTGGCCGGAGATGGACGCATTTTCAATCTTGTCGGCATTCACCACCGCCCCGGCAAAGGCCTTCGGATTGGTATCGCCGAGCAGCACGGCCCCTTGCTGCAGATGGAGATCGACGCCGCTTTTCAAGAAGACCGTATGGGTCAGAAAGACGCCGGGCGGCACGATGACCGTCCCTCCCCCGGTGGCGGCACAGTGATCGATGGCTTTTTGGAGGGCGGCCGTGGTGAGGGTCTTGCCATCCGGGATGGCGCCGAAATCCAGCACGTTGATGTCCTTTCCGTCCGCGGCGGCGGCGACCCCGGTGGTGGCCAGGGTGGTCCCGAGCGCGGCGGCGGTCAGGAGGATGCGCAATGAGCGGCGGGCAAATGAGGACTTCATGGTTGGAAAGGAAACCGGATTCTCAGGGCATCGGGCCCGGCCGCGCGATCAGCAGAGGGGCGGAGGAAGAAACCAGGCCGGCCTCTGATCCGGGCGGCAAAGAGAAGGGCGTCGAGCGGGAAAGGGGGCGGGCGGGCGGGGAAGATCGTGGCGGGTTGGCCCTCGGGCAGGGATTCGGGCAGGGCAGGGGGCAGTGGCACAATTCCGGCAGCGAACGCTCCGCCCCAATCGCCGTCAACCGGCGAGTTTGCCATCAGCGCACCGGGGACCGCGCGCAGCAGCGGAGAGCATGATGGCCGACCGGTGCTGGTGGCCGCATCCTGTCTTCGCGCTTGTGCCCCGGCGCGGCGCGGCGGCGGCTTGGCCGTCTGGCGAACGACCGTGACTTCCTGCCGTGAAGACCAGGCCCCTCTCATCTCCTGTGATGTGGTCCCGTGGCATGTGCCGCCGATTGCTCGGGGCCAATTTCAGCGGCGCCGCTCGAACCGACCCGCGACCGTGTTCCACGAGTCGTTGGTATTCTTGCCGGTGAAGACCAGCGTGAAGCGGGTGCCATCGGCACTTTGCCACTTGGCCGGCAGGCTCCAGTAAAACGCGGACACCTCGACCTGTCCCGCGCCCCAGGCCTCGTCGTAGGCGACGGTCGTCCACGGGCCCCAGGGCTCGGGCGCGTCGAAGAGGCCGAACTTGCCCGCGTGGGTCGTGTGGTGTTCGGTCGAGAGCAGGTAGCGGCGCAGGCCGGCGTTGTAGCTTACGCTGACGTTCCAGCCCACGCCGCCGGCATCCGCGAAGGCCGGTTGCTTGTCGCCAAGACGCGCCGACCATCGCGGGTGACCGCCCGAGTCGAGCCCGGCGAAGAATTCATGCGCCTCGCGCTGCATCAATTTTCCCCTCGGGGCGCGGGAAAGATGGATACGGCCCGGCCGGTGGATCTCAAAACCGAACTTGCTGCCCGTGGGCGTCGCGGGTCCCCATTGCGGTTCGATCAGGTAGCAGTAGACAAAGCGGTCGCGCGCGCCGGCATAGTCGCGGCCGAAGTTCAGAAACGTGGGAATGCTCAGGCCGTCTTCGAAGCGAAATGCCCAGTCCGCCCGGGTCCACGTGGCGCCGTGGTCGGTCGAGGAGGCGAGGCGGCACTCCTTCAGGTGCGGTCCGGGCTGGGGCACGACCCACATATAGAGCGTGCCTTCGACCGAGAGGAGGCCGTAGCTCTTGCCCCCGAAGGTGGCGGGATGCTCCGGGGCGAAACCGCCCCAGACGTTCGTGCCGGTGTAGTTATCGGTGTCGCCCGCGATGCGCGCCACGCCCAGGGTCACGCGGCCCTGTTGGTTGTCGCCCCCGAAACCGCCGCCATCGCCCCAGGCGGTGTATTGGTGGCCATCGTCCGCCCAGGTGAGTGGCCAATTGTCGCTGCCCGGCGCCAGGCGACGATGGGTGCTCCAATCGAAGTCGACGCGGGCGATGACCGGACTGGGCGGATAGGGTGGCGCTGCGAAATTCGTGGAGGCCACGGCGAGCAGAAGCGCGGTGGCGGCGCGCGTGGTCGAGCGGTTCATCGAGACGTCGCTGGCTTCGGCCATTGGAGGTGCTGGTGCAGGAAGTCGAAGGTGGCCTCGGAGCGCATGCCGTGGCCACCCTGAAAATACGTGATGGCGGTGCGGTCGGCGAGGCCAAGTAGGGCGTAAAGCACGCGCACCGCCGTCTCGCCCCGTGGTTCAGGCCAGAGAACGCGATGCCGGTCGGTCGGTCATGGCGGGTTTCCGGCGCGGGGAGGATCTGCGAATGGGGAGGCGGTTGCATGACTCCGACAGATGCGAAAATTCGAGGGACGCGTGCGCAGCGCAGCGCTGGCCGGTGCCGGAGATTCAGCCCGGGCGCATCTTGCGCGACAAGCTCGTTACGCGCCACCGCAGGAAATTGGGCCCTTCTCCAGGTTGACGGTGGCATTGAGCGAGGCCACCGCGTGGCGCCAAGCTTCGACTGGGGCCCGCCGGTCAGAGACGCGGCGCTACTCCCGGAAACATCACTGCCAAACGGCAGCTGCGCCTCAAGGGAGCTGGCTACTGATTTCGGCCATTGCACGCCGGGGTCGATGGCGTTGGGCGAATTCGGTCGCGGGGTGGGTGCGGCCCTTGATGGCGGAAATCGCCCCGGCGGCGCAGCACTTCGGGCAGGCGATTTCCCTGACCTTTATTCAGGCGCAAATCGACGTCACCCCGGGACATGGGGCGTACCAGCGGTCGAGTCTGGGGGATTATCTGGCCGGACGTTCAGCTGAGGGACGCCGCACGAAGAGGGCTGGCGGAGGTACTTTGCGTTGGAAACTCTTCCAGGCTTGGGCGAGCTCTTGGCGCTCGGTCGTGCTCGCGGTATGGGCAAGGAGCGTGCCGTGTTTTTGTCGTTCAAAGGCATCGTCGATGCCATTGGCGTTGGCGTCTTCGTAGAGCGGATTTTCGTCAGCCAGGACGAGGCCGGTGAGCCAGGCGCCCTCGCTACCGGCACGGATGCTGAATTGCCGGTTGTTCCTCTTGGCGTCAATCATCGGTAGGTGGTCGGCGAGCAGCCGGCTGCCGGAAAAGAGGTCCCAGGTGTTGGTGACGGGATCGAGCCGCACGGTTAACGTCGGGAGGGCGGCGAAGTTTCTGCCATCATACTTGCTGGTACCGACGTGGGTGTTGAGCGGTTTCCACTGGAGCGTGTCGCTGGCGGAGTCGTCGTACATGAGCTGCAGGTTGCCCCCGGCCGGGCTGAAGGTGAGACCGAGCCGCACGCCGCCGATGTCGACGATGGTTCCGGCCGAGGCGTAAAGTTGGAACGAGACGAACGCGACCTCCCGCGGCGAGCCGCGCAGCGGCCGGGTCCATTCGCGGTTGGCGTCGAGCGCGAGTAGGTCGACGTCATCCTTCCGGCTCTTGCTGGCACCCAGCGCGGTGCCGGCGGAGAGGTCGTCGACGGCGAATTTGTTCGTCGTCAGCGCGGGTGCCTGGCCGGGCTTGGGGGTGTTTTGGAGGCGCAAGAGCCCGAGGGGGGCAGGTGTTCGCGCCGTCGGCGACGCGGGTTGTGCATTCAGGATCGAGACCGTGAGCAGCAGCACTGCGAAGTGCGGAACTGCACGCGGAAGGAGGGGTGTTTTCATGGAAGGTTTGGTTACGGTCTGACGGTACTGCGACTATCGAACGCTCCGATCCGCGGTGTCCGGCTTCGAATCGGAGCCGTCTTTCGTTTCCGCTGATTTCAATCGTTCACTTACGGCTCTTTTGCTTCAGCTATTCACAATTGTGTAGCCCTGACCCGGGAGGCCTAGCCTCACGGATCGTTGACGTTCGCGCCAGGTAGGTTCGCCGGAAAAAGATTCCTCTTCGGGTCAAATTCCAGGTTCCGGTCGTTCGGCGTCGGGTTGAAGTAGTAAGTGAAATTCACCCCGCCGCGCGCATCGAGACGGAAATCACCCATCACCTTGGCGTAGTTCGCTGAGATGACCTTTCCATCTTTATCCAACTTCACCCGCGTCCGTAGAAAAAAGCCAACATCCGCACGAGCGATCGGAGGCGAATAGGTGTTGGCCGTGTAACGCCACGTCGGTACGTAGCCCTCGGCAGGGGCGCGATGCGGCAGCTTCAATTGGCTATACGGCAGGAAATGCGCCTGCTCCTCAACCAGACCCTCCTTCTCGCCGGGGAAGGTGATCTCCGCCTCGGCATCATATTTTCCGTAGAAGGTCTTCAGCTCTTGCTCGCTGATATTATGGTTTAGGGGGATCTGCTTTAGTCGCGCCATTTCAGGATCGCTCAATTTCCAGCCCTTAAATGCGTTGCGGATCTTGAAAAAAATGTCGGCGACCTTGCCGTTGCCGTAAGGCGCGAGCATCTCGCCCACGGCCAGGTCGAAGCCGAAAGTTTCCCCGGATGGAGGCAACTCTTGCGAGTGCCCGCTCCCATCGCGTTTCCCCACGCCGACTAGCCGGGCCAGTAGGGGAACGGGCTGGATGATTGTCGGGAGCACCACCGTCTCATCCAAATCCCGATCATTGGGCAGGCTTTCAATGCGGGCGCGGTAGTAACCCTCCTTGCTCGCGCGCACAAAGACGCTGCCAATCGCTTTTCCCGAGCCGGAAAAGACACCTTGTCTATCGCTCAAACCTTCAGCGCGTTTCTCGCCTCCATGGATAGGCGTAGTGAACGCGATGAGAACCTGTGCTCCCGGTAGCGGCGCTTGAGTTTCGTCAACGATGCGGAGCCGGACTTCCGTGCCGAAAAGCGTCAAGCCGGACAAAGCGGCGAGCAGGATAAATGCAGTCTTCATTTGAGTGAACCTCGGTTGATCATTTCCTCATACATTTTGTGAACATAGGGCAGCGCGACATTCTTGAAGTCGCTGTGCAGCCAGCGTCCCGCGCTCTTGCCGTCGGCGGTGTGGCCCTCGGTCGGCCAGACCAAGTCCCGGCCTCGGGCTTCCATATCGAAGTTTCGGCTGAGACTTGGGTTCTCCGGGTCATCCAAGGGAGCAAGTGGATGAACCGCCACCGCAAAAGACAGAGCTGGGATGCCTCGCGCGAGCAGATCATATTGCACGAGTTTTAACCCGGCCTTGGCTGAGGCCTTGGCGGGATCGACCTCGAAGAGATCGTGCTCAAGAAAATACCCGAAATACGGCTCACGGGTTTGGTCCGGCGAAAGGGGGTGTGAACCGGTACTCCAAGGCGGCGTGTAACACACACTCTCGCCCCAGCCGCCTTGCACACGGCTCAGGTTGAACACGGCCAGGGATTCGCCGGCGCTGGCCCCTTTGACAAACTCCTGCGTTACCCAAGCGCCCCGGGATATGCTAAACCCGTGCGTGAAGATTAGCTCGAGGACTGAGGGCGAGTCCCACTCCGGGTCTTCGACGACATCGTCACCCGGTGAATAGAAATTATGAGTCTTTAGCAAAATACCGCTGAATCGGCCTTTCCACTTCAGCTCATTACGATGATCGGAAGGCATGCGGTCGAAGAACTGGTGCCAGTTGGCCGCGTAGGCGGGCCGATTGCCAGGCGCGCCGCGCTTCCACTTGCTCTCCGTCATGCGGTTGATCTGAGTGTCGGGCACATTGGGCAGATCGTAGGCCTCGATGGGCGAGGCGCCGTTGATCATGTAGTAACGCGTCGGCGCGAATCCGCCACTCTGGATGGCCTGGCTCGCGACGATGTTGCCAAGGCTATGCGCCGCAATGGTGACATCCGCCGAGCCAGTGAAGCTTAACGCCCCGGCGAGCGCGTCGCCGGTTTGGAAGGCGTTAAAGACGGCTGCATGATAATCCGTATAACTGCCACCTAGTTTTATCCCCGTGGCCCCGTGCCAGGTCACGCCGACAAAGCGAGCCTTGCTGCCGAGGACGTGCAGGCGCTTGAAGACTTCGCTGTTCCAGCCGCGAGCACCCGGTCCGTCCACGTTAAACCCGTGGAGGAAGACGAAGTATTTGCCGTTGGTCTGGCTGTCTGGCCACGCCTCGCCAGGGTCGCCCGTGCGGGTAGCTGGCACGGGCGCGGGCAGTGGGTAGATCGAGCCGTCATATTTCTTGGGCACTTGGGTCATGTCCACGTGCCGGAACATGTCCTCAACGTTGCTGATCCGCAGCTCGAGTTTCACCTCTGCAATCGTGGTGCCATCCGATTTCTCGATGCTGAGCACGAGCGGTGCGGTGGTGGCAGCTCTCCCTTCGATCAGGATAACTCCCCAATCGTTGTCTTTGATGCCGGTGAGGAACGTGGAAGACAGTTCGTAGCCCGCTGCCGTGATCTGATGCGTCGTCGCAACGCCCGGCTGCTTGTCGAACCTATCGCTGAAGCCCGTAGTCAACAGCTTCGTCTGGTAATCGAGGGCCGCACCGCGAGTCAGATTGGTATAAACAAAATTCAGCGCGTTGTTCGCCTGCTTGAGCTTGTATTTCAGACCCGGTGTCGTGGGCGGCAGCACCGTCAGCAACTGTTTCAGGTCGAGAAAAGCCGGGAAGAAGTCGATCAGGTCGCGGGTGCCATTGACCACCTGATCCTTGTAGTTGGCCGCAGGATTGGACGGGTCAGAATAATCCGTGGTCCCACCGGCATCGCCCGAGTCATTGTCATCATTGAGCCAGAACCGGAGTGGCTGAGCCGCGCTCGTCGCATCGTTCTGGTTGAAGGTGATCGTACCGTCGCGGTTGAGGTCGACGGCGATTCTGGGCTGGGGCGGGGCCTGCACCGTCCCGGTAATCCATATGACATTGCCGGGGTGGGTGTTGTTGTCGTCGTCGACTTTTACACCCAGGTCATAGATCCCCGGCGGGCGACTGCCGAGAATCAATCCCGCGGCGGTCTCCCAAACCCCGGAGGTCGGTGAGCTGCCTTGCGGAATCACTTTGATCCTCACGCTCGGCCCACCGAGATTGAGCCCGAGCAACCGGCCGAGCGCATCGACCGCGTTGCCCACCGCGGCGGTCGATCCGGCGGGCACCGCCAAGCTGATGCCCCCGGAGCCGTTGACAGTCACGGATGGGCCACCGGGAATGCCCAGGGTCGTGCCGCCGGGGCCGGTGCTAATGCTCACGCCACCGGGGCCGGAGATCGCCACGTTGCCGTTGGTCACCGCACCAATCTGGTAACCACCGGGCAGGGAGATGTTCGCCGAGATTCCGCCGTTGCTCACCACGGCCGATACCCCGCCGGGAGCGGAAATGGTGGCCGAACCGTTGGTGGCGGTGATGCCGATGCCGCCGGGAAGTGTGACGGTGCCCGATAGGCCGCCGGCACCGGCGCGCAGCGACACAGTGCCGATGACAGGGAGATTCAGTTGAATGCCGGAAGCGGGTTTACCCATCCGGGCGAGCACCGTCGGAAACGCGTAAAATGCGTCCTCCGGCCAGAAGCTGCCCGGGGTCCATTCCTCAACGCCGCCGGCATCGCCTGGCATGGCCATTCGAGTATAAATGCGCTTGAATTCCGTCGCGCCCTGCGGATTGGCCACGGCGCGGCAGATGGCGTAGTCGTAGCCCGGCTCGGTCAGGAATTGAAAGGTCGGTCGCACCGTGTTGATGAATTCGATCGTGGTCTCCTCCGTGACGTTCCACCAGAAGTTGACGAAGTACGAGAAGCCGTCCCCGTAGGTGAGGTCGAAAATCGGATCGAACGACGCCGTCCATGTGGAGTAGGACACGATTTCGGAAGACGTTTCGGCGACAAGGTAGTTGAAGACATTGGTGTTGCCGCCGACGATTTCGTCGCGGAGGCCGTCGCCATTGACATCGGTCCAGCGCGGGGCCTGCGAAGGATCGGGTGCAGTCAGTGGGAGAGTGACCGTGAGACCGGCGTAATCCGACCAGTTGCCCGCGACGTCCTTCGCGCGCACCCGGGCGGTGTGGGTCGAGCCGGGCGTGAGGTTACGAAACACGTAGGTCGTCACGGTGGTCGGGGCCACCTCGACGCCGTTGTCGCGACTCGCCTCGTAGGTAGGTTCGGGACCGCCTTGGCCGACCGGAGGGTCGACGGCAGGATCCCAGACGAGGCTGAACGAATTGGCTGCGACCAGCGCCAGGCGGAGGTTGCCGGGTACGTTGGGGCGGGCCGTGTCGCGGTTCCAGAAGATCGCGGTGGCGGTGGTGGGGAGGTAATTGGCATCGCCAGGATAACGCGCCGTAACGGAAAGCTTGCCATAGAACGTCGTCATCGCTTCGGCAAGGGCGGGAGTAAACGGATCGATTCCATGACTTGGGTTACTCACTCGGAATGCGGTGAAGCTCACCACTCCGGTAGGAGCCGGGACCGTGTCCGGAGCGCCAGCCGGTCGCGAGAAAGAGGCGGTATCGAGATCGGCCTGTGTTATGTGCCACAACAGAACATTTTCGACGGTGACATCGTCGAACCTTGGCAGCGGCACGGCCTTGGCGATCGTAAACGTCACCCATTTTCCCACCGAGCCGGCGCCGTTGGTGGCGGTGAGCCAGACGGGGTAGGTGCCGGCGGCGGTCGGCGTTCCGGAGATCATCCCGGTGACGGGATCGATGGCTAGGCCCGGGGGCAAGCCGTTCGGGTCACCTGGCAGTGGCGCGGCAAAGGTTATCGGGGTCGAACCGCTGGCGGTGGCGGTATAGCCAGGGAAGACCGTCCCCACCCGCCCGCTGGTCTCCGCCGGACTGGTAAGGGCGGGAGCCGTCGCAAAGGGGAACAATTCTCCGACTACGTTGAAGTGCACGTTGCGATCGGATTCGATCTGCACCCGGTAGGTACCGGGCGTAGCCGGAAACGCCAGCTCCGGGATGCCGCTCTGCAGGGGTTGGTTGTTCGCCGTGTAGGCGTTGAGGTACATGGGACCTCCATCCTGGGCATTCGCGCGGATCCGCACCATGCCGGGGACGGATACTTCAAAAGTAAATTGCACGATATCTAAGATCACTTCGTCCTCTTCAAACTCCTCGTTGTAGGCGACCGTGCTGCCAATATAATCCCCGCGATCGAGCACCAACAGCGGACCGTCGGTCACGGTGACTGGCGCGGTTCGCATCGGCCCGGTCGCGATGACATGCAGCGCGCCGTCGTATTTCTTCCAGACCAGGTCCACTTGGTAGGTGCCTGCGGGGGGCAGGCCGCTGAGCAGGGCGCCGTTGTTGTTGTTGCCGGTGGACGTTTCCCAAACTTGGCTGGAGCCGCCGTGAAACGTGGCGAACAACCGATAGGTGGCACCGGCCATGTTCTCATTGGTGAAGATGCGCGGCGGGTTGCTGGCGTGAAACCAATTGCTGGAGAGCGTGACCGAACCGGAGACCGAGATCGCGTCCCGTCGCTCGGGGCCGGCGTTCAGCACTTCGCCATACAGGGTCGCGTACCGCACCCAGTACTGCGCGCAGATGGCGTAATTGCCCGGGGGGGGAGGATTGTCGAGTGCCGCGCCGCTGACGTTCCAGAGGTTCGCCGCGTGCCAGCCCCAGGCGGTGCCGTCGATGATCTTGGCGCGAAGCCGGAAGGGAATTGGTGCCAGCGATTCCGTCGTGGAGATCCGGGCGGGGGCGAGCGCGTCAAACGTGGTCGTCGAGAGCTTTACGCCCTCGTATGGGGGGGCAGGGGTGACCGTGACCGTGCGCGAGTGGATGGGTCCAAAATACTCCACCAAGTGTTCGAGGGCCTGGAAGGTGAACGTATACGTGCCGGCGGTTTCCGGCAGTCCGTAATAAAGGGTGCACGTGGTGGTCTGGCCGGCCTGGACATTGTCGATTGAGACTATGGCGACCGGAATGCCCGAGGCCGCCCGCATCACCAGGTTGTGACCGTTGGTCCAGATCTCGCCATCGATATTGTCGGCATTGGTGACGACGGCGGTGATGGCGAGGGTGGTGCCGCCGACCGCGGTCGCCGGCACGGTGAGGGATTGCCACTGAATGAGATTGGCGCCGAGGACATCCGGAGCGGTCGCGAGGCCGGACACGAGGAAAACCAGGCGCAGGAGAGTGGAAGGCGGGGTCATGGCGGGTTTGCGGGGTGGAGATTCAGGGCAGGAGCCGGCGGCCGATGCCGGCGAGGAGCGCGGGGATTTCTTCGACGCGTCCGTAGCCCGAGAGTCGCCGCCTTTCGTCGAGCACCAGGACGTAGGGCAGGCGCGTGAGCTGAAGTTTCGTGGCGATCGGGCTGCGCCAGCCGAGCGGCTCGACGCAGGTCGTGCCAGCGGGGGCCGCCAGCGGTTTCCGGCCCTTGGGCGGCGCGCCCAAGTCACCGAGGGAAACATAAACCCAATGGGTATTGGGCCGGGGGGACTGCTTGAATGATTGCAGGCCGGGCGGCCCGGCGGGCTGACGCGTGCCGTCCCAGAGGAGGACGATGGTCGTCTTCCCGGCAAGTTGCGCGAGCGTGGTCGCGCGGCCCTGCGTGGGCGTGAGAGGAAAGTCGAGGGGTTGGCCCACCAACGCGTAGCGGCCGAGGAGCTGCCGCGCGGCGACCTTCGTCGGTTCGGGCGCGCAGGGCGATTGCGCGATCCGGTGGGCCACATCGGGCCCCGCATCGCAGCAGGTGTTCTGGGCGAGGGAAAGGTACGCGGCCCAGACTTCCGGTCGCTCGCCGAACTCCTGATGCAGCCGATCGAGCATCTGTTCCGCCAACACGGGATTGGCAAACCAGGGGCGGCCGAGGGTCTTCTGGCGGATCCCCCGGCCTTCGATCGCGTGGGCGACCTCGAAGCGATCCGCCGCCGGGTTGACCCGGTTGGTGCGGAAGGCGGTCGCGACGGCGAGGGCGCTGCGTTCATACCCCTTGTCGTTCGGCGTGATGCCCTCAAGGCCGGCGAGGGCCTCGAGTTTGCGCGCGTCCGCGGCCTGGGCGTGACTCGGACGGAGGGTGTGAAACTCCCGGGCGCTCTGGGCGGTGGCGCGAAATTTAAGGGCGCGCGCTTCGCGCTCGGTCCGCGCTTTTGCCGCCTGGGCACGGGTGTCGGCCACGATGCCGACCGGCGTCACCGGCATCCGCGTCGCCAATTCCCCAAGCGTGACGACGGCAGACCACGCCGGATCGACCTGCGCCCGGCCCGGCGGCGGGGAGGCAGAGAGAGAAAAAATTGGCGCGAAGGACGAGGCGGCCAGCAGCGTGGCGCCGACCAAGGCCGGGAGGCCGGACCGGGAGAGAATAGGGAGCGTGCACATGAGGGAGGAAGGGGACGGGGACTCGACGCCCAACCTCGTTGGACCTTCTTCCGTGCGACGAAAAGAACGCGGTAACCCCAAAATTAGGGTAGCCGCATAGGGAAACCTCCCCGGTCGAATCTGCCGGCGGGCCGGACCGGGCGTCAATCCGCCGGGCGCCGGCACCGGGTGTATCAGAAGCGCAGGTACGAGACAAAATGGCCGGAGCAATCACCGGGGAAATCCGCCTCCCCCCGGATCCGCAACCGGTCGGCCCGGAGCCGGCGGCGAGGGTCGGCCCGGAGCGCCGGGTGCCGCACCGGATCCCGCCCCAGCGGGCCGCGACGGGTTCAGAACCGGAAGCGCACGCCGGCGGATCCGTTCCAGCCGGTGAATTCGAGTTCCTCCGGCCGGTTCGGGGTGTTGTCGTGCCAGCGCTTCATATCCTGCGTGAGGTTCTTCCCGTCGACGTCGACCGTGAAGTTGCGGCTGATGGGGGGCGGGACTCGCGCATGACCCCCTTGGAAATGAAGCCGGTGATGTTCTTGTGGAACACCGCCAACGAGAGCAGGCCGGTCGGCTGGGAATACCACTCGAGCGAGGGATCGAAGTTCATCGATTGCTGCGCCTTCAAGTTGGGATTGCCCCGGTAAACCCGCACCAAGGCGCCGCGGTCGAGGATGAGCAGGCCCTCGGGATTGAGCGGCGACTCATAGGGAATGAGGTCACCGTAATCGGGGCGCGCCAGAAGACCGTGTCGAGATCGGGGAACGGGCCGAAGGTGGCCACCCGGCCCCGGCGGTGCTCGTCGGGCACCACAATCGCGCTGGAGTTCCAGTTTGCACCCGTCATCCTCCCGCGTTTGCCCGCCGTGCTCTCGCCGCCGATCAATGAGTTCACCCTTCCCCGCATGAAACAGTTCCTCCCGGTCTTCGCCGCCGCCCTGGTTGCCACGCTCGTTTGTCCCGGCCGCGTGTTCGCCGCCGCCCGGCCCGCGGGGCCCAACGTGCTGTTCATCATCTCCGACGACCTCACGGCGACGGCGCTGTCGTGCTACGGCAACCCCGTATGCCGCACGCCGAACATCGACCGGCTCGCGCTGCAGGGCACCCGGTTCACCCGGGCGTATTGCCAGGGGACCTACTGCGGGCCTTCGCGGGCGTCGTTCATGTCGGGCTACTATCCGCACGCCACGGGCGTGCTGGGTTACACCAGCCCGCGGCCGGCGATCGGTGATCGCGCGACGTGGGCGCAGCACTTCAAGAACGCGGGGTACTACAGCGCGCGGGTGAGCAAGATCTATCACATGGGCGTGCCGGGGGGCATCGAGGAGGTGCGGGAGGAGAAGGACTACAACGGGGCGGACGATCCGGCGTCGTGGACCGAGCGGTTCAACAGCCCGGGGCCGGAGTGGCGGGCAGCCGGCAAGGGCGAGACGCTCGAGGGCAACCCGGACGGCAAGAAACCGGTGGTGGGCGGCAACACCTTCGTGGTCGTCGAGGCCGACGGCGACGATGAGGTGCATTCCGACGGCAAGACGGCGGCGAAGGCGGTGGAGCTCATTCGCGCCCACGCGGGTGAGCCGTTCTTCCTCGCCGTCGGCTTTGTGCGCCCGCACGTGCCCTTTGTCGCCCCGAAGAAATACTTCGAGCCCTTCCTGCCCTACGACAAACTGGAGCTGCCGCCCAAGATTCCCGGCGATTGGGATGACATCCCCAAGGCCGGCATCAACTACAAGACGAGCCTCAACATGAAGATGGACGTGCGCCGGCAGCAGAAGGCGCTCGGTGGGTATTATGCGTGTGTCCGGTTCATGGATGCGCAGGTGGGCAAGGTGCTGGCGGCGCTGACGGCGGCCGGGCTCGACGACCACACGATCGTCATCTTCACGAGCGACCACGGCTACCATCTCGGCGAGCACGATTTCTGGGCGAAGGTGAGCCTGCACGACGAGTCCTCGCAGGTGCCGCTCATCATCCGGGTGCCGGGCAAGCAGCCGTGGGTGTGTTCCTCGCTGGTCGAGTTGCTCGACCTGTACCCCACGCTGGCCAGCCTTTGCGGCCTGGAGGTGCCGGCCCGGCTGCAGGGCCGGAACATCGCCCGCATGCTGGACGATCCGACGGTGCGGGTGCGGGACACGGCTTTCAGCGTGGCGCCGTCGAGCAAGGGTTTCCTGCTGCGCGACGATCGGTGGGCTTACCTCCAGTACCAGGAGAACGCTTCCGCCGGCATGGAGCTCTACGACGTGGTCCGGGACCCGAAGCAGTACACGAACCTTGCCCTGCAACCCGAGGTCGCCGACGTGGTGGCCGGCTTCAAGGCGAAGCTGGCGGCGAAGCTGACCGAGGTGCGGGCGAGCGACCTGGCGCGGAAATAGGAACCGCCGGGATGGCGACCAGGGCGGGCGACCGCCATCGGGTGCGGAGGCAGGACCGAATCAGCCTTGCTTGGTCGGGTACCTCGAGCAGGCGGGCTGGATTGATTTTCACGTAATACGTGAAGATACGTCTGAGAACCGGGCGTTTCGGGGCGGTCGACTTAACGGCGTAAGATCAGCCGGCGGTCGTTTTCCGTCGCACCACCGTCGGTTTGCGACGGGGCTTCCGAGCGGCCGGGGCGGGCGGCTTTGCGGCGGGCGTGGGCGCCGCCGGGGCGCCACTTGCCGACGCCGGTGGTGCCGGTGTCTTCCGCGGGCGACCGCGGGGGCGCTTGCCCGGGAGCTTCGTTTTCCGGGTCGTTGCCTGCGGCGGGAGGATTGCCGCCTTGCGGGCGGCGGGCGCGGGCGGGGCGTCGCCGGCGGAGATCTCGATGCCGAAGACGTCGGCCAGTTCCGCGTCGCCGATCGGGGCGGCGCCGGCTCCGTCGGCGGGCGCGCGCGTCGCGGCGGCCACGGCTTCGCTCACGAGTTCCTGGTGGTCGACCCCGCGCAGAAGAAAGAGCAGCTCGGGCTGCGTATCGAGCCGGGTCCCCACGCCGTAGAGGACGGCGGCTAGATGTTTGCAGAGGCTCGCGAAATCGGGACAGGAGCAGTCGAGCTGGATTTCGTTCGGGGCGGGAAAGAGCCCGGTCGCGCGATCGGTCACTGCGCGAAGCACGGTTTCCGGCAGGCGGCCCTGCAGCAGGCTCACCAGCGAAGTGACCTGCCCGGCGCAGGCGGCCTTGAGCGCCTTCCAGCGCGCCGGAGCCAGCGGTTTGATGGTGATCTTGCCCCGGTACAGCGACGAGCCCTGGATCCGGGCGCTGATCTCGCCCCGGGCAATCTGGAGATCGACCACCGAACCGTTGCGCACGTAGGTGCGGCCCCGCGGGAGGCGGTTGGCAAAATCGCTGTACGACTCCAGATGGTCGCACCACGCCTTGCCCCAGAACGTGGTCGCGATCTTCCGCCCCTCGGTCACGACGGGACTCCAGCCCTTGCCTTCCCGGGTGGCCTTGGCGGCAGCGCGGGCGGCTTGCGCCCGGCGTTCGGCGACGGGCACATAGGGCGCGAAGCCCATGTAATTTCGAAAGCTGCTGCGACGGGAGCGGTACCAGGCCATGGCCAAATGCATTGGCTCCTCTCCCGCCGGCACGCGAGGAAAACTTGGCGGAGGCCGACGCCAGGGGTGCGTCTCCGAGTTGACGCCGACGGAATTGAAGGGAGCGCAGGCACTCCTGCCTGCCGCCGGGCGCGGAGGCGGGCAGGAGTCCCCGCCCTCCCTTGGGCGCAACGCGGTTCCCCTCCGGGTGCCGCTCCGCCCCGTCAGCCTTCCGCGAGCGCGCTCTTGAGATCGAGGGCCACGAAGCGCAGCAGCGTGGTGTCGTCCATCTCCGTCAGCGCGGTTTCGCCTCCTCCCGTGAGCACGGCGTCGGCGAGGCCGCGCTTTTCCGCGATCAGCCGGTCGATCCGCTCCTCCACCGTGCCGCGACACACGAACTTGTGCACGAGAACGTTCTTCCGCTGGCCGATGCGGTACGCGCGGTCCGTCGCCTGGTTTTCCACCGCGGGATTCCACCAGCGGTCAAAGTGGATGACATGGCCGGCCTCGGTGAGGTTGAGCCCGGTGCCGCCGGCCTTGAGCGAGAGCACGAAACACGGCGGGCCCTCCTCCTGCTGGAACTCCTCCACCAGCCGCCGGCGCTCCCCCACGGGCGTGCCACCGTGCAGCACGAGACCCGGCCGCCCGAAGATCGTCGCGAGGAAGTGCTGCAGCGGCGCCGTCATTTCCCGAAACTGGGTGAACACGAGCACCTTTTCCTGCCGCTCGGCGATTTCGCCCGCGAGTTCGGCGAGGCGCAGGAATTTCCCGCTCTCCGCGGGGACGTAGTCGGCGCCGGCGCCCGCGCCCGCCCACTGCGCCGGGTGGTTGCAGAGTTGCTTGAGGCGCATCAGGCCGGCCAGGACGCGACCGCGCCGTTCCACGCCGTCCGCGTCCCGCAGGCTCTCCGCGAGTTCCGCCACGGTCCTTTCGTAGAGGGCCGCCTGCCGCGCCGTGAGGCCGCAGAGCGCGTTGACCTCGGTCTTGTCGGGCAGGTCGGCGATGATGCGGCGGTCCGTCTTGAGGCGGCGCAGAAGGTAGGGTGCGACGAGTTGCCGCAGGGGGGCGTAGGCGGCGGCGGAGCCGGATTGCGCGGCCGCCTTGGTGAAGCGGGTGAACTCCGCCGCCGTGCCGAGCAGGCCGGGGCTGAGGAAGTCGAACAGCGACCACAGGTCGCCCAGGCGGTTTTCGACGGGCGTGCCGGTGAGGGCGAAGCGACGCGGCGCGCGCAGGGACTTCACGGCGCGGGCCTGGCGCGAGCCCGGGTTCTTGATCGCCTGCGCCTCGTCGAGGATCGCCGCCGACCAGTCGCGCGCGCGCAGACCCTCCTGTTTGGTCACCATGCCGTAGGTCGTGAGGACGACATCGAGCGGCGGCAGCGGCGCGGGCGGGGCGGCGACGAGCGCGCTCCAGTCCGTGCCGCCGACGCTGGCGTGCGCGGTGGCGAGGCGCAGCCCGGGGGCGAAACGCGCGGCCTCGGCCTGCCAGTTACCGAGCAGCGAGGCGGGCACCACCAGGAGTGCCGGCGGCGCCTGGGGCGACTCCCGGCGCGCATGGAGCAGCCAGGCCAGCACCTGGATGGTCTTGCCCAGGCCCATATCGTCGGCAAGGCAGGCCCCGAGTCCGAGCCGGGCGGTGAACCGCAGCCAGGACACTCCGGCCTCCTGGTAGGGGCGCAACGTCGCCTGGAGTCCCGCCGGAGTGGCTCCGGCGGTCGCGCCGCCGCCCAGTCCCGCCGCGCGCAATTCGGCGAGCGTGGCCCGCAACCACTCGCCGGGTTGCACGCGCGACCAGGTGCGCACCGCCTCGTCCGCCGCGGTCGGGGCGCCGCCGCCGGCGTCGGCTCCCGCCAGCAGGCGCAGGCTTTCGGCGAACGACATTCCCCCGTCGCGGCGGGCCGCCTCGAGCTGTCGCCAATGTTCCAGTACGTGAGTGAGTTTCTCGCGATCGACCTCGACCCAGCGGCCTTTCAGCCACACGAGGCCGTCGGTGCCGGCGGCGAGCGCCGCCCACTCCTCGGGGCTGAGCGGTTCTCCCTCCAGCGCAACGTCGACGCGGAAATCGAGCAACGCATCGAGCCCGACCCCCGCCGCCGGGCGTCCGCCCACGGTCACCGCCACGGTGGGTCGCGCCGGCCGGCCTCCGCGCCACCAGTCCGGCAGGCGGACCTGCACGCCGCTGTCCTCCAGCGCGGACACTTCGCGGAGAAAACGATGCGCGTCGCGGGGCGTCCAACGCTGCGGCTGGAAGATCCGCTGCGAGTCGACCAGTTCGCGCACGAACGCGCTGCGGGCCGCGGCGCGCTCGACCGGGGCGAGCAGGGCCACGAGGGCGCTGCGCTGATTGGAGGCGGCGTATTCCTGGAGGGCGCGCCCGAGGGGGAGGTGCTGCGGTTTGGCCTGATCCGAAATGCGGTGAATGTAGGTGGCGAGAAACGCGAACGGCCAGGCGGGATCGCGTTTGTTTTCCGCCAGGTGGAAGGTCACCCGGCCGACCTGGTTCCACACCGGGTTCTGCGCGTGCAACCAGGCGCCCGCGCCGCCGGCCTGGCCCTGCGCCGCCGCGACCACGGCGGTGTCGAGTTCGGTCCAGAGGCGGACGAGGCATTCCGGCGAAAGGTATTCGCCACCCGGGAGCGGCGGCGCGCTCAGGACCCGTTCCGCCAGCTCCGCGGCCCCGGGCGGCTTCAGGCGCCCCGCCTCCGCCGGCTCGCGGCTGAGCCGGGTGAAATAGGTCCGCGCCCAGTCGCGCCAGAAGGCCCCCGCCGGCGGCAGCGGCAGGGTCAATGCCGCGGTGCCCAGCCAGATCAGGACGTGGGCCGACGATGACTCCGCCGCGGTCGCGAGTTCGGCGGCGTGCGCCGCCGGCAGCGACGCCTGCTCGGGCGCGTAGCGTACCAGGTGACCGTGCGGCGTCAGTTGGATGGGCATGCTCCGCGCAGGGTTGGAGCCGCCGCGTGGCTGTCAATTGCCGAGGCGCCGGAAAGGCTCCGCCGTTTCACCGCTGGCCCGATCTGCGATGATGGCGGTTTTTCGTCTTTTTTTCGTACTCTTTCGGCAACAGCTCGGAGGTGGCCGAAAGATGGCGAAAGAGGTCGAAAAGGAGTGGGTTTGCTCGGTCTCGGCATGCCGGCGCATCGCACCGGAGGGATTGTTTGGGGGGTTGCGACGCGGGACATGGGGTGAATCGTGACAAGCGCTGCGAAACCGCTCATCGAATACGTCCGTTGGTCATTGCTGTCACGATTCACGACCTTGTATCCCATGCAACGACCGGCCCCGTGCACCAACCCCGCCGCGCCAACTCTACCCCTCGATAGCCGAACCGGCTCGATCTCGCACTGGCATTTCACGACCAGCCGGACGGGGTCAGGCTGTTGCACGTTGCAGCGGCGGGGGCGGAAGCCGCCGAGCGAGGCACTGAAGTTCGAAGTGTACCCAAAATTGGGGTGATGCCGGGGTGGAGGAGGCGTCGGAAATTTGATTTCGAATCGGCATGGCTCGCCGCATCCGCGTCGAATACGAAGGAGCATTTTACCACGTCATCAATCGCGGAAACTACCGGTGGGATGTCTTCGCCACGGCA
>JBBRWR010000096.1:0-29767 GCA_038249085.1 Opitutales bacterium
CCCGCCGGTCAGAGACGCGGCGCTACTCCCAGAGGCATCCCCCTCAAACGACATATGCCCCCCGCGCACCCTTCCCACGCATTCGCTCCTTTACACATATCAACGATTCCATATGCGTTGATGCGAAGTATGACGCCCGACCGGCCCATCTCTGATCTGTTCGCCCAGGGGCGCCCCATCCGCTCCCTCGAATTCTTTCCCCCCAAGGACGACGCCGGGGTGGAGTCCCTCCGCGCCACGGCAACCGCGCTTAAGCGCATGAACCCGGACTTCGTCTCCGTGACCTACGGGGCCGGGGGCACGACCCGCGATCGGACCGCCCAGGTGAGCGCGCTGCTGAAGGCCGAATTCGGCTACACGGTCATGCCGCATTTGACGTGTGTCGGCCATTCCCGCGCCGAACTCACCGCGCTGGCGGATCGCATCCACGCCGGCGGATTTCGCAACATCATGACGCTGCGGGGCGACCCGCCCAAGGGCGCCACGGAATTCATGGTGGCCCCCGATGGCCTGCGGTACGCCGGCGAATTGGTGACCCTGCTGAAGGAACGCCATGCCGACTTCTGCCTCGGTGTCGCGGGCTATCCGGAGAAACACCCCGAGGCCACCTCCCTCGAGACCGACCTCACCCACCTGCGCCGCAAGGTCGACGAGGGCGCCGCCTTCATCACCACCCAGCTCTTCTTCGACAACACCGTTTACTACCGCTTCGTCGAGAAATGCCGCGCCGCCGGCATCACGGTTCCGATCGTGCCCGGCATCATGCCCGTCGTGTCACTGAAGCAGATACAGCGCTTTACCCAAATGTGTGGCGCGACCCTGCCCCGCCCGCTGATCACCCGCCTCGAAGTCGCGGCCGAGAATTCCGACGTGATGGAAATGCTCGGCCTCGATTGGGCGCTCACGCAAATCCGCGGCCTCCTGGCCAACGGCGCGCCGGGTTACCACCTCTACATCCTGAATCGGGCCAGGGGCGCGTTGGCCCTGTCCGCCGGCCTCGCGGCCTGATCCCGGCCGGGGTGCCGGAGGTCGCGACGGATCATCCGCCCGCCCGCACCGGCCGGAAACCAGCCTCGCTTAGAATGCGCGCGACAACCTCCCGCTGGTCGCCCTGAATCACAATCTCCCCGTCCTTGACCGTACCCCCACAGCCACAGGCGGCACGCATGCGCTTCGTCAATTGCTCCTTCTCCGGCAGGCCGATGCCGACAAAACCACTGACCACCGTGACTGTCTTGCCCCCCCGCCCGCCCGTCTCGCGCCGGATGTCGACCCGCCCGCGGTTCTTTCCGCCCCCGCCATCCTTCTTCACCGCTGCCCCGACTGCCACGGGGGTCGCCGCGATCAACTTGGGTGCACTCGGCAGGCCGGCCGCACTCAGGGCCCCGAAGGGATTGTGGGCGAGTCCTGACCCGCCGCCGGTGGAGATCGGTTCGCCCTTCATCGTCTATTTCTCACCCGCCCGACCACCGCAGACTCCCACCGGAATATCGGTATCCCCGCCGAGAAACATCACCGCCTTGGCGTAGCTCCGATTCTGGAGAAAGTGGACCAACTGGGGGTGCAGGGTCGCACGACCTCGCTCGAGATAGCCGTCCAGCCTGGCAATTTCTTGCGCAATGACTTGGCTATCCATGGACTTAACAGCCCCGAGGAGGGAGACAAGGGAGGCTTTGATTTGGATTTCCATGGCGGGGTGTGATCGGTTGCTAATCCGCCTGTTACCGACGTTAAGTCCGATTGCAATCCCGGTCGCATGGGGCCCTGGTGCTTGTCTTGGGCCCCCGGAATGTGGTTGGGTTCACCTTCACTCTCTTCGTCGCAACACCTTCCCGCCTCCATCCTCACTCATCATGGCACCGAAAAAGCCTTCGCCCGCCAGGCCTCGGGGCCGCTGCCTGCTCGCTCACCCATGAACCGCACCTCCCTGCCGCTCCATGCCAACGCGGAGGTCATTGAGTCGACCTATCAGGCGTGGCTGGCCGACGCGAATTCCGTCGACCCCACGTGGCGCGCCTTCTTCCAGGGCTTCACGCTCGGCGCCAGTGGCGTTTCACCTGCCGTAGCCCTGGCCGCCGCGGCTCGCGATGAGGCGCAGGCCCGCGCCACCACCCCGATCATCGACAGCCTGAGGCAGTCGCGCGTCCACCAACTCATCCAGGCCTATCGCTCCCTGGGCCATCTCGAAGCCCACCTCGATCCGCTGAGCGATCCGCCCCCGCCCCACTCCAAGCTTTCCCTGGCCCAATTCGATCTCAGCGAAGCCGACCTCGACACGGCCTTCGACATCGGCACCTACCTCGGCGGCGGCCAGATGAAATTGCGCGACATCCTCATCGCGCTGCGCACCACCTACTGTGATCGCATCGGCGTGGAATACCTCCACATCCAGGATGTCGAGGTCCGCCAATGGCTGGAAGAGAAGATGGAGCCGAGCCGCAACCAGCCCGCTTTCTCCAAGGCCGAGAAGATCCGGATTCTGCGCCGCGTGCACAAGGCCGAGCTGTTTGAGCGGTTCCTCCACACGAAGTACGTCGGCCAGAAACGGTTCTCCCTCGAGGGCGGCGAGACCATGGTCGCGGCGGTCGACGCGATCATCGAGCAATGTCCCGCCCTCGGCGTCGACGAGGTCGTCATGGGCATGGCGCATCGCGGCCGGCTCAACATCCTTACGAGCGTGATGGGGAAGAGCTTCGCCCTCCTCTTCGAGCAGTTCTCCGAAAACTACCTCCCCGAGACCGTCGCCGGCGACGGCGACGTCAAGTACCACCTCGGCTACGAGGCGATCCTCGAGACCGCCTCGGGCCGGAAGGTCGAGGTCCGCCTCACCGCCAACCCCTCCCACCTCGAGATCGTGAATCCCGTCGTCGAGGGCAAGGCCCGCGCCCGGCAGCGCATCCGCGGGGCCGTGGAGGAACGCTGGCGGGTCCTGCCGCTGCTCATCCACGGCGATGCCGCCTTTGCCGGCCAGGGAATCGTCGCCGAGACCCTGAACTTCTCCCAGCTCCCCGGCTACAAAACCGGGGGCACCGTCCACCTCGTCGTCAACAATCAGATTGGATTCACCACCGAGCCGCGCGATTCCCGCTCCACCCGCTATTGCACCGATGTCGCGAAGATGATCGAGGCCCCGATCTTCCACGTGAACGGCGACGACCCCGAGGCCGTCTGCCACCTGGCGCGCCTCGCCCTCGAGTTCCGCGTGAAATTCCAGCGCGATGTCGTCATCGACATGTATTGCTACCGCAAACACGGCCACAACGAGACCGACGAGCCCGCATTCACCCAGCCGCTGCTCTACCGGAAGATCGCCACCCACCCGCCCATTTCCACCGTCTTCACGCGCCAGCTCGTCGCCGAGGGCACCATCACGGAGAGCAAGTCCGAGGCGATTCGCGCCGAGTACTCCGCGGCCCTCGAAAAGAACCTGGAAAAGGCCAAGGCCAGCGAGACCGCCAAGTCCGCCCGGCGCGCCGCCGCCGCCGAGGCCAGGAAATTCGAAGGCTCCAACGCGATCTTCCAGCCGCAATTTCATTTCACCCCGGTGCCGACCGGCGTCGATCCCGCCGTCCTCGGGCGCGTGGTCCAGGGCCTCACGACCCTCCCGGCCGACTTCAAGCCCAACCCGAAGATCCGGCGTTTCCTCGACGCCCGGGCGGCCGCCCACCAGCACGGCGGCCCGATCGACTGGGGTTTTGCCGAGGCCCTCGCCTTCGGCACGCTCGTCCTCGAAGGCGTGCCCGTGCGCCTCAGCGGCCAGGATTGCGAACGCGGTACCTTCAGCCATCGCCACGCCGTGCTCCACGACATGGAGACCAACGCCACCTACGCTCCGCTGAAGAACCTTGCGCCCGACCAGGTGAATTTCTGCGTCTATAATTCGCTCCTGTCCGAGGCCGGTGTCCTCGCGTTCGACTACGGTTATTCGCTCGATTATCCCGAACTGCTTTGTATCTGGGAGGCCCAGTTCGGCGACTTCGCCAACGGCGCCCAGGTCGTGATCGATCAGTTCCTGGCCAGCGCCGAATCCAAATGGCACCGCGCCAGCGGGATCGTCCTGCTCCTGCCCCACGGTTACGAGGGTCAGGGCCCCGAGCACTCCTCCGCCCGCCTCGAACGTTTCCTGCAACTTTGCGCCGAGGACAACATCCAGGTCGCCAACCTCACCACGCCCGCCAATTTCTTTCACGCCCTCCGCCGCCAGGTGAAGCGCGACGTGAAAAAGCCCCTCGTGGTCATGTCGCCCAAGTCCCTCCTGCGGCACCCCGCCGTCGTTTCACGTCTGGAGGAATTCACCGGCGATGCCTTCCAGGAGATCATCGACGACCCGGAGTTCAAAAATCCGAAATCGAAAATCGAAACCCGAAATTCCGCCCGGCGCCTCATCCTCTGTTCCGGCAAGGTTTACTACGACCTCATCGATTACCGCGCCCGGCACAAAGTAACCGACACCGCCATCGTGCGCATCGAGCAACTCTACCCCCTCCACCGAGAGCACCTCGTCGCCATCGCGAAATCGTACGCCGAGGCGCGGCTCGTCTGGGCCCAGGAGGAGTCCGAAAACATGGGCGCCTGGACGTGGATCGCCCCGCAACTGGAGGCGATCTTCGGCCGCAACGCCCAATATGCGGGCCGCGACGCCTCCGCCTCCCCCGCCGTCGGCACGCTGGCCTTGCACCGCTTCGAACTCGCCGCCCTGCTCAAACAAGCCTTCACGATCTAAATCATTCAGGGAACCTCCACCATGGCCCTTCTCGAAGTCAAAATTCCGCCCATGGGCGAATCCATCACGTCCGGCATCCTGGCCCGGTGGCACATTGCCGACGGCGACACGGTGAAAAAGGAGCAGCCGCTCTTTGAACTGGAGACCGACAAGATCACCGCCGAAGGCACTGCGGAGGCGGCCGGCCGCATCTCCCTCCGCGTGGCGGCCGGCGCCGAGGTCAAGATCGGCCAGGTCGTGGCCACGATCGATCCAGCCCCCAGCATTCAGAAATCAGATGTCAGCCCGGCTCCGGCTCCGGCTGCCGATGCCCCGACCACTGACCTCCGTTCTCTGACGTCTGCTCCGCCCTCCCCCGCCGTCCGCCGCCTGGCCGCCGAGACCGGTCTTGATCCGGCCACGATCTCCGGCACCGGCAAGGCCGGCCGCGTCACCAAGGGCGACCTGCTGGCCGCCGCCGCCGCGCCGAAGGCGCCTGCTCCTGTCTCCGCGCCCAAGTCCGAGCTCCCGCCGGCCGCCGCGGCGCCCCGCCAGACCCGCCGCAAAATGTCCCCGCTGCGGGCCAAGATCGCCCAGCGCCTCGTGGCCGCCCAGCACGAGGCCGCCATGCTCACGACGTTCAACGAGGTCGACCTGTCCGCCGTGATCGCCCTGCGTGCCAAGTATCAGGAGGACTTCGTCAAGAAGCACGGAGTGAAGCTCGGCTTCATGTCGTTTTTTGCCAAGGCCGTGGTCCACGCCCTGCGGGAAGTCCCGGGCGTCAACGCACAGCTCGACGGCGACAGCATCGTCGAGCATCACTATTTCGATCTGGGCATCGCCGTCTCCACGGACAAGGGGTTGATGGTCCCGGTCGTGCGCCACTGCGATACGCTCGACATGGCCGGCATTGAAAAGGCGATCGCCGGGGCCGCCAAGCGCGCCCGGGAGGGCAGGATCACCCTCGCCGACCTCGAGGGCGGGGTCTTCACCCTCACCAACGGCGGCACCTTCGGTTCGATGCTCTCGACGCCCATCATCAATCCGCCACAAAGCGCCATCCTCGGCCTGCACGCCATCAACGATCGCCCGGTCGCCCTCGCCGGCCAGGTGGTGATCCGCCCAATGATGTATCTGGCCCTCAGTTACGACCACCGCCTGGTGGACGGCCGGGAAGCCGTCACCTTTCTCGTGAAAATCAAGCAGGTCATCGAGGACCCCGCGCGGCTGTTGCTCGGCCTCTGATCCGTCAGGCTCCTAATCGCCCTCGCCATTGATCGCTTCGAGCCCGAGCACGAGAAAGATTACGAGTACGATTCAACCCATGTCCTCCTTCGACCTCATCGTCATCGGCGCCGGTCCCGGCGGTTATGTCTGCGCCTTCCGCGCCGCCCAACTTGGCCTCAAGGTCGCGCTCGTCGAACGCCGGCCCACGCTCGGCGGCACCTGCCTCAACGTCGGCTGCATCCCGAGCAAGGCCCTGCTCCACTCCAGCGAACACCTGGTCTGGGCGCAACAGCACGCCGCCGGCCACGGCATCACGCTGGGCGCCGTCGAACTCGATCTCGCCACCTTGATGCGGCGCAAGGATGACATCGTCGCCAAGCTCGTGGGTGGCGTCGCCCAACTCGCCCGGGCCCGGAAAATCACCGTGGTCACTGGCACCGCCTCGTTCGTCTCCGCCCACACCCTCGAAATCACCCCCCCGGATGTGGGCGGGGTGCCCCCACCCCGCACGCAGCTCACCGCCCAGAACATCGTCATTGCCACCGGCTCCGCTCCCGTGGAACTGCCCTTCCTGCCGTTCGACGGCCAGACGGTTGTCTCCAGCGATCACGCCATCGCCTTCGACTCGGTCCCCGGGAAACTCGTCGTGGTCGGCGGCGGCGCCATCGGCCTCGAACTCGGCTCCGTCTGGTCGCGCCTCGGCGCCGAGGTGACCGTGGTGGAATTTCTCCCGAAGATCGTCGCGAATTACGACGACGACATCGTGCGCAATTTCACCCGTATCCTCCAGAAACAGGGACTGAAGATCGAAACCAACGCCAAGGTAACCGGCTTCACGCCCTCCGATGCAGACGGGGTGCCCTCACCCCGCTCCGGCCTCCTCATCGCCGAGCGCGACGGTAAGTCTCTCGAGTTCCCCGCGGATAAGGTCCTCGTCGCCGTCGGCCGCCGCCCCTTCACCGACGGCCTCGGCCTGGAACGGGCCGGCGTGAAGCTGGACGACAAGAAACGCATCCAGGTCGACGATCACCTGCGCACGACTGCGTCCGGCATCTGGGCCATCGGCGATGTCGTCGCCGGGCCGATGCTCGCGCACAAGGCTGAGGAGGACGGGGTCGCGGTGGCCGAGTGGATCGCGGGCCAGGCCGGCCACGTGAACTGGGACCTGGTCCCCGCCATCGTCTATACCGATCCGGAGGTCGCCGCCGTCGGCCTGGGCGAAGACGCCGCCAAGGCGGCGGGCCGGGCCGTCAACATTGGCCGGTTCAATTTCGCCGCCAACGGCCGGGCCCTCGCCGCCGGCACCGCCGACGGTTACGTGAAGGTGATCGCCGACGCCAAGACTGACCGCATCCTCGGCGCCCAGATTCTCGGCCACAACGCCGGCGAACTCATCAGCGAAGTCGTCACCCACATGGAGTACGGCGGCAGCGCGGAGGATCTCGCCCGCACGATTCACGCGCATCCCACGATGAGTGAGGCGGTGAAGGAAGCCGCCCTCGCCGTCGACCAGCGCGCGCTGCACGCGCTGTGACAAGTTGACTTGCGCCGCAGTTCCCGGAGATTGCCGCCATGAGCACCGAGAAGATCCGCAAGTTTCTCAGCGGTGGTTTTGTGCCGTTCGTGCTGAGAACTTCAGATGGCAGGGAGTATTCCGTTCCCCATCCCGAGTTCATCGCTTTGGGTAGGTTCGAAGTCGCCATCGTGGATCAAAATGGCGACATCGACATCCTCGACCCGCTGCACATCGCCTCGATGAAACGCCTCACCGGGCGCAGCCGGGCCGGCAAACAGGCCGCATAACCCCGCCGCCGCGCCCCCGAGGGCGTACGTGCCGGCGTTCTGCTTTCCCTCGCGCCGACCAACATCGAACCGAGGTGGGAGCCTATCGAACGCAGTGAGCGCAATGCCACAATTTCCACGCTTGCCCAGGTAGCTGCCGCGTTTGGACGGGTGCATCTCCGAGGTTGGACGGGTGCATCTCCGAGGTTGGCGATTGTGGGCGGGGTGCCCCCACCCCGCGATAGGTCGTCCCCGCCGGGCTGCGCGGTGAGGGCACCGCGCCCACCGGGAGGTCACCGTCAACTCGGAGATGCACCCCGTTTGGACCGACTCCCTCTTGACTGCTTGAAGGACAACGCCCCTACAGCAACGCCTCCCGCAGCGCCGCCGTGCCGGCTTCCGGACCCAGCACCAGCAGCAGGTCGCCCACGTGCAGGGTTTCGTCCGCCGCGGGCCCCGTCACCCGCGAATTTTCCCGCTGGAGCCCGATCACACTCACCCTGTATCTGCTTCGGATTTTCGCCTCGCGCAAGGTGAGGCCGCACAACGGGGATCCTCCGGTCACCAGCAGGCGGGAGAATTGATGCGGCAAGGCCTCCCCTCCCGGGGCCACCCTGCCGCGTTTCCCGAGCAACTCGGCGGCCGCCGCCAATTGGGGTTTCTCCGCGATCAGCAGCACTTTGTCGTCCGGCGAAAGCGGTAGATCCGGCGGCACCGGGTGGTGCGTCGTCCCCCCCCGCTCCACCGCGACGACCGTCGCACCGGTGGCGCCGAGCCATTTCAGCTGCCGGATGGTCCGGCCCACGACTTCGCCGTCGGCCGGCACCGTCACCTCCAGCAATTCCACCGGCCACGGATGCTGGCGGGTCATGACCTCGATTGCCTCCTCCACCGCGGTGCGGGCCCCGCTGCGCGCCGCATCCTCCAGCGACGAGACCACCGCAAATTCCAACTGGCTTTGCAACCGCACCGCCCGCCGCCAGCCCAGCACCAGCATCACGGCGATGGCCAGGACGAATACGATCAACGACGTGCCCGTCGGAAAATAGCGCGAACAGGCGATGAGGAACAGACTCCCGAACCCGAACACGATCAGGGAAAAGGCCCCCATCCGGAGCAGATCCCGCGCGGGACCCTGCGCCACCAGCCGCAACGCCGGACGCGACATCGCGATCTCGGCCAACGCCAGCGTGACCACATCGAGACTGCGCAGGATATCCACCAGGAACGGAATCGCCGCCAGCGCCGCCGCCGCCCACGCGAGTTGCTGCCACCTCGCGTTCTCCAGCAGACTGGCCCCGAACGACACCATAATCAGCAACGCGCTCAGGAGTAGAAAGTCGATGCCCACGCGCACCAGGGGCCGTTTGACCACGCGGAGCAGCGAACTCGTGCGCATCGTCAACCGCACCGTCTCGACCCAGTTCAAATAAACCTTCAGCGCACTCCGCACTTTCCCCGGCACTCCCCGCTCTGCCGCGGCGATGACCCAGCCGCTCGCGCCGAAGGCCAGCGGGGTCAGCATGATGCTGAGCACCGCCACGCCCGTCGTCACGGCCTTGAGGGCCGGATTCGTCACCCCCAGGCTCAAGGCCAGCGCCGCGATCACAAAGCCGAATTCCCCGATCTGCACTTTCGCCATCGCCGCGTGCACCGCCACGGCGGGCGGCACCGCCGCCAGCGCAAATCCCAGCCAGCACGCCACAAACTTGCCGGCCATCATGATCGCGGTCACCACGACGATGGGGCCCGCCTGGTCCCACAACGCCGCGGGTTCGATCAGCGTGCCGATCGTGACAAAGAACAGCGCGGAGAAGAAGTCCCGCAAGGGCGCTGTCACGCCTTCGATCTCGTGCGCCACGGCGCTGCGGGAAAAAATCGCCCCCGCCAGAAAGCTGCCGAGCGCGAGCGAGAACTGCGCCCCTTCGGCCAGCAGGCTGACAGCAAAAATCACCCCGACGATGAAGAGCGTCAGCGTCTCCGCATTGCCGATGCGCTGCAGCACCCGCAGGGCCGGCGGGGCCGCGAGTTTTCCGACCAGGTAGACCGCCACGACAAAGATGCCGACGAAGAACGCCGTCTCCCCCACCGCCGTGAAATCCAACCGGCCCGACACCCCGACGCCGGCGAGCACCACCAGCAGCACGATCGCCAGGATGTCCTCCAGAATCAGCACCCCGGCGGCGAGTTGGGCGTAGGGACGGTTCATGTCCCCCCGCTCGCCGATCAGCTTGAAACACACCATCGACGAACTGATGGCCAGAATGCCGCCCAGGAAAAGTCCCTCGACCGCGTTCCAGCCCAGCCACTGCCCGACCGTCGTGCCGATGACGCCCATCAGGGCCGTCTGCAGCACGAGGGCCAGCCCGGAGGCCGCCGCCACCGGCCGCAACTTCCCCAGGTCGAATTCCAGCCCGATATAGAACATCAGGAAGAGCACGCCCAGCTCGCTTAACTGGCCCAGGTTGGAGGCATCGCTGATCGGGGTGAACGGCAGCAGATGCGGACCGAGCAGGAGTCCGGCAACGAGATACCCGATGATGGCGGGCTGCCGCAGCCAGCGAAAGCCGACCGAAACGAGCGCCGCCGCCGCCATCAACCAGCCCAGATCATGTAAGAGGTGAGGTTCCGCCATGGCCGCCCCAGCCTCCGCCAGATTCGGCCCACGCACAAATATTTCTCCCGGTTCTTTTCGACCTGAGTTAACCGCCCGGCGCGCGCGCCGGGCCGACGCCGGTGTACCAGGTCATGGGTCACCGTGAACCTGGGGATGCACCCGTAACTCCGTCCCGGCCGATTCCGGGATTGAATTCCGGGCGCGGACCGCTCTCCGTCTCGCTCGCGTCGCGTTTGGCTTACCTCTCCCCTGCTTCCGTTCATGAAGACCACCCTCCTGCCTGTCCTGTTCGCCCTTGGATTTATCCCCCCGGCAGCGGCCCTCGAACCGCCCCCGACTCAAGTCGTGGTCCTCGACCACGCCAAGGTCGCGGCCGCCTTCGCCCAGGGGGCACCGCTACTGGCCAACACGGTCTTCAAGGTTTCGGCGGGCCGCCGGGTCACCGCGGGCGAAGTCGAGGTGCATGACCATGACACCGATATTTTTTACGTCGTCGAAGGTTCTGCGACGTTCGTGACCGGCGGTACCGTCGTGCAGCCCAGGACCACCGCGCCGGGCGAGGTTCGGGGCAGCGCCACGACCGGAGGGACCCCGCGCCAGCTGACCAAGGGTGACATCATCGTCATCCCCAAGGGCGTGGCGCATTGGTTCAACGAGGTCAGTGGCACCTTTCTGTATTATGTCGTCAAAGTGACGAACTGAGCGCGAGCCGATGCAGGGATCGCGGTGGAGCGCGTTGACCCCAACGCGCTGAACGCGCCATCGGGATCAAGCGCGGCCACGGGTGCCTCTGCGAGTTGCCGGTTGTAGGCGGGGTGCCCTCACCCCGCGCTAGGTCGTTCCCGCCGGGCTGCGCGGTGAGGGCACCGCGCCCACAGGGATAATCACCGCCAACTCGCAAATGCGTCCGCGTTCCTCCGGCGCGCGAATTCCATCTCGCCGATCTCCCGACCGGACCACACGGTGTGGGCGCATGAACCCCGCTGCCCCTCTCAACCGACGCGCTTTCCTCCAACGCTCCGCCACGCTGGCCGCCACCTCGCTCCTGGCGTCGCGCCTGTCTCCGCTGCTGCACGCCGGGGCTCCGGCAACCGGCATGCGCAGCGCCTGGGATCGTTCGC
Organism: Opitutales bacterium; assembly: GCA_038249085.1. Lineage (GTDB taxonomy): Bacteria > Verrucomicrobiota > Verrucomicrobiia > Opitutales > Opitutaceae > ER46. The sequence goes on from JBBRWR010000096.1 coordinate 11,450, forward strand.
CCGATCGCATCTGGCCCGGCGCGGAATACTGGGCCAATCCCCACCAGGACTGGCGCATCGCCGGCGGGCGCGCGGAGTGCCTGAACGCCGCCCCGGACCGCAACCTCCACCTGCTCACCCGGCAGCTCGCCAACCGCGCCGGCACCGTCGACCTGCGGGTCACGATCGGCCGGGTCGGCGGCGGGCCGCTGGCCGGCGCGGGCTCGGCCGGGTTTCGTATCGGGATCCTGGGCACGTTGAAGGACTACCCCGAGCTGCACGACTACCGCAATAACCTCTGGTCCGCGCCCGCCGCCGGCTTCAGCGCGGGCTTCGCCGCCGACGGCACGCTCTTCCTGGGCCGCCGCGGCGGCCCCGCCGGCACCAAGGTAGATCTCAACCGTGAGGCCGTGGAACTGCGCCTCGCGGTGGCCCCGAAGGGCGGCGCCTACGAGGCAAGCCTCTCCGCCCATGACCCCGCGAGCGGCCGGCAGCTCGCCCAAGCCACCCTGGCGGGCATCAGCGGCGACCAGCTCGTCGGCAATATCGCCCTCGAATGCAATTTTGCCGAGGCGGGCGACGGGGCGGCCAACGCCAAGGGCCGGGTCCGGGCCAAGGCCAAGGGCAAGGGCGCGGCCACCCCGGGCAGTGGCCCGGGACTCGGAAGTTTTTGGTTCGCGGACTGGCAGGTGAGCGGCTCGAAGCTCACCGGTGGCGATGATCAGGTTTTCGGCCCCATCCTCTGGTCACAGTACACTCTCAGCGGCGGCGTGATGAAACTCTCCGCGCAGATGCCGCCGCTCGGCCCGAACGACTCCGACACCCTACGCCTGCAACTGCGGGACGGCGCCGACTGGAAAACCGTGCGCGAGGAAAAGATCCATCCCGAAGCCCGCGTCGCCGCGTTTCGGGTGGAGCCATGGGACGATACCCGGGCCACGCCGTACCGCCTGGCCTACACGCTGCGGAGCCGCGACGGCGGCAACACGGAACATTACTGGACCGGCACGGTGCGCCGCGACCCGGTCGAGCAGGAGTCGCTCAGCGTCGCCGACGTGTCGTGCAACATCCACGCCATCTTCCCCAACGTGCCGCTCGTGCAGAGCATGGCGCAGCTCAACCCCGACCTCCTCGCCTTCGTCGGCGATCAGTTTTACGAGAGCACGGCGGGTTACGGCGTGCAGCGGGCCCCGCTCGACGCGGCGATGCTCGACTACCTGCGCAAATGGTACTTCCACGGCTGGACCTGGCGTGAGTTGATGCGCGATCGCCCGAGCATATCGATTCCCGACGACCACGATGTTTATCAGGGCAACCTCTGGGGCGAGGGCGGCGAGGGGCAGAAGACCACGCAGGAGGCGGGTGGCTACAACATGTCCGCCGCGTGGGTGAATGTCGTCCACCGCACGCAGACTTCGCACCATCCGGACCCCTACGATACCCAGCCCGCCAAGCGCGGCACGATCAATTATTACGGCCCCATGACCTACGGGCGCGTGAGCTTCGCCATCCTCGCCGACCGCCAGTTCAAGTCCGGTCCCGAGGGCAAGGTGCCGCCGACCGGTGATCGCGGCGATCACGTGAAGGATCCCAACTGGGATCCGAAGACCGCAGATGTCCCGGGCGTCGATCTCCTCGGCTCGAAGCAGGAGCAATTCATCCGCGAATGGGCCGCCGACTGGCGGGGCGCCGATCTGAAGGCGGTCATCTCCCAAACCATCTTCACCGCGATGGCCACCACGCATGGCGGCAATCACGAGGTTCTGATGGTCGACTACGATACCAACGGCTGGGCGCAGTCGCCCCGGAACCGCGCCTTGCGCGAGATCAGGAAGGCGTTCGCCGTGCACATCGCCGGAGACCAGCATTTACCCGCAGTTGTGCACTACGGCATCGACACGCATCGCGACGGCCCGGTCGCCTTCGCGGGCCCGGCGGTCAACGTCGGTTACCAGCGCTGGTGGGAACCGACCAAGACCGGCCGCAACAAGACCACCGGCAATCCCAACCTCACCGGCGATTTTCTCGATCATCTCGGCAGCCCCCTCACCGTCCTCGCGGTCAAGAACGGCCCGCCCGTGCCCCCGAAGGCCGCCCTCGAATCCGTCAACGCCAAGACCAGCGGCCTCGGCCTCGTGCGCCTCAACAAGGCGAAACGCTCCATCACCTTCGAGTGCTGGCCGTACTCGGCCGACGTCACCCAGCCGGGCACGCAGATGCCCACGTGGCCGGTGACCGTGACCCAGCTCGACAACTACGCGCGCCGCCCCGCGGCTCACCTGCCGACCCTGCAGGTCAGTGGCGCGAAGAGTCCGGTCTTGTTGGTCTACGAGGAAAAAACGGGGGACCTCGTTTATGGACTGCGCCTGCTCGAACCGACCTTCCGACCGCATGTCTTTGCGTTGGGTCGTTACCGGCTGAAAGTTGGCGTCCCGGAAACCGGGACATGGCAGACCCTGCCGGGGATCGAGGCGGTCGCAGGAAATCAGACGACGCTCAACGTCCAACTCTGATCTCCCGGGGTCTCTCGCAGACGAAGCGCCTCGTTCTTCCTGAGCGCCTCCACAAAATCCCGCTTCGGGGAGAAAGGAAGATCCCTCAGAACGCCAGGGTGTTCGTCCAGACCAAGGTCCGCGGGATATCACCCCGCACGATCTGATCGGTCCCCCCGTTGGCGTTGAGCACCCGCACCTCGATTTGCCGCTGCAGGACGTTCGGGATCGCGAGCTGGCTGGTCCACGTGGCCCGCTCGAATTTGCGCTGGTAGCCCAACCGGAGGCCGGTCGCGGTGACATCCGGTTGGTAGTGGAGCTGCCGCACGCCGCCGATCGTCACGTAACCCTGGCGGGGGCGGTGCCGGTACTGAAACGTCCCACCGAGGGAGAACCCGCGCAGCGGCCGCGCCGTGAAGCGATAGTTGGTATTCAGGTGCAGCGAGCTTTCGGGGTAGCCGTAGGTTTTGTCGCCGTTGGCCTGGATCAGGTAGGTGCCGTTGTTCGGCGCCACGAATCCGAGTTGATGCCGGGAGAGGGGCAGGCCCGTGGCCCCGGTCGGAACGCCCGCCGTGTTCAGCCGGATCGCCGCCGCGTTTGTGATCTGCCCGCTGATCGGGTTGAGCGTGGCCCCGTACGACGAGGCGCTGGCGGGCGCCCTGAGCATGTCGAGCGTAAGTGGCACGGACGCACTGGTGGCGACGTTGCGCAGCGTCGGCACCATCAGGGGCCCGATGGCCCCACTGGCGAGCCGCTGACCGACCGCCATGGTGCCATCGGGCAGTCGAACGGTGTTGAACTCATCGTTGTAGAAAATCGGCCGCGCGTGCTCCGCCTGGAAGTGACCGTCCGTCACGCCGGCGCCGAGTTGCACCCGCCATGAAGGAAGCGGGCGGAGGGTAAGAGCGACCTCGTAACCGCGCGTGCCCAGGGGAATGGGGACGAAGATGTCGCCGTTGCGACCGTTGAGGCCGTTGGGGTCGATGATATTCTGGGTGGCGGCGCCCATGTTGACGCTCTCGTTGGAGGAGTCGTTTTCGTAGTACGCGAGCGAACCGGACACCCGGGCGTCGAAGAGATCGAGCTTCACGCCGGCCTCCCGGCCATACCCGGTGCTCACCGGCAGCAGTTCGTTGTCCGGATCGCGCCGCAGGGTCGTGACCCCCAGGAACGACTTCGCGTAGTTGGCGTACACCGCCACCGCCCGCGTCACGCGAAAGACTCCGCCGATCAGGCCGGTGGGCTCGCGATGATCGAACAGCGGATCGACCGTGCCCGCGTTGATCAGCACATTCGTGAGCCGGGCGCGGTCGATCCGCACTCCCATCATTGACTCGCAACGACCCTTGAACCACGTCCCCAGCCAGTTGAGGTAGGCGGCGTCCTGCTTTTCATGGCGCGGCGTGGGCGTCGCCCGGAATCCCCACCGCAGGTCCGTGAAATCCGGAAAACCCGGCAGCTCGTTCTGCACGGGCACGCCGGCGACGGTCACCCGGCGCCGGCCACCGTCCTGCGTGCCCGGGAGGAAGTTGCCGGCGGCGTCGAGTTGGTAGAGTGACTGCGCGCCAAAGGTCTGGTTCTTGAGCCGGGCCTCCCCGCCCAGCACCACCTGGTTCGCGACGAAATCCCCGAGGGTGAATTGGTAGACGGCGGCCGCCTGGAGGGCCTGGCCGAAGCGGTCGTTGAAATTGCGCGAGGGGTCGATGCGCACCGAGTACTGGCGAGCGACGGCCCGGGAGTCCGTGGGGGCGAGCAAATCGCGGACGTTGTTGTTGATGTACTTGTTGTTCTTGGACGTGGCCTGGTTGAAGGCCACCCGCAGGTAGAGCCCACGCATCGGCTCCGCCTCGACGGCCGCCAGGAAGTTGCGATCCCGTTGTTCGTTGGCGCTGTAGCCGCCCATGATGCTGGCGTAATTGTCCCACGCGATGGGCTCGCCGCCGACGATGATCCCGGCCGTGTTGCCCGCGGCCAGGAGAGCTCCGACCTTTTGTCCGGTGCGCGCATCGGTGCCGCTGTTGTCGACGAACGTGAAGTCGGCGGAATTGAGCCCGCGCAACTGCCCGCGCATCTCGAGGTACTCGAAGCCGGTCCGCACCCGCAGCCGGGGCGTCAGATGCACCACCAGGTCGACGGTACCGCCTTCCGTCCGGTTCGAGAGATGCTCCTGCCAGAAGCGCTGCTCGGACCAGAGCCCGTTGAAACGCACTCCCACCTTGCCGCCGACGCCCTGGTTGAGGTCCACGGTGTACCGCTGCGTGCCGTGGCTGTCGGTCTGAAAGCGCACTTCCCGGAGCGGGTTCGTCGCGCTCGCGCGCTTCGTGGCGCTGGAAATCGTGCCGGAAGAGATGCCCTGGCCGTGCAGTAACGCCTGCGGTCCGCGCAGGACTTCGACGCGCTCGAGGTTGTAGGTGTCGATCCGGCTGGTCGTCAAAAATCCGTCGCGCCGCCGCTCCTCCGCCGACAGCAGGCCCCGGATGCGGAAGCGCTGTCCTTCGCCGTTGCCGCCCCCTCCCGTATCCTGGATGTCCTCCACGTTGGCGGCGAATTGCAGCACCTCGTTGATGTCGGTCGCCGCAATCTCGTCGATGAACGTGCGGGTGAACGCATCCATCGAGAGCGGCAGGGAGGCGATCGCCCGATTCGTCCCCGTCACACCCTGCGTGTTGTGCGCCTCATAACTGTCGTGGGGATCGCCGACCACCGCGAAGGGCGCCAGTACCACCGCTTCATCCCGTTCGGCCCGGTTGGCCGGGGCCGCGGCATCGGCCCCGGGCAGTGCGAGGGGAAGAAAGAGGCAGAAGGCCAGGGCAGCCAGCCGTGGCCGGGCCAGGCGAAAACGAGGAGGTGGGAAGGAAGGGGGCATTGTCATAGGGAGGCAGGGCAATCCTGCACTATACTCCAAGAACCTCCCAATGAATTTGTTTCGGATGGAAATTGATTGGGCCGCCGCGGAATCCGATTCGCCCGGTTCCGCGATGGCCGTCGTTTCACCAAGGAGGTCACCCTCACCGCCGAGAGCGGCTCCACCCGCCGCCGCGCCCAATCGCGCGGGCCGGCATCCGCGATCCCCGGGAGATCGGTCAATCCATCCACGGCCGCTGGCGCCTCGACGCCGGTCGGGGCGATCGCGTTCCAGCACTGGAACCGGCGGGACCCGGCCGCCTGGTCCTGGCAGGAGACGCAGACCAACCGGCACGCCCTTCGCACCGGCGCCGTGACGCGGTTCGCCCACCATGGGGACGCCTCGTGCGGCGACGTGCTCGTGACACCGGTTCCGCCGGCGCCGATGACTCGTTTTTTAAACATTTGGCAGGGCCGAAGCAGAACACCCCCCATTTTTCTCCCGATTGCGCCCCGTCTCCGGACATCCACGCTTCCTCACCGCTCCCGGATGGCCATGCTGAAACCCCGCCATGAGCCCCCCCGCCATCGATCCCCGTACGCAGCACTCCCGCGGAGTCGTGCTCATGCTGGCCTCGACCGCGTGTTTCACCGCCAACGTACTCCTCATCCGGGCGCTAGGCGAAGTGCAGTCCGTGAACGTCTGGCTCGTGGCGTGCGTGCGTTTTGTCGCCGGCATGGCGGTCGTGTTCTGGTTGTACCAACGCGAATTTCAATTTCGCCGGCTCTTCACCCAGCCCAAACTCATTGGCCGGGGCATTGTGGGAGGCGCCAGCGTCTACCTCTTCTATCTCGCCGTCGTTCATCTTGGCGCCGGACGGGCGACGTTCATCAATAACATGTACATCATCTTCGGCGCCCTGCTGGCGGTGTGGGTGCTGGGGGAGCGGTTCCGACCCTCGCTCGCCGCGGGCAGTTTCACCGCGCTCGCCGGGCTCGCTCTCTTGACCAACGCTTTCGGCGCCGGAGCCCACCCTGGATTCTACGACTTGCTCGCGCTGCTTTCCGCCTTTGCCGCCTCGTATGTCGTCGTCACCATTCGCCAACTCCACGCCACGGATCACTCATCCACCATCTTCGCCGCCCAATGTGTCTACGGCCTGCTCCTGTGTGGCCTCCCAGCGATTCTCCTGCTCCAGTCCGTTTCGGAGCTGGCTTGGGGCATGATGGTGCTGGCGGGAATTCTGGCCGCCATCGGACAAATCACGATGACCCGGGCCTTTCGCGACCTGCCTGTAGCCGAGGGCTCGCTGCTGCAAATCCTCGTGCCACTCGGCATCGCGACCGGCGGGGTCGTGTTCTTCGGCGAGCATTTCGCCTTGCATGAAATTACCGGCGCTGGCCTAATCCTTGGAGGAACGGCGATTACCGCGGTAAGACGCTGAAAGCAAACGGCCTCGGTCCGTCCGCAGCAACCGCGGACCTCAATCGGAGTCCCCCGCTGGTGCTGGCAAGGGACCTGCTATCTCACTCACCTCCGTCCCCTCAAAACCTCTCTGTGTCGCTTCTCAACTCCCAATACGATTCCGGCAAATTCTTCGACGAAATGTACGCACCCGACGGCGCGATGCGGACGCATTACCGTCGACTGGGCGAAAGACTGGGCACGCTGGCCGAAGCTGAATTCGACCGGCGGCGCGCTGCGGTTGATCTCGCGTTGCTCCGCCGCGGGGTGACGTTCACCGTCTACAACGACTCGCAGGGTACCGAACGGATCTTCCCCTTCGATCTGATCCCCCGCATCATTCCCACCGCGGAATGGCAGCACATCGAAGCCGGTCTCGTCCAACGGCTCCACGCGCTCAACCTCTTTCTCGACGACATTTACCACGACCAGAAGGTTCTGAAGGACAAGATTATCCCGCCTGCCCTGGTGCTCGGAGCCAAGCACTTCCGGCGCGAGTTCATGAACTTCTCGGTGCCGAGAGGGATCTACGTCCACATCTGCGGCACCGATCTCATTCGCGACGACAAGGGCAATTACCTCGTGCTCGAGGACAACCTGCGCTGCCCGTCGGGCGCCAGCTACATGCTGGAGAACCGGGCCGCGATGCGCCGCGCCTTTCCCAACCTCTTTCAGCGCTATGGCGTGCGACCGGTCGAGAGCTACGCCGACGATCTCGTCAAGGCCCTCCTCCACCTCGCGCCCGACCGCGCCGAGCGACCGAGCGTCGTGCTGCTCACTCCGGGCGTGTTCAACAGCGCCTACTTCGAGCACTGCTTTCTCGCGCGCCAAATGGGCATTCCGATCGTCGAGGGTCGCGATCTGGTGGTGCGCGATGCCCGCGTCTTCATGCGCACCACGGCGGGCCTCGTGCCGGTTGATGTGATCTATCGGCGCATCGACGACGATTTTCTCGATCCCACCGTCTTTCGGGAGGATTCCATGCTGGGCGTGCCCGGGTTGGTGAATGCCTATCGCAGCGGCCATGTGGCCCTCGCCAACTCCATTGGCACGGGGGTGGCCGACGACAAGGTCATCTACGCCTACGTGCCGAAGCTGATTAAATATTACCTCGATCAGGAACCCATCCTGCCAAACGTAAAGACCTACCTCGCCGCCGATCCGCTCGCGCGGAAATTCATCCTCGAGAACATCGAGCAACTCGTCGTGAAGTCCGCCAACGAGGCCGGCGGTTATGGCATGCTCATCGGCCCGGCCTCCACCAAGGAGGAGTGCGCCGCCTTTCGGGCGCAGGTCGCCGCCCAGCCGCGCAACTTCATCGCGCAGGATCCCATCATGCTCTCCCGTTCGCCCACCTGGTGCAACGGCCGCCTCGAGGGCCGGCACATCGATCTGCGGCCCTACATCCTCTACGGGGAAAAAATCACCGTCACTCCCGGCGGTCTCACCCGTGTGGCGCTCCGCGCGGGCTCGCTGGTGGTCAATTCCTCCCAAGGCGGCGGCTCCAAGGATACCTGGGTGCTCCAAGGCAATGAATAGCCCCAAGCCATCGTGAAAACAAAAATCCCGCGCCCGCCCTCTGACCATGCCTGACGCCGCCCGATCCTCCTCCGCGCCGCCGGCCCCCCGCTCCCAGGCGACCGTCATGCTCTCCCGCGTGGCGCATTCCTTGTATTGGATGAGTCGTTACATCGAGCGGGCGGAAAACGTCGCCCGCCTCCTCGAGGTCAACCTCCAGTTCATGTTCGACTTCGAGGGCATTGAGGACGTCGGCCGCGACCAGCATTGGGAATCGCTGATGCTCAGCTCCGGCGGCGAGGAATTGATGGCGACCCTGTACGACAAGGTGGACAGCCACACCGTCACCGAGTTTCTCGCCTTCGATCTCCGCAATCCGGGCTCCATCGTCGCCTGCGTGCACGCCGCCCGCGAAAACGCCCGGATGATTCGCGACCAGATCTCCCTCGAGATGTGGGAGACCATCAACGAGCTCCACCTCCTGCTCAAGTCGCAGGACGCCGCCGCGGTCTGGGACGCCGGCCCGCAGGAGTTCTTCGCCAAGATCAACCGCGCTTCCCACCTATTCCAGGGCCTCACCGCTTCGACCTACTCCCGCAGCGAGGGCTGGGAGTTCATCGAGTTCGGCAAATTCCTCGAGCGCGCGGACCAGACCACACGCATCCTCGACGTCAAGTACCACATCCTCCTGCCGACCGCGGCCCATGTGGGCGGCGCCCTCGACACCGCCCAATGGCAGGCGGTCCTCCGCTCCGCTTCCGCCCTGGAGGCCTATCGCCGCTTTTATGTGCGCGAGATTCTCGCCTGGAAGGCCGCCGAGTTCCTGATCTTTTCCGACTCGTTTCCCCGCTCGCTGCATTTCTGCGCGGTGCAGATCGACGACTTCCTCCGCCGCATCCTCGGGGAAACCGGGACCCGGCCCCGCTCCGCCGCCGCCCGCGCCTCCCGCCGGCTGCTCGCCAACCTCCAGGCTCTCACCATCACCGACGTGCTGGATCAGGGCCTCCACGAATTCCTCACGGATATCCAATCCACGCTCACGACGATCAGCGACGAACTCGTCGACACCACGATGTTCTATCCGGCCGAGTCCGTGCTGGAAGAACAGCAACAGCAGCAGCAGCAGCAGTAGCGCGCCGACGCGGTTGCCCCTTCTCCGCGCCGGCGCCATGCATCTTCGCGTCCTTCACCGCACGACCTTCAGTTACGCCGGCAAGGCGCACGACAGCTTCAACGAGGTCCGGCTGCGCCCCGTCAACGACGCCACGCAGAGCTGCCTCGACTTCAAGCTGCACCTCACCCCCGGCGCCATCCCCCGGGAATACGACGACTTTCACGGCAACACCGTCCACTACTTCGAGATCATCGAGAAACACCAAAAACTGGTGATCGAAGCCAGCTCGGTGGTGACAACCGTACCGACCGCCGAGCGACCGCCGGTGCCGCGGGTGCCCGCCATCGAGCTCGAACGCTCGTCGGAACGTGAGATGCTCGCCGAATTCTACAGCAGTTCACCCTACGTGCCGCTCGAAGTGGAGCTCTGGCGCGAAGCCCAGGATGCCCTCGAGGAGGGCCGCAGCGACGTGTGGAGCGACGTTCGCCGCCTCGGCGAACATGTTTTCCGACGCTTCGCCTACCGGCCCAACACCACCGGCGTCCACACCCGGGCCACCGACGCCCTCAAGCTGCGCATGGGCGTCTGCCAGGATTTCGCCCACGTGCACCTCGGGCTGTGTCGCAGCATGGGCATCCCCGCCCGTTACGTCAGCGGCTACTTCTTCAACAACACCCGCCGGCCCCGCGAAATCGAGGCCTCCCATGCCTGGATCGAAGCCTGGATTCCCGACTTCGGTTGGGTGGCCTTCGATCCCACCCACAACCGCCCCGCCGATGATCGCTACATCAAGGCCGCCATCGGCCGCGACTACGCCGACATCCGGCCGGTCAACGGCACCTACCGCGGGGCCCCCACGCGTTCGCTCAAGGTCGACGTAACGGTCCGCGAAGCCAAGGCTGCGTTCGCGGCCGCCTGACGAGCCGGGTCGGACCTCTCCCATGTTTATTCGGATCAAGCATCTCACCCGTTACGCCTATTCCCGGCCCGTCTCGTTCGCCCCGCACGCGCTTTACCTGCGCCCGCGCGAAAACCAGCGGCAACGGCTGCATGATTTCTCGCTCGAGATCGCTCCGGCGGCGCGCCGCATCGCCACCAACGATCCCCTCGACAACGCTCTCGATTGGGCCTTCTTCACCGACGAGTCCCCCACCACCCGGCTGGAGATCCGCACGCAATTGATGGTCGAGACGCTGGACGCCAATCCGTTCGACTTCTTCCTCAAGCCCGAGGCGATGAAGTTTCCCTTCCGCTACGATGCGGCCGAACAGATCGGCCTCGCCCCCTGCCTCCAGCCACGCGCCGATTCGCCCGCTCCCGGCGTCCTGCAGGGCTGGCTCGCCGAACACCTGCTCACCCCGCCGGAGGAGACCCTGCCCTTCCTTTCCGCCCTCAATGCCGCGGTCCACGCCGCGCTGGGCTACGTGCGTCGGGATGAGGAGGGCATACAATCCGCCACCGAAACCCTCGCCCGGCGCGGCGGTTCCTGCCGCGACTATGCGGTGTTTCTCATCGAGCTGTTTCGCTCCCTCGGCGTCGCCGCGCGCTTCGTCAGCGGCTATGTCCACGAGCCCCCTCCCACCGATCCGAAGGATGCGACGCCCGCGGCGATGCATGCCTGGGCCGAAGTCTACCTGCCCGGCGCCGGCTGGCGTGGCCTCGATGCCACCCGCGGGATCTTCTGCGACGACGCCTTTGTTCCCGTGGCCCACGCCGCCGTCGCCGAGAGTGTAAATCCAATTCAGGGCGGCTTCTTCGGGCCCGCCGGCGTTACCTCGCAACTCACCACCGTGCTGACCGTCGACCAACTCTAGGACGCCGTGAACGAACCCTATCCGACCGGTGTGTGGCAGCAGGTCATCGCCTGCGGCCAGAGCGTCGAAGCCTCGCTCGCGCGCAGCGGCGTCTCCCTTACCCTGGGCGGCGAGCCCACGTTTGTGCCGACCTCGCCGGCGGGCGCGGAATGGCAGACCGCAGCGCTCGGGCCCACCAAACTGACCTACGCACGCACCCTCGCGCGTGAACTCATCCGCTCGGCCTTTCCCGGCGGGGTCGTGATTGAAACCTCCGGCAAACATTTTCCCGGCGAACCCCTCCCCCGGTGGACGGTGCTCCTCCAACGCCGCAGCGATGGCGTCCCGCTGTGGCACGATCTCACCCGCCTGCGGGTCGACACCGAACCCGGCCGACACACGGCCACCCTGGCGAAAGAGTTCATCAACGGCCTCGCCCAAACCCTCGGCCTCGATTCCGCCGGCGTGCTTCCCTTCGCCGAGCCTGCCAAACTCGACGCCGTCACCGGGTACGTCCTTCCCCTCGACCGACCCGGGGAGAATTGGATCACTGACGATTGGCGCGCAGAACTCGGCCGCGCTGCCCTCCCGCTGCTCGTCGGCGACAGCCCCGCCGGGCTGAGGCTTCCGCTCGCCCGCCTCGGGGAGAAAAAACTCCGCCGCGCGATCACCGCGGAAATCCGCACCGGCACCCTCACCGTCTTCGTTCCCCCGCTCCTCCTTCCGGCGTATGTCGCGCTCCTCGCCGCCATCGAGGCGACGCTCGTCGCGCTGGAGGTTCGCGATATTGTGCTCGCCGGGTACGCGCCGCCGCCCGACCCCGCCCTGCCCACCATCGGCCTCGCGAGCGATCCCGGGGTGCTCGAGATCAACCTGTCCCCTTGCGCCAACTGGGCCGACTACGACGCCCAACTCGTGCAGCTTTACGCCGCCGCCCACGCCGTGGGACTCTGCGCCCGCAAGCTCCAGTTCAACGGCCGCGAGGTCGGGACCGGCGGCGGCGCCCACCTCGTCTTCGGTGGACCTTCGGATCGGCTCTCGCCGTTTTTTGCGTTTCCGGCGCTCCTGCCATCCATCATCCGCTACTGGCAGCATCACCCCGCCCTCAGCTACGCCTTTACCGGGGCCTATCTCGGCCCGAGTTCGCAGGCTCCGCGCATCGACGAGTCGACGTTCGAGGCGCTTTACGAACTCGAGATCGCCTGTGCCGGGGCCGAAAACTTCGGGACCCCTCAGAACCTCGCGCTCTTTGATCTACTCTTCCGCGATCTCCTGATGGATCGTTCGGGCAACACCCACCGGGCCGAGATCAGCGTCGACAAGCTCTGGAATCCTTTCGCCCCGAACGGTCGCCTGGGCCTGGTCGAGTTTCGCGCCTTCGAGTCCCATCCGCGCCGCGCCGTCCAGTCCGTGACCGCGCTCTTCGTCCGCGCGGTCCTCGCCCGCCTGTGCGCCGCCCCCTTTCGTGCGCCCTTTGTCCGCTGGGCCGGCGAGTTGCATGATCGTTTCTTCCTGCCCGCCTTCGTCTGGGAGGATCTCCGGGAGATCTGCGCCGATCTGCGGCAACATGGCGTCACCTTCGATCCGGAGTGGCTGCGCGCTCCCTGGGAGTTTCGCTTTCCCAAGCTCGGGGAGTTCTCCCTCGCAGACAAGGCGAACGGGGATTTCAAAATCGAATTCCGCCAGGCACTCGAGGCCTGGCCTTTGCTCGGAGAGTCGCCCAACGCCGGTACGGTCGCCCGCACCGTCGACTCGAGCCTCGATCGCATCGAGGCCCGCGTCGCCGACGCCAGGATTCTCGAAGGCGGCCTGCTGCTCGTCAACGGCCTGCCCTGCGAATTTCGAGTCACCACCGATGGCGGCGCCGCCTGTGGCATCCGCTACCGGGCGTTTTATCTGACGCCCTCGCTCCAGCCCCACGTGCCCGTGCATGCCCCGCTGCTGCTCGAGTGGGTCGATCGCGCGACCTTCATCGTGGTCGCGGCCGCCCGCTGGCATGTCTGGAACCCGCGCCACGCCAACTACCCCGCCGCACCGGCGGACGACGCCGCGGCGGCCACCCGCCGGGCCGAGCGGTGGGAACCGTGGCCCGCCACGATCGGCCAGCCGCGCTTCGTGCCCAAAATCGACTTCCCTCCGGAGGGGCGCCACACGCTCGACCTCCGTCGCTACCCCGCGCAGGCCAGGTGAAAGCGCGGCACGTCTCGTTAGTGGAGCGTATCTCTGAGTTGGCGGTTGTAGGCGGGGTGCCCACACCCCGCGAAATTTCGTCCCCGCCGGGCCGCGCGGTGAGGGCACCGCGCCCACATGGAAGGCACCGCCAACCTCGGCGATGCACCCTCGTCAGTGTTCCGCTGGGGCGGGCGGAGTGATCATCGCTTCAAACCGGGGATCGCCCCGCAACTCGTCGAAGGTCGGCTCATAGCGCAACTCGATCCGCAACAGCGGCGCGGCGGGCGTCTTCAACTTCGACTCCAGCAGATCGAGCGCCTCCGTCTTGTGACCGAGCAACAACTTGATGGCCGCGACATGCGCGCCACTCTTGCCCGTGCCCGTGGCGGAAAGTTGCGTCGCGAGATCCAGGGCCTTCTCCGCCTCGATCTTGTCCCCGAGCCGGGCCAGGACGTTGGCTTTCCAAAAGATCAATTCGACGGAGTCGGGTTTTTCCACCCGGGCCTTCTCAATCGCCTTGAGGGCCAGAAGCCACTGCGCCTCGGCGGCCGCGGGGCGTCCCGCCAGTTGGTGCACCTTGCCGAGCAGCCAGCTCTTTGGCGCCCCCGCCCAATAATACCCCTGCAGGAAATCGCGCGAGACCGAGTTCAGGACGTCGAGGCAATTGTCCGGCTGCCGTTTCCACAGCCAGAGCTGACAGGCGAGGGAGACCGCCCGATCGTCCAGGAGCGCCGCGGTGGGTACCCGCGCCAGCACCTTGGCCGCAGCCGCGAGATCACCGTGAAAATTGAGCAGGCAATCGACCTTGCGCAGCATCGCCGCCGGCCCCTTGCGGATGGCGAGGGACTGGTCCACCGCGGTCTCCGCCTCTTCGTACCGCCCCAGCAATTCCAACGTATAGCTCTTGGCGAGCAGCGCCAGATGATCGCCGCCGGGCAGAGCGGCGGCCCGATCGTAAAACGTCAGTGCCTCCTGGTATTTCCTCCGATCACGCAGGGTGTCGCCCAGCGTGCGCAACACCCGTTTGTCGTCCGGTACGGTCGTCAGCAGGTGGCGCAACAACCGCTCCGCCTCCGGCTGCGTGGAGCCATTGAGGCGATAGGCGTTCGCCAGCGCCAGCCGCGCCGTCTTCGATGTCGGCTGGAGTCGCACGGCTCGTTCCGCCCGCTCCCGCGCCAGATCATCAGCGGCCGAATCATGGTAAAATTCGTATTGCCCGACCGTCACTTGCGCGTAGACGGCCCAAGCCTCGCCGTCGGCGGGATCGAGTTCGACCGCCCGCTTGCAGAGCTCCTCCGCCAGGCTCCAGTCCCCGCGCGTGGCTTCGTCCCACTTCTCCCACAAAATCGTGGCCTTGGCCACCAACTGTCGCGCCTCGGACGCCCGGGCCGCCTGGGGCGTCTTGGCCTTGGCGGTTCCTCCCCCCGTCTTGGATGTGGCCGCCTTCCCTGGGCTCACTTTTGCCGGGACCGGCCGCGCTGGCTTCGGCCAAAATTCCACGATCGCAAGCCCTCCGCCTGCGACCAGCAGCAGTCCGACTGGGAGCAGCCAGGTGCGATAACGCGGAGTTTTCCTGCCCGCCTTCGCGGTGCCGGCGCCCCGCTGCCGGGCGGCGGTTTCGCCGGGCGGTGACTTTGGCCGGGCGATGGCGAACGGCGCATTGGTCTCCCCGGATGCCGCCCCGCTGAGCAGCGCCTGGACCCGCGCAGCGAGCACTTCGTTGCCCTGGCCGTCGGGCAGGGTGATCCACTGCACTTCGAAAAACTTTTCCGGCACCCGGGTGGTCCCGGGAGGATGTTCATCAATCACCACCGGGAGGAGAAAGGCCTTCTCGTCCGCCATGTCCTGCGTGCGGTCGATGGCGAGTTTCCATTCCCTCCGAAAATAGCCCTCGAGCCGGGCGTTGGTGTTGCGGGAAATCACGGCCAGAAAGAGCGTGCACTCCCTGATCTGCCGCCGGATCTTGGCATCCCAGGCATCGCCGCCGACGAGTTCATTCTGATCAAACCAGACCTCGATGCCGTGCCGGCGCAGCGTTTCCGCGATGGATTGGACCGCCACGGAATCCTCCCGGGCATAGCTGACAAAGACGGCGCCACGGGCCGGATTTGATTCGGATTCGGGCGCGATTTCAGGCATGGGACCGGAAAACGCTGGCAATGCCGAGGGTGGGATACGAGGACAATTGCCGGGAAGACGCTCCCGCTGGCTCCTTGGTTGCGGCCCCGTCACCCCCCGGCCGCAACCCGGATTGGGCCGGGACAGGCCAGCTCCCGGAGAAGGACCGTATCTTCCCTTTTCGCCATGGGACTGACCGTTCGGAAGGGGGGGAATGTTCTGGAGTAGCGGATCGATGGTGCCACCTGACCAGGGTACGACGGGCCTGTCCCTGCGGTTTTCGCGCTTCCGACCGCTGCCGTTGGATGCCATCGTCCCTCAATGCAAAAGCGACTAATCCTCTGGGACATCGACGGAACGCTCATTGTCTCGCAGGGCGCGGGGGTGCGCGCGATGGAGCGCGCCTTTACGAAACGCTTCGGCATTCCGGCCGACCTGGGCCAAATCGATTGGGCCGGTCGCACCGACACGTGGATCACGGGCGAGGTACTCCAACACCACGGACTTCCACCCACCGCGGAAAATTGCCACGATTACCTCGAAGCGTACCTGGAACTCCTCCCCGGAGAACTCACCAACGGGCCCCAAGGAACGGTCCTGCCCGGCGTTCTTGAGTTACTCGAGACGCTCCATCACCGCCCCGACGTCGCCCAAGGTCTGCTGACAGGAAACCTGCGACGCGGCGCAGAACTCAAGCTCAGCCACTATCGGGTCTGGCACTACTTCGAATTCGGGGCCTTTGCCGACGACAGCCCGCGACGGAACGATCTCGGCCCTCATGCCCTTCGGCGGGCCCGGGAACGCCATCACCATGAATTCACACCGGGGCACACGTTCATTATCGGTGACACTCCGCATGATATCGAGTGCGGCAAGGTGATCGGCGCCCGTACCATCGCGGTTGCCACCGGCCGCCATTCCGTCGCCGAACTCACCCCGCATGCACCCGACGCCGTGTTTGCCGATTTTTCCGACATCGCCGCCTTCCTGCGGATAATCGACGCTTGATTTCCGGCTGGTCTTCCGGCGCCTGACCGCCGAAATGCACCCTTCCCCCACCATGCCGTCTCTTACCATCGCCATCGGTTCTGACCACGCCGGCTTTGCCTACAAGGAGGCGATCAAGGCCACTCTGCTGGCGGAGGGCCATACGGTGCGCGATCTGGGCACGTATTCTGACGCCGCCTGCGATTATCCGGATTGGATTCGTCCCGTGGCCGAGGCGGTCGCGAGGCGCGAGTTCGAACGCGGCATCGTGCTGGGCGGATCGGGCAACGGTGAAGCGATCGTCGCCAACCGCGTCCGCGGCATCCGCTGCGGTGTCTGCTGGAACGAACAGCTGGCCATCTGGAACCGGGCGCATAACGACGGCAACGTCCTCTCCATCGGCCAGCGTACGGTCACTGAAGCCCAGGCGATTGCCATTGTCCGAGCCTGGCTCGCCGCCGAATTCGAGGGTGGGCGCCACCTCAAACGGATTAACAAGATCGATGCCTGATTGACTGCGCCGATTCATCCCAGCCCCGCCCCACTCTGGCGCAGCCCTGCGCTCGTCGCCCTCGAACCGCCCGTGGTCCAGGCCCCCGGCAAAATGATGGCACAGGCCTGAGCCGGAATAACCTGTCCCTTTGGCCAAAGACCCCGCCCGCATTGCCGGAATAACCTGTCCCTTTGGCCAAACACCCCGCCCGCTGTTTCCGGGCGAACGCACGCCTCTGCTTGCGAATAGGTTCCACCCCTTTTACTTGCCGCAGACGACTCACCCATCGCCTGCAGCCATGGTCCGCCCATCTTTACCGCACTTCTCCCATGTTCACGTGTTCGAACCGGGCACCGACCCGGCCGCTCCCCCGCTGCTGCTCCTCCACGGGACCGGCGGCACCGAACACGACCTGCTCCGTTTCGGGCGCGCGATTTCCCCGGGCTCCGCATTGCTCAGTCCGCGTGGCAACGTGAGCGAGGGTGGCGCCCTGCGCTTTTTCGCCCGTCTGGCCGAAGGCGTGTTCGATCCCCAGGAGATCGTCCAGCGCACCCACGTCCTGGCCGATTTCATCGCCGCCGCCACGACCCATTACCAACTGGATCCCCTCCGCCTGATCGCGATCGGCTTTTCCAACGGCGCCAACATCGCCGCCACCCTCCTCCTGCTCCGACCTGAAAGCCTCGGCGGTGCGATTCTCCTGCGCTCAATGGTCGTCCTCGAACAAGCCGCGACGACCGGAACCCTGACCGGCAAACGCGTGCTCCTGTGCCACGGCTCCACCGACCCGCTGGTGCCGCGTGACCATCCGGCCCGACTTGCCGCGCTGCTCCGCGTCGGAGGGGCCGAAGTCAAGGTGCACACGATCGCAGCCAGCCACGGACTCACGCCCCAGGACGTCGCCGCCGCCCAGTCGTGGCTCGGTGAAGGCAACAACCGGTAGGCACCGGCTCGATTGGCGACAGAGGATCGCCTTGTCCTCGCCCGATGCGGTGAACCCCCATCGGGCGCCCGGCTACCCAGCGATGGGACCGCCATCATGGAAGACGCTTTCGCCGGCCCAGGGCAGTGCCAAAGTCGATTGGCCAATCTTTCTCTGTGCTCTTTATCTTTCTCTTTCGTCAGGGTTTGTCCGCGGGAGAGAAAGATTAAGAGAAAGAAGCAAGAGAAAGACTACGGGGCGGGAAAACGACTTTGACACCGCCCCAACCCGGCGAAGCCGGAACCAAGCGCTTCACCGGGAAACTCGAAATCCGAAGCTCGAAGTTCGAAACAAATCCCAAACCCGAGGAACCGAAAACCGGTGCAACGCCGGCTCTGCGTTTGGAGTTTTCTGCTTTTGC
>JBBRWR010000097.1:0-29680 GCA_038249085.1 Opitutales bacterium
AAACCGGTGTCGGAGTATCGGACCGAAAGTACCGCCGGTCTCCGACCGGCGTCCGGCAACCCGTCGGAACTGCCGACCTTTCACTCCCGTCGGACGCGAGTAGGTGCGATTCGCGGGCGGGAGCGCCGGCACACGTCCGCGAGCCGCCGGTCGGAGACGCGGCGCTACGGGGTGCGGTGGCTGGAATCGAAACCGGTGTCGGAGTATCGGACCGAAAGTACCGCCGGTCTCCGACCGGCGTCCGGCAACCCGTCGGAACTGCCGACCTTTCACTCCCGTCGGACGCGAGTAGGTGCGATTCGCGGGCGCGCTCGTCGGACGCCCGTCCTGCGGCGCCGGCAATCCTTCGGAGGCCGCCTTCCCTGCACCCCTTATCCGGCACACCGTATTCTTACGCGTTATGACACGCTGCTCCTTCACCTAATATTTATAGGCGCGGCTTGCTCGTCCTCTTCGCCGCGGACAGAACCCGTTTTCGCTCCACCCCGAAGCAATCATGTTAATCGCCGCCAAGCGCAGAGGCGCCATCCTGTTTTCTGTCTGCTCGGCCGCGCTCGCCCAAGTCGACTCCGACCCCGTCAAACTCGCTCCCGTCGAGGTCACCGGCACCCGCCTCGGCCGGCCCCTCGCGTCCAGCCCCATCAACTACACGATTGTCACCCGCGAGGCCCTGCAGGCCAGCGGCCGGGTGCGTCTGGGCGAGATGCTGCGCGAACTCCCCGAATTCGGCGGCAACGCCGTCACCGAGATGGTCGCCTTCAACGAGTCGCGGGGCGTGTCGGCCTTCGATCTGCGCGGCCTGGGCAGCGGCAACACCCTGATCCTCGTCAACGGCCGCCGCACCACGGTCAACGCCAACCCCTTCGACCTCATCACCACCTATGTGGACATGAACCGCTTCTCGCCGACGTTCGTGGAGCGGGTCGAAATTCTCAAGAGCGGGGCCTCCGCCATCTACGGCGCCGACGCCGTCGGCGGCGTGGTCAACATTATCACCCGGCGACAGCCGGCGGGAGGCGAGCTCAGCCTCAGCTACGGCAACACTTTCGTGAACGACGCCGCGGAGCTGTCCGCCAGCCTCAGCACGGGAGTCACCCGCGGGCGATTGGGCTTCAGCGTCGGCCTCGACTATTTCCAGCGCCACGCCCAGGCGAACATCGACCGGCCGTTTTCGCACACCGCGGATCACACCGCGCGTTTCACCGCCGCTTATGATTATTATGCCCGGCTGCCCGCGGCTGAACTCGCGGGGTTCGATGGCCGCCAACTCGTGAGCGGCAACGCGATCGTCAACGTCGCCCCCGGCCAGGTGAACGGGCGCAACGGGGTCAACGTGCCGGGGCTGCCGGCCGGCGCCACCGTCACCACGTTGCCCGGCACCAACGGCCTCGCCAGCGCCACCCCGAGTTTCGCCAATCCCTCGCGCGCCCCTACCGACGGCCAGTTCCTCGCCGCCGCCGCGGCCAGTTTCGTCGCCCCCGAGGTCACGCGCGGCGATCCCGGCGCCCGCAACCTCTACGACTGGAACCGCGACATCTGGACGCTGCCCGAGGCCAACCGCCTCGGCGCCACCGCGCGCTTCGACTACACCGGCCCCGGTTTTGCCCTCTTCGGCGAGGCCGGCGGCGGGCGCAACCGTTCCCGCACGGAGTATCACCCCCGCAGTTACGGCGGGATCGTGCCCCGCACGAATCCCTTCAATCCGTTTGGCGTCGACGTCGTCGTCAACTGGCGCCCGCCGGATCAGGAGCGGCGCCGCACGATCACCGAAGACGACTACCTGTCGGGGCAGGCGGGAATCCGCAGTCCCTCCGGTGCCCGCGTCAAGTGGGAGACGGCGGCCACCTACAGCCGCGATGAGTACGTGGATACCACGCGGGGGCTCTACCGCGCCTCGGCGGTCGCCACCGCCCTCGCCAGCACCAATCCGGCCACGGCGCTGAATCCCTTTGGCGGGCGCGACTATCGCCAACCCGCTCCGGTCTTGGATGCGATCGCCACCCAGGCCTGGTTTGGCGGCCGGGCCGATCTGCTTGTCCTCGACGCCCAGGTCTCCGGCAAACTCCTCCGCCTGCCCGCCGGCCCGCTGCAGGGCTCCGCCTTCATCGAACACCGGCGGGAGACTTTCTCCTCCGTCAGCGACGCCGCCAGCCGCGCCGGCGACATCATGGGCACGGGACGGTTGGGCGATGACGTTACGTTCCAACGTTCCGTGCGCTCCGTGGCGCTCGAAGCCGCCGCCCCACTGCTCGCCGACCGGCCCGGCGAGACCGACGGACCACGGCTGGCCGTCGAGGGAGCGGCCCGCCTCGAGGATTTTTCCGGGAGTTTCAACAGCGGCGTGAAACCCTCGCTCGGACTCGTCGCCCGGCCCGCGACGGGCCTCGCGCTGCGCGCCAGCCTGGCGCGCACCTTTCGGGCGCCGAGCCTGCCCCAATTGTTTTCACCGCAGAGCGACGGGTTCTACAACTCGGTGCCCGATCCGCGCCGACCGCCGGCGCTGACCGGCGACGAGTCCGACGGTCCCAACGTCCCGCGCCTCGTCCGCCAGGGAGGAAACCCCAGCCTGGCGCCCGAAACGGGCCGCGCGCTGCAGGCCGGCGCCGTCTGGACCCCGCGCCGCGACGGGAAACACAGCTTCGAGGCCACCTGGTTTCGTTATGATCTCGAGGATCTCATCTCCGGGGTGAGTCCGGTGTACATCCTGCAAAACGAACTGGGCGGGCTGGGCTCGCTGGTGCACCGCGAAGACGGCAGCCAGACGGTCGTCAACCGCACGAACGCCCCGGTGACCATCCTCTCCGGCCCGGCGGGGCTCACGAGCACGGTGGAACCGGGCCAGAGCACGAGCGTACCGGGTCGCCTGACCCGGGTGGACATCTTCACGGTCAACCTCAGCCGGCGGCGGGTCGAAGGTTGGGACTTCGGAGTGAAAGATTCCGGCGCAGTCGCAGGCGGGCGCTGGGTGGCGGCGGCCCAGGGCACCTATACGCATGCCACCTCGAGCGCCTACGACCGTCTCACGTCCATGGTCAACTACGCCGGCTACTCGGGTGCCCCACGTTGGCGGGGGCGCGGTTCCCTCGATTGGTACCGGGGGGCCTGGAGTACGGGAGCCACGATGACCTACACCGCCAGCAGCGGACATCACTCGCCCTACAGCTGGTATCAAAAACCGTATCGGGTCGTGCAGGTGCGCGCGACCTACACCACCCCGAAGGATTCCTGGCTGCGCGGCACGCAAGTTGCCGTCGGCATCGACGATCTCTTCAACGAGGATCCGCCGCTCAACCTGGATCACCCCATCGGCTTCAATTATGGCACGATCGTGCGCCCCCAGGGCCGTTTCTGGCGGGTGACGCTCAAGCGCACGTGGTAGGGCCGCGTCGCGCCCGCCCCACAGCCGTGATCGCGAGCGGACCGGTGGCTCGCACGTTGCCCGTCGCCGGTCAGAGACCGGCGGTACTTCTTACACGGTTGTCCCATCGAGTTCCGATTCCGATCTTCGCTCCCCGTAGCGCCGCGGCTTTGACCGGCGCTTGGCACGCCGCACGGTGGCGCCCGCGAATTGCACTCCGCACGAACCCAAGCCGACGGGTGGCCCGCACGTTCCTCGTCGCCGGTCAGAGACCGGCGGTACTTCTTACACGGTTGTCCCATTCGAGTTCCGACTCCGATCCCCGCACCCCGTAGCGCCGCGTCTTTGACCGGCGCTTGGCACGCCGCACGGTGGCGCCCGCGAATTGCACTCCGCACGAACACCAAGCCGACGTGTGGCCCGCACGTTCCTCGTCGCCGGTCAGAGACCGGCGGTACTTCTTACACGGTTGTCCCATTCGAGTTCCGACTCCGATCCCCGCACCCCGTAGCGCCGCGTCTTTGACCGGCGCATTGCCCGCGGCTACTCCTGAAACACCACCGGCTCTCCCCCAAGTTCGATCCGATCGTTGTCTGCTAACTGGGCTACGGACTGTTCCAACCGCGTGCCATTGAGGCGGGTCGTGAAGGTCGGGTCGAGTGCGACCAAGGCAAACCCTCCGGCATAGGAACCGACCAGGCACTGCACCGGCGCCACCCACGGGTAGGGCAATACGACATCGCAGCCCGGATCGTGGCCGAGGGTGAGCACGCGATTGATTTCGATCGTCTGCAGCGAGTGGTCCGACCGGCGCCACCGCAACCGCGGTGCGCCCAGTTGCCGCGTCGGGATGGCGGGCCCCCGCCCTGCCAGGAATTGCTCGCGTTCTGGAATCGGATGATCGCTTTCTAGGTCGACGGTGGAACGAGGCGATTGCCGCGCCACCGTCCCCGCGTTGACGTTCGTGCTCATCGTTCCCGTATTCGCCGACAGCCGCGGTTTCTTACGCGGCAGGATCGCGCGGAAATCCGCGTCCAGGCCCTCCCGACCAACCCCCACCTAAGCCCCGTTACTTTCCGCTACGGCCAAACGCCGGTCAGAGACCGGCGGTACTTTCGGTACGGTTCTCCTCCTCCGGCGCCGATTCCGATCTTCGCACCCCGTCGCGCCGCGGCTTCGACCGGCGCAATGACGATCGATCCGGAATCGTCAAAGTATTACTGACAATCGCGGTCAGATTCCAAACGTTTGCTACCGATGAACCCCCTCCCCCGTCGGTCGTCGCACCCGACCCCGTTCGTTCGCCTCGCCGCCGCCGTCGCCTACCTGCTTCTCGCCCCGGCTTTCGTCCCCGCCCCTTCCTTCGCCGCCACTCCCCCGACCACCGCGCCCACCACCGGCACCGTCACCGGCCGGGTGCAAAACGGCACGACCGGACAGTACCTCAACAACGCCCGGGTCACCGTGCAAGGCACGGCGCACGTCGCCTTCACGGATGAATCCGGCAGCTACCGCCTGACCAATCTGCCCGCCGGTCCCGTCGTGCTCGAGGTGTTCTACACCGGCATGGAAACCCAGCAGATTCCGCTCGACCTCGCGGGCGCCCCCGTGCTCGAACGCAACGTCAGCCTGCTTGGCGGCGCGCGCTATCGCAACGACACCGAGATCGTCAAACTCGACTCCCTCGTGATCTCGGCGTCCCGGGAGATGGACGGCGCCGCCATCGCCATCAACGAGCAGCGCTTCGCCCCGAACATCGTCAATGTCGTCTCCGCCGACGAATTCGGCGTCGTGCCCGACGGCAACATCGGTGAGTTCCTGAAGATGCTGCCGGGAATCACCATGGGGTACCGCGGCGGCGACCCGCGCGAAATCTCGATGAACGGCGTCCCGTCCGCCAATGTGCCGGTGTCCATCGGCGGCTTCAGCCTCGCCACCTCGGAGGTCTCCGGCACCGGGCGCAACGTCGAGCTCAACGCCGTCTCGATCAACAACGTCTCGCGCATCGAGGCCGTCTACTCCCCGACGCCGGAGTCGCCGGGATCGGCGCTGGCCGGCTCGATCAATCTCGTGCCGCGCAGCGCCTTTGAGCGCGCCCGGCCCGTCTTCAACGGCAGCGTCTATCTCGCCGCCCGCGACAGCACGATCGAGTGGGGCCGCACCCGGGGCCCGGCCCGCAGCCCCACTTACAAGGTGCGCCCGGGTTTCGACTTTTCCTGGATTGTGCCCGTGAACAAACGCTTCGGCTTCACCGTGTCCGGCGGCGCCTCGACCCAATACGTCGAGGGCCCGCTGCTCACCGACACGTGGCGCGGCGGCGGCGCCGCGACCAACGGCGGCACCCTGCCCGACACCACGCCCGACCGCCCCTACCTGAGCGACTTCCTCGTGCGCATCGAGTCGAAGATCGCCGATCGCACCGCGTTCGCGGCCAGTGCCGACTACAAGCTGGGCCCCGCCGGCCGCCTGTCCTTCTCGTTTCAATACGGCACCTTCCACACCGACTACAACCAGCGCTCGCTCACCTTCATCGTCAACCGCGTGCTGCCGGGTAATTTCTCCCCCACGTTCACCCATGGCTTTGCCGGCGCCGGCGAGGTGCGCGTCTCCAACGGCGGCAACCACCGCTACAGCCGCACCTACATGCCGAGCCTCACCTACCGCTACGACGGCGCGATCTGGAAGGCCGAGGTGGGCCTCGGCTCGTCCCACGCGGAAAACCGCTTCCGCAATGTCGACAAGGGCCGCTTCGCCTCGACCCTCGCGCGCCGCACCGGCGTCACCGTTTCCTTTGACGACAATTTCTACCTGCGGCCTGGCGTCATCACCGTGACCGACGGCGTCACCGGGGCGCCGGTGAACCCCTACGACATCAACACCTACGCCCTGAGCACCGCCGGCGGCAGCCCCCAACTCTCCCGCAACGTGCACCGCACCGCCTTTGCGAATGTCCGCCGCGCTTTCGGCGGAGCCTGGCCGCTCACCCTCAAGGCCGGGGTCGATGTGCGCCAGTCCCGCAATGACAACCGCACCACCCCGCTGTCCTATACTTTCCTTGGGGCCGACGGCCGCGCCACCACGACCCCCACGGGCACCAGCGACGACGGGGCGGGCGCGGTGTATGACGAGTATTATTACCAGCGCGCCGGGTTGTTTGGCATTCCCCGCGTGCAGTGGGTGAGCAATGAGTCGGTCCTGGACCTGTTCCGCGCGAAGCCCGCCTATTTTTCCAGCGTGCCGAACACCGAGTACCGCAGCGCGGTGAATGCCTCGAAGCTTTCCCAGGAAACGATTTCCTCGGTCTACCTGCGGGGCGATGCCGCCTTCTTCGACCGTCGCCTCAAACTGGTGGCCGGCGTCCGCGCCGAGCAGACCAACATCAAGGCGCGCGGCCCGCTCAGTGACCCCACCCTCAACTACCAGCGCGACGCCACCGGAAAGATCCTCCTCGGGACCAACGATCGCCCGCTGACGATCCTCCCGGCGTCGGACGCCCTCGGGGTCTCCCAGCTGACGCTCCTCGACCGCGGCACCCGGGTCGAGAAGGAGTACCTGCGGCTGTTCCCCAGCCTCAACGCGAGTTTCAACGTGCGCGAAAACCTGGTGGCCCGCGCCGCCTGGTACACCTCGGTCGGTCGCCCCAACTTCAACCAATACTCCGGCGGCGTCACCCTACCCGATCTCGAGGCCTCGCCCAGCAACTCCAACCGCATCAGCGTCAACAATGCCGGGATCAAGTCCTGGAGCGCCCGCACCGGCAAGGTGACCCTCGAGTATTATTTCGAACGCGTCGGCCTGCTGTCGGTCGGGGCCTTTCGCCGCGACTTCACGAATTTCTTCGGCAGCACGCAATTCGACGCCACGCCGCAATTCCTCGCCCTCTATGGGCTGGATCCAGTCCTGTACGATCCCTTCCTGGTCTCCACCCAATACAATCTCGACAGCACGGTGCGGATGCAGGGCCTCGACGTGAACTACAAGCAGGCGCTGACGTTTCTGCCGCGTTGGGCGCGGGGGGTGCAGGTCTTCGCCAACGGCAGCGCCCAGCGGGCAGTCGGCGAGGAGGCCGACAATTTTTCCGGGTACATCCCGCGCAGCGGCAGCTGGGGCATCAGCCTCTCGCGGGAAAAATACAATCTTCGCCTGAACTGGAATTATCTCGGCCGCCAGCGCCGCGGCATCGTCACCGGTCGGAGCATCGAGCCCAACACCTTCACCTGGGGCTCGAAGCGATCGTATATCGATGTGACCGGCGAATACTCGCTCCGGAAGAACTTCGCGCTGTTCGCCAATCTCCGGAACATCAACGATCCGACCGACGACACCGAGATCGCCGGACCGAACACGCCCGCGGAGGCCCAGTTTCGGCAGCGCGCGGAATTCGGCTCGCTATGGACCCTGGGCGTGAAGGGTTCCTTCTGAGTCCAAGAAACGCCCCCGGCGGTATGACCTTGGTTTAAGCCGCCCCGCCTTTCTCCCCTCGGCTCGTCCGCGGTTCGTCCTCCTGTGCTTTCTCCGGGAGTTCGGCCCAGACATTTCACAGGAGCGCAAGCCGAGGCCGAACCAAGGGGACTGACCAGGCGCCAAACCAGGACGGTTTGGCCTCCCGGCAGCATTAGCCCGACTGGGCCACCGTATGCGGCCAGGTTTTCCTGGAAACCGTGAGTGCACGAAAGCTTGCACCCCCGGCTCTTTGCCCGGCAAATCCCACTTTGTAGTCCATGAAAACCCACTTCGATGCGGACACAATCTGGAGCGATTGGCGGATGCTCTGCGGGTCCATCGGCGAACGCCTCGCAGGTTCCACAGCCGAGGCCAAGGCGGCGGGTTTGATCGCCCATCGCTTTCGCGACGCCGGAATCGAAAAAGTGGCCATTGAACTCTTCCCCTGCACCAGCCTGCGCTCCGCCAAGGCCGAGGTGCACGAGCGCCATGGTCGCGGCTGGCAACGGGTGGAAGCGCGGCCCCTGGTGGGAGCCCCGGCCACTCCCGGGGATCGCCCGGTGGCCGGGCCGCTCGTCTGGCTGGAGATGCCGGAAGGCGGACGCGCGCTGCGGCCCGGCAGCCTGCGGGGAAAGATCCTCGCTCTTTTCGGCCCGCTGCCCACGTCGCTGCCCCTGCACCGGCAACTGGTGGCGGCGGAGCCCCTGGCCGTGATCCACGTGGATGATCGCCTGCCCTTCGGCTGGGCCAAGAACGACGGAGTCTATCCGTATTGGGCGCGGGAGCACGGCATGCCCCCGACCCTCACGGTGCCCTACCTCGAGGCCTGGCGCTGGCGGCGGGAACGCGTGCAGGAGGTCAAGGTGCGCGTCGAGGTCGACCTGGTCCCCGCCGCCTCGCAGAATGTCATCACGGAGATTCAAGGCACGGAGCCCGAACTTCCCGCGCTGGTGTTCACCGCCCACCACGACACCCAATGCCAGAACACCGGCGCCGACGACAACGCCTCGGGCGTGGTCTGCCTGCTCGCGCTCGCCCGGGCGCTCGCCTCCCGCCGGAAACGATCCCTCCGCACGATTCGGCTCATCTCCTTCGGCACCGAGGAACAGCTTTCGGTGGGATCCGCAGCCTATGTGTCGCAGCACCGCGTCACCCCACGCAACACCGGCCTGGTGATCAACTTCGACAGCGTCTCCTCGCCCCTGGGCCACTTCGTCATGTCGGTCGCCGGCGCGCCGGAGTTGGCGCGCTTCAGCACCGCCAAACTCGCCGCCGGGGGGCTCGACGTCGCGGTCCAACCGGAGTTGGTGCCGTTCTCCGATCAATTTCCCTTCAACCGCGCCGGCGTGCCGTCGCTGTGGTTCATGCGCGCCAACTTTCCCGGCGGGCGCTGGCAACACCACAGCGTGCACGACTCCCTCGAGAACGTCTCGGTCGCCGAGGTGCAGCGCCTGCTCGCCGCGGTCCACCCGCTGGCCGTCAGTCTGGCCGGGCTGCGCACCTGGCCGTTCCCCTCCCGCCTCCCGAGTGACCAGCAGGCGCGCGCGCGTCGCATCGGTCGCGAACTCTTTGGCTGAGAATCAGGGCCCCCGCCATGGTGTAGGAGCGGGTTTATCCCGCGAGGGTAGGAGCGGGTTTATCCCGCGAGGGCGGTGGAGAAATCGCGGGGTAAACCCGCTCCTACCGTCATGCCGGCCGATCGCGCGGCAACTGCGGCGGGGAAGGGACTCCCCGCCCTACCGGTGCGAAAATCAATCAGGGCAGGGCACAGATTCCGCTCCGCGCCGGTCCGAAGCATCAGACTCGTTCCGCCCGACAGAGGCTCAATGCCGGCCGGCTCCCCGTTTCAGAAGATCAGCGCGGGCCGACTCGAGTTTTTCGCGTTCCCTGGCCGTGAGGCTGTGAATGCCGGACTGGGCTATCTTATCGAGCAGGGCGTCGACTTCGGCCATGGCGTCTCCCTTGACCGGCTCCGCCGGCACCGGGCGCACCGGCTTGACGTCGGGCAGCACCCGCAACCGGGGGCGGCGCCGGATCAGCAGGAAGCTCGGCAGCGTGAGATAGCCCTGCTGGTAGCGCACAAAGACGAAGGCCAGTCCACCCGTGGCCCACAGTTCGAGGAGCCCCAGGGTGTCGCGCGCCTCCAGCGCCATCAGGCTGAAGATGCCGACCAAAATGATCGCGGCCCACTTGGCCAGAATGTTGAAGAGCAGCGGCGCGTTCGGGAAGAGCGTCGCGAAGGCAATGAAGAGGGCGAAGGCCCCCACCTCGCCGGAGAAAGCGGTCGGTCGCCAAAGCCCCACCGCGACAAACAACAGGGGCTTGATCAGGTAGATTCCCCCGTAGAGCTGAAGAAACAGCCGGCGGCCGAAAAACCGCTCCACCTCGCGGCCGAACCAGACGATCATGACCATATCGAGCGCAAAGGGGATGCTCGGCCGGTTCACGAGACCGTAGGTCAGCACCCGCCACACCTGACCGCTCAGCACGGCCGTGCTGCTGAAACTGAGCCCGTCCAGATAATACGCCGCCCGCCCCAAGACCAGCAGGGTCGTGACCAGCATCGAGGCCACAAACACGGCCACGACGAAGTGCGCGGCGTAAACGGGATGTCCCCGCCACCACGTGACCGGCTGATGCTCCTCCGAGGCTCCGAAACCAAATCGATTCATACGCTGGAGCGGGAGGATGATCGGCGAACGCCCGCCCGGCAAGCCGCGACCCATAAACTTAAATTCCGCAGATGAAATTGACCACAGAGACACCGAGATCACAAAGAAAGGCAGTTGGGGAAACTCCGCCTCAAAGGTTGCTTCACCCCGTGGGTGAATCGGATCGGCGACCTGATTTCTCTCTGTGCCCTCTGTGCCTCCGTGGTTCCAAGTGCTCCTTTTAGGATGATCGGACGGAGATTGGCCGGCGCCGCGTCCGGGATTGGCGCACGCCACTCGACATTGTCCGCGACCGCGCTGCGACGGATCGCAAGCGGTCACCGTTCCCCTACCCAGCCGACGCCGGTCAGAGACCGGCGGTACTTCCGGTGCGGATTCCCTCGCCGGTTTCGATCCGGTTTTCGCACCCCGCCGCGCCTAGAACGACCCCTTCACCCCGGCAGTCCAGAGCGACGCGTAGTCGTCGCGCTGACGGAAGCGGGCGTACAACGGGGTGTGCGGACCGTAGATCTTGGTGTCTTCCGTCGCTCCGCCGATGTTGCGCAGGGCGAAGAAGAGACCGAGGCTGCGCCGCAGGTAATACTCGCCAGTGATATCGATGTAGAGCCGCTTGGGCCGGTAATTGTAGGTGCCGGGTTCGATGCTGTTGGTGGCGGTGCTGGCGATGAGGGCCCGACGCTGGACGCCCCGGTAATTCTCGTTGATCCGGATATTGAACTTCGGCCGGGTCAGGCTGATGCCCCAATTGGCCGAGAACGGATTCATGTCCTGCAGATTATCGGTGTCCTTGGCGCGCTGGGAACTGATGTTGGCGAAGACCTGCACGCCCCGCGCCCACTGGGGCAGGAAGGTGAGCACCTGCTTGTAGTCGATCTCGAAACCATGCTGCCGGACCCGCTCGGCCGCGTTGAACTGGGTGACGGTCAGGATCGAACCGTACTCCTCGGCGTCGAGCCCGTAGGTCGAGAGGAAGCCGGGGCTGACATAGTCCGTGACGTTGGCGAAGAAGTTGTCGTAGTCGCGGATGAAGGCGCCGACCGAGAAGCTGCCGACGGTACCAAAATAATACTCCAGGCGCGCCATGTAGGTCTGCGCCTGCCACGCCTTGATCGAGGCGTTGTTGACCGTGATGCGGGAGTTGGGATTGAGCAATTCGAGGTCGGGCAAGGTGACCCCGCCGGCGTATTGGTTGAAGTCGGGCCGGCCGACGGATTGCGAGTACGCGAGCCGGCCGATGAGTCCGTCGGTGAGATTGTAGCTCGCGTTGATGCTGGGGAAATAGCGCAGGTACTCTTTCTGCGCGTGCAGGCCGCGATCGATCAGCGTGAGTTGGGAGTACGGCAGACCGGCAGTCGTCGCCACCTGGAGGAGCGGCGCGCCGTTGGTCCCCCGCAGGACATTGCCAGTGGCGTCGCGCTGGTAGTTCAGGGTGGGGTCGTTGCGCGGGCCCATCGCGTTGATGTTGGTCTGCTCGACGCGGAGTCCGCCGGTAATCCGCAGGCGATTCTGCATCAAACTGAGGTCCCCCCGCACAAACGCAGCGGCGATGGTTTCTTCGGCCCGTTTGGAGAAGTTCGTGACGGCGATGTATTCGGTGTTGGCGTTGCGCGTCCAGTGCGCCGGGTTGTTCACGTAGTCGGCCCAGAGCTTGCCGTTGTCGACCTGCTGCTGCTGGGGCAACCCGAAATCCGGGATGCGTTGGGAAAAGGCCACGTCCATGAAGGGGAGCGGGCTGTCGTCATTGCGCAGCCCCGCCTGCGTGGCCGGCGTGGTGCTGGCGCGCCCGTCCGCGCCCACGAAGGTGTAGGTTTCGAGGTTGCCCCCGGGCCCGCGCAGATCGCGGATCTTGTTCCGGACATCGAGCCCCGCCTTGACCGTCAGCGGGGCGCCACGGACGTCGAAGGTGCGGCGGAGGTTGGCGTAGGCCTGGCGCACGGTGTCATAGGTGCGCTGGCGGTTGCTGTTGGCGGAGACGATGCCGTAGTTTTCGAGCTGGGAGGGGTCGATCGGGAGGCCCTGGGGATCGAGCACCGTGATCCGCCCGGGGCGCAGATAGAAAATATCGTCGAACAGAATCTGCACGTTGTTGCGCCGGATCGTCATGCCGTTGAAGGCGCCCTTGTCGATATCCTGATAGTCGATACGCGAACTGCCGTAGCTGACCCCGACATCCCCTTTCCAGATCGGGCCTTCATGCAGCCAGCGCAACGACGGGGTGAAGGTACGACCGGGACGAATGCGGCCGTTGTTGGAGATGGCGACGTTGCCCGCGTTGATGGCCGTGCCGGTGGTGGGATAGGTGCTGACCGATCCCCAGGTGTGGTTGGCGTCCCAATTGCCCGGCTGGACGCGGGCGATGGTGAAGGTCTGCGTGCGGGTCGCGAAATCCTCGCGCAGCATGCCAAAGGAAAAACTGAACTTCAACTGATCGTAGCGCGCCGGCTTCCAGTCGAGCGTCGTGGCGAACGACTGGCGGGAGGTGTTCTTGCCGCTGTCGCGCCAGGAGAAGATGGAAAGATAGGGATCGTCGGGCGTGGTGGCCGGCAGGCCGTTGATCGCCGTGGCGGCCTGGTTCGTGGCCACCGCGGCACCCCGCCACTGCATCGCCGTATTGGCCTGCGGCGTAAATTGCAGGGAGTAGCCGCCCGATACGGTGAAGCCGAAGGTCTTCGTCACGGGCACGACGGCCGAAACGTCGAAGCCCGGATGAATCTTGTAGGTCATCTGTCCCCACCCGGGGCCCGGCGTGCGACGGCCGAAGCCCCGCTCGGCGTCCTTCATCAACCACGCGACGCTGTAATTGTAGACGGGCTTGTTGCGCTCGAACGCGCTGCGGGGGACAAAATTCACCGAACCGGCCAGCGCGGAGCCGGGCGTATCGGGCGTGGGCGAGCGGTTGATCTCGATGCGCGAGACGTTGTTGATGGAAATCTGATCGAGTTCGACGACGCGCCGCGTCCCGGCGCCGGCCGCGCTCGCCATTTCAAAACCGCCCATCGATATCGGCACGTTGTCCGCCGGCGCGCCATCGATGGAGAAACGCCGCGCATCGCCCCCGGTGTAGTCGCTCGTGATGCCGGGCAGGAACTTCATGAACTCGCCAATGCTGCCGTCGGCAATGTTGCCAAACTCGTCCGCCGAGACCACATTCACGATGTTGCGGGCGAAGCGCTGCTCGTTGATGGCGAGCGCCGCGCCCTCCATTTCCTTCGAGGAAGACACCACGAACGAATCGAGTTTCACCACGTCGCCGGATACCGCTCCCGTCCGTCCAACGGCAAAGGTGATGTCGCGCTGCACGGTCTGCCCCCCGGCGACCGTCACGGTTTCGGTCTGGGTGCCCAGCCCCGTATAAAACGCCACGATCTTCACGGTCCCGGCCGGCACGCCGGCCAGACGGTAGGAACCGATGCCATTGGTCAGGGCCTGCAACGCCGTTCCCTCCACGGAGACCCGGGCATTCTCCAGAAATTCCCCGCGCCGCGGGTCGAACACGCGACCCTCGATGGCGCCGGTGGCGGCGGTTTGGGCCCCGGCGGCGGCGGACAGCGCCAAGAGGCTGGCGACCAGCGCGAAACCGCGCAAACCGGGACGATTCCACACAGAAGATACAGAAGGATTCATGGCAGGGTGTCAGGGAAAGGCCCGCGAGGTTGGCCGCGCGGTCCGGTGCTTGGTCACCGGCGCCGGCAAGCTAGCTGCCGCCGGCACCCCCACAAGAAAATTGTCTGATCCCAGCGGAACAGAATGCACGCCCAGGAGCGCAATTTCCCGCCCGGCGCGGAGCGGAGTCCGCGCCCCACCCTTTCCGATCTTCGTCCCTGGTAGGGCGGGGGGGAGTGCCCAACCGAAAGAGAGCGAAAATTGTCAGCATTTCGCGTGTTCCTGGAAGAACTTCACGATCAGCGCCGGGGCCGCGCGGGGGAAGGCATGAGTGCCGGGATGAATCATCGTCACGACCGGCGTGCCGAGCGGCGACGGATAGAGAGTGCAGAGTTTGTCCCACGGCTGCCCCTCGCCGCAGTGGTTGAGTTTCCGCAGGGCGACCATCGTCTCTTTTTGCCAGGCGTACTTCACCAACTCGTCCTTTTCCCCCGCCAGGTGCATCACCGGCTTGGGTTGCAATGTGCCCTGCACATTGCGGGCGAAGGCGGCCGAAGGCGCCACCGCCGCAAAGACGTCGCCGCGCTCGGCCCACAGCAGGTAGGTGAAGCCGCCGCCGTTGGAGTGACCCGTCGCATAGATGCGCCGATCGTCGACCTGGTAGTCGCGCCGCAGTCCCGCCAGCACCGCGTCGAAAAGCTTGAGGTCCCGGTCCCCTTGGGTTCCCGCCGCCGATTGCCAACCGGGCTTCTTCCCCTCCGGGTCGGTGAGGCGACCCGGGGTGTTGAGCCCCTGCAGATAGACGACGATTGCCTCCGGCCACAGCGGGTGCAGCGCGAACGACCGGGCGGCGTTGCGGGCCGTGCCGCCATGCCCGTGAAACACCAAGACGAGCGGCGTCGGCTGAGTCGTGGCCTGCGCCGGAACATAGACCAGACCCTCGCGGGTGACGCCGTCGACGTTCCACTCGCGCCGTGCCGGCTCCGCCGCGGCTCGCGCCAAGCCCGCCGCCGCGAGGACAAGGCCCAACCGGAACCCGACCCGCAGAAGAGAACGTGAAATCAAGGAGGGAAGCGCAGGCTTCATGAAAGGGGGTGAAACCAGCGGGCGAAGGCCTACCGTCACTGATCCGGAAGTTCGGTCACCTTCACCGCGCGGAACATAAACGGGTTGGCGCTGACCCGGAGCTTCGTGCCACTGGCGGTCGTGACGTTCCTCAGCACGACTTCCCTGGTCCGGACATAGGGGAACTTCTCCACGTAGGACGCATCGCGGCAGTTCCGGTTGAAGTCGGCGAAGATGGCAGGTCCCGCGTAGTTGTCGGGGTGTTTGCTGTCGTCGATGCGGAGCCCTTCGATGACAATCCTCCCCGGCATGTGGCAGGTGTAGCCGAAGTCGTGCTGACCCGAGTTGGAGCCACCGATGAGACTGGCGGTCACCTTGCTCCCGCCCGCCGGGATGAAGACACAGTCGCGAATCACGAACTCGCCTTCCCACGTGCTGCCATAGTCGGAGCGAAGGTTGATGAACGAATTACCGTAGACCGTGGTTCCCTCCACCGTGAGCGTCCCACTGCCGATGGCGTTGATCCCCGCATGCCCCATGGTGGAGTTGCGGATGGTCGCGTTGGCCACTCCCATGTGGGCGTCAAAGCGGGAGAGGGAGCAGGAGTCGTAGAGGATGTTCTTGCAATAATTGGACCCCAGAATCCCCCAATACCGCCGGTCCTTGATGTCATTCGTCTGCGTGCAGTGGATGAACGATACATTGATGGCCCGATTGAGGGAGAGGTCGTAGGTGCCCATGGAGACCCGGACACCCGCGGCACCGATCGTCTGGTAGGTCTTGTGCCCCGTCAGCACGGTGTTCCTGACGATCACATTCGCGCAGGTGCCGACGTTGACGAACCCGCCATAGGGGGCCCCGTGGTCGCCTTCGCCCGTGATGCGGTGTTCGAGCTTGTCGATGACAACGTTGGAACGTCTGACGGCGATGCCCCTGCCATAGTAGGCGTATTTCGAGTCCTCGGCATTCGCGATGGTGGTGAAGCTACCGCCGCGAACCGTCAGCGTCTGCTCGTCCAAGGGATGGGCCGTCAGTTCGGTGATCTGATCGAAATCCCAGATGATGGGCGCCTTCATGTCCACCTTCCCGCTGGCATCGACCAGGAAGACATCGGTCTGAGCCGCGCCCTTGTTCTGGTTGGCACCGTACCGGATGTACCGCTTCACCTTGGAGTTCGTCACCGCGATCAGGCAGGGTCCAGGGAGGGAGGCGTCGATCCGCTCCTGGTTGCGCTTGAGCGCGGAGACCCCTTTGAGTTTGAACGACTTCAGCCGCGAAGTGACCGCGAAGACGTTGGCGCCCCGGTTCTCCACCTTGGTGTCGTCCACCACAAAACGCGCGGCGCCAAAATCCGTGTCAGTCTGGATCTCGGCCGTCTTATCCGCCCCGCCGATATAGTAAGTCGCGCCTTCGTCTGCGCTGACGGGAAGCCCGTGGGCATTGGCAAAGTCATGAGCCCGCACGATGGCGGCAAAGTCATCGGTCACCCCGTCACCCCGGGCGCCGAACTCGCGGTAGTGGACGACACCCTCGGTTTTCCGCGGCGCATCGTCCTTCACCCGTTCACGGGGCGGCAGTGCCGCCAGCGCCGACGGGCCGACGCCAGCGGCCGCCATGGCGGCGAGCAGGCCGACCTTGCTCAACCACCCGCCGAATCCTGGCCGGGAAACAGGGACGATGCGTCGCGTTGCTTGGAACGGTGTGATCACGCCGCAGAACCTACGTGGGGTGAACGCGCGCAGACAACGATCGAAATGGCGCTTCCCCTCACCGCCAAAATCCGGTTTTGGGGCGGGAGCTGGAAGGAAGCGGGTTCGTCAGCGGGGTTGGGACAGGAGGCCTCGCGCGCGCCGGACCCTATACCACGATTTGGGTACACCGGTCGCTTGGCAAAACCGACCCGCCAGCCACCCTCCCGGTTGTTCGCTGGAACCGCACCCACCCATCCGGGCGGTTCCTCCTCCTCCGCAACCGCAGCACCCCCATGACAACATGAAAACCGCCCAAAACCGATATCCCAACTCCGCGCCCCAGAACCGCCCGGCCGTGGCCGCGGGTCCCGCCCCCGTGAAAACCCTCCGCCTCGGCCGCATCAAGGCCGCCGTCTGGGAAAACGCGGCGGACCAGCGCACCTTCTACAACGTCACGTTTGCCCGCACCTACATGGACGAGGAAAAGAAATTCCACGACTCCGACAGCTTCGGCCGGGATGATCTGCTGCTCCTCGCCAAGCTCGCCGACCAGGCCCACTCGTACATCTGCGACCGCATGAGCGGGCCCCGCGGCGAAGAGTGATGCCCGGGCGCAGCACCGTCTCCTCCGTGCCAAACGCGGTGCGGGCGGTGACGCTGCTCCCGGTCTCGGGCGAGT
Organism: Opitutales bacterium; assembly: GCA_038249085.1. Lineage (GTDB taxonomy): Bacteria > Verrucomicrobiota > Verrucomicrobiia > Opitutales > Opitutaceae > ER46. The sequence goes on from JBBRWR010000097.1 coordinate 17,512, forward strand.
TTTGAGCGCGATCTGAGACCAGGTCATACGAGCCCCCATCCCGCCGGCGCCTCCCCGGGGCGCCGGCCTTTTTTGCGGCCGCAATTCCCTCCCCGGGTTTCAACCCGCATATTGCGACGGAGCCAGGTGGTGAATCGTGACAAACGCGGCGAAGCCGCTTCGGGAGTCCGCCCGTTGGTCAGTGCTGTCACGATTCACGACCTGTCCCCCTTCGTGTGCCCCGATCTGTCCCTCTTCGTGTGCCCCGACCTGTCCCTCTTCGTGTGCCCCGGTCCTCGCCCTTCAGCCCGTCGCGAAGACCGTCGTGCCCGGCGCGACCTTCACCCTCGCCACCAGCGCCACCGGCTCCGTCCTCCAAGGCTCCGGCACCAAACGCGTCCTCATCCGTGCCGTCGGCCCCGGTCTCATCCCCGCTCTGCGCCACCCAGCCTCCTTTCGAAAGGGGTTTGAGGTTTCCGCGGAGGTGCGGGCAGGCCGGCCCGGGTGTTTCCGGCCAAAAATTCCCCCAATTGGGTGGTGCCATGAATTCCCCATCTGGTGTATGCTGACTGGCCTTGCCCTAATCGCTGACTGGCACAGCGCCCCTGCGCACCCTTGATTCCTGTTTCGTCATTCATCCCTTGTCCGCCACCCCGTGCCCCCACGGGGCACACCCCGCTGGTGGCTGCAGGGGGTTGAGTCCCCCGCGCCCAAGAAAACCGCAGTCCCGAAATACCTTGAACGCCCAATCCTGATTTCCATGCCCTCCCTTCGAAAACATCCCGCGTCCCGTTCGGCCGCCCGCTTTCTGCTCGCCAGCCTCGGTGGCGCCTGGCTCACCGCCGCGCCCTCGGCCCCACGCCCGGAATGGGACAACCCGGCCGTGATCCAGGTGAACGCGGAACCGCCGCACGCCACCTTCATTCCCTGCGGTGACCGCGCCTCCGCCCTCGCCCACCTCGACGACCCAAAGCGCTCGTCCCGCTACCATTCGCTCTCCGGTCGCTGGGCCTTCCACCTGTCGGCCTCGCCCGCCGAACGGCCGGTTGATTTCCATCGGACCGATTTCTCCGACCAGAGTTGGGATCGGCTGGCGGTCCCGGGCAACTGGGAGACGAGCGGCTATGGGGTGCCGATCTACACCAACATCAACTATCCCTTCCCGATCGGAGATTTCCGGGCGCCGCACTCCTGGAACCAGGTCGGCTCCTACCGGCGCACCTTCGAGTTACCCGAATCCTGGGCGTGGTCCCCGCGATCGGCTGACCCCGTCTTCCTGCACTTCGAGGGCGTGGACTCCGCCTTCTACGTCTGGATCAATGGACAGAAGGTCGGCTACAGCCAGGGCAGCCGCACCCCGGCGGAGTTCAACGTGGCGCCCTACCTGCGCGCCGGTCGCAACCTCATCGCGGTCGAGGTCTACCGCTGGTCCGATGCTTCCTACCTCGAGGACCAGGACTTCTGGCGCCTCAGCGGCATCTATCGGGACGTCTACCTCTGGAAGTCCACGCCAATCCGCCTCCAAAACTTCCAGGCCACGGCCGACTACGATGCCGCCACCGGGCGGGGCCGACTGAACCTTCGCGCCACCGCCACCGGTCAGGCCGTGATCCGCGCCGAGCTGCTCGACCCGTTGTCCCAACGCACGCTGGCGGCCCAGGACCTGCGGCCCGGCGCCGATGGCGCGCGGGTGGCTGAACTGGCGTTGGAGCAAATTCGTCCCTGGAGCGCGGAGCACCCGGATCTCTACCCGCTGCTGCTCACCGTCCGGGACGCCGCCGGCCACGAGCAGGAAGTGATCGCCCAGCGCATCGGCTTTCGTCGGGTCGAGATCAAGGACGCGATCTTCCTCGTCAATGGCACTCCGATCAAACTCAAGGGCGTGAACCGCCATGAGCATCATCCCGACACCGGCCACACGGTTTCCCGGGAATCCATGGTGCGCGACATCACGCTGATGAAGCGCCACAACATCAACGCGGTGCGGACCTCCCACTATCCGAACGTGACGGAGTGGTACCAACTCTGCGACCGCTTTGGCCTCTACCTGATCGACGAGGCCAACCTCGAGACCCACGGCTTTGGCCGGGGTCGGGACAACGCGATCAACCACCATCCGGACTGGCGCGAACCGCACGTGGATCGCATGCGCCGCATGGTCGAGCGCGACCTCAACCACCCCTCCATTGTGATGTGGTCCGTCGGCAACGAATCGGGCGACGGCCCCAACACCTCCGCCTGTTACCAGTGGGCGGTGCAGCGGGACCCCTCGCGCATCGTGCACTATGAAAACTCCACCCACCCCCCCGGCCGGGGCGACGCCACCGACATCATTTCCCGCATGTATCTCCAGGCGGCGGAGTTTGACGAGGTGATGGCCCGCTGGCCCCAGAAGCCGATGATGCTGGCGGAATACGTCCACGCCATGGGCAACAGCAATGGCAACCTCGACGCCTACTGGGAAAAGATCTGGGCGACCCCGCGCATCGCCGGCGCGTTTGTCTGGGACTGGATCGACCAGGGCCTGCGCCAGCCGATCCCCTATGGCATGAAGGACCCCTGGGGGCGGCCGGATTTCTTCGCCTACGGAGGCTGGTGGGAGGAGCGCGCCGCGATTTCCAACGACAACAATTTCTGCATGAACGGGCTGATCAGCGCCGACGGCACCGTCCATCCCGGCCTGCGCGCGCTCAAACACCTGCAGCAACCGGTCAAGGCCGCGCTGGTCCCCGGCGCCACTCCGCGGCTGTCCCTCACCAACCGGTATGACTTCAACAACCTCGCCGACGAACTCGTGTTGCAGTGGACCCTCACGGAGGAGGGTCGCGTGCTGCGGCGCGGCACACTGGCCCTGCCCTCCGTCGCTCCCCGGCAAACCGCCGAACTGGCCCTCCCGGCCGAGGCGTGGGTCACGAGTCCCAACCGGGAGACGTGGCTCAACCTGTTCTTCCAGACCCGCCAGGCCGGACCCTGGTGGGCTCAGGGCTACGAACTGGCCTGGCAACAGTTCAAGGTCGGCGGCACCTGGACCCCGCCCACCTCCGCCGGTCCGGCCGGCACCGTCCAATCCCGCGAGGGCAAGGGCACCTTCGAGGTCTCCGGCCCGGATTGGGAGATCAGCTTCGACCGCGCGCGGATGACCCCGACCCGCTGGACCGTCAAGGGCGAACAACTCATCCAACGCGGACCGGTACCCGATTTTTGGCGTGCCCCCACCGACAACGACCGGGGCGCCGGCCTCGCCGCCTCGGGCCGGCCCAAGAAACAGGCGCACCAAGTCCTGACCGACAGCTCGCTGTGGGAAACCGCCGGGGCGGGCTGGACCTCGACTTCCGCCCGGATGACCCCAGCCGCGGACGGAAGCGTGCGGGTCGCGTTTGACGGCAAGATTCTGCAGGGACGCGCCCGCGTCGCGATCACCTACACCGTCGATGCCCGCGGCCGGCTGACCGTGGATTTCGCCTACAGCACCGCCGCCGAGCTGCCGCTCATTCCGCGCGTCGGTACCGAGTGGATACTGCCTGCGGAGTTCAACCGCCTCACGTGGTACGGCCCCGGCCCGGATCCCACCTACGCGGATCGCCGGTTCGCGCCGATCGGGGTCTACGAGACCACGACCCTGGGCAATTGGTTCGACTACTCCAAGCCCCAGGAGAACGGCAACAAGGCGGACGTACGCTGGCTCCAGTTGACCCGGCCGGATGGCTTCGGCCTGCGGATCCTCGGCGACGGCCTCCTGAGCTGCAACGCGCTCCCCTTCACGAAGCAGGAGATCCAGCGCGTCGACTACAGCTGGCAATTGCCGCCCCCGGGACCGGTGATGCTCAACGTCGACCATCGGCAAATGGGTGTCGGCGGCGACAATAGCTGGGGCTTGATCTGCCTATCCCCGTACCGGCTGCAGGAACAGAAATACCAGTATCGTTACTTCGTCGAACCGATCACCCGCTAAGCCGTATCCATGCACCCGAAGAAGTTTCCACCTATGATAATGAAGCCAATGAAAGGTGGGGCGCGTTGTCCCCAACGCGCCTTGGTGCGTGCGCTCTCACGTTCAGCGCGTTGAGGTCAACGCGCTCCACCTCCCCCCGCCGCCGGCGCCTCATTCCCCGACCGCGTACTTCAGCGCGTATTGCGCCTGGTTGAAATCGGCAATCGTCGCGAGGTAGTCGCGCCGTGCGCGGGTCAGCTCCTCCTCGGCCTGCAAATCCTCCAGCGCCACGCTGACCCCAATCTCACGCCGCTGCCGGGACAGCCCCGCCGTCTGGTCGGCGGCGGCGAGCGCCTTGCGCGCCAGCTCCACCTGCTGGCCCAATGAGCGCATGCGGGCGTGCTGTTCGACCACCTCGCGCCGGATGGCATCGCGAATCTTTTCCTGCTCCAACTCCACCTGCCGTTCGCGCGAGGCCGTCTCGCGCTGGCGGTTCTTGTCAAAAAGCCCGCCCGGGCCAACGCGCCAACTGACGCCCAAAGCGTAGTCGTTGCTCGTATCAAAGTCATGGCCGATTGCGGTGGAACCCGGTCCGCCCCCGAGACCGCCCAGGGACGCCTGCGCCCCCAGCGTGGGAATCAACGGGCCCCGCGTGGCGGCGCGCCGCGTGGTGCGAGCCACTTCCAGCCGGGCGGCGGCTTCGTCGAGCTCCGGCCGGCGGGCGAGCGCGCGGCCCACCAACGCGCCCAGATCGTCTCCTGCGGAAGTGACGCTCATCGGCGTCAGTTCACGGTCGTCCGGCGCGAGATCCACCGCCGGGTCGAGCCGCAGGATTTCGGCCAGGCGGGCCGCGGCAATGCGCTGCGCGGTGCGGGCGCGCACGAGCGCCAACTCCGCCCGTTCCCGGGCGGCGACGATGCGGCTGGCGTCACCCTTGAAGGTGAGCCCGGCATCCGTCGTGGCGCCGATTTGTTCCGCATGCCGGCTGATCACGCGCAGGGCCTCCTCGTCCGCGATCACGGCGGCTCGCGCCCGCGTGAGTGCAAAATAACCCGCGGCCGCCCGGTACGTGACTTCCCGCTGGCGGCCCGCCAAGGCAGCCTCGCTGGAACGGGCGAGCTGCTTCGCCACGAGATTCTGGTAATAGGTCTCACCCAGATCGATCTGGGCGTTGAGCGCGAGGCCCGCCGACAGGGACTGCTTGTCGGCATCGATGATTTTGCCGGCGCTCTCCTGGGTGTTGTTGCTGTGCCGGCGCACCACGATCGAGGGGGTGATCCACGGAAAATAACGGGCGCGGGCTGAATCGCTCGCCGCGCGGGCCTCGGTCACCTTCTCGCGGGCGATGGCCACGTCGACGTTGCTGGCCCCGGCCAGGCGCAACGCCGTTGGCAGGTCGATGGTGCCGGTCGCCGGGTCGGCGGCACGCGCCAGGCACGCCAGCGCAAGCAACAGCACCGCGTGCAGACGGGTTGCCCCCACGCCGCGAGAGGGGGAAAGCGGAACCGGTTTACAGCGGGGTGAGGGCACCCCGCCCACATTTACCAGCATCGGTGTGCCGTTCATTTTGCCTCCACCGCCGTAACGGCCTGCCCGGCCACGAGTGTCGTCTTGCCAGGAATAAGCACGCGCGCACTTTCCGTAACGCCATCTAAAATCTCGACGTCGGTCCCATCATTGAACCCGTACTTCACCGGCACTTTCGCCGCTTTGCCTTCGACCAGGGTGAACAAAAACCCCGCCGTCTTCTCCCGCACCAGGGCCGCGGCCGGCACGAGCAAGACTCCCCGGTGAAGTTCCACCCCCACCTTGATGCTGGCGTACATGCCCGGTCGCAGCGCGCCGTCGGCATTGGGAAAATCGGCCTCGACGAATAACGTTCGCGTCTTTTCGTCCAGCGCTCCGGTGTGCCGGCTGACCGTGCCCCGAAACGTGCGTCCGGGCAGCGCGTCGCTCGTCAGCACGATGGGCTGTCCCACCGCCACGCGCGCCGCCTCGATCTCCGGCACCGCCACCACGGCGCGCACCGTCGAATAGTCGGCGATCGCAACGATGGCGGCCGCCTCCGGATTACTGCTGGCCGTCGCCGCCGGGACGAATGCCCCTTGATCGACGTACCGCATCGTCACCACGCCGCCAAACGGCGCGGTGATGCGGCCATACCGCAGCATCGTCTCATTCCTTTCCCGGGCCGCCTCGGCCAGCGCCAGGTGCGCCGCGGCGATGTCGACCGCCTGCGGCGTGATGAGGTCGGGGGCCTTGGCCTGCGCCGCCTTCACCCGATCCCCCTCGGCCCGGGCCAGGCTCAGTTCGGCCTCATGCTTCGCGCGCTCGGCGACCAGTTCGGGCAACTCCAGCTCGGCGACGAGTTGGTCCGCCTTCACCGTGTCGCCCTTGTCCACCGTGATGGACTTGAGGTAGCCCGCGACTTTCGCGTGCAGCGTCACCTGCTGGTTGGCGCGCAGCGAACCCGGCAGGGTGACAAAACGGTGGATGTCACCCCGACGCGGGCTGGTGACCTGCACCTCAGGGGCGGCGGACGCCCCGCGCGAGATCGACACCGACACGAGGGCCGCGCTGAGCGCGATAAGACGGAGGGAGGACATGGGAAAATTCGTCACGGGAAGAATCAAGCGGAATGGTTGGGGTTGAAATGCGTGCTGTCCGGATCATCCGGGTCGAGCGACGGGGACCGGACCTTGCGGGTGGTCAGGATGGCGAACATGCTGGGCAATACAAAGAGGGTCGCGAAGGTGGCCAGCGCCAGGCCGCCGACGACGGCGCGCCCGAGCGGAGCGGTCTGGTCGCCGCCCTCCCCGAGGCCCAGCGCCAGCGGCATCATGCCCGCGATCATCGCGAAGCTGGTCATCAGAATGGGCCGCAGGCGGCTGCGCCCGCCCTCGATCGCACTGGCAATGGGATCGGCGGAGGCAACCCGTGCCTTCTCGGCGTACGTCACGAGGAGAATCGCGTTAGCGACGGCCACCCCGACGGCCATGATCGCGCCCATGGCGGATTGAATGTTGAGGGTCGTGCCCGTGAGCCACAGCGCGAGTACGATGCCGACCAGCACGGCCGGCATGGTCGAAACCACCACGAGGGCCAGCCGCACCGATTGGAAATTGGCCATCAGCAGCAGAAAGATGACCACGATGGCGATCAGCAGACCCGAGCGGAAACCGCCGAGCAATTGCTCGAGTGGCACGATCTGCCCGCGCAGGTCGACCTTGGTGCGGGCCTCGGGCGCGGGCCCGGCCGCCGCGATGGCCGCGCGAATCGCCCGGGCGGCCGTGCCGAGATCCGAGTTGTACAGGTTGGCGGTGATGCTGACGACGCGGGCGAGATTGTAGCGCTCGTAGGTGCCCACCGCGGTCCCGGAGGAGATGCTGGCGATATTGCGCAACAACACCGGATCACCCGCCGTGGAATTGATCGGAATGTTCTGCAGGTCCTCGATCGTCGTGGTCTTCGCCTCGGGGATCTGCACCTGCAGGTTGTAGCTCACCCCGGTGTTCGGATCGGCCCAGAAATTCGCGACGGTAAACCGGCTGGAGGTCGTCGCCGCGACAAGCGAATGCGTGACATCGCTCATCTTCACCCCGAGCAGCCCCGCGCGCTCGCGGTCGACGTTCACCGCCACACTCGGATAGTCGAGCGTCTGGGCGATCTGCACGTCGCGCAGGAACGGAATCGCGTGGAGCTTCCCGATGATCTGATCCGCGTAGGCCTTGCTCACGGACAGCGCGGAACCGCTGATGGCGATCTCGATCGGCGTCGGCGAACCAAAGCTCATCACGCGGGTGACGATATCCTGCGGCTCAAACGAGATGCGGACGTCGGGCAACTCCCGCGCAAAGGCCCCCCGCAATTTCTCCTTGAACTCTTCGATCTTGATCCCGGTGCCCGACTTGAGTTGCACGGCGAGCCAGCCTTCCTCGGGGCCGCCATTCCAGAGGTGGACCAGATTGACGGGAAAACTCGAGTTGTGCACGCCGACCATGCCGATCGAGATCTCGACCTGGTCGGACCCGCCGGCCTCCCGCTCGATGATCCGCAGGATCTTTTCGGAAATGGCCTCGGTGATCGCCACCTGGGTGCCGCTCGGGGCGCGCAACCGCACGGCGAATTGTCCGTTGTCCGCCTTCGGAAAGATCTCCGTGCCCAGCCGGCCGCCAATCACCCAGATGACTCCGCCACAAACGGCCAGGTAAACGATCGCCAGCGGCCAGCGGGCGGCCACGATGCCGCGCATCAGCCCCCCATAGGCCCGCTGCATCCCGGCAAAATACGTCGCCTCGTGCACTTCGCCGGAGTGTCCCCGCAGGAACCAGACCGAGAGGATCGGCACCAGGGTGCTCGAGAGCAGGAACGACGCCACCATGGCAAACGCCACCGCGAGCGCCATCGGCACGAAGAGCGCCTTGGCCGCCCCCACCATGAAGAAGGCCGGAATGAAGACGCTCAGGATACACAACATCGCGAGCAACCGCGGCTGCGCGGTCTCCCGCGTGCCTTCAAGCGCGGCCCGCGAGAGCGAGGCGCCGCGGGCGATGTGGGCATGGATGTTCTCCACCGCCACCGTCGCCTCGTCGACCAGAATGCCGACCGCCAGGGCGAGGCCGCCCAACGTCATCAGGTGGATCGACTGGCCCGTAATCCACAGCGCAAACAACGCGGCAAGCAGCGAGAGCGGGATGTTGATCACCACGATGAAGGCGCTCCGCCAGTCGCGCAAAAACAGCAGCACCATCAGGCCCGTCAAAATCGCCCCATAGCCGCCTTCCTTCAACAGATCCCGGATCGAGCGGTTGACCACCGGCGACTGATCGAAGACGTAGCTGACCTTGATGTCGTCGGGCAGGATCTTCTGGAACTCCGGAATGTTCTGCTTGATCAGGTCGACGACTTCGAGGGTAGAGGCGTCGGCCCGCTTCGTCACCGGCAGGTAGACGGAACGGCGGCCGTTCGCGAGGGCGTACGCGGTTGTGACATCTGCGCCGTCCACGATGGTGGCGACATCGCGCACGTAGACCGCACCCTGGGCGTTCTGGCGCAACGGCACCGCCTCGAGGTCCTTGATGTTCTTCACGATCGCGTTCATCTCGACGATCGGATACTTGTCCCCGAGGTTCATGTTGCCCGAGGGACTGATGGTGTTCGCCTCCGCCAGCGCCCGCACGATTTCGTCCGGCGACAGCCCGTAGGAACGCATGCGCTCGGGGTCCACGTTGACGATGATGCCGCGGGAACTGCCGCCGAACGGCGGCGGGGCCGAGACACCCGGCAGCGTCGCGAAGGCCGGGCGCACACGGTTCAGCGCCTGATCCTGCATCTCACCCAGCGTGCGATTCGGATTGTCGGTGGAGAAGACGAGATAACCCACGGCCACGCTGCCGGCATCGAAACGCATCACGAACGGCGCCACCGTGCCCGGGGGCATGAACGCCCGGGCGCGGTTCACCTGGGCGACGGTCTCCGACATCGCATTGGCCATGTCGGTGCCCGGGTGAAACTGGAGCTTCATGATCGAAGCCCCCTGGATCGACTTCGACTCCACGTGCTCGATTCCCGTGATGTACAGGAAGTGGTACTCGTAGCGGTAGGTGAGGTACCCTTCCATCTGGGCGGGATCCATGCCGCCATAGGGCTGGGCCACGTAGATGGTCGGAATGCCGAGCGGCGGGAAGATGTCGCGCGACATCCGCTGGATGGCGAGGCCGGCCGCCAAGGCGACCGCCAGCACGAGAACGATGACCGTGAGGGGGCGACGCAGGGCGATTTGAAGAAAATTCATGCGGGGGCTGGGCGGGGGACCTCGCTTTGACGAAGCGAGGGCGGATTCGTTACACGTTTTTTCCCGATGACAAGAATTTCCTGACCACGGCGGGGATAAATCTTGCCCCGCTCCGGGCCGGCCCGCATTACGGCCACCGTAAACGGCACCCGACAACGATGACTGAAGACGCCCTCGAACGCGAGATCCTGCGCCCGCTCTGGAAAGTGCACATCCTCCATCATGCGCGGGAGGGCCCCATTGTGGGGCATTGGATGCTCGAGGAACTGCGCGAGCACGGCTACCGGGTCAGTCCGGGCACCTTGTACCCCCTCCTCGCCCGCATGGTGAAGCTCGGCTGGCTCGAGTATGTGAAAAAGGGTCGGAAGAAGACGGGCAAGGAGCCCCGCCAAATCCGGGCCACCGCCGCCGGCCGTCGCGCCCTGCGGGAGGCCGAAGCCCGGCTGCGGGAACTCGTCGGCGAAGTGCATCGCGGAAAATAGCCGGAGCCTTCCTCGCCGCCGGGTCCGCGCCTTGATCGCGTCCCGAGCAGCGGTCCCGCGTTTGCGCCCTGAACCGCCGCCCAGTTCAGGCGAAGCGCCAGCCCCAGATGAGCACCGCGAAACCCGCCGCCAGCACGCCCAGCGGCCAGGCTCCGCGCGCCGCTCCCGGCTCGCCGCGCCGCGCCAGCCGATACTCGCGCACCCCCGCGACCAGCGCCAGCGCCACCAAACCCAGCCCGATCCACGCCACCGCGCCCAGGCTCAGCAGCGGCGCGGGTGAGGTCAGCGTCTTCCCTGCGATCGCGCGCGCCGTCTCCACCCCGCCGGGATCGCGCACTGCCCCCGGCAGGAAGGGAAGCCACGACACCAGCTTCGCCAGCCCCTTGCTCATGTGGCCGGCGGCAACGACCACAGCAACCGGCAGCGCGAGCCGTTGCCAGAGCTGCGGCCACGGCGCCTTTCCCCCGGCCAGACGCAACACCGCTGCGAGTACCAGCCACAACACCACCGGCACGACGCCCAGCGTCCAAATCCCCTCGATCCAGCCGCCCGCCCCCGCCCAGCCCGACTGGGCTGCCACCCACTGCGGCGGACCAAGCAACAGCTTCTTGCGGGAGGCGTCGCCCTGCACAATGTTTCCGCCCGAGGTGGAACCGGTGTTTTCGCTCAGGTACAACTCGGTGAAGTACGAGAACCGGTCATACAATGCGCCACCGGTATAAATCGAAAACGAGTGATGCTCGAAGTTCGAGCTGGGCTTCTGGGTGTTGGCATTGCCGGTCTTCGCATCGTCGAGCTGGTCACTGTAGAAGCGACCCTTCCAGACGAGACTGAAATAATTGTCCCACGTCTGCGATTTGGAGTTGAACTTGAACGCATCGCTGCGATGGCCGTTCTTGAGAAAGTCCAGGCCCACGTTGGTGAGTTGCCAGGTCGGCGTGGCGTGGCAACTGGAGCAGGACGTGGCCTCCGAGCGCGACCACGCCGGAACGGCGAGGAGTTGCGCGGGAGCCAGCAGCCCGAGCGCAGCGATGAGGGTGATGCGATAGTTTTTCATGGTGCAGCTTTTGTCAGGGATTTGATGTTTTGACCTCGTAACCGGGCCACTATGCTCCCGGGCGCCGCTCGGCAGGGTGACCGCCAGATTACAATTTTGTCATCCTGGTGCGCAGCGCAGGAGGCACGACCGCGGCTGATCCGGGGCCGCACTCCGGTACAGAATCGACGGCGCGAACGTCGCGCGCAGGCCCACGGTTCAGCCGCCTGCGACCCCGGTTGCGACCGGACCTTCCTCCCGCCGCCCGCCGCCCTTCAGCGATGCCTCCGGTCGCAACGTCTGCCGCTCCCAGGAGCGGGAAGCACGTGACCACCCGCCCGTCGTCCCCTGCGGAATTATTCTGTCGCAACGCCGGGCTGGGCCGCCGCCTCGTTAGGATTTCGCCGTAAGGCTCGCCTGATACGTGCGCCCGGGCTGGCGCTGGACGGAGTTCGTGTCGGCCAGTTTGAAGATATCCTGGTTGTCCAAGACGTTCTTCACCTTGGCGCCGCAGAGGTATTGCACGCGGCCTTTGGGCCTTTGAACGGCAGCACGTAACGCAACACCACGTCGAAGCGCCACTCGGCGGGCATCGTCCAAACGGGCGTGTTGGCCAGGCCGCCCAGCGTGGTGATCGGCGTGGGGTCAATCGGGCGATCCCCCAGATAAATGGAGCCGAGCGCGACATCGAGGCCCCGGTGCCGGCCAGTGCGGAAACTGTATTTGATGCCGGCGAGATTGGGAATCCGTTTGGACGCCGTCGCCAGAAACTCCGCCACCGGCACCTCGAGACCCGTCATCGACGGCATAGTCACTTATCCGGCAAATCCCGCGCAAAATGCGCAAGAAACTTGATATAGGCTCAGGGTCACTGGGCGACCGGCTGGAGTGCGGGAATGATTAGATTTTCGGTCAATTTGCGTGCGACGATGAGCGCACGGCGGCCG
>JBBRWR010000098.1:0-29635 GCA_038249085.1 Opitutales bacterium
CGTCGATATTGAAGCTCGGTAATCATGGGACCTGCGAAAAGGTCCAAGCTTACCGCTCTCGCAGACCAACGACCGAAAAAACCGCCAGGATGGCGGTTTTTAATTGTCGTCAGTGGCGAGGTCTAATTGTCGTTGGGCGGCGTTCACGATGCCAACGCCTTTTTGTCGAGATTGATGACCTCCGCATCAGCCAAAACCGCGTCCGGCGTCAGTGCCCAGAACGCCTTGGCGTCGTCCACCGTCACCGTTTCCCGGTAATGCGCGAACACCACACCGGCGTCACTATGGCCGAGTTGAAGCGAGACTTCACCGGGATTCTGGAGGGCTTCCATGAGGTAGCTGGCGAATGAGTGCCGCAGAGCGTTCTGCTTCCAAGGCGTGGCAAGCTGCCGGCGGAACGCAAGCAGGCGGTTTGAGAAATTCGTCTTGCAGATTCGTCCCGACTGGAACGGACCGAGGTGTTGCAGCCATGCTAGAAGCGGCTGGCGAATCTTTACGAGACGGCGGGCCGCGGTTTTCGTGATGGCGGCGCTGAGGTCGATGACCCCGCGGTCAATCTTCACCTGCTCCCATGACAGTCGCTCAAACTCACTCTGGCGCAGGCCAGCGAATCCGCAGAGGACGATACTGGCCAGAATGTCCGTCGTCTCGTGGGGTCGCGAAATTGCGTAACCGCTATTCTCGACGGTCGGCCTGATATGGTCCGGCTTCCACGTCGCCGCGGAGTGCAGCAGCGCGGCCATTTCCGCTGGCGTATAGACCTCAATCGCGGTCGGCTGGACCTTCGCATGGCTGACCTTCGCGACGGGGTTTTCGGCACAATAGCCCAGACGCCAGCACCAGCCGAAAAAGGCGCTCAACACGAGTCGGTAGTGATTCCGAGTCAGGTTGCCGACCGTCAGCTTGCCCAGCCACTCATAGATGTCTTTGGCGGTGACTTCCGAGGCGAAGCGCTGGCCGCAATCGCGGACGAATGGGCGCAGCCGGTTGCGGAGGTCCCCGAGGTAGCGAGAGGACTTACCGTCGGCCTGTTTCGAGTCCTGAAACTGCTGCGACAGTTCGGTGATGGGTGCGCTCTTGGTGGTCGCTTCCAAGTGGGCGCGGAAGTGCTTTGCCGCATCGAGAATCGACTTGCCGAACGGCTTCAACAGCTCCGATGCCTCAAACGCCTGCCGCTTGACGTCGTCATCGAGAACCGAGGCGATGCGTGTTCCCAGATTCTCAACTTCAACGAGCTTATCAGCGAGAAACGCCTCTGCATCGTTCTTCTGGTAGAATTTCCTGCGTGCACGGTTGCCATCTTGACCGGTGTAGTAGACGGCCCACTTGTAGTCGCCTTCGTTGTAGGACCCGAGTGAGGGCTGCGCCTTGCGGCGTCTTTTGAATGTCGAAGTATCCATGATAGCGATACAAGGCCATAAACGTCCAAAAGAAAAGCGAAATCGGCCCGTAAGTGGCCTCGCATCCGTAAGTTCCACAACTGCCAGCGCAAGGAAGGGTTTTCTAAACCGCCGGTCGGGTGTTCGAGTCACCTCCACCGCGCCATACTTCGCTCTTCCGTCGTGGCCGGGAGCGCTTCGTATCGCACGCCATCCCCACAGAGCCACCAGGCTGACGATTGTGCTGGCGAAGTATGCCCTTCGAAGCTTTAGCGAAGGAGGGCAACCGACGATGCATTACGGGTATCTCATCCAAAGCGAAACGGATCCGGCCAAGCGGTACGTTGGTTTCACCGATGACTTGAAGCCACGCCTCTCCGACCACAACGAGGGAAAAGCACGACACATTTTGGCCCAGCGATCCTGGCATTTGGTGACGTATTTGGGTTTCAGTGACCGCGGCAGGGCGCTGGCTTTTGAGCGCTACCGGAAGGTCGGCCCGGGTCATGCCTTTGCGCGACGACATTTCTGGAACCTATAGATCCCATGGTCGAAATCACCGGCAGATACCAAGGCAACCTTCATTGTTCCGCCCGGCACGGCCCCTCGGGCAGCGTGCTGGCCACCGATGCGCCCAAAGACAACCAGGGGCAGGGCGAGGCGTTTTCCCCGACGGATCTGGTCGCGACGGCGCTGGGCACCTGCATCGCCACGACGATGGCGATCGCGGCGCGCAAGCACGACGTCGAACTGCGCGGGTTGCGCTTCGAGGTCACAAAGGAAATGACGGCGGATTTGCCGCGGCGCATTGCGCGCCTGAACACGCAGATCTGGATGCCGATTCCCTCCACCCACGCCGCCGCCAAGTCCCTGGAGGGGGCCGCCCGCGCCTGTCCCGTGCACCGGAGCCTGCACCCCGACGTCGACAAGCCGATCACGTTTCATTGGGCCGACGCCTGAGCGGTGCGACCGCCCGGCGGTTCAGCGATCGGGAAACCGATAGGTGGTGTTGAAGATCAATTCGATGCGCGGTGAAACGGTCACGCGGACCTTGATCTTTCCCTGCCGGGGGTCGCTCGGGGTGGCCTTGCCCGTGACGCCACGCACCTCGCCGGCCTCGTTGACCGCCCGGCCAGTGAATTCGACGACTTCGCCGCCTTCGAGGCGACGCAGCAGGTCGTCGGTCACGCGAATGGAAATCCGGCCATTTTCGTTGTAGAAGAAGTAGGGGAGCACCCGCGCCACGTACGTCGCCTCGAAATCGCCCGCCGCGGTCCGGGTCAGGACCGGCACCTTCAGCGAGACCGTGCCGATGTAGATGGAGGTCCAGGTGGGCGCCACCTCGACCCGCTGAAACGGCGTGAGCGGGGCCTCGCCACCGCGCAGCCAGGGCACGGTGGACAACACGAACAGGATGAAGGCGCGCAGGCGGGGGCGCATGCCGCACTGTGGGTGAGCGGGGTCCGTGGCGGCAAGCGCGGTTCGCCAGGTTCCCCGGGGCATCTTTCGCGTTGCGCGGCGGATCGTCGGCGCGCATCTCTTGCCCCCATGGCCAAGACATCTCATGCGACCTGGGGCGGGCGTTTTTCCGCCGGACCCGCCGAATTGATGCTGCAGTTCAGCGAGTCCGTCTCGTTTGACCGCCGCCTGGCCCCCTATGACATCGCGGGCAGCAAGGCGCATGCGGCGATGCTGGCGCACGTGGGCTTGATCACGGTTCCGGAGCGCGAGGCCATTCACGCCGGTCTTGATGCCCTCCTCGCCGAGATCGCCGCGGGCCGGTTCAAGTGGGAGACGAAGTTCGAGGACGTGCACATGAACATCGAGCAGGCGCTGACGAAGCGGGTGCCGGCGGCGGCCAAGCTGCACACCGCCCGCAGTCGCAATGATCAGGTCGCGACCGATATGCGGTTGTTCTTCAAGGACGCCTGCGGCGTCCTGCAGGGGAAAATTCTCGCCGCCGAGCGGACGTTGCTGGCACTGGCCGAAAGCAACCGCGACGTGTTGATCCCCGGCTACACGCATCTGCAGCGGGCGCAGCCGGTTTACCTGGCCCACCATCTCTTCGCCTGGCTCGAGATGCTCGACCGCGACCGCGCGAGGCTGGGGGACGTGGCGACCCACGCGAATTGGTGCCCGCTGGGCTCGGGGGCGATCGCCGGGACCACGCTACCGATTGATCGCGAATTCACCGCCCAGGCCCTCGGTTTTGTCGACGGCCGCGGCCGGCCCCGGGTCACGCAGAACTCGATGGACACGGTGGCCGACCGGGACCTGTTCATCGAATTTGCCGCGGCATGCGCGCTCTTCGGCGTGCACCTTTCGCGGATCGCGGAGGATCTGGTCTTGTGGAGCAGCGCCGAGTTCAAGTTTGTGGATTTGCCCGACGCGTTTTGCACCGGCTCCTCGCTGATGCCGCAGAAGAAGAATCCGGATTCCTGCGAATTGCTCCGGGGCAAGTCGGCGCGGCTGCAGGGCAACCTGCACACGCTGCTGACGCTGGTGAAGGGCCTGCCGCTCACCTACAATCGCGACCTGCAGGAGGACAAGCCGCCGGTCTTCGACAGTTATGACCAGAGTGCGCTCTGCGCGGACGTGCTCGCGGGCACGCTGGCCGGGATGACGATGCTGCGGGAGCGCTGTGCGGCGGCGGTGCGGGATCCCGCGCTGCTCGCGACCGACCTGGCCGATTACCTGGTGCTGCGAGGGGTGGCGTTTCGCGACGCGCATCACGCGGTGGGTGCGGTCGTGCGGTTGGCGGAGAAGAACCACGTGGAAATCAACCAGCTCTCGACCGAGGATGTGCAGGCGGTGAATCCCGCGTTTGCGGCCGACTGGATCGAGGTCTTCGATCTGCAGCGGGCGCTGGCCAGGCGCCGGGGGACCGGCATGCCGGGGCCGCAGCCGCTGGCGCGGCAATTCGCGCGCTGGCGAAAGGCGTTGAAATAGTTCGAAGGGGCCGGCGGAGGGTGGGACGCGTGCGTCGCGGACGTGCGGCGGACCGTCCCCGGAGCCCGTGACGATCGATGCCCACCCTGTTTCCCACGGCGAAGTCGGATCCGGAACTCGTGCCCTTTCGGGCGGGTCTGGTCTTCGCCTTCTTCAACGCGCTGTCGTGGCAGATTGGCATCGGCACGCCGATGGTACTTTTCGCGGAGCAGCTCGGGGCGACGACGTTTCAGGTCGGGCTGGCGTACTCGTTTGTCTTTGTGCTGACCCCGGTGCAGATCCTGTCGACGGCGCTGCTGCCGCGGTACGGGTTCAAGGCCGTGATGCTGGGCGGCTGGCGCACCCGCAGCTTCTTCCTCGGCGTGCCCATGGTGCTGGCGGTCTTGGCGCTGCGCGGCGAGCAGCCCTGGATGGTGCACGCGCTGGTGTGGAGTGTTTTTTTCTTCTGCCTCTTCCGATCGATCGGCGCCGCCTCCGGCGTCTCGTGGTTCTACGCGATTCTGCTCGAGCAAGTGCGCGGCCGGTACTTCGCCAGCGATCAGTTTGCCTCGGCGGTGGCCAGCGTGGGCACCTTGCTGGCGTGCGCCGCGCTCTTCGCGCTGCTCCCCGTTTATTGGGCCCTGCTCGCCCAGTACCTGATCGCCGTCACCGGATCGACCATCAGCTATTTTTCGCTGAAACAATTGCCCGATGCCGAGCGCCCGGTGTCGATCAGCCTGCGTACGGTGGTGCGCGACACCCCGCGGCTCCTCTTCGCGAAATCCATCTTTCGCCGTTACGTGTGGCTGGCGGTGGCCTGTGCGGTGATCGCGACCCCGATCCCCCCGTTCGCGGCGTATTATCTCAAGGTGGGAGCCCTGCTCTCCACGGCGCAAATCATGGTGTTCGAAGTCTGCCGGTATGCCGGCGTGATGGTGGCGGCGTGGGTGATTCGGCGGCGGATTGACGTGACCGGGGCGCGGCCGTTCTTCCTGCTCGCCCTCGGGCTCTATGTGACGGTGGGAATCTATTGGTGGGCGTACCTGCAGAGCGGCCTCGGCGGGATTCCGGGGATCATGGGTTCGTACTTCCTGCTGGGACTGGGCGCGGCGACCTGGACCGTGGCCAGCCTGAACTACCTGCCCAAGATCCTGGAAGGGGCCGAGCGAACCCTCGCCGTCGCGGTCCAGGGGGCGGTGACCGCGTTGGCGGGCGGCTTGTCGCCCATCCTGTGGGGGATCCTGCTCAAGAGCGACGACGGCGCGTCCCGGAGCCTGGATGTCGGGGTGTTCCAATGGTTCTTTGTGAGCGTCGTGGTGGGCGGCGTCATCCTCTCGTCGCTGGTCGCGCGCCTGCCGGAGGAGAAGGGGCACCCGGTCGACCCCATCGTGATCGGCAACGCGATTCTGCGGCCCTTTCGCGCGATGACGTACCTGGTCAACCTCGTCGAGCCGATCCCGCGGCGCAAGGACGACACAAAGTGACGCCGCCGCGGCGGCGCGGTGTTGACGCGACGGACGCAAAGCCCGACCTAGGAACCGCACACTCATGGCCAAAGTCCGCATTCTTCCCGACCGGGTCGCCAATCAGATCGCCGCCGGCGAGGTGATTGAGCGGCCGGCGGCCGTGGTGAAGGAATTGGTGGAGAACGCGCTCGATGCGGGGGCCACGCGGATTGAGGTCGAGTTTCGTCACGGCGGCCGCTCCCTCATGCGCGTCGAGGACAATGGGCACGGCATGTCGCGGGACGACGCCCTGCTGGCGCTCGAGCGCCACGCCACGAGCAAGATCGCGGAGGCGGGGGACCTCGACCGGCTGGTCAGCTATGGGTTCCGCGGGGAGGCGCTCCCCTCGATCGCGAGCGTCTCCCGCTTCGAAATGCAGACGCGGGAGGCCGGCAGCGACGCGGGCACGGAGATTCTGGTCAACGGAGGGAAGTTCGTGCACGTGCGCGATTGCGGGCGGCCGGTGGGGACGCGTTTCGAGGTCACCCACCTGTTCAACTCCGTGCCGGCGCGGCGGAAATTCCTGAAAACCGACCAAACGGAGGCGGCGCACATGGTGCACTGCGTGCGGCTGTATGCCCTGGCCTGTCCGCAGACGGCGTTCACGCTGATCGAGGATGGTCGCGTCATTTTCCGTTCCCCGGAATGCAGCACGCTGGAGGAGAGGGTGGCGGAAATTTTTGGCCGGCAGGTGGCGGAGTCGCTGGTGCGCATCGAGTGCGCGGAACCGGGCCTGCGGCTGAGCGGCCTGATTGGACGGCCCGGCGTGGGGCGGGCGACGCGCCACGAAATGATTGTGTTCGTCAACGCGCGTCCCGTCGACAGCAAGACCCTCAACTATGCGCTGATCGAAAGCTATCACGAGTCGGTGCCGAAGGGGCGTTATCCGCTGGCCTGCGTATTTTTCGAATGCGATCCGGCGGCGGTCGACGTGAACGTGCACCCGGCCAAGCGCGAGGTGCGGTTTCGCAGCGAGGTGCAGGTGCGGGGGTTCGTGATTCGGGCCGTGCTACAGCGACTGCGGGAACTGGGCGGACCGGCGACCACGGGCGCGGCAGGGGCGCCGGCGCCGGAGGGCTTTCGGCTGCCGCTCGCCGCTCCGTCCGGAGTCACGGCAGCAGGGGCCACGGGGTCAGCGGGCGGCGGAGGGGTGAAAACAGTCGTGAGCCTGCCCGCGCGCGCCGACGCGAGGCCGTTGCCGGCGGCCGCCCTTCCGGTCACCGCGGTGGCCACGCCCCGGGAGGCGTTGGGAGCGTCGGTGCCGGCCGCGCCTTCGTGGCGTTTTGTCGGACTGGCCCATGGCAACTACGCCCTGTTTGAGACGGCGGCGGGGGTCGTGCTGCTCGACCGGCGGGCGGCGCATGAGCGGGTGTGGTTTGAGCGGCTGCGGGAGCAGTTTCGCGCCGGGGCGGTGCCGAGCCAGCACCTCCTGTTGCCGGTACCGGTCGAACTGGATGCGATTGGCTCGGCCCTGTTGCTCGATCGGCTGCGCTTCCTGCAAACGCATGGCTTCGAGATTGCGGAGTTTGGCCGGAATTTCTTTCGGATCGAGGCGGTGCCGGCGTGGATGGAGCCGGCCGACGCCGAGCCCTTCCTGCGCGACCTGATCGGGGCGTTTCGCGAGGGCACCATTCCCGATCGCGACACGGAGATCGCCCGGCAGGAACTGGCCCGGCTCGCGGTGGCCAAGGCCGTGCGGCTGCCGGAGGGTGGGGGAGAGGCGGAGGTGCGGGCGCTGGTGCTGCAGTTATTTGCCACCGCCTCGCCGCTGACCAATCCCGCCGGCCGCCCCACGTTCATCGAGCTGAATCACGGCGAATTGGCGCGACGTTTTCAGAAATAAGTGCAACCCGGCGCTCGCGCTGGCACGGTTCGTTCTTCTAGCCTGTCTCTTTTCCTCATGCCGTCCTCTGCCAAATCGAAAGTGTCCCGTTCTCCCGCCGAGGTCGTGGCCGCCCCCGTGGTGCCACCGACCCCCGATCTGTCGGTCAGCACCGCGCCCTTTGCCCCGATGCGTGGGCTGAGCCACATCCACAATCCCCACGGCTCCGGCGATCGGCCCGAAGAGGTGATGCGCTCGCTCATCCAGCGGCACCTCGTTTCGACGCTCGCGCGGCACACCGGGTCCGCGACCCCGCGCGATTGGATGGTGGCCACCGTGCTCGCCCTGCGCGACACGATCCACGAGCGCTTGATCGCGACCCAGGGGGTGCACAACGACAACAATGCGCGGCGCCTTTACTACTTCTCCCTGGAATATCTCATGGGACGCCTGTTCAGCAGCAACCTGCTGGCAGTCGGGTTGCACGAGACGGCGCAGGCGGCGCTGGCGGGGCTTGGTCAGGACTTCGAGACGATCCGCGAATGTGAAGTCGACATGGGGCTGGGGAACGGCGGTCTCGGCCGCCTGGCGGCCTGTTTTCTGGATTCCCTCGCGACCCTCGATTATCCGGCGCTCGGTTACGGGATTTATTACGAGTTCGGCCTGTTCCGGCAGGCGTTTGTGAACGGCCACCAGATCGAGCACCCGGACAGTTGGACGATCTTCGGCGATCCCTGGGAGGTCGTCCGGCCGGAGTACACGATGGAGGTGCAATTGTACGGCCGGGTGGAAAACGTCTTCGATGACCTGGGCAATTACCGCCCGAAGTGGGTTGATACCCGCACCATCCTCGGGGTGCCCCACGATATTCCGATTGCCGGGTTCGGCACCATGACGGTCAACCTGCTGCGCCTCTGGGCCTCGAAAGCCACGGAGGACTTCGACCTCGCGGCCTTCAACAGCGGCGGTTATGTCGAGGCCGTGCGGGAGAAGGCGGTGGGCGAGACGGTCTCCAAGGTGCTTTATCCGAACGACAAGACGGAAAACGGGAAGGAACTGCGCCTCGTGCAGCAGTATTTCTTCGTCGCCTGCTCCCTGCGCGACATCCTCCGCCGCCATCTGCGCACGCCGGGAAACTCCTGGGCCAACTTCTCCGACAAGGTCGCCGTGCAACTCAACGACACGCACCCCGCGATCGCCGTGGTCGAACTGATGCGCATCCTGCTCGACGAGGAGAAAATGGAGTGGGAAGCGGCCTGGGGCATCGTCAGCAAGACGTTCGCGTATACCAATCACACCTTGTTGCCGGAGGCGCTGGAGCGATGGGGCGTGGCGCTGTTTGAACGCGTGTTGCCGCGGCATTTGCAGATCATCTACGACATGAACGATCGGCTCATGCGGGTGCTCGAGCAGCAATGGCCCGGCGACAACGAGAAGAAGCGCGCGTGTTCCCTCATCGAGGAGAACGGCGGCAAGTCGGTCCGGATGGCCAACCTCGCCGTGGTCGGGTGTCACAGCGTGAACGGCGTGGCGGAACTCCACACGGCGCTGCTGAAGAAGCATCTCTTCCCGGAATTCGACGCGCTCTATCCGGGGAAATTCCAGAACAAGACCAACGGGATCACGCCGCGGCGCTGGTTGCTCCAATGCAATCCGAAGTTGGCCGCGCTCATCACGGGCAAAATTGGCGCCGGGTGGACCCGGGATCTGGACCAGTTGCGCGGTCTGGAGCAATACGCCGACGACCGGGCCTTTCAGGATGAGTTCATGGCGATCAAGCGGGCCAACAAGGTGGATCTCGCCGCCGTGATCAAGGCGGAGTGTGGCGTCGAGGTGTCGCCCGACGCGATCTTCGACGTCCAGATCAAGCGGTTGCACGAATACAAGCGTCAGCACCTCGACCTGCTGCACATCCTGGCGCTGTACCGCCGGCTCCTGCAGCATCCGGACCTGGATATCGTGCCGCGGGTCTTCATCTTTGCGGCCAAAGCCGCGCCGGGCTACGATCTGGCGAAGAACATCATCCGGGCCATCAATGTCATCGGGGCCCGGATCAACGGCGACACCCGGATCAAGGGCAAACTGAAGGTCGCTTTCCTGCCGAACTACCGGGTCTCGCTCGCAGCGAAAATCATCCCGGCGGCGGACCTTTCGGAACAGATCTCCACGGCCGGCAAGGAGGCTTCCGGAACGGGCAACATGAAGCTCGCGCTCAACGGCGCCCTGACGATTGGCACGCTCGACGGCGCCAATGTGGAAATCCGGGAGGAAGTCGGAGACGAAAACATCTTCGTCTTCGGCATGTCCGTGGAGGAGGTCGAGGCGTTGCGTGCGTCCGGTTACAACCCCTGGAAGATCTACCATGAGGACGAAGAATTGCGCGCCGTGGTCGACTGGCTCGGGAGCGATTTCTTTACGCCGGGGGAACACGGGGCGTTTGCCCAGGTGCACGGGAGCATCCTGCATGGGGGCGACCCGTACATGGTGCTGGCGGATTTCCGGAGTTACAGCGACTGCCAGGCCCGCGTCGACGCGGCCTACCGCGACCGGGCGAGGTGGGCGCGCATGGCGATCCTCAACACGGCCCGCATGGGCAAGTTCTCGAGCGACCGCACGATTCGGGAATACGCCAACGACATCTGGCACTTGAAGCCCATGCCGGTGCCGAAGCTGTAGCCGTTCGTCCGCGCGCGGCGGATGGCGCGAGGGGCGAGCGGTCTCTTCGCCCTTGCCCGTCGGCGCCGCGGTGGTGTTGCTTCCGTTGCGGTCCCCTTACTCCGTTGCCTGCTCCGCGCTGCAAACACCTGTTCAGACTCTCCCTGGCTGCGATCCTCGGCGCCACGGGATGGGCGCAGGCGCCGGCACCGGAGGCTTGGGCCCCATGGATTTTCCCACCGGTCGACGGGCAGGTGAGCGGGAACTTCACTCCGTTCTTTCTGCCCGGCGCGCCCCCGGTGCGATGGCAGCTGAACGTGAGCAGTGATCGACCGCGCGAACGCACCGTGGTCGCAGCGATTGACGGCCAGGGTCTGAAACTGCGGGGAGGGGCCGTGTTGGATCCGCGCGGGGAGGGGACATGGACGCTGGGTGCGGCGGCGGTCGACCTCGGGGATTGGTTCGTCTGGCTGGCATCCCGCTGGGTGTCGATGGCGACGGGGGAAAAACTCAGCGGAGCGTTGAGCGCGCGCGGCGACGGCACCTGGCGGGGCGGGGTTCTGGATGGACGGGCGGAGTTGGGGCTGCGCGACGGGCGCTTCGAGGACGCGGCGCGGCACCTGGTGATCGAAGGTCTGGCCCTGGGCGTTGAGTTCACGGACCTCCGGGCCCGTCGCACCGCCCCGGCGCAGGTGCTGACCTGGCAGGGTGGACACTACGACACCGTGCCCTTTGGGCCGGGCCGGGTGGAGTTTGAGATCGAGGGGGATATCGTGAGGGTCGCCGGGACGAGTCTCGCGATCTTTGGTGGAACGTTGGAGACGGGCGCCTGGGTGTGGCGCTCGGACCGGCCCATGCTGACCGTGACGGCGGAGTTGCGGGGGATCGAAATGGGCAAGCTCCTCTTCCTCCTCCCGCCGGTGCTGGCGGCGGCCCAAGGGAAGATCGACGGACACATCGCCCTGTATCGCGACGATGCGGGCCTCCAGATTGGCGCCGGGCGACTCTCGTTGCGGCAGGGCGAATTCGCCGTGCTGCGCCTCGCTCCGACGCCGGGCCTGTTGTCGGGGCAGCTTCCGGCCGCGGTGCGAAAGCACTATGCGGGCCTCGGTCGTCTCGAGACCGGGGGGATTCCGTTGCGGGCCGAGTTGTTGGAGGTCGTCCTAACCCCGTTGGGCGACGCCGAGGGACGCACGGCCGTGGTGCGGATCGAGGGCGGTCCGGCCGACCCGGACTTGAAGGCGCCGGTCGTGCTGCAGGTCAACGTGCGCGGGCCGCTGGACTCGCTGGTGAAGTTTGGCACCGACTCCCGGTTGGGCTTTCGCGGGGCGGGAGGGAACTTTCGTTGATCTGGGGTTTCAATCGCACCATGCTGTCCCCGATGAAGCGACTATTCCCGTTCTGCCTGCCGCTGCTGGCCGTGTTCGCCGGTTGCGTGAGCGTCAAGACCGAGCCCATCGAGGTGAAGCCGATCCACATCACGGTCGACGTCAACGTGAAGGTCGACCAGGCCCTCAACGATTTCTTTGGGGATCTCGATCGGAAGTCCCTTAAACCCTCGTCCTGATTTGCCCATGAAATCCGCCCCTGTCCTCCGCACCCTCCTCCTGTTCGTGGCCGCGCTGTTCGGCGCCAGCCTCCTGCCGGCGCAAAATTTGGATGCGCTGAAGGAACGAATGGAAAAGCGCCTGGCGGCGGTCAACGCGCTCAAGGACCGGCATGTGATCGGGGAAACCAATCGGGGCTACCTCGAGGTGCGGGGCGGAGTCCTCAACGCGGAACAGCAAATCGTCTCGGAGGAGAATTCGGATCGGCAAAAGGTCTACGCGGCTCTGGCCGCCAGGACCGGGGCCTCGATCGACGAGGTCGGGCGCCAGCGGGCGGAACAAATCGCCGCCATCGCGAAACGCGGCCATTGGATCCAGGAACCCTCGGGCGACTGGCGGCAGAAGTAGGCGCAGGAATTGCGCGCGGGAGGCGGCCGCGTGCGGGATGTTGTCACCGGAGCGGCGGAATTTTCAGGCAATTCTAGGAGACAGGATTAGCCCAAGTTAGCGCGGGCACTCCGGCCTGTGTTGGGCGCAACGCACCGTGGTGATCGGAGGCCGCGTATCCACGTCACGCCGGTGACGGCGACGGTGGACAGGCGAACGGTGGGCAGGTTCTCGTCGAAGTTGGCGGCAGGGTCGAACGGGGCGGCGGAACGCGACCGCCGGCCGTCGCGTGGCCGCCTGAGTCCTTGCATCGCACCGGTCACCCGCCCATCAATTTCTCCTGCACATGGTCAAACTTACCGATGGGATCATGAGCGGGGAGATGGAAGTGTGATCCGTTTCCACCTCCCTGAGCCATGCTTTTCGCACGCCAGAAACGCCTGCTTGCCCTGCTCGACGCCCTCGGCGGCGAGGTCGGCGGGTTGGATTTTCAGAAGCTGCTCCTCCTCTATTGCAGCGAAATGGAGGAGACGCCCAGTTATGATTTTGTGCCCTACAAGTTCGGCGGTTTTTCCTTCACCTCCTATGCGGACAAGCGCCGGCTGATCGAGCAGAACCTGCTGGCGGACGAGGAGCGTTCGTGGACGTTGACGCCGGCGGGCCAGGCAGTCGCGCGGATCGCGCCGGCGGAGCGGTTGCGGATGGATGGGTTTTGCCGCCGGCACGCCGGGTTGCGCGGCGATGTGTTGGTGGCTGAGGCGTATCGCCGGCATCCCTACTACGCCATCCGCAGTGAAATGGCGGAGCGGGTGCTCGCGGGGGACCGCGCGGCGTTGCGCGCGATCGCGGCCGCGCGGCCCGCCGCCAATGGGCCGGGCTTGTGCACGATCGGTTATGAGGGTGCGACGCTGGAGGATTACCTGAACCGTTTGCTGCGCGATGACGTGACACTGCTATGCGATGTGCGGCGCAATCCGCTCAGTCGCAAATACGGCTTTTCCAAGGGCACATTGAGCAAGGCCTGCGAGGGCGTGGGCATCCGCTACGAGCACCTGCCCGAGTTGGGCATTGCGTCCGCGGAGCGCCGTGAGCTGAAGACGCAGGCGGATTACGATGCGCTGTTCGCGGTCTATGAACGCGAAAGCCTGCCGAGGCAGACGGCGGCGCTCGCGACGATCCGGGCCTGGATCGAGGCTGGCGAGCGGGTGGCGCTTACCTGCTTTGAGAAACTGCCGCACCAGTGCCATCGGCATTGCGTGGCTGAGGCGCTGGAGCACGCGGCGTGCGGGTGCCTGGTGGCGGTGCATCTGTAGCGACGAGGATTCAATTCTGCGCCATGCCCCGGGAACGCGTCCTCATCACGGTAAAAACGTACCCGACGCTGTCCCGGAAATACGGCGAGACGGTCTGCACGGCGGGCGTGCGGGAGGACGGATCGTGGGTGCGCATTTATCCGGTGCCCTTCCGGCGGCTCGATGAAGCGGAGCAATATCGGAAATACGACTGGATCGAGTGCGATCTTGTGCGGCACCCGAAGGACCCCCCGCCCCGAGTCGCATCATCCCGCCGATGTGCATCAGCTCGTGCCGGTAGCGCACCTCGACACGGGGGTCGACTGGCGCGAGCGGCGGCGCCTGCTTCTGGGGAAATGCGAAGTCCACACCCGCCTGCAACCCTTGATCGACGGCGCCAAGGCCAACCGCCTGTCGCTGGCGGTGTTCAAGCCCGCCCGAATCACGCGCTTTCTCTGGGAGGAGGAAGAGCGGGAATGGTCTCCGGCCAAGCTGGCGGAGATGCGTAACCAGGCGGATCAGGGCGAGTTGTTCGCGGAAAAGGCGTGGCGCGAGACCTTCCAGGTCATCCCCAAGCTGCCCTACAGCTTCTCCTACGAGTTCGAAGATGCGGACGGCAGGAAGTCGAAGCTGCAGATCCTCGATTGGGAGATCGGCGCGCTGTTCTGGAACTGCATGAGGCGACACAGCAACGACGAGCCCACCGCGCTGAACAAGGTGCGGGGGAAATACTGGGACCAGTTTCTCCGAACCGACCTGCACCTCTACCTCGGCACCACCCGGCAGTTTCATTTCGTCGGGCCGAACCCCTGGGTCATCATCGGCGTGCTGCCCATCCCCCACGAACGCCAACGGGAGCTCTTCTGAACGTCATGACAGAAGCCGCAGCCCATCTATTTTCAGCCTCCGAATGGGCCGAATGGCTCGCGGATGCGGAACGTCGTCAGCGGGAGGTGTATCGGCTGAGCCCGGAACGATTGATTGCCGAGTATCGCCGCGAGCGGGAGATCACGCGCGGCTATCACGGCCGCGAGATTCTGGAGTTGCTCCAGAACGCGGGCGACGCCGCGCGCCTGTCTGACACTTCGGGCAGAATCCGCTTCATCGAGGTGAAGGGACGGTCGTCTTCCACCGCCAAAATCGAATTGAAGGGCAATGAACTCAGGGCGGCCCGAAGATGCGGTGACCGATACTTCCTTTACCGCTTCTACGAGGCGACTGATGGTCAATTTTTCGTCTCGATCCTCCAGAACCCGATGAATGCCGGGGAGGCCAAGGCGACGATCATCGCGGTTGATCTGGATCGTGCCAAAGGAACCCAGCGGTATGAGTTTGTCGTGGAAGCTGCGATGAGTGTTTCGAACGACGATGATCCGGAATCGGCGCCGGTACATTCTCTCGCATGCGGCCGTTGATCGTGGGCGGATTCTCATCCTGGATGCCCTTCACGCATCCCTGGCGCGTCCGGCGTTCACCGACGGTGAAGCCGACTCGCTGGCAGAGCGGATTTACGGCTTCGTCTGGCAGCGGAGCGAAGCCGGAGCATTTACCGAAGCGGCGTAGGCGCGGAGGAAGCCAGCGGTTCGCGTGGACGCGCCGGGGAGCCGCGCCGGGCAATTCACTGATTACAACAGGATCCCCGCGACGCACGCGGAAAGATAGCAGGCGATCGTGCCGCCCAGCATGGCCCGGAAGCCGAGTTGGGCCAGGTTGGTCCGCTGGTTGGGCGCGAGCGACCCGATCCCCCCGATCTGGATGCCGATCGACACGAGATTCGCAAAACCGCACATCGCATAGGTCAGGATGATGATGGTGCGCGGGTCGGTGAGGGTCCCGGCCGCCTTGAGCGCGCCGAGTTGCTGGAAGGAGATGAACTCGTTGAGCACGGTGCGGGTGCCGAGCAGTGCGCCCGACTGGAGCAAATACCCACTGTCGATTCCGATCAGCCAGGCAATCGGCGCGTAGACGACCCCGAAGACGAATTCGAGGGAGAAGGTCTTGAAGGTCCCGCCGGTCACGCCGGCGATCCAGTCGTTGATCCCGGGGTAGTGGAAGAGGGTGGTGCCGCCGAGGGCCAGCGTATGGGGATTGCCCATCCAGCCGAAGAGGGCGTTGAACATCGCGACGAGGGCGGTGAAGGCGATCAGCATCGCGCCGACGTTGGCGGCGAGCTTGAGGCCGTCGGTCGTGCCGACGCAGATCGCGTCGACCAGGTTGCTGCCGATCTTCTCCTTGGCGACCTCGAGGTTGGTGCTGACCGTCTCAGTTTGCGGCAGGAGCATCTTGGAGATCATCAGGCCGGCGGGAGCGTTGATAACCGAGGCGGTGATGAGGTGCGTCGCGAAGAGCACCTGGCTCTGGGGGTCGTCACCGCCGAGAAACGCGATGTAGGCGATCATCACCGCCCCGGCGATGGTGGCCATGCCGCCGACCATGATGGTGAGCATTTCCGACCGGGTCATGGTGGGCAGGTAGGGCTTGATCAGGAACGGCGCCTCGGTCTGCCCGAGAAAGATGTTGGCGGACGCGCTCAGGGTCTCGGCGCCGGAAAGGCGGAGCGTTTTCGACATGACCCAGGCAAAGCTATAGACGATCTTCTGCAGGATGCCGAGGTAGTAGAGCAGCGAGGAGAACGCGGAAAAGAAGATGATCGAAGGCAGGATCTGGATGGCGAAGATCACTCCGTGTTTGGATTTGTCCATCAGGGAGCCAAAGAGCATGCCGGTCCCGGCGCCGGTGAAGCCCAGCAGATCCACGAAGCGGCTGCCGACCCATTCGATCACGGCGCGGGCGGGGCCGAAGTAGAGCACGAGCGTGGCGAAGACAAATTGCAGGCCGAGCGCCATCGCGACGTTGCGCCAGTTGATCGCGCGGCGGTTTTCGCTCAGCAGAAAGGCGATGCCGATGAGGGCGACGATGCCGAAGAGGCCGCGGCCGACGTGAACCAGGGTTTCCATGGGAGGGGACGAATTTTCGCGCGAGCTTGCGGAGTCCGTCGAGCCCGGCGAGAACCAAGTGTCATGACTTTGCCCGAACGCCTCGCCCGCCATCTGAGCCGTACTCCCGATGTCACTCGCGCCGCCTTTGTCGCCGCCAATGCCACGATGGTTGGCGATGTGACGCTGGGGGCGCAGGCAAGCGTCTTCTATGGCGCGGTGCTGCGCGGGGACATCGCCCGCATCGTGGTGGGCGACGGGAGCAACATCCAGGACAACGCCGTCGTGCATCTGGCCGACGACGGCGACGCGATCATCGGCGCATGGTGTACGATTGGCCACGCGGCGATCGTCCACGCCTGCACGATCGAAGACGAATGCCTCATCGGCATGGGAGCGACCGTGCTGGATGGCGCCCGCATCGGGGCGCGCAGCATCGTCGGGGCAAATTCCCTCGTGCCGCAGCGCTTCCAGTGTCCGCCGGGATCCATGGTCTATGGTGCGCCGGCCAAGGTGGTGCGCCCGCTCACGGCGGAAGAACAGGCCGGATTGCGCCGCTGGGCGGAAAAGTACGTGGTGGTCGCGCAGGCCCACGCCGCAGGCTTGCCGCCCGCGGCGGGCGGCAAGCCTTAGAGTCCGAGGTCCAGGGTGAGGAAGGTGTATTTGTATTTGGCGTCGGCGCTCTCCCGGCGGGAAAGTTCGCGCCAGGCCAGGTGCCGCCATTCCGGGAAGTACGTGTCGCCCGGGATGTCCGCGTCGATGAGGGTCAGATGAAGGCGAAGGGGGCGCAGGCCGGCCAGGGCCAGGCACTCCTCGTAGATCTTCTGACCGCCACAAACGAAAATTTTCTCCGGCAGGGAATCGGCGAGGGTGAGGGCGGCCGGGAGGGAGGCGGCGATCCGCACGCCCGGTTGCTCCAGGTCGCCCCGGCGGGTGACGACGATGGGGCGACGTCCGTCGGCGCGGGCGCGCGGCCAGGTCTCGTAACAAATCCGCCCGAGCACGCAGATTTGGCCCGCGGTCTCGCGATGAAAGAACGCCAGATCCTCTGGAATCGACCAGGGCAGGCGGCGGGCGCGCCCGATGACCCGGTTGCGGGCGCAGGCGACGATCAAATGAAGGGTCTTCAGCACGGGAAAATTCTGGGCGTGTGTTTCGGCGAGTTAGGCGGTATCTGCCGCCCATGACAATCGGTGTCCCGAAGGAAATCAAAATTGGCGAGACCCGGGTCTCCCTGACCCCCAGTCTGTGCCGGCGCTGTGTCTCGCTCGGCGGGCGGGTGCTGGTCCAGAAGTCCGCCGGACTCACGGCGGGGTTCGCCGACGCGGAATACCGGGCGGCAGGCGCCACGCTCGTATCCGACGCCGCCAAGGTCTGGCGCGCGGCGGATCTCGTCCTAAAGGTGAAGGAGCCCCTGCCGGCGGAGTACGGTCTCATGCCGGACGGACAGGCGATCTTCACCTACCTCCATCTCGCCGCCGGCCCGGAGCTGGCGCAGGTGCTGCTCGAGAAACGCATCCTGGGCATCGCGTACGAGACGGTGGCGGGCATCGATGGCAGCTTCCCGCTGCTCAAGCCGATGTCGCAGATTGCCGGCCGGCTCTCCATCCAGATTGGGGCCTACTTCCTGCAGTCACAGCATGGCGGATCGGGGGTGCTGCTCGGCGGCATTCCCGGCACCATGCCGGGCCATGTGGTGGTGGTGGGCGGGGGAAATTCCGGTGCCCATGCCGTGCAAATGGCCGTGGGCATGGGCGCCCGCGTGACGGTGCTCGATCTCGACACGCGGAAGCTCGAGGCGCTCGACATGGAGTATCGCGGCCGCGTGGTCACGTTGATGTCGAATCCGGCCAACCTCGAACACGAGGTCGCCGACGCGGATCTGCTGATCGGCGCGGTCCTCATCCCCGCGGCCAAGGCGCCCACGGTGGTCGCGAAAAAAACGGTGGCCCGCATGCGCCCGGGCAGCGTGATCGTGGACATCGCCATCGACCAGGGGGGATGCATCGAAAGCATTCGGCCGACCTCGCACAAGAATCCGGTCTACGCGTGGCAGGGGGTGATTCACTACGCCGTACCCAACATGCCGGCCCTCGTCGGTCGGACTTCCACCCTTGGGCTCACGCAGGCGACGGAACCATACGTGGCGATGCTGGTGGAGCGAGGGGTGGAGCGTGCCCTGGGCGAACACCCGGGACTGGCGCAAGGCGTGAATACGCGGGGTGGCCGGATCACCAATCCGGCCGTGGCGGCCGCGCTGGGATTTACCTGAAGGTTTGCCCACCCGTTGTGAGCTTGCCCGCCGCCGAGCCCGCCCGACAGTCTGCGAGCATGAGACTCCCGGTGCGCGCCGCCTTCTTCCTGCTCTGGGTTGCCACGACCCTGGGCGGCGCCCCGCTGGCCGTCGGCCCGGGACGGGTCGAATGTCCCAACGGCGCGGAGCCCATCACACTTTTCACGTACAAGCCGCCGACCTACCGCCACGGTCCGCTACTCATCGTGTGCCACGGTGTCGGCCGCAACGCGGAGGAGTATCGCAATTTCGCCATCACGATGGCGGAGCGATTCGGGATGATCGTGGTGGCGCCGCTGTTCGACAAGGAACGCTTCCCGACCGCGCGCTACCAACGGGGCGGACTGGTCGACGGGGCCGGCCGGGTGCAAGCCCCGGAGCAGTGGACCTACGCCGCCATTCCCGTGATTGTCGCCCAGGTGCGCGCACTCGAAGGGCAGGCGCAGCTGCCGTACTATCTGATCGGCCACTCCGCCGGCGGGCAGTTTCTGGTGCGACTGGCGGCCTTCCTGCCGGGGGAGCCGGTGCGCATCGTGGCGGCGAATCCCGGATCCCATTTGTTTCCCGTCCGCGATCAGACTTTCGCCTATGGCTTCGGGGGACTGCCCGCGGAATTGAGCAGTGACGACGTGATCCGGCGGTATCTGGCCGCGCCGCTGACCATCTACCTGGGCACGGACGACATCTACCCGCGGCCGAGTTTCGACGCGAGCGAGCCCGCGATGCGGCAGGGGGCCAATCGCCTTGAGCGCGGGCGGGCCTGCTTCGCCGCCGCCCAGGCCCTGGCGCAGAAACGCGGCTGGGGGTTTAATTGGCGCAAGGTGGAGACCCCCGGGATTGGCCACGACTCGGCGTTCATGTTCGCCGCGAAGGAAGTCGAGGACGCGCTCTTCGGGCACAATTAAGCCGCGCCGGGGCAGGCGCGGCTGAGGAAGGTCAGGACGGCGCGGGGTCGCGGTTCAGGTGGCGACGATCGTGATGCTTTCCACCCCGATGCGCTCGACGGGCGTGCTCTTCTCGCCCCCGCCACCCGACTTGGTGGGAACGTTCGCGAGCTTTTCCAGGACATCATCGCCCTGCACGAGCGCGCCGAACGCGGTGTACTGGCGGTCGAGGAACTTGGCGTCGCCATGGCAGAGGAAGAACTGGCACCCGGCGGAATCGGGATCAGAGGAGCGCGCCATCGAGATGACACCGCGGACGTGGGACTTGGCGTTGAACTCCGCCTTGACCTTGTAGCCGGGATCGCCGGTGCCCGGGGTGCCGCGCGCTCCGGCCTTGGTGTTGGGGCAGCCGCCCTGGATCATGAAACCCTTGATGATGCGGTGGAAGGCCGTGCCGTCATAGAAGCCCTCGCGGGCGAGCTTCTTGAAATTTTCAACCGTCTTCGGCGCGACGTCGGGCCAGAAGGCGATGGTCATGTCGCCGTAGCTGGTCTTGATCACGGCGTGTTCGGTGGTGGTGGGAGGAGTGCTCATAAAGGATTTTGTAGGTTCTAGCGGGGCGGGGGTTTTTGCGAAGCAAAAACCTCAAGGAATTCGCCCCGCGAATTCCTACGGGGCGAATTCCGCGTCGATTCGCTCGCAAAGGTGATGGATCAGAAAGAGGTGCGCCTCCTGGGCGGCGGCACCGCTGTCGCCGGGCATGATCAGGTCGCATGTCGCCAGTCCGCGGGCCTTGCCGCCGCCGCGGCCGAGGAAGGCCACGCTCTCGATCCCGAGCCGCTTCGCTTCCTGCAGCGCGGCGAGGATGTTGGCGGAGTTGCCGCTCGAGGTGAGCACCACGAGCAGGTCGCCTTTTTGGGCCAGGCCGGCCACCTGGCGGGCAAACACCTGTTCATAGCCAAAGTCATTGCCGATACAGGAGAGCAGGGAACCGTCGGACGAAAGCGCGAGGGCGGGCAGCGGCCGGCGCGTCTTGGCGTAGCGGCCGACCAGTTCCGTGGCGAAATGGGCGGCCTCCGCGGCGCTGCCGCCATTGCCGCAGATGAGCAATTTGCCGCCCTCCCGCAGCGTGGCCAGGATCATGTCGCCCGCGCGATCGATGGCGGGTCGAATGGTTCCCAGGGATTGGAGGGTGTGGAGGGTCTCGGCGAGCGAAGCGTCGAAGGTCATGAGTGGCTGGCACACGTGGTAGGGAAGGAGCAGGCGGAGGCAAAGACATTGTTCGAGCCGGGGGGTTGACTCTCCCGGCGGGAAACGACCTCCTCGGGCTCCCCCGGGACTCGCATGCGACTGCGCACACTCACCCTCCGACACTTTCGCAACGTCGGGTTCGCCACGCTCGAGTTTTCCGGTCGCCAGCATTTTCTCGTGGGCGGCAACGGGCACGGGAAAACCAACCTGCTCGAGGCGGCGGGCTTCCTGACCGCGCTCCGGTCGTTTCGCACCACGGAAAACAAATTGCTGGTGGGCCACGGCCAACACACGGCGGCACTGGCCTACGGGCTGGAGCACGAACGGCAGGCCGAGACGCACGTCAACATCACCCTGCGGCACGACAGCAAGGAACTGTGGTGCGACCACACGCGGGTGACGCGGCTCGCCGATCACCTGGGCCGCTTCCCCACCGTCGTCTTTTCGTCGCAGGACCTGCAATTGGTCCGCGGAGCGCCGGCGACCCGGCGGCGCTGGCTGGACCTCACGCTTGCCGCCATGGATGGCGGCTACCTGCGGGCGCTGCAAACGGCCACCCGGGCGTTGGCG
The DNA here is from genome assembly GCA_038249085.1 of Opitutales bacterium. GTDB lineage: Bacteria > Verrucomicrobiota > Verrucomicrobiia > Opitutales > Opitutaceae > ER46. Next base: position 21,450 of record JBBRWR010000098.1, read on the forward strand.
GCGCGCAACGCCCTGCTCAGGTCCGGGCGGGGCACCGATGCGGAACTGGGGGCGTTTGAGGCGACGCTGGCGCCGGCTGCGGCGGAACTGATTGGGCGTCGCGGGGAAGGGCTGCGCGAACTGGGCGCGACGATGGCGGCGGCGTACGCGCGACTGACTGACGACGGCGAGGTGGCGGGGCTGGCGTATGAGCCGAATTTCGCGGATCCCTCGGCGGACGCGTTGCTCGCCCGGCTGGAGTCGGGGCGGGGTCGCGACCGCCAGTTTCGCACCACGTTGGTGGGGCCGCACCGGGATGATTTCATGTTGCGGGTGAAACACACGCCCGCGAAGGAGTTCGCCTCGGAAGGACAGCAGCGATCGCTCGCGCTGGCGCTGCGGCTGGCGCAGGCGGCGTGGTTTCATGAAAAGAGCGGAGTGCGGCCGGTGTTGCTGGCGGACGACGTGCTGGGGGAACTCGATCCCCCGCGGCGGGCGCGGTTCTGGCATAGCATTGATCCCGAGTCCCAGGTCATCGCCACGGGCACCCATCTGCCCGCCAACGAGGGGAAAGCGGACGAACCGACCGGGAAGTGGCAGGTCTTCGCGGTGGCGGACGGGGTTTTCACGGAGCAACCGCCGGCATGATCGAATTCGATACCGGGCAATGGGTGCTGGCGGGAGTGGCGGCACTGATCGTCGGTGTTTCCAAGTCCGGCATCAGCGGGCTCGGCATGCTCGCGGTCGTGATTTTCGCGCAGATCATGCCGGCGCGGCAGGCCACCGGGCTCGTGCTGCCGCTGCTGTGCTTCGGCGACATCGTGGGTGCGACCCTGTATCGGAAACATGCGGACTGGCGGCACCTGTGGCGGTTGTTTCCGTGGACGGCGGCCGGGGTGGTAATTGGTTATTTTGCGCTCGGGGTGATCGACGATCGTCAGGCCCGGTTGTTGATCGGAGGGATCATCCTCGGGTTGGTGGTGCTGCACCTGGCGCGGCGGCGCCTGCGGGGCCACGAGACCGAACACGGGGCGTGGTTTGCGCCGACGATTGGCGTGCTGGCGGGCTTCACGACCTTGGTGGCCAACGCGGCCGGCCCGCTCATGGCCGTCTACATGCTGGCGATGCGCCTGCCCAAGATGAACTTCGTGGGCACCGGCGCGGTGTTCTTCCTGATCCTGAATCTTTTCAAGGTGCCCTTCATGGTGCACCTCGGACTGATCAATTCCGACAGTTTTTCACTCAACCTGGCGCTGGCTCCGCTGGTGTTCGTCGGCGCCTGGGTGGGCCGGAAGCTGGTGGTGAGGATCGATCAACTGGCCTTCGAAAACCTCGCGTTGGGCCTCAGCCTGGTGGCGGGATTGAAGTTGCTGTTCTGAGTGGGAGGGGAGGGAAAGGGAGGGTGAGTGCGACCAGATGGGTGTGGAGCGCATCTCCAGGTTAACGGTGACATTGAGCTCGGTCCTTCCCGTAGCGCCAGTCTTCGACTGGCGCCCGCCGGTCAGAGACGCGGCGCTACGCCCAGAGGCATCACCGCCAAACGACCGCTGCGCCCATGGGTGCGGGCGGGTGTGAATGAGAATTGCTCCACCCCTGGATTTCGCGCGCAATCGTCCTTTCCCTTGCACTCACCCTCTCACTTTTACTCCTCCCCATGGCCCGAATGAATGTCCGACAGATGTGGGCGGCCAAGCTGGCCGGCCGACCCGTGGCGGCGTCGGTGGGAATCCCGCGGGCCGCCGCAGCGACGGCGCAGGCGTCGCTCGCGGTGCAAGCCCGGTTGCCGTTCAGCGGGTTGGTCCTGGGGATCGATCCGTCGCTGCGCGGCACCGGCCTGGCCTTGATCGAGTTTGCCGCGGGCCGGCAACCGGTGCTGCTGCGCTGCCAGACCGTGCGGGTGGCGCCGAAGCATTCGATGGCGGTGGCGCTGGCGGAAATCCACCGGGCAGTCACCGCGTTCCTGGACCACCGCGGGGTCCGGCATGTGGCACTGGAGCAGACGATTTACGTGCAAAACATTCGCACGGCTCAGATACTGGGAGCGGCGCGGGGGGCGGCGATCGCCGCGGCGGCGCTGCGGGATCTGCCCATCTTTGAGTACGCCCCGCTGCGGGTGAAACAGGCGGTGGTCGGGGCGGGTCGCGCGAGCAAGGAGCAGATGGCGCGCACCGTGATGGCGTTGCTGGGACACGGTCGCACCCTGGCGCTCGACGAGGCGGACGCCGCCGGGGTCGCCTTGTGCCACGCCTTCACGTGGCGGGAGTGACACCAACTTCCCCTTTCATTTGGACTTTCCAGGGGCGACGCGTGGGCAGGGCGGCGAGTCCCATCGCCGCCGCAGTTGTCTCGCGGGTGTCGTTGCGTCCCATCCGGCGCGGAGCGGAGTCCACGCCCTACCCAAAGTCCAAATTGCAATGGCGATCGGCAGGAGGCGCGCGGTCTTCAGCTCAGCACCGCCTTGAGCCGCTTGCCCAGATCGGTCACGCGATAAGGTTTGGAGAGGTAGCCGCAAAAACCCTTGTCGAGAAACGCCCGCGCCATGTCGTCGTTGTCGTAGCCGCTGGCGACGATCGCCCGGACCTCGGGGTCGAGCTTGCGGAGTTCCTCGAAGCATTGCTCGCCGCCCATGCCCCCGACCACCGTGAGATCCATGATCACCGCGTCGTAGGGCCGCCCGATGTTGAGGTAGCGTTGGTACAGCACGATGGCCTCCTCGCCGTTCGTCGCGAGGTCGTATTTGTAGTCGAGACTCTCGAGCATCGTCGCGGTGATCGCGGAGATCTTCGGGTCGTCGTCCATGAACAGGATGCGTCCGGTGCCGAAACGCAGGGAGGCGGCGGGGCGGACCCGCTCTTCGACGGGTTGTTCGGCCTTGGGCAGGTAGACCGTGAAAGCGGTGCCGACTCCAACCTGCGTGTCGAGGCCCAGCTGCCCGCCGTGCTTGCGCACGATGGAAAGCACCGTGGCGAGCCCGAGGCCCGTGCCGTGTTTCTTCGTGGTGAAGAACGGGTCGAAGATTTTCTCGACGTGCTCGGGGCTGATGCCGCTGCCGTTGTCGCGGACCTCGAATTCGACGTAGTCGCCGGCCCCCAGCGCCGGCACCTGGTTGTCGCCCAGCGCGAGGTTGCGGGCGCGAATCTGCAATTGCGGCCGGTGGGGTTCCGGCGGCATGGCCTGGAGGGCGTTGACGATGAGGTTCTGGAAGACCTGCAGGATCTGCGCGCGATCCACGAGAACGTTTTCCGTGCCCGCCGGCACCTCGAGCAGCACCACCGCGGTCGTGGCGGCAGCGGCGATCTTGATCGCATCCTCGAGAATCTCCCGCGCCGGGCAGACGATGACGGTGCCGACCCCTCCCTTGGCAAAGGCGAGGAGCTGCTTGGTGAGGCCCTTGGCGTTCATGCAGGATTTCTCGGCGTCCTCGAGGGCCGAGTAGTCGCGGTTGTCCTTGGCGAGCGACACGGCGCCAAAGATCGTGGTGAGGAGGTTGTTGAAATCATGGGCGATGCCGCCGGCCAGCAGGCCCAGGGACTCGAAGCGGTTGGCCTTCACGAGTTCCTCCGGCGTGAGGTTCATCTCGTCCGGATTGCGGAAGACGACCACGGCGCCCACCGCCCGGCCGTCGGGGCCGAGGACCGCCCGGGCCGTCCACACCACCGGGATGGGCAACGGGTCGCTGGCGGTCGGGGCCAGAGCGTCGGTACTGATCAAGGGCAGGGGACGATCCGCGGAGAACGCCGCCTCGACCGGATCGTCGCCTGGCCGGCCGCTCTGCCGGTTGACGAGGCGGAAGACGTCGCCGACGGATTGACCGCGGAGGGTGGGGGCGGCGGCGCGGAGGAGACGGGCGGCGACGGGGTTGGCGTAGACGATCTTGCTGCGGGCGTCGCTGAGCAAAACGCCCTCGGCCAGTGTCCTGAAGGCTTCGTCGACCAGCGCGGCGGGCAAGGCCCCTTCCTCGGCAGCGGCCCCGGCGGGCAGGGGACAGGCGAAGCCAACAAGGCGCAGAACATCCCGCCGGCGGCTGACATAGCGTTGGGCGCCGAAGATCACCGGTACGGGGCGGCCGTCCTTGGCGCGGAGCTTCAGGTGCTCCAGGAAGGCGTTTTGCCCGGGCGCCCGCTTCATGATCCACTCGGCGACGCCGGCGGAGGCCTCCTCCGGCGGCAAGGCGGCGGCGAACGACGCGATCGTGGGTTCAAGCTCGCCCTCGGCGTACCCCAGCAGCCTTTCCCAGGCGGGGGAGAACCAGAAAGTATTGTAGGAGAAATTCAGCTCGAAGGCGGCCAGCGGACCGGCGCCGCTGAGATCCTGCAGTCGTGCGTCGCCGGCGACGAGGGAGTCTTCCAGTTCCTTGCGTTCGGAAATGTCGAGATGGAGGCCGACCACGCGCGCAACTTCCCCCGGGGCGTTGATGAGTTGCAGGCCGATGCATTGAATCCACATCCAATGGCCCCGGCGGTGCCGCATCCGGAATTCGAGATTGAGGGGACGTGGGCCCACCGGAATTTTCCGGCTGACCTTGTCCGGGGCGGCACCCGAATCGTCGGGATGAATCAGTTCGCGCCAGGTCGCGATGGTGTCGGGCAACTCCGAAACCGCATAGCCCAACATGCGCTTCCAGGCGGGCGAGAGGCGCACGTGGCCGGCCTTGAGGTTGAGATCGAAAAATCCCGCTGTGCCCTGTTCGGCCAGGATCCGCACGCCCGAGGTGGCGTCGTCCGGATCGGTGACCGGGGCCGCGACGGGCGTGGGTTGGGGGGGGCGGACGGTGGCCGCATAGCCGCCCGAGCCTCCCTCCAACTTCTCCAGGCGGACTTCGACCGGGCGCGCACTCTCCCCGTCCGTGGCGCGCAGGGTGAGCGCCGTCTCACGGTCAAGCGCACTGGCCAGGAGCACTTCCCATTGGGCCTCCAAAAATTCCGGATCGGAGGAGACGACCTCGAAGGAAAACAGCGAAGCAAACGCTTCATCTACCACCGGGCCGGGGCGCCATAGTGCCCCGGCGGAGCCGTTGGCGGCGGTGACGCGGCCGGCCGAATCGACCAGGACGACCGCGCAAGAGTGAGGCGAAGAGGGCGAGTGGATCGGAGAGCTGGAGGTGGAGGGAATCGTGGCGAAAAGGGGTCAGGCAGCGCCGGCAGTCAGCCAGCGACGGACGCGGTTGGCGAGAAAATCGACATAGGCGGGATGATCGTTCAGGCAGGGGATCTGGACGAAGGATTCGCCCCCGGCGCCCAGGAACGTCGCTTTGCCCTCGACGCTGATTTCCTCGATGGTTTCGAGACAGTCGGCGACAAAGGCCGGGCACAGAATCAACAGACGTTTGCGACCCTCGGCCGGCAGGCGCACGAGTTCATGATCGGTGAACGGGGTCAGCCAGGGCTCCCCCGCGAGCCGGGATTGAAACGAGACGGAATGTTTTTCGGCCGGGATGCCGGCGCGGGCGACCAGGGCGCGCGTGGTGGCGAGGCATTGCGCCTTGTAACAGGTGCCGTGGAGCGGCGAACCCGTGGTGCAGCAGTCCTTGACGATCATGCAGTGGGCTTTGGAGGAATCGGCCTTGCGGAGGTGGCGCTCCGGGATGCCATGGAAGCTGAACAGCACATGGTCGTGCGGTTGCGCGAGGTAGGGTGCACACACGGTCTGGAGGGCGTCGATGTAGTCGGGGTCGGCGTAGAAGGGCTGCGCACAGTCGACCTGGAGGCCCGGCGCCACGCGGGCGGCTTCCGCGTAGACTTTGACGACGACCGTTTCCCAGGAAGACATCGCGTAATGCGGGTATTGGGGGAAGAGCAGCACCTCTTCGATCCCGTCGGCGGCGATCTGGGCCACCACGGAGGCAATCGACGGCCGGCCGTAGCGCATGGCGAGATAGACGGGAGTCTCGGCGCCGAGGGTGGCGGCGAGCTTTTGCCGCACGCTTTTCGAGGTGACGATCAAGGGGGAGCCGTCCTTGGTCCAGATTTGCTCGTAGGCGTGGGCGGACTTTTTCGGCCGCGTGCGCAGGATGATGCCTTCGAGCAGGGCCCAGCGCAGCGGAGCGGGCAGGTCGAGGACGCGTTCATCCCCGAGGAATTCGCGCAGGTAGCGGCGAACGTCGGGGACGGACGTGGATTCGGGGGACCCGAGATTGACAAGGAGGACGGCGCGTTTGGGCATGGGTTTTTGCTGCGCAAAAACCCGAATTAAGCAAGCTGTCGCGATCCGAGGTGAGGGAGAAACGGCAAGTTGGGGGCACGCCGTAACGATGCAGTGGAGGTGGAGCGTGTTACCCTCACCGCGCTCGAGGTGAGAGCGAAGGCACAACGCCGGCCAACTTGAGGGCGAATCGTTTTTATCGTTGCCGCGCCCCGTGGGTCGGGCACGCCTACAGCGGCACATAATATCCATGAGTTCCTCCCGTCCTCCCGTCCTCCTGGTCATCCGTGATGGCTGGGGCAAGAATCCCGACCCGTCCCAAGACGCCACCAATGCCATCGCGCTCGCCCGCAAGCCCTGCGACGACCGGTTGCATGCGACCTATCCGCACACGCTGGTGCGCGCCAGCGGGCTCGATGTGGGCCTGCCGGACGGGGTGATGGGCAACAGCGAAGTCGGGCACGAGAACATCGGCGCCGGCCGCATCGTGGATCAGGAACTCGTGCGGCTGAACAAACTCTTCCTCGAAAAGCGCCTCGCGACGAATCCGGTGTGGCACGCGATCCTGGCGCGCCTGCGGAGTAACCCCGCGGCGAAGCTGCACCTCATGGGGATTGTCAGCGACGCCGGCGTGCATGGCATGCTGGAGCATCTCTACGGCATCCTGCGCCAGGCCAAAGAGGACGGCTTGCGTCCGGACCAGGTGTTCATCCATGCGTTCACGGATGGCCGCGACACGCCGCCGGGCAGCGGGCTGGGGTACGTCACGCAGGTCGAGGCGCAGTGCCGCACCATCGGAGTGGGCGTGATCGCCACCGTGTGCGGGCGATTCTGGGCGATGGACCGCGACAACCGCTGGGATCGCGTGAGCAAGGCCTATGACCTGCTGACGGGAAAAAAGGCCGTGATGACGGCGGCCAGCGCGGCCGCCGCCGTGCAAGCCTACTATGACCATCCGCTCAATGACTCGCAGAAGGGGGACGAGTTCGTGGCGCCGACCTGGGTCGTGGGCCCGGGCGGACACCCGTTGGCGACCATCGGCGACGGTGACGCCGTGTTGTTTTACAATTACCGTGGCGACCGCCCGCGCGAGATCACCAAGGCGTTCGTACTCGACGGCTTCAACGATTTCGACCGCGGCGCGAAGCTCGATCTCTATTTCGCCACGATGACCGAGTATGAGAAGGGCCTGCCGGTGAATGTCATCTCGGGGAAGCCGGCCCCGTTGCGGAATATCCTGGGTCAGGTCGTGAGCGAGGCGGGTATCGCGCAGTTTCGCTGTGCGGAGACCGAGAAAAATCCGCACGTGACCTTCTTTTTCAACAATTACCGGAAGGACCCGTTTCCGGGCGAGGAGCGCGCGTGTCCGCCCAGCCCCAAGGTGCCAACCTACGACCTGCAGCCCGAGATGTCGTCCGCCGATGTCACCCGGGTGGCGAAGGAGGCGATTCTCAGCGGCAAGTACGGCCTGCTGGTCGTGAACTACGCCAATCCCGACATGGTCGGCCACACCGGTTCGCTGCCGGCGGCCACCCTGGCGGTCGAGGCGACCGACCGGGGGGTGGGCGAGTTGCTGGAGGCGCTCGCGCAGCAGCAAGGGCGGGCGGTGATCCTCGCGGATCACGGCAACGCGGAGCAGATGTGGGATCCGACCGTCAACGGTCCGCACACGGCGCACACGCTGAATCTCGTCGAGGTGTTTGTCGTGGGCGAGGGTTTCGCCGCCGGCAAGACGGTGATGCGCGAGGGAGGACGGCTGGCGGACATCGCGCCCACCGTGCTCGCCTTGATGGGTTTGCCCAAACCCGCGGAAATGACCGGGGAAAGCCTGGTGGCGGGATGATCGACGCCCCAGGGGCGGTGCAGGTCAGAACTTGAGATAAACGGGAATAGCACCGAGCGGCGGTTGCCCAAACACGGAAAGGCGCTTGGAAGAGCGCCCCGCCCCCTGAGCCGGTTTTCCAAGATCTGATTTGCGCGCCCGCCCCCGCGGGGGCGCATCTCCAGCTTGACGGTGGCGTTGAGCCCGGTCCTCCCCGTAGCGCCAGTCTTCGACTGGCGCCCGC
>JBBRWR010000099.1:0-29623 GCA_038249085.1 Opitutales bacterium
GCCGCCTGCCGGCGGTGCCGCCCGCCTCCCCGCCGCCCCGCCCTGCGCCGCCTGCGCCGCCTACGCCGCCGCCCCCCGCCCCGCGGCTGCAGCCCGAGCTCGACGCGGCGCTGGCGATCGCCGAAGCCCCGCAGCGCGCCCAGGAGTTTTTTCCCAAGTTCGCCGCCCTGGTCACCCGCGACTTCGAGGCCGCCCTCACCTACCTGCGCGCGCTGCCGCACCGCGCCGAATTTCCGCAGGCCCTCCTGCTGTTGCTGGAAAACCTCAGCCGGCGCGATCCCGCGCGCGCCCTCGCCCTCGCCGGTGAACTCGTCGCGACCCGCGACGACCGCAACGTTTACAGCATGTTGTTCGATCGCTTCGCGCGGGAAAACGTCTCCCTCGCACTCGATCGGCTGCCAGCGGTGCCGCCCGGGGAGAGTCGCGAGTACGCCCTCCGCGCCCTCGCCGATGTCTGGGTGCGTCTGGATCCCCCCGCCGCTCTGGCTTGGGCCCAGTCCCTGCCCGACCCGACTGATCGCAACCTCGCGCTCGAATCCAGCCTCCGCCACCTCATCACCAGTGATCCCGCCCGGGCCATCGCCATCGCCGAGGAAGCCCTCAGCGGTCCCGCCATGGAGCGCGTGCTCCAATTCGGTTTCCAAGTCCTCGCCGCCAACGATCCCACCCGCGCCGCAGAGCTCCTCCTTAAAATCCCGCCCGGCGACGCGCAGACGCTCGCCGCGATGGATGTCGCCCGCGCTCTTGCCGTCCGCAACATCGAGAGCGCCATGGCTTGGGCCAAGACCCTGCAGATCGACTTCACCCAATGGCTCGCCGTCACGACGGTCCTTTCGGTCTGGGCCCAGCAAGATCCCCTGGCCGCGGCCCGCTACGTCCTGGCCATGCCTCCCGGTACCGCCCTGGACTACATCGCCGGCCAATTCGCCGCCGTCTTGGTGGGCAACAAGCCCCAGGACGCGATCCTCTGGGCCGAAGCCCTCGCCAGCCCCTCCGCCCGCGACGCCGCCTTCGTGACCATCGCCGCCACCTGGGCGCAACGCTCGCCACTCGAGGCCCTGCGCTGGGCCGGGACCATCGCCACGGAACCCGCCCGCACCAGTGCGATGGCCGGAGCCCATGCGCAGTGGCGGATGCAAAACCCGCCGGCAGCCCAGCAGTGGCTCGAATCCGCCGCCCTGGATCCCGAGACCAAGGCGAAGATTCTCGCCCCCCGCTGATCCCCCGTGCCCACCGCGCCAGCCAGGATCCTCGTCGCCATGTCCGGCGGAGTCGACAGCTCCGTCGCCGCCCTCCTGCTCCAACAGCAGGGGTGCGCCGTCGCCGGCGCCTACATGAAGAACTGGATCAACGAGGACAACATCGTGGGCGACTGCCCGTGGCAGCGCGACATCGCCGACGCCCGCGCCGTCGCCGATCACCTCGGCATCGAGTTCCAGGTCGTGAATCTGATGCGTGAATACCGAGAAAGAATCGTCGAGTATCTGCTCGACGGTTACGCCCGTGGCCTCACGCCCAACCCCGACATCCGGTGCAACCGCGAAATCAAGTTCGGCGTGTTCCGCGCCTGGGCCCGCGAGCAGGGCTTCGCCGCCATCGCCACCGGCCACTACGCGCAAAGCCGCCCGGCTGATTCTCACGGATTACGTGAAGATCACGGTGGGACGCCCGGGGAATTCACCCTCTGGGAGGGCGCCGACCCGCACAAGGACCAATCCTATTTTCTCGCCCTGTTGTCGCAGGCACAACTCGCCGACGCCCGCTTTCCCATCGGTCACCTGACGAAGCCCGAACTTCGCGCGCTCGCCCGTGCCGCCGGCCTGCCCACCGCCGGGAAGAAGGACAGCCAGGGCATCTGCTTCATCGGCGAAGTGAAGATGGCCGACTTCCTCCGCGCCTACGTGCCGGATGCCCCCGGCCCGATCCTCCGCGCGACCGACGGGCGCGAACTCGGCCGACACCACGGCCTGCATTTCTACACCCTGGGCCAGCGCCGGGGCATCGGCATCCCGTCCAATACCGATCACGAGGCCTACGTGGTGGTGGGCAAACGCGCCGCCGATCGGGCCCTGCTGGTGGCCTTCGATCATCCGGACGCCCCCGGACTGTTTCAGCGCGAAGTGCGGGTGCATTCCCTCAGTTGGATCGGCGAACCCATCACCATCCCCTGCGCCCTCGAAGGCCGCGTGCGTTACCGCGACCCGCGCGTGCCCCTGCAATTCGAACCGGAGGCCGGTGGGACCACGGCGCACCTCACCTTCGCGACGCCCCAGCGCGGCCTCGCCAGCGGCCAGGTGCTCGCCTTCTACCAGGGCCAGCGCTTGCTGGGTGGCGGGGTGTATGCGTGAGGCCGCACCGCCCAGCGAGCGCATCTGTCGTTTGGCGGTGATTTCCATGTGGGCGCGGTGCCCTCACCGCGCGGCCCGGCGACATATCGCGGGGTGAAGGCACCCCGCCTACAACCGCCAACTCGGAGATGCGCCCCCGCCCGCCGACTCCGAACGCCACACCAAGCAGATCGTGGAGGTGAAGACCAATCCAGGCTTCCCGCGGCGCTGAGCCGCATCCAGGCAGTCGGTATAGGTTTCACGTCCGGTCACGAAGCCACGGCAAGGTGGGGCGGGTTGTCCCCCACGCGCCTTCGGGCGTGTGCGCTCACGTTCAGCGCGTTGAGGTCAACGCGCTCCACCTCGCTGGCATCGCGACGGCTACGGCGGGGTCGAAGGCGTTTACCTTTCGTCTCGCTCACGAGCCGGCGCGCTCGACCTCGGCCTGCATCAAGTCCCACAGCGCCTCGACGTGGACCTGCTCCGTCTGCAGCCCGCCGATCGCCACCCGCACCATCCAGCGGCCCTCCAGCAGGGCCGGCGTGAGATAGGCGGCCCCGGACGCGTTGATGCGCTCGACCCACGCCAGGGTGTGCCGATCCAGCGCCTCCCCGTTCAGGCCCGCCGGTTCGTGGCGCACGCAGACGGTCTGCAGCGGCACCGGCGCCAGCACCCGCCACCCCGCGGCAGCCGCGGCCCTCACGTGCTCCACCAGCCATTGGGCCTGCGCCAGGTCCCGCCGCAGCCGGGCGGCGAGTCCCTCCACCCCCTGCTCGCGAATCAGGAACCACAATTTTAAAGCGCGAAAACGCCGGCCCAGCGGGATGCCCCAATCGCGATAGTTCTTCACCTGCGCATCCACCCCGCTTTGCAGGTAGCTGGGATTGGTGCTCATCACCCGGATCAGGTGCGCCGGATCCCGCACGAAATAAAGCGAGCAGTCGAAGGCAACCCCGAGCCATTTGTGGGCATTCAGCACGAGGGAGTCGGCGCCCTCGATCCCCGCCCACATCCACCGGCATTCCGGCAGGATCATCGCCGCCCCGGCCATCGCCGCGTCGACGTGCAGCCAGATGCCGTGCTCCCGGGCCAGCGCGGCGATGGCCGCAATCGGATCGAGGGCGGTCGTCGTCGTCGTCCCGGTGGTCGCCACAATCGCCCCGGGCGTCACCCCGCGCGCGCGATCCGCCGCGATCGCCGCCGCCAGCGCCTTCGGGCGTAGCGCGTATCCGTCGTCGGTCGCGATCGGCCGCAGGTGTTCGCGGCCGAAGCCCGCCAGCAGCGCCGCCTTCTCCACCGAGCTGTGCGCCTGGGCCGAATAATAGACCGCCAACGGCGCCGCCTCGCCCTGCATCCCGCCGCGGGCGAGGGAAAACTTCGAGGCCCGCTCCCGTGCACAGAGCAGGGCGACCAGCGTGGAGGTCGAGGCCGTGTCCTGAATCACCCCGCTCCACGCGCCGGAGAGCCCCACCATCTGGCGCATCCAGTCCGTCACGACCTCCTCGAGTTCCGTCAGGGCCGGGCCCGACTGCCAGGACAGCCCGATCACCCCGAGGCCCGTGCTCACGGTGTCGCCCAGCACGGAGGCGAGTTCGCTGTTGGCCGGAAAATAGCCGAAAAACGCCGGATGCTGCCAGTGCGTCAGCCCCGGCAGGATGATGTCGTGCAAGTCCCGATACACCGCCTCAAACGCCTCGGGCCGCGCCGGCGGCGCCGGCGGCAGCTGCGCCCGCACCGCCCCGGGCGCGACCGGCGGGCGCACCGGCCGCTGCGCCACGGTGGCCCGGTAGTCGGCGATCAAATCGATCATCCGGTGGCCGTGGACGCGAAATTCTTCCGGGGTCATGAGGAATGTGTCGGGTTTGAATCGAACCAACCGGGGACACTCGGAAGCTTGCAGGCAAAAGCTGTCTCCCTGCCCGACACATTCCTCAATTCGCTGCAGCCGACGCCGATTTTGGAAATCTTGCAATCGGGCATCGGGCATTGGTCATCCGGGATTTTGCATCCCGGCATGCCGGCCGACTGCGTTTTCGGATCGGAAATCGCCGGATTGAAATTCCGAGATTTCAGATGCCCGCTGTCAGATTGTCTCATGTCGCTTCGCTCGGTCCACGATTTCCGAGAACCTACGGTTGCGGTTGGCACAGTGGAAACGATCCGGCGGCTACCGCTCATCCGTCTCCTCCCGCTTGACTGGCTCGAGGTGGGCGAGACCATGATCCGCCTGGTGGCCGCGCAGCACCCGCCAGACACACCAGACCAGGAAGAGCGTCACGCCGCCCACCGAGACGATCAGGGTAATCCAACCTCCGGTGGTCATCGCGCGGTCCCTCCTTGGCGGGCGGCCGCCGCGCTCCAGCGCTCCCCGGCCAGCGTCACCAGCAGGGCGCCGTAGGCCGCGAGCAGCATGATAAACAACACCGTGACCCGTGCCACCCCGCTGGGCTTCGGACCGGTGAGATCCGTCAGGTAACCTGAAGGGGCAAATTCCGGCGCCGTGAAGCTCAGGTTCCAGCCGAACGCGTTTTTCAACACAAACGTCGCAAAGATCAGCAGCAGGACGGTGGGGGTGATGTAGTGCAGGATGAACTTGTAGATCCCCGGAATGCGCAGCTCGGCGCCCCGGTGCGCCTCGATCCAACCCGGCTCCACGCCCAGTATCCACGAGAACACCACGACCAGAATCGTGCCATTGAGGAAGAGCGCCACGGTGCCGATCCAGAAATCAAACGTGTCGAGCGCCTTCAGGTCCCCGCTGAACCACCAGACCAGCATGGTGCCGACCGACGTCACGAAACCGAGCAGGGCCACCGACGAGCGGCGCTGGAGCCCCAGGCCCTCCTCGAGGAACGCGATGCCGGGCTGGAGCATCGAGAGCGAGCTGGTGAGGGCGGCGAAAAACAGCAGGGTGAAAAACATCGTGGCGAAGATCGACCCGAACGCCATGTGCGCAAAAACGTTGGGCAGCACCTGAAACGCGAGCCCAAAGGTGCCGCCCCCGATGGCCGCCGCGCCGAAGAACACGAAAGCCGCCGGCACGGTCATCATTCCGCCCAAGCCCACCTCGCAAAACTCGTTGGCCGCCGCCGCCGTCGTGCTGCTCAGCACCACGTCGTCGTTCGGTTTCAGGTAGCTGGCAAAATTGATGATCGCTCCGACGCCCACCGACAGCGTGAAAAAAATCTGCCCGGCCGCCGCGAGCCAGAGCTGCGGGTCCGCCAGCCGCGACCAGTCCCCGGGATTCCACATCCGGCCGAGTCCGTTGAGGATGCTTTGTTCGGGTTTGGCCGGATCCGGCGTGCCCAGCGTGAGCACGCGCACGACGATCACCAGCGCGATGAGGAGCAGGAGCGGCATCGCGAACGTGCACACCTTTTCAATGCCCTTGGATACGCCCCGAAAGATGAACCAAAAATTGATCACCATCACGGTCAGCAGCCAGGGTCCGACGGAGTCGAAGCCGAAGTGCAGGGCGGCGCCATCACGGGCGGCCCCGGTGAAGGTGCCGAAAAACGCGCCGTAATCGAAGGTCGTGCGGGCGAAGCCGCCGCGCGCGGCCTGCATGGCATACCCGAGGCACCACGCCTCGATCAGCACGTAATAACAATAGATGCCGACGGGCACGAGCACCCCCACCAAGCCGAGGTATTTCGCCCAGGGCTTGCCGATCAGCGCATGGAAGATGCCCGGCGAGGAATGAAAGCCGCGGGATCCGCCCTGCCGCCCGAGCGACCACTCCACCCAACTCACCGGAATGCCGACGAGCAGCAGCGCGGTGAAGTAGGCGATCATGAACGGCCCTCCGCCATACTGCGCGGCGAGTCCCGGGAACCGCAGAAAATTTCCCAGCCCCACCGCGCTGCCCGACACGGCCAGAATCACGCCCAGGCGGGAACTCCAGGCGTCGTGATGGGGCCGCGCTTCAACCATGGGCCAGCAGCGTGTTATCCGCGCCGGGTGGCGCAAGCGCGGAGTGGGTGGTGGAATCCTGCGCGGGATCGCCCCGCCGGCGCGCAGCTACGAGCACAGCCCGCGGACACGGTGCCTCGGGCGCCACTTCCTGGCCGCGCACGTCTCCTACAACGCCGCCTGCTTGAAGATCGGATCCGCCAGCATCGCGTCGAATTGCCTGCCGTCGATGAAGGCGCGCACGTTGCGGTTGCCCGCAAACTGCCGGCCAATCTTCCCGAGCAAGGCGCGCCCGTCCTCGACCCGCCCGAGCAGCGCCAGCACATAGACCTGTTTCAGCCACGGCTCGACGTTCGTCTTGGTCTTGTCGGCCGCCGCCTCCCGCTCGTACGCCTTCAAGGCTTGGAGGTAGGCGTCCTTCGCGCCCGCCTTGTTGGCCAGGCGCACGCGCATCGCACCCAGGCTGGTCCAATAAACCCCGTTGTCCGGCACAAGGCGCGTCGCCTGCGCCAACACGCCCTCGGCCCGCCCCCAATCGCGCATGTTCATCGCAAAATTGGCCTCGGCCACCAGATGATCCGCCTCCTTGCGATCGTGCTCGGTGATTTCCTTCTGGCGGGCACCACAGCCGACCGAGCCGGCAATCAGCGCCGCCCCCACGACCAGCAGGCCCACGCCCTGGGCCGCCCGGGCCCATCGGCCCGGTCGGCGGGCCGCGGAAGAGATGTTGGTATTCGGGGTCACGTGGATGGAAAGTCTGGTTGCGAGCGGTAAGTAAAGAAAGCCCCGGCCTCAATGCCAGGTTTCCCCGCCGTCGCCATCAGGTCTTGGCGCCGCCAAAACCTCTCACATGTCCGCCGGCACGTTGGCGAGGGCCTCTTCGATGGTCGTCAGCCCCTCCTTCACCTTGAGCAGGCTGTCCTGGTGCAGCGTCTTCATGCCGTTGCTCATCGCGATCCGCTTCAACACCGCCGTCTCGGCCTCCTTGTTGATCGCCGCGACCAATTCTTCGTTGTTCACCATCAACTCGTGGATGCCCACCCGGCCCTTGTAGCCGCTGCCGCCGCACTTCGGACAGCCCTTGGGGTTGGTCTTGAAAATCTGTCCGCTCCACCCGAGCGCCTTCTCCATGATCTCCCGCTCCCGGCCGGCCGGCGTGTAAGGCAGGCGACAGGTCTTGCACACGCGCCGCATCAGGCGCTGGGCACACACGCACAACAGGGAGGAGGAGACCATGAACGACTCCACGCCCATCTCCGTGAGGCGGGAGACGGTGGTCGGCGCATCATTGGTGTGCAGCGTCGAGATGAGCAAATGACCGGTCAACGCGGCCTCGACGGCGATGCCCGCCGTCTCTTTGTCGCGAATTTCACCGACGAGGATGATGTCGGGATCCTGCCGCAGGAAGGCGCGCAACGCGGCGGCAAACGTGAGGCCGATTTGCCGGTGCATCTGCATCTGGTTCAGCCCCGGCAGCGTGTATTCGATCGGGTCCTCCGCGGTCCGGATGACGATGTCGGGGGTGTTCACCTCGTTGAGCGCCGAATACAGCGTCATCGACTTGCCCGATCCCGTCGGGCCGCAGTGCAGAATCATCCCGTAGGGCTGGCGGATGCACTCGCGGTACTTGGCGAGGTTCTCCTCGGAAAAACCGAGCGCCGGCAGCGGCAGCGTGGTCTTCTGCTTGTCGAGAATACGCATCACGACGCCCTCGCCGTGGTTGAGCGGCGAGGTCGAGACGCGCAGGTCGAGATCGAGGTTCTTCTTGGTATATTGCTTGAACACGATGCGTCCGTCCTGCGGCAGCCGGCGCTCCGAAATGTCCAGGTTGCACATGATCTTCAGGCGGGCGACGAGAGCCGGACCGACCTTCTTGGGCAGCGGGCGCATTTGCTCCTTGCAGAGGCCGTCGACGCGAATCCGGACAACGATCTCCTTTTCCTGCGGTTCGATGTGGATGTCACTTGCGCCGGAAAAATACGCGTCCTCGATGATGCGGTTGGCCAGTTGGATGATGGGGCCGGACTCCTCGTTGACGTCGTCCTCCTTCTCCGCGCCCTCCACCGCCCCTTCCCCGTATTCGGCGCCAATCTGCATCACGACATCGTCGAAACCGGCCGCCTTGTCGTGCCCCTTGGAGAACTTGTCCCTGATGTCCTTTTCCCGCGCCAGCAGCCGCACCACCGGCTTCCCCGTCATTTCCTGGATCTTGGTGGAGAGCGTGACCTCGAAGGGGTTGGCAAAGGCGACGAGCAGCATCTCGCCCACCTGGCCGACCGGCAGCACGAGGTTTTCCTGGCAGAATTCCTGCGGGATGCGTTCAAAGGTCTGCGGCGTCACCCGGTAATGCGCCACATTGAAGGGCGAGAGGTTCAGCGCCCGCGCCTTGGCGACCAGACACTGGAACGCGCTGATCTTGTAATCTTCCTGCAACAGTTTGTCGAGGAGCTCACCGCTGAGATCATCGGGCCGCTGCGCGAGCGCGGCCCGCTGTTCCTGGTCAAGCCGGCCCATCTCGACGAGGCGGGAGACAATCTGGAGTTGGATCTTACCGAGCGGCATGGCAAAGGGAGGTCAGGGGGCGGGGCGGGATCAGGTGCCGGCGGGCGGGACCACCGACGCGAGGCCCGCCTGGGAGGTGACGTATTTCTCGAGGTAATCGGCGATACCTTCGAGGGTGGTGCCGAACCAGAGGATCGGGCCGCTGAGTTGCTTCTCCCAATAATGGCGGACCGCCGGGCTCAGGTAGTAGGCCGTGGCGATGAAGGTGAACTCTTCCTCGTGATCGAACGGCACCGACCAGGTGGCCCAACAGGCCCCGACATCGAGGTTCTTCCTGGCCTCCTCGGGCACGTCATAATCACGCAGGTCGACCAACCCGATCCCCTCGTTTTCGTTCACGTAGTGGAGCACGTCGTCCTCCTTCAGCACCTTGAGGTCATAGGCCATGATGCCCAGAATCGTGGTCTGCCGGGGCTGCTCCGTGGACACCACGTCGATGAGCTTTTCGTTCGCGAGTTCCAGATCCTCGATCTTCACCAGGTTGTGCTCGACGAGATTCGCACCCAACAACCGGTTGGCGCGCATCAACAGGGGACGATGTTCTTTCGACATGCGGGCTGGAGGCTGAGTCAGGCGGCGGCGGCTTGCGACGCTTTTCCCCCGGCCCGGAATTTCCCGACGCGCTTTAACAGTTCTTTCTTCAGCTTCTCGATGCCGGCGCCGGTCGCGCAGGAGATTTTCAGCACATCGACGGTGCGATGGCGGCGCCGGAATTTCGCGAGCCAGGCGGCGGACTCCGGCAGGTCCATCTTGTTCGCCACCACGAGGCGGGGTTTCTTCAGCATGGCGGGGTCGTAGAGTTTGAGCTCATGCACCAGGTGCTTGTAGTCATCGCGCGGATCGCGCCCATCGGTGCCGGCCGTGTCGATGAGGAAGATCAGGAGCGCGCAGCGCTCGATATGGCGCAGGAAGCGATGGCCAAGCCCGCGATTCTCATGGGCGCCCTCGATCAGGCCGGGCACGTCGGCCAGCAGGAGCCGCTTGTGCCCCTTCGCCAGGTCGGGGTACTCGATCACCCCGATCTGCGGGTGCAGGGTCGTGAAGGGATACGCCGCCGTCTTCGGTCGCGCCTTGGTGATCAGACCGGTCAGCGACGACTTGCCGGCATTGGGGAAACCCACGAGGCCGACATCGGCGATGCTCTTCAGCACCAGGCGGTAGGTGCCCAATTCGCCCGGCAGGCCCGGGTTGACGCGCTTGGGGGCGCGATTGGTCGAGGTCTTGAAATGGGTGTTGCCCCACCCGCCGTTGCCCCCCTTGCACAGGACGATCTGCACCCCGTCGGCGATGACTTCGGCCACCGGCTTGTCCGTCGCCAGGTCGATCACGACGGTGCCCAAGGGCATCCGGAGAATACAGGGTTTGCCATCGCGCCCGTGGCAATCCGCCCCCTGGCCGTGTTCCCCCCGCTCCCCGCGCCAATGGGGCTGGAACTTGTAATCCACCAGATTGTTGGTGTTTACGTCGCCGAGAAGGATCACATCTCCGCCCCGGCCGCCGTCCCCTCCGTTGGGGCCGCCCCACGGCTCATATTTTTCCCGACGGAAGCTGCTACACCCCCGGCCACCATCACCCGCCGCGAGTTTCACCGTGCATTCATCGACAAACATTCCCGCAAAGATGCACAAGCCGGCAGCTTTGCCAAGGAGGGCGTGGCTCCGGCGCCAACTTCCGGCAAGGCGGTGTCAAAGTCGATTGGCCAATCTTTCTCTTTGCTCTTTATCTTTCTCTTTCGTCAGGGTTTGTCCGCAGGAGAGAAAGATTAAGAGAAAGAAGAAAGAGAAAGACCACGAGGCGAGAGAACGACTTTGACCCCGCCCCGCCAACTTCCGGGGACGGGTTGGGCCGGATTCCGGCTGGTCCTCCCCGTCAGCTCCCAACCGGGACCAGCTTCAGATCCACCATCAAATCGGCCGCGATTTCCTCCAGATCGGCGCGCACCGCGGCGAGTTTGACCTCCGCCGGCACCAGCACCGTCGCCCGCGCCCGAAACAGCGTGCCGCCGCCCATCGGCGCACTCACCCGCTCCGAAGTCAGTTCCTCGACGTTGACGCCATGCCGGGCGAACACCCCGGAAACGCTGCGCAGAATCCCGGGACGATCCTGCCCCACGAGTTCAATCATCGCGAGCGACCCCGTTGCCGCGGCGCCTCCCGCGGTCGCCGCCCCGCCCTCGCCGACTCCGCCCCCGGCGTGGATGATCACGCGCAGGCCTTCGACCTCCAGCGTGCGCAGGGAGTTGACCAGTTCGTCCCGCCGCTCGGGTTGGACCTCGACGCGGAGGATGCCGGCAAATTGCCCGCCGAGATGGCACATCCGGCTCTCCAGCCAATTGCCGCCGTGGTCGGCGACCCGCGCCGCCACCAATTGCACCAAGCCGGGCCGATCGGCGCCGATCACCGTCATCACGAGAGTTGCGAGCATGGGCACAGGCTTGCGACCGGCGGCCGCGGCGCAATCCCAGGTTTTGGCGCCGCCCCCGGCTACTCCTCCAACTCCACGTTCCAATAGGCCACGTCGAGGAAGTCCTTCCACTGCTCGTGCTGGCGGTTGCCGAGCACCAGCGAGATGACCGGGCGCCACTTCGGGCGGACCGGCTTGCGGATCAGCCGCATGCTGGCCTCGTGCGGGAGACGGTTGGACTTCCGGGTATTACACCGGATGCACGAGCAGACGATATTCTCCCAGGTGGTCTTCCCGCCGTAGTCCCGCGGGATCACGTGGTCGAGGTTGAGCTGTTCCCGTGGCATCGGCCGCGCACAGTACTGGCACGTGTTCTTGTCGCGCTCGAAGACGTTGTTGCGGGTGAGCTTCAGCTCCTTGCACGGCAGCTTGTCGAAGAACGTGAGCAGAATCACCCGCGGCAACCGGATGACGCGGGTCGGCGTGTGCACGGTCTCGAGCGCCGCCCGCGGCGGGTTGCTGACCGAGAAGTCCATCCAGTCGAGCATCGAGAAGGTGCGGAAGTCATCCTCGTGATGATGCACCACCTGCGCGTGCCCTCGCGCCAGCAGACCGAAGGCGCGGCGCGCACCGATGACGTTCACCGCCTGCCACAGGCGGTTGAGCACGAGCACCGGTTGGTCGAGCGCAGCTTCCATACGGGGCCACGGCAATAGCGGGCCGCCCGTGCGAGTGTCAAGGATGGGGAGGACGGGCGCGCCGTCTCGATCGTGAAGTCCGCCCCGAACTCCATCAGCTCCGGCCTCAGCTCCGGTTGATCGTACCAGGCGCAGCTGAGTTTCTCGGTGCCCATTCACTCGCGCGGATGCATCCCCCAGCGCGCCTCGCCCACGAACCAGTTCCAATGCAAATCGGCGACCGCAGGCCCTCGTCCCGCCAGCGCAGCTTCGTCTGCGCCCACGTGCCCACCTCGTGATTAGGCATCCGATCGACCGCCTGGTAATTCATGCAGGCCTGGAAGCATTCACGTGGAGTCATGGAGAGAATTCGAGTGGGGGATCCGGCAGCGCGAGCTGGTCGATGTAGGCATCCTCAAAACCGGGTTGGAGATTGAGTTCAACCGACTCCATCCGCCGGCACGCGGCCTTCATCTCCCCGAGCAGACTGCGATCGTTCAACACCAGGAAAGCCCCCCCCAGCGCGGTGTTGCCCACGACGATCACCTGCGCGGGGTCGAACCCCGGCAGCAGGCCGCAGCCGATGGCATGTGGCAGCGAGAGGTGCAGGCCGAAGCCCCCCGCGAGGTAAACCGTCTTCACCGCCGCCGGCGCCGTGCCGAGCAGGCCCAGCAGCGTCGTGATGCCGGCCGCGATCGCCGCCTTGGCCTGCAGCAACCGCGCCACGTCCACCTCGGAAATCCATATCGCCCCCGCTGCGCCATGCCGGTGCAGCCGGAGCTTGCGCCCCCACTCGTCTGCGGCCATCGCGTCGCCCGCCCGCACGGTCAATTCCGGCGTGAAGCGCCCCGTCGGCCCGAGGAACCCGTGCCGCCGGGCCTCCCAGAGAAAGTCCACGTACGCCGAGCCGCAGAGCCCAATCGGCCGGACCTCGCCCCCGATGATCGCGCACTCGACGCCAAACGGATCGGCCGCCAGCCGCACGCGCTCGATCGCCCCGTGCACCCCGCGCACCCCGCAGGACAAGCCGGCGCCTTCGAACGCCGGCCCCGCCGCCGTGGCGCAGCCGATCAGCCGGTCGCCGACCTTGGCGATGATCTCCCCGTTCGTCCCCACGTCGACGAGCAGCGCCGGCCCCTCGTCGTAAAGCATCCCCGTCGCAATCAGGCCCGCCGCCAGGTCCGCGCCGACATAGGCCGCCGGCCCCGGCAGGAGATGCACGGCGGCGCCGGGCCCGCCGCAGTCCAGCCCCAGCTCCCGCGGCGCGTAGGCGCGATGTTCGAGGAACACCGGCGTGAAGGGATGCGTGCCCAGCGGCGTCGGATCCACTCCCGCCAGGAGGTGCAGCATCGTGGTGTTGCCCGCGACCGTCATCACGCCGACGTCGCCCAACGCGACCCCCGCCTGCGCGCAGGCCCGGTCAAGCAGCGGCTGGATCGTCTCGACCGCCGCGGCCCGCTGCAATCCGGCCACCGCCCCGCGATCCGTCGCGCACCGCTGGATGCGCGTCAGCACATCCTCCCCGTGGCGGATCTGCGCGTTGAAGTCCGACGCCTCGGCGATCACCCGTCCGGAGGCCAGGTCACACAGCAGCAGGGCCACCGTGGTCGTGCCCAGATCCACCGCCACCCCGTAGCGCGCGGCCGGGTCCAGGGGATCCCGCGCCCACGGTATCCGAACCTTGAATTCTGAGACGACCGCGGGGGTGTGGCGCAGCAGCGAACGCGCCGGCACGACCGCCGCCACGTCGTCCCCTCCCCGCAGTCGTACCTGGCAGGAACGCACCCGCGCCCCCGCCGCCGGCGCGATATCCTCACCGCCGCCGATCCGGGCCGCCCCGCCCCGCCGCCATTCCACCTCGCAGCCGGCGCACCAGCCCCGCCCCCCGCAGCGGGTGTTGAGGGGCAGGCCCCGCCGGGCCAGCAGCTCCGACAACGGCAGCGCCAGCTCCGCTGCCGTCGCGACCCATTCCCACGGGCCGTCCGGCGTCTCGAGGTGCAGCCGCCCGGCACTCACGGCGCCGACGGTGGCGGCACCGCCCGGATGATCGAGTCGTCGGCCGTGAGCCGGATGACGTGGTGCGGCGGCACAACAAGAAAGCGCCGGTCGTCCCAGCGGCCGGCGAGCAGATCGATGAGCAATTGCGGATCGCCTTTCACCTGATCGAACGACCAGCCAAGGCAGTCCGCGCAGTGCCGCGTGTAGCCCACGTCCGCCTCGGTCTCGCCCACCCCAAGCCCCACATAGGTCGCGCGATCATATTTTGTTATCCACCCTTGCTCGACCTCCATCAGGTAGTCGACTTCCTCCGGGTCGAATTTCGCGGTGTACTCCCGGCGCAGGCGCGCCTCGCGGTCCGGCCCCGGCGGGGTGTGGCTCTTGATCCACCCCGGGCTGTACCAGTACGTGCCGGGATGGTCGCGCAGATAGGCCGCATACCGCTCCTTGTCCCCGAGAAACAGGGTCACGCAGTCGTGCGCCCGCGGAATCACGAGGGGACACCGCGCATGCCGCAGGTCCTCCACCCCTCGGCTGCACAAGCCGTAGACCAGCGCGATCGCCCCGGTGCCGGCGTCGGCCTCCGCCCGATCCACCGCCGCCTGCAATTCCCGCTGCAGCCGCGCCGGCTCGTTGTGCAGCCCCTGCGGCATGAAAACGAGCTCCCGCACGTGCGGCTGGTCCCGGGCAAATCGCCGCACCTCCTCCTCGAGGACATTACAGGCGATGACGGTGAGGGCGGGCGGGACGGGCACGGAAGGGTGGTGTTGAGGGCGTCCTAAATCTTGGGGCGGACGGTAGCTGCTTCTGGTTTGAATTGTCCACGCCGGTTTCCAAGCTGACGACATGGCCTCCTTCTCCGACCTCACCGCCGCCGTGGCAGCCGGCAAACGCACCGACACGATCCGGATCACGCAGGAACTGCTCGCGGCGGGCCTCGCGCCCCAAGCCGTCGTCGAGGAGGGCCTCGTCCCCGGCATGGCCATCGTCGGCGAACAATTCCGGCGCAACGAGATCTTCGTGCCCGAGATGCTCATCGCCGCCCGCGCGATGAAGGAGGCGCTCAAGATCCTCGAACCCCTGCTCGTCGCCGCCGGCATCAAACCCAAGTACACCGCGGTGATCGGCACTGCCCAGGGCGACCTGCACGACATCGGCAAGAACCTCGTCGCGATGATGTGGCGGGGCGCCAATTTCAATGTCGTCGACCTCGGCACCAACGTCAGCGCCGACCGGTACGTGGCCGCCGCCCGTGAACATCAGGCCCACCTCGTGGGCATCTCCGCCCTGCTCACGACCACGATGCCCGCCATGAAGGAGGCCGTGGTCGCCCTCAAGGCCGCCGGGCTCGCCGACACCAAGGTCGTGATCGGCGGCGCCCCCGTCACCCAGGAGTTTGCCGACGAAATCGGCGCCGATGGGTTTGCCGCCGACGCCGGCTCGGCCGTGGAACTCGCCCGCCGGCTCGTCGGCGCGGCGGCGTAATTTCGCGGACCGGCCGACCGCCACCCATGACCTCCCGCGAGAAGGTCCGCCGCGCCCTGGCCCACGAGTCCGGGCCGGTGCCGGTCGATTTCGGCAGCACCGGCGTCACCGGCCTGCATGTCACGTGCGTCGCCGACCTGCGCCGGCATTTCGGTCTGGCGGACGGTCCCGTGAAGGTATGGGAGCCGTACCAGATGCTCGGCGAGATCGAGCCCGACTTGATGGCCGCGCTCGGCACGGATGTGGAGGGGATGCGGGGTCGCGGCACCATGTTCGGCTTCGCCAACGAGGGCTGGCACGAGTGGCGCGCGCCGTGGGGCCAGGTGGTGCTCGTGCCGGAAGGGTTTCGGCCGCGCGAGGAACCTGCGGGCGACGTCTACCTCTTCCCGGAGGGCGACCCGACGGTGCCGCCCAGCGGCCACCTTCCCGCCGGCGGATATTTCTTCGACGCGATCATCCGCCAGGAACCGATTGACGAGGCGCGCCTCGACCCCGCCGACAATTGTGAGGAGTTCAAGCTGCTCACCCCAGCCGATGTCGCCCACTGGGCCGGCGAAGTCGCGCGCGTCCGCGGGGGCGCGCGTGCGATCCACGCCAGCCTGGGCGGCACCGGCTTTGGCGACATCGCGCTCGTGCCCGCCGTCTTCCTCAAACACCCGCGCGGCATCCGCGATGTCAGCGAGTGGTACGTCTCGCTGCTGGAGCGGCCGGACTACATCCACGCGATCTTTTCGCGGCAATGCGCCCTCGCCTTGCAGAACCTCGAGACCTTCGCGCGCCTCGCGGGCGATGTCGTCGATGTGCTCTTCGTCTGCGGCACGGACTTCGGCACGCAGAGTTCGCAGTTTTGCTCGCGCGCCACGTTCAACGAACTCTACGCCCCGTACTATCGGCGGGTGAACGATTGGGTGCACCGCCACACCCGCTGGAAGACCTTCAAGCATTCCTGCGGCGCCGTGCGGCCGCTCATCCCCGACTTCCTCGCCTGCGGCTTCGACATCCTCAACCCGGTGCAATGCTCCGCCACGGACATGGAACCCTCCCGGCTCAAGGCCGAGTTCGGAGCACAAATCGTTTTCTGGGGCGGAGGGGTCGACACGCAGCACACGCTGCCCTTCGGCACGCCGGCGGCGGTGCACGCCCAGGTGACGGAGCGGTTGCGCACCTTTGCCCCCGGGGGCGGCTTCGTCTTCAACACCATTCACAACATCCAGGCGCGCACCCCGGTGCAGAACCTCGTCGCGATGCTCGACGCGATCCGCGACTTCAACCGCGGCGGTGGCTGACGCGACCCCGTCGTCCCGTCCTCATGTCACGCCAGTTCTTTCACGCGCTCGCCGACCGGGGGCACCGCGTGCCCATCGGCGTCGATCTCGTCCTGCGGCGGCACGCCGATCCAGAGGCGATTCTCCGCGACGGCGAACGCCTCGGCCGGGTGGTCGCGGAAGCGGCGCGGGAGTTTAACACGCCACTGGGGTTCCTGCCCATGGACTTGACGCTGGAGAAAGCCATGCTGCTGCGGCGATTCGGCGTGAGCGAGGCGGAGTCCGACGGGTTTCATTTCGCCACCGCCCCGGAGCCCGCCGAACGCCAGAATTTCGCGCGCCGGTTGACGGGACTTGTACCCACGGTGCGCATGGCGGCGAACCTGGGGGCCTTGCAATACCTCGCAGCCCGGACCGACCTTTTTCCGGTGGGCATGTGCATTGGCCCTTTTTCCCTGATGACCAAACTCGTCGCCGATCCGATCACGCCGGTCTTTCTGGCGGGAACCGGAGTCACGGGCAGCGCAGACCCCGAGGTTGCGCTCGTCGAAGCGGCCCTGGAACTGAGTCTGGCCACCATCGTGCGTTACGTCGAACTCCAGATCGCCGCGGGCGCGCGCGCCGTCCTGATCGCCGAGCCGGCGGCAAACCAGGTCTACCTTTCGCCGAACCAGTTGCAGCAAGGGGGCGAGCTGTTGGAGCGGTTCGTCCTCGCGCCCAATCGTCGCATCGCGGAAACACTCGCCGCCCATGGGGTCGACCATCTCTTCCACTGCTGTGGTGAACTCGTGCCCCCGATTCTCGATGGGTTTTGCTCGCTGCATCCGGTGCTCCTCAGCCTTGGCAGCTCGCGCCAATTGTGGGTCGATGCGGCCCGCGTGCCGAAGGACATCGTCCTTTACGGCAACCTGCCCTCGAAACAATTCTACTCCGATCAACTGATGCCTCCGGACCGCGTCGCCAGGCTCGCCGCAGAACTGGCGGCCAGGATGAAAGCCTCCGGCCACCCGTTCATCCTCGGCACGGAATGCGATGCCTTGCACGTTCCGGGCACGGGCGACACCATCCTGCGCAAAATCCATGTGATGCTCGGAACCGCTTCCCCGACGTGATGCTCCCAACATGAAGACCTCCCTGCTCGACGCACTCGCCCGCCGCCCGCTGCTGGGCGATGGCGCCACCGGCACGCAACTCCAGGCGCTGGGCCTCAAGCCCGGTGCCTGCGGCGAACGATGGAATCTCGACCACCCCGATCGGGTGCGGGAGTTGCACCGCCGCTACCTGGCGGCCGGCTCGGATCTTCTCACCACCAACTCTTTTGGCGGCACCACGTTCGTGCTGGCGGGCCACGGGCTCGAGGCGCAAGCCCACGCCCTCAACGAGGCCGCCGCCCGCCTCGCCCGCGAGATCGCCGGCGAGCAGGCCTGGGTCCTCGGTGACATCGGTCCCTTCGGCGGCCTGCTGGAGCCGCTCGGCGAGACGCTGCCCGAGGATGCCACCGCCGCCTTCCGGGCGCAGGCGACCGCGCTCCTCGCGGGGGGAGCCGACGCCATTCTGGTCGAGACCATGTCCGATCCGGCCGAGTTGGAACTCGCGGTGCGCGCCGCCCGGGAGGCCGGCGCCACCGTGGTCATCGCGACCTATGCGTTTCAGCAAAGTGCCGTGGGGTACCGGACCATGATGGGCACGACCGTGGCCGCGGGCGTCGCGCGCGCGCTGGCCGCCGGCGCTGATGTCGTCGGGGCCAATTGTGGCACGGAACTTTCACTCGCTGATTATGCGCGGCTCACGGCCGAGTTGGTCGCGGCCGCGGGAACCACCCCGGTGATCGTGCAGCCCAATGCCGGCTCCCCGGTGCTGCGCGCCGGCCGCATCTCCTATGCGGAGTCGGCGGCGCAATTCGCCGCCGCCGCGCCGCGCCTCCTCGCCGCGGGCGCCCGCATCCTCGGCGGCTGCTGCGGCAGCACACCGGAACACATCGCCGCCATGCGGCCGATCGTGCCGGGGCGTTAGGCCAGGGACAATATTCCTGGCCGAACGAATCCCGGCCCAGGGGTCGAAGCCATTGCCGGTCGCTCTCCGAAGTGAGGCCAATCGGGACGATCAGGTCCCTTGAATTTAACGCGCACCAATGGTCAGCAATGGTACTTTTTTGGCCGTTTTGCGGCCTCGGCCAACTATTTTGAACATTTATTCTAATTCTCGGATCTTTTTTGGTTAGTTTTGTTTACTACCAAGCCCGGGTCGTTCTAAGCTCCCAGCTGATGAAGCAGGCTGTGGCAGCCGTGGTTCAGGACATCTGCCGCCGTTACGATTCGGATCGCGGCCGAATGATGGACATCGTGCTCGCCGTCCAGGAGCGGTTCGGCTGCGTCTCGACGGAGGCGATGGAGGAAATCGCCCGCGCCGTGAATTCGCACCGGGTGGAAGTCGAAAGCGTCGTTTCGTTCTATTCGTTCCTCTCGATCCAACCCCGCGGCAAGGTCATCATCCGCCTTTGCAAGGATATCGTTGATTGGATGAAGGGGTACGAGGCAGTGGCCGACGCCATGGCGCAGGAGCTGGGCGTCACCATGGGGAACAGCACCGCCGATGGCGCCATCACGCTCACGCACACCCCGTGCATCGGCATGAGCGATCAGGCCCCGGCCGCGCTCATCAACGACGTGGTCGTGCCCAACCTCAGCCCGGAACGCGCCCGGCAGGTGGTCCGCGACCTCCGGCGCCACCTGGATCCACACCAGTTGATCACGATGGTCGGCGACGGCCACAACGCCCACCCGCTCGTGCACGCGATGGTGCGCAACAATATCCGCCGGCGCGGGCCGGTGCATTTCAACGGCTTCGAATCCGGCAGCGCCCTGCCGCGGGCCCTCGAACGAACGCCGGAGGCGGTGATCGCGGAAGTGCGCGCGGCGCGGCTGCGCGGCCGCGGAGGCGCGGGGTTTGCGACCGGCCAAAAATGGGAATTTGCCCGCAATGCGCCCGGCGAGAAACGCTACGTCCTGTGCAATGCCGACGAGGGGGAACCGGGCACGTTCAAGGATCGCGTGCTGCTCACGGAGTGTCCGGAACAAGTCTTTGAAGGCATGACCGTGGCGGGTTACGCCCTGGGCAGCGCCACCGGCATCGTGTATTTGCGCGGTGAATATGCCTACCTGCGGGCGTTCCTGGAGAGCGTGCTGGCGGGCCGCCGGCAGCAGGGCCTGCTGGGCCGGGGCATCCTGGGCCGGCCCGGCTTTGATTTCGACATCCGGATCCAGCTGGGCGCGGGCGCCTATGTCTGCGGCGAGGAAACCGCCCTGATCAGCTCCTGCGAAGGCCGGCGCGGCGACCCCAAGAACCGGCCGCCGTTCCCGGCCCACAAGGGCTACCAGGATTCGCCGACCATCGTGAACAATGTCGAGACCTTCAGCGCCGTGGCGCGCATCATGGAGCGCGGCGCGGAGTGGTTTTCCGCGATGGGCTCCGAGCGGACCACGGGCACCAAGCTCCTCTCGATCTGTGGCGACTGCCGCAAACCCGGCGTCTACGAGGTGCCGTTCGGCATCACCGCGCGCGCCTTGCTCGAAATGGCGGAGGCGGACAACCCGGGGGCGATGCTCATCGGCGGTCCCTGCCGGCAGATGATCGGGCCGGAGCGCTTCGACGGGCAGATCTGCTATGACGATCTCGCCACCGGCGGGGCCATTTTGATTTTCAATCGCGCGCGCAACAAGCTGGAGATCGCCGAGCAATACCTCGACTTCTTCATCGAGGAAAGCTGCGGCTATTGCACGCCGTGCCGGGTCGGGCTCGTCCTGCTCAAGCAGGCGGTGCACAAGGTCGTGAACGGCGCCGGCGAATCCGCCGATCTCGATTACATGCGCCGGCTGGCCAACATGATTATCCAGACCAGCCGGTGCGGTCTCGGCCAGGCCGCCCCCAATCCTGTGCTGGGCGCACTGCAGAATTTCCACGCCTATGCCGATCTCGTCGGCGAGCGGAGGTCGGGCCTGCTCTCGACCTTCGATCTCTCCAAGGCGGTCGTCGACTCGGAACTGAGCGCCGGGCGCATGTCGCAATACGTCTGAACCGGAGGACGCTGGATGCACAAAATCAAATTCACCATCGACGGCCGGGAGATCACCGGTACCCCCGGCCAGACGATTCTCAAGGCCGCGGAGGCGGTGGGCATCTACCTTCCGCACCTCTGCGCCTACAAGAATCTCATTCCCCAGGGCAGTTGTCGCATCTGCTCCGTGCGCGTGAATGGCCGGGTCCAGGCTGCCTGCGTCCAGACGATTTCCGACGGCATGGTCGTGGAGAACGAGACCGCCCAGCTGCGCGATTTTCGCCGGGCCATCCTCGACATGCTCTTCGTCGAAGGGAACCACTACTGCATGTTCTGCGAGAAGAGCGGGCTGTGCGAACTCCAGGCTCTGGCGTATCGCTTTGGCATCACCGCCCCGCAGTTCCCCTACCTCAACCCCAACCGTGCCATCGACCTGTCGCACCCCGACGTCTACCTCGACCACAACCGCTGCATCCTGTGCGGCCGTTGCGTTCGCGTTTCCCAGGAACTCGACCACAAGAACGTTTTCCAGTTCGTCGGCCGCGGACACAAGAAACGGCTTCAGGTCAACGGCGAGGCCATGGACGCGACCAGCCTGACGGTCACCGATCAGGTCGTCGCCTCCTGTCCGGTCGGCGCCCTGATGAAGAAGCGGGTGGGTTACGCGGTCCCGGTCGGGCAGCGGCCGTTCGACCACCAGCCCATCGGCATCGAAAACCCCGGGGAAGCCCACGCCTGAACCCTCCCCTGCGCCATGCCCACTGCCCTCAAGCCCCGGGTCGCCACGACCAGCCTCTGCGGATGTTTCGGCTGCCACATGTCGATCCTCGATCTTGATGAGCGGATCCTGAAGCTGGCCGAACTGGTCGAATTCGACCGCTCGCCCATCAACGATTACAAGGAATTCCAGGGCCGCTGCGCGATTGGTCTCATCGAGGGCGGCTGTTGCAACGAGGAAAACGTCCATGTCCTCGAGGACTTCCGCCGGCATTGCGACGTGCTGGTCGCGCTCGGCGACTGCGCCATCAGCGGCGGCATTCCGGCCATGCGGAACCACCTGCCCGTGGGCGAAACCCTGGAACACGCCTACGTCAAAGCGCCCGGCGTCTGGAATCCGGGGGGCATCATTCCCAACGATCCCGCCCTCCCCCTGCTGCTCAATCGGGTCTACCCCTGCCACGAGGTGGTGAAGATCGATTATTTCCTCCCGGGCTGCCCGCCCTCGGCGGACGCCATCTGGGACACCGTTGTCGCCCTGCTCACCAGCCAGCCTTTAACCCTCGCTTACGAAAGGCTGAAGTATGACTGAAAACCCGACCACGCTCGGCACGCCGGGAAACGGCAACGGCCGCACCCGCATGCTGACGATCAATCCGGTGACCCGGATCGAAGGCCACGGCAAGGTCACGATCCTGATGGACGAGCGGAACGAAGTCACCGCGGCGCGGCTGCACATCATCGAGTTTCGCGGTTTCGAACGGTTCATCCTCGGCCGGCCCTATTGGGAACTGCCGGTCATCGTCCAACGCCTCTGCGGCATCTGTCCGGTCAGCCATCATCTGGCCGCCGCGAAGGCCATGGATCGAATCGTCGGGGGCGAACAACTCACCCCCACCGCCGAAAAAATCCGGCGCCTGATGCATTTCGGCCAGATCTTCCAAAGCCACGCGCTGCATTTTTTCCACCTGGCCAGTCCCGATCTGCTTTTCGGCACCGACGGCACCGCGACGAGCGCCTTCGGTGCGCCCGCCGCCCAACGCAACGTCCTCGGCGTCGCCGCCAAGTACCCCGAGTTGGCCGTGCAGGGCGTGATGATGCGCAAGTTTGGCCAGGAGGTCATCCAGGCGACCGCCGGTAAGAAGATCCACGGCACGGGCGCAATCCCCGGAGGCGTGAACAAGAACCTGTCCCTGACCGAACGCGACGCCCTGTTGCAAGACGTCCCCCAGATGCTCACCTGGGCCCGGAGCGCGGTGCAGATCGCCCGCGATTTCACCCTGGAGCACCTGGTCGAACTCCTGCCGTTTGGATCGTTCGACTCCCACCACTTTTCCATCGTCCGCCCGGAGGACGGCGCCCTCGAACTGTACGACGGCGTCCTGCGCGCGGTTGACAGGGATGGTCACCACCTCGTCAACGGCGTGGATTGCCAGCGCTACCTCGAGGTGGTGGGCGAGGAGGTCCGCGCCTGGTCCTACATGAAATTTCCGTTCCTGCGGTCGCTGGGCCCCGAGAAGGGCTGGTATCGCGTGGGTCCGCTGGCGCGCCTCAACACCTGCGCCTTCATTCCCACGCCCGAGGCCGAGGCCGCCCGCCAGGAATTCCTCGGGCTGACCCATGGCAAGCCCAACAACATCACCCTGTGCTACCACTGGGCCCGCATGATCGAATTGCTCCACGCCATCGAGGGCATCCGGGACCTGCTGGCGGATCCCGATCTCCAGGGAACCGATCTGGTCGCCCAGGGGCCGCGCCGGGAGGAAGCCGTCGGCGTGGTCGAAGCCCCACGCGGCACGCTCTTCCACCACTACCGCGTCAACCGGCACGACGAGGTCACGCTCTGCAATCTGATCGTGTCGACCACCCACAATAACGAACCGATGAACCGCGCCGTGACCAAGGTGGCCCGCGACCATTTCACCGGCAAAACCGAGATCACCGAGGGTCTGCTCAACCACATCGAGGTCGCCATCCGCGCCTACGATCCGTGCCTCTCCTGCGCCACCCACGCCATGGGCCGGATGGCGCTGCGGGTGGAGGTCGTCGATCCGCAAGGCAACGTGCTCTCGGCGCGGCAAAGCGAGTAACCGTGCAACGGATTTCCGAACCCGAGGGTTCCGGCGGTCGGGCCAGCACCTCGTCAGTGGCAAATCCCGACGCACCGCCTCCGCGGGTATTGCGCATCCTCGTGATCGGCTTCGGCAACCCGGGCCGCCGCGACGACGGCCTGGGGCCGGCGCTCGCCGCCCGCGTCGCCGCGCTCAACCTCCCCTCGGTCACGGTCGAAACGGACTACCAACTCGCCATCGAACACGCCGAACTCGTCGCCCGGCACGACGTCGTGATCTTTGCCGACGCCGCCCGCGATGTCAGCGCTGGCGCCGCGTACTATCTGCGGCCCCTGCCAGCGGCCTCCGATCAAAGTGGTTTCTCGCACCACCTCTCGCCGCCGGCGGTGCTCCATCTGGCCGCGCACTGTTTCGGCGCCCACCCCCGCGCGTGGCTCTTGGGAATCCGCCCCTCCGACCTCGCCTCCTTCGCCGAGGGTCTCACCCCCGCGGCCGACCAAAACCTGACCGCGGCCTTCGCGGCCCTCGTTGATCGTTTGGCATCCTGGCAGCGCGATCCCGCGGGGTGAACCGCCCCCGGGACCCTCGCCCCGAGGTCGGCACGGCCGCCCCCGCCCCTCGCTCTACTCTGCGGGCGCCTTCGTCTCCGCGCCCGCGATCGCCGGTTCCAGCGTCACGCCTTTCAGCCGGATGCCGGTGAGCTTCGTCACGATGAACTCCGCCTTGGCCGCCGCCACATCCGCCAGCGCGTGACGTTGGTGAATGTCAATCGCGCCGACCACGTCCGCCGGCAACCGCGTGACACCCGCAATCTTCCCAACGATATCCGCCGGCGTCACGAGTTGCTTGCGCCCCACGTTCAGGAAAACCGTCGCCATGCCCGCCTCGCGGCCCGTCCGGCCCGGACGCTCGTACTTGGTCTTCTTCGGCGCGGCCATCGGGGCCTCCTCGCGGTCGGAGGCCATGGTTTCCGCCGGCGAGTCGACCGGCGCCGCCTTTTGCTCCACCACGCGCTTCGCCCAGGCCGGCGCGGCCTTGGGCGCGGGCTTCGAGGCGGGTGCCTCCGCCGGCCTGACCTCCGCTGGCGCGGCCTTGGGCGCCGGTGCGCCAGCGCCGCCGGCCCCGCCCTGCAGGAGGTGAATCAGCGCCGAGCAGATGTCGGTGCTGGCGTAACCCTGGTCCAGCAGCCGGTCGATCATCCGGTCGTGCGGCTTGAATTCCTTGGCCTCGAGCGTCCCGCGAATCTTCTCGAAGAAGACGTTCGTGCGCGCTTCGTCGACCTCGTCGAGCGACGGGATCTTGCCGCGGCGGATGTCGAGCTTCGCCCAACGCACCATGCTCTGGAGTTTGTAGAGTTCCTGCCCCGAGACGAAGGTCAGGGCGCGTCCCTTGCGCCCCGCCCGGCCGGTGCGGCCGATGCGATGGGTGTAGTCCTCGGCATCGTTCGGCAAATCGAAGTTGAACACGACCTCGAGGTCGTCCACGTCGAGCCCACGCGCCGCGACATCGGTCGCGACGAGAAATTCAAACTTCCGGTCGCGGAACTTCTGCATCACCCGGTCGCGCTGGGCCTGCGAGATGTCGCCGTGCAGTCGATCGGTCTGGTAGCCGCGGGCGTGCAGGTGCTCGTCGAGATCATCCACCATGATCTTGGTGCTGCAAAAAATGATGCCGTAGCGGAAATCGTTCACGTCGATCAGCCGCGTGAGCGCCTCGATCTTCGATCGGCGATCCACCTCGTACCACACCTGTTCGACCTGCGGCGCATTCTGCGCGACGGACTCAATGCGGATCCACTCCGGGTCCTTCGAGTAGCGGCTGATCAGGTCCTGGATCGCGCGCGGAATCGTAGCTGAGAAAAACAGCAACTGCCGCGTCGTCGGCACCGATTTCAGGATGTGCTCGATGTCGTCGCGGAAGCCCATGTCGAGCATCCGATCGGTTTCGTCGAGCACGAGGATTTTGAGGGCGTCGAGCTTGAGCGTGCCCCGCTCCATGTGGTCCATCACGCGCCCGGGCGTGCCGATGACGATTTGCACGCCCGCCGCCAGTGCCCGGAACTGCCGCTCGTAACTTTGTCCGCCGTAAATCGGCACCTCGCGCACGCCGCGCTTGAAGAAAGCCAGCTTGCCCGTCTCCTCCGCCACCTGCACCGCCAGTTCCCGCGTCGGGCACAGGATCAGCACCTGCACCGCCCGCTGGTGCGCGTCGACCCGTTCAATCGCCGGAAGCGCAAACGCCGCGGTCTTCCCCGAGCCCGTCGACGACTGGCCGACGATATCCTTGCCCGTGAGCGCGATCGGGATCACCGCGGTCTGAATCGGCGAAGCCTCCTCAAATCCCATTTTCTCGACTGCCTTGAGGGTCTCGGGCGAGAGGCCGAGTTCGTTGAAAGGACGTTTTTCCATGCGACAGGTTAAGAGCGCAGCGGGCGAAAGGAGAGACAAAACGCCAGAGCCGTAGGCGCTTCCGGCTATCGGAAGCCCTCCAAAGTTCGCGGACCAGCCAGCGCTTTCCGCAGGAAGCTTCCGGATATTTCACCCGCCGTCCGGTCAAACCGGCAGCCGGACGGGAAGATCAGCCTCGCCTCTTTGCGACCTTGGATGTTTCTGACCGCAAATGGTCCGCGCTCTCCGCCTTCTGCCCATGGTGCTGCTCGCCGGCTGGCCGGGCACCGGGGTCGCTTCGGCGGAAGTGATTACCCGGATCTCCGACGTGCGAACGCTCCCGCGCCTGGAGGCCGCCAAAGCCTTGCCGGTGCGACTGCGCGGCGTCGTGACGTGGACCGATCACGTTAATCATTTCACGGTGCAGGACGAGTCCGCCGGCATCTGGGTGAATGGGCAGGAGGCAAAAAACCAGGGACTCTGGGCAACGGACCCAGCCATCGTCCGCAACGTGCATGAGGGTCTGGAGGTGGAGATCGAGGGCGTGACCCACGCCGGAGGTTACGTGCCCGTGGTGGTCCCTCGAACGTTGACCATCCTCGGCGAAAAGAATCTGCCACCGGCGCGCGCGGTGGATTACCGGCGGCTGTTTGCCGGCGCGGAGGCCAACCAGCGGATCGAATTGCCCGCGGTGGTAAAGTCGTATCGGCGTTGGGATGGCGGCAAGGCCTGGCTCCTTACCCTCGACGCCATGCCGGGCGAAATTCTCGCGGAGGTGGCGCGCGCCATCGTTGAGCACCCCGAAGACCTGATCGACGCGGAGGTGCGGATGCGCGGCGTCGCCGCCTCGCGCTTTAACACCCGGGGAGAACTGATCGGCATTCGCCTGCTTTCCGGTCTGGCCGGCGATGTGGTGGTCGAGAAGCCCGCGCCGGCACCGGAGTCGGTTCCTCTCGTGCCCCTGGCCGCGCTTAATCCCTTTTCGGTCGAGCCTCCGATCCCGCATCGCGTGCGGGCGCACGGGACCGTCACCTATGTGGCGGCCGGCAAATTCCTCTATCTGCAGGAGGCCGAGAGCGCCGTGCGCGTGGAACTCGCCTCGGCGCACGGCCTGGTCGCCGGGGACCGGGTGGAGGTCTGCGGCTTTGTCGAGATGTACCGTCACGTCGGCGAACTCGTCGGCACCACCGTCCGAAAGATCGGAGTGGCCGAAGTGCCGGCGGCGATTTCGATCCGACCGGAGGAAGTCATCACCCGCAATGCGGCGGCGGCGAGCCGGGGTATGTCCGCTCAACCTCACGATTTCGACGGACATCTCATCCGGTTCCGGGCCCGCCTGCTGCGGTTGCAGTCGGCCCCGAAAGGAGGGTCCCCTTTTCGCCGGCTCACCCTGGAGGAAGGAAGCTTGATCTTGACGGCGACCCTCGAATCCGGCGGAGGCCAATCCTTCGATCCGTTGCTCCCGGGGAGCGAATTGGAGGTGACCGGAATTTCCCAGCTGGAGTACGCCAAGGGTTCCGGCCCGGGACAAACCACGCTGGCGGTCGGCATGGACGTGCTGTTGCGCAGCCCGGCCGATGTGGTCGTGGTGCATGCCCCCTCGTGGTGGACTGCCGGACGCTTGTTGGGCCTGGTCGCGACCGTCCTCGTGGTCCTCGGCGGGACGTTGCTCTGGGTCTGGCAGCTGCATCGTCAGGTGGCCAAGCAGTCGCTGCAACTGGCGAAGGAAATGCGCACGCGGCGCGATGCGGCAGTCGAATTCGAGGCCACCTTGCGCGAGCGCAACCGGCTCGCGGCGAACCTCCACGATACGTTGCTGCAAACCGTCAGCGGGCTGAACTATCAACTGCGGGCTTGCGAGACCGAGTCGTTGCCGTTGGTGGAGCGAAAATTAAACCACCTGGGAACCGCGCGCCGGATGGTGACACGGGCGCAGGAGGACTTGCGCGGCACCGTCTGGGCCCTGCGCGTGCTGCCCCTGCAGGAACGCTCCATTGTCGAGGCGCTGCAGAGTCTGGCCGCGCAACTGGCCGAGGGACGGGACGTGAAGATCACGGTTTCCATGGACGGCGCTTTGCCTCGAATGTCGCAGTTCGTCGTCGGCAACCTGCTGCTGGTGGCGCAGGAGGCGATGCACAACGCCCTGAAACACGCCGGGCCTTCCCGCATCGAGGCGCAGGTGGCGGTGCGCAAAGACGGTCAAGGCATCACGCTTTCGGTGCGGGACGACGGCGACGGTTTCACGCCCGACGCCAAAGCCGGTCCGGCCTGCGGTCATTTCGGATTGGCCGGCATGCAGGAACGCATCGAGTGCCTGGGCGGCAAACTGCGGATTGAAAGCGCCCCAGGCCAGGGCACCCGGGTGATCGCCGAAGTGCCGCTACGCCCCTTTGACGAGGAAATAATCTGAATATGAAAACACCCCTCCGCCTCCTGCTGGCCGATGATCACGCCGTCATGCGGGCCGGGCTCGCGAACATGCTGAACAGTGAGGAGGGCTTCGAGGTCGCCGGCGAGGCGGGTGATGGGGCGACGACGTTGAAACTGTACCGCCTGCTGAAGCCGGACCTCGTGCTGCTCGACGTGTCCATGCCCGGGATGGACGGCATTGAGACCCTGCGCCAACTGCGGGCCGGGCACCCGCAGGCCCGGGTGCTCATGCTCAGTTCCTCCGACGCGGAGGAGGATATCCTTCATTCCTTCCATGCCGGGGCCAGCGGCTACGTTTCCAAGACCGCGCGGCCCGAGGATCTGACGGCGGCCATCCATGCCTGCCTGCGGGGGGAAAAAGTGATGAGCCCCGTCATCGCCCAGCGCCTCGCGGAACAGTCGGCGGGAAAACCGCTGACGGAACGGGAAATGGAGGTGCTGGTGTTGCTGCGCAAGGGGCTGAACAATCCGGAGATCGCGGAACTGCTGCGCGTCTCGCGCCACACCGCCAAGGCGCACGTCGCCGCGATCCTCGTGAAGCTTGAGGCCGCCGACCGCACCGAGGCGGTGGCACGCGGTTTTGAACGCGGTCTGCTGAAGGCGTGACGACGAGCGCGACATTAGCCAGGTGGCTCCGATGGTGTCATTCCGCTACTTGTTAATAGGCTCGGTTCTGGTCCTGCGCGTGAGGTCTGA
Source organism: Opitutales bacterium (assembly GCA_038249085.1). Taxonomy (GTDB): domain Bacteria; phylum Verrucomicrobiota; class Verrucomicrobiia; order Opitutales; family Opitutaceae; genus ER46. The sequence goes on from JBBRWR010000099.1 coordinate 28,986, forward strand.
AATTAACATATAGCGGAGTGACCCGGTCAGCCCCCCCCAGCGCGGCTTTTAGCAGCCCGTGGGCGGTGACAGCCGATTTGCTCAAGACATTGTTTGCAATATACCCGAGCCGGAAATCTGCAAGTCCGACGGGCTGCTAGCAACTCACGGAATGACCCCGTTGGCCTCGCCGCGGACCGAGGCCGTCACGGTCCGCAGTTCATGCCGTTCGTGCGTGCGATCCGGCCACTGACTGATGCAGGCGAGGTAGCGCTGTTTCATGCCTGCATCTCGGATCGTCCTCGGTTTGCCATCCTGTGCAGCGTCTGAGGACCCGAGTTTTAATCGACCCAAATCCGCCTTGGTCACAGGAGGACAAGCCGAGGTCGAACCGAGAAGGGCTGATACCAAGTGTCCTTGTTTTTTGGATGCTTGGCCTCACGCCGGCGCCGGGCCGCGCAGCCGCGCGACGATCATCGTTAGGGGTTGTCCGGGGTCGGGGTCGTCCGGGGTCAGGCCGGAATGGCGCTTAGATAAGGCGCAAAACTTTCTTATTCAGCGGTCTGCGCCGTTCCGTATCGGGAAATGTGGCACGCATGATCTGGCGAGAGAGCCGGCGCATTTCCGCCAGGAGTTGCTTGACGCGACGATGCTCCACA
>JBBRWR010000100.1:0-29470 GCA_038249085.1 Opitutales bacterium
GCTCATAACGCCGCGGTCACTCAATTCGCTGGCTGCCTGAAATTCCCAGATTTCAGTTGCCCGATTTTCGATGCCAGATTCGCGTCTTCGCGCGAACTTTGCCTTGGCAGAGATTCACGTTAAGGCGCGTTGGGGACAACGTGCCCCACCGTTCAGTGGCTTCCTGCTCCTGGTCGTACGCGGCCTGGAAATCCGAGATTCCAGATGCCCGATGCCAGATTTCAGATTCCAGCTTTCTCGATTCCCCCTCCCCTGCCTCCATTCCTTTGCCCGCTCCGGGGAGTGCGATGGGATCAATCCGCCTTCTTCCCTTGCGGGGCGCGGGCCAACGCCCGGCCCAGCGCGTCCACGTTTACGGGCTTGCTCACATAATCATCCATGCCGGCGGCGAGGCAGGCCTCGCGATCGCCCACCATCGCGTTGGCGGTCATCGCGATGATGTGCAGGGCGGGAAACACTTCCCCCCGCGCCCGGCGCTCCGCCTCCCACGCCCGGATCTGCCGGGTGGCCTCGAAGCCGTCCATGCCCGGCATCTGGCAATCCATGAGCACGAGATCGTAGGTGTTGGCCCGCACCGCGGCGACCGCCTGCTCGCCGTCGGTCGCGAGCACCGGCTCGCAACCGAATTTCTTGAGCTGCTGGCGGGCGACCTGCTGGTTCACCGCGTTGTCTTCGACCAGCAGCACGCGCTGCCGGGAGCTCCGGGTCGGGGTCGGTGGCAGCGGCATGGGCGGCACGCTTTGGGGGCGGGCGTGCAGTCGCTCCAGCGTATCCTGGAGCACCACCTGGCGTACCGGCTTGACGAGGCAGGCGGCGATGCCGAGGGCCTCGAGTTCGGCCTGCCGCAGGGTCTCGCCGATCGAGCTGAGCACCACCAGTTGCGGTCCGGCCAGACTGGGGTCGGCCTGAATGGCCGCCGCGACTTCCAGGCCGCTCATCCCGGGCATCTGCATGTCGAGCAGACAAAAGTCGAATGGGGCTCCTGCGGTTTCGGCGGTGCGGAGGGCGGCGAGAGCTTCCTCGCCGGATTCGACCACCACCGTGCGGACGCGCCAGGCGGCGAGCTGGCGGGAAAGGACCTCGCGGTTCGTCGCGTTGTCATCGACCACGAGCGCGTGGCGCCCGGCCAGGCCGACCCGGGGCACGGCCCCCTTGGGGGCGTCGGTTTGGGGCGGCAGCTCCGCGGTGAACCAGAACGTGGAGCCTTCGCCCGGAACGCTTGTCACCCCGATCTCCCCGCCCATCAGGGTGACCAGTTGCCGGCTGATCGCGAGGCCGAGGCCGGTGCCGCCGAACTTCGCGGTGATGTCGCCGCCGCCCTGGACGAACGGTTGGAACAGCTTCGCCTGCACGTCGGGTGCGATGCCGGGGCCCGTGTCGCGCACCGTGAAGCGCAGTCGACTGGAGCCGTCCTCGCCGGCGACTCTGGCCACGGCGACCACGACCTCGCCGCGGGCGGTGAACTTCACGGCATTGCCGACGAGGTTGAGCAGAACCTGCTGCAGGCGGCCGGCGTCGCCAATCAAGTGGGTGGGCACGTCGTCCTCAAGCAGGTACGCCAACTCGAGTTTCTTGCCGTGCGCCTTTTCCGCCAGCAGCCCGAGGCAATTCTCGATCGGGTCGCGGAGGTTGAACGGCGCCGGGTTGAACACGAGTTGTCCGGCTTCGATCTTCGAGAAGTCGAGAATGTCGTTGATGAGGGTGAGCAGGGCGTCGGCGCTGGATCGAGCCGTGCTCGCAAACATGCGCTGTTCATCGGTGAGTTCGGTGTCGAGCAGGAGGCCGATCATGCCCATGACGCCGTTCATCGGGGTGCGAATCTCGTGGCTCATGTTGGCGAGGAAACGCGCCTTGAGCTCCGCGGCGGCTTCGGCGAGCTCCCGGGCCTGGCGGGCCTCCAACTCGGCGCTCCGGGTCTTGAGCAACTCCGCCATGCTCAGGTAGCCCGAGCGCACCACCAAATAGACAAACAGCACACCGCAAAAGAAGATCACGCCGGTCAGAAAGAGGATCCAGGCCTCGTGACCACAGAGGATCAGCGTCGCGATCCCGGCATAGCCGAGCAGGAAGAACCCCATCAGGATCTGCAGCACCTGCCACACCCGGTGGTACCTGGTTCCGAGCAATAGCCGCAGGATCCGGCGCGTTTCCCAGATCGACAGGAACATGACCAGCGCACCGCCGCCGATCAGGGTCAGGGTAACGAAGGCGTTCATCGGCGCCACCTCGCGGTCACTCCCCGTGGACCCCCGTTCCGCGGGCGGTCGGCGACGAGCGACGGCCGACGGCGGAAAAACGGCGGACGCGGGGTGGAAAGGAGGAGCCGGCGCGGCAGCATGGGACCCCGCCGACAAAGCCCACCGCAGTGATAACTGCAACGAATTTGGTGCGAATGGGTCCCCTGCCAGCCCTGGCGCCGCCGCCGATCCGCGCTGCCGGGAGGACGCGGGTGGTTGGAAAATACGCAGTCCGGGCGTCCGTGTTTTTTCCAGTGCACGAGCTAGACAAAGGTGGTGTGCGGCGCTGGTATCAACCCATGTTGCGGGGACGTATAGGCATCCGAAAGCGGGGATTCACCCTGGTCGAATTGATGGTCGTCGTACTCATCATCAGCGTCCTGGCGTCCCTGTCGGTGCCGGCGCTGCAGCGCGTCCAGCGGCGAACGAAGAGCGCCACGATCGCCAGCGACTTCCGGACCTTCGCGGCGGCGTTCGACAGCTACGCGCAGGAGTTCGGCAAGTGGCCGGCGGAGGCCGGGGTGGGTGCCATCCCCACGGGCATGGCGGGGCGGCTCAACGAATCGGCCTGGACGCGGCAGACGCCCATGGGGGGCCGCTACAATTGGGAGAACAACCAGCTCCACTTCGGCGTGCGTTATGCCGCGGCGATCGCGATCACCGCCACCGCGGCTTCGCCCCTGCCGATCGACATCAACCAAATGTACGACATCGATCGGATGATCGACGACGGCAATCTGCTCGGCGGATCGTTCCGCATCGGCTCGAGCCTCAATCCGCTTTTTGTGATCCAGCCGTGAGTGACAGGCCGCCAGCGTTTACCGTCGTAATGCGCCACCTCGCGCCGGATGCCCGGCGGGCCGGGTTCGAGCTCCCCGAGGTGCGACTGGACGGGGTCAGCCCGCCGCAGCTGCGGGCCTTGCTTGAGGCGCTGGCGGAGCTGGCGCCCAAGGTGGAGTACCCGGCGACGCCGGAGATGCGCATCACCGGCGGGGAGCAGCAATTTCTTGTCCTGGTGCGCGAGGGGCACATGCGCTTCAGCAGTTGGTCCGTGCGGGCGGGTGGCGACGATCTGTCCCCGGCGCAGATGCTGACGACGATCACGGGAATTGACGCCGCCGCGCCGGCGGCGGCGGCGGCGGTCGCGGTGGTCGTCGGCAGCTCCCGTGGTCGTAGGGTCTGGCTCGGGGTGCTGCTGGTTGCCGGCATCCTCGGATCGAATGTATTCACGGCCTGGTGGCTCCTGGCTCCTCCTCCGGATTTGCCCCCCGAGCTGCGGCCACCCTACCGGGTGCTCGAACCCGAGCCGGGCAAGCGGTTGCTGTTACGCGTCGCGGGCACCTACGAAACGGGGCAGGCCGAGGGAGACCACCGTTTGATCGTGCGCCCGGATGGCACGGCGCAGTGGGCCACGTTTGGCGCGGGGCGCGTGGTGGCGGAGGAAGTCCCGCTGACCGTGACGGGGGGGGAGACCGAGAGTAAACCGGTCCTCGTGACGGGCGAACGCTTTCTCATCGAGGTCAGGGACGCGCTGACGATCGTCTATTTCGGCGACACGTACAAACGCGTGCAGCCGTAATGACGGCGATGCTCGCCGGAGAGCTCGACACGGCCGTCGCCGCCGCATGATAGACACCCATGGCACCACGCATCCTCTTCTTCGGCTACAGCGAGGTCGGCTATGAATGTCTGGCGCTGCTGCTGGAGCGCGGCGACCACGTCGTGGCGTTGATCACGCACGAGGACAACCCGCAGGAGAAGATCTGGTTCAAGACCCCGGCGGCGGCCGCCCGTGAGCACGGCATCCCGGTCTTCACCCCGGATAACGTCAACACGCCCGAATGGCGGGAGCGCCTCGCCGCCCTCCAGCCCGATCTGATTCTCTCGGTCTATTACCGGCACATGATTGGGACGAAGATCCTCGGCCTTCCCCGCCTCGGGGCGTGGAACCTGCATGGCTCGCTCCTGCCGAAATACCGCGGGCGGGCCCCCATCAACTGGGCGATCCTGCAGGGTGAGACGCGCATCGGGATGACGCTACATCGCATGGTGAAGAGCGCCGACGCCGGCGCGATGGTCGATCAGGACGGCGTCGAGATCGACTCGCGGGCCACGGCGGAGCAGGCCTTCCGCCGCGTGCTGCCCTGTGCCCGCCGCGTGCTGGCCCGCCAGATCGACGCCCTGCTGGCGGGCACCGGGCGCGAGACGCCCCAGGACGAGGCCCAGGCGACCTATTTTGGCGGGCGCAAGCCGGAGGACGGCCGCATCGACTGGACGTGGTCGTCGGAGCGCATCTTCAATTTGATCCGGGCGGTCACCGACCCGTACCCCGGAGCCTTCACCGGGGTGGGTGACGCGCGCCTGATGGTGTGGTGGGCCGAGCCGGATGCGCCGGCGGCCCGCGGCCGCCGCGGCGCGCCCGGCGAGATTCTGTCGGTCGCACCGCTGGTCGTCGCCACCGGGGACGGGGCCTTGGAACTGACCCGCACGGAGTGGCGGGGCGATCCCGCCGCCCCCCTGCGGCCGGGTCAAATCTTGTGAGTTTTCCCTTTTCCATGCCGCGGCTTTCCCGCTTGGCTCCTGCCCCATGCCTCTCCGCGTCCTGATTCTCGGTGCCAACGGTTTCATCGGCAGCTCGCTCACGCGGGCGATCCTCCAGCAGAAGGACTGGGAGGTGTACGGCATGGATGTCGGCAGCCACAAGCTCGAGGACAGCCTGGGTGATCCGCGGTTCAGGTTTGTCGAGGGTGACATCACCATCAACCGCGAGTGGATCGAGTACCACGTGAAGAAATGCGACGCGGTGATCCCGCTCGTGGCCATCGCCAACCCGATCCAGTACGTGAAGGATCCCCTGCGGGTCTTCGAACTCGATTTCGAAGCCAACCTCGACATCGTGCGCAAGTGCGCGAAGTACCGGAAACGGATCATCTTCCCCTCGACCTCGGAGGTGTACGGCATGTCGCCGGATCGGAAGCTCGACGAGGCCACCAGCCCGCTGGTCTATGGGCCGATTGAGCGCCAGCGCTGGATCTACGCCTGCTCGAAACAGCTGCTCGATCGCGTGATTTATGCCTACGGCGTGCGCGACGGGATCGATTACACGCTGTTTCGCCCCTTCAACTGGATCGGGCCGAAGCTCGACGACGTGATGGAGCCGAAGGAGGGCAGCTCGCGGCTCTTCACCCAGTTCATCTCCAACGTGATCTTCCGCAAGCCGCTGCAATTGGTGGACGGGGGCCGGCAGACCCGCTCGTTCACGTTCATCGACGACGGCGTCGACGCGTTGCTGCGTATCATCGAAAACAAGGACGGGTGCGCCTCGCGCCAGATCTTCAACCTGGGCAACCCGCGGAACGAGGTGAGCGTAAAGGAGCTGGCCCGGCAGATCATCGCGGCCTTCGCGGAGTACCCGGAGTACGCCGAACACGCGCGCGGCGCGAAGACGGTCGTCGTGCCCTCGGCCAAGTATTTCGGAAAATATTACCAGGACATCCAGAAGCGCGCCCCCGCGATCGCCGCCGCGAAACGGCAGCTGGGGTGGACGCCAAAGGTGAACCTCAAGACGGCCATCCGGCGCACGCTCGACTATCACCTCGCGCACAAGGACTACCGGCTGGAGTGAAGGGGCCTCTTGCGCCGCGCGAGTGGTCCTCACACGATCAGGACATGAAGAGAATTTCCGCGCTCAAGCCACTCCCTGACTTCCGTCTTTGGATACGATATCAAGATGGGGTGGAGGGAACCGTCGATCTCTCGGATTACGTCGGTCGGGGAGTGTTCGGGTTGTGGAACGAACCGGGCGCGTTTGCGGCGGTGCGGATCGGCGACCTTGGGCAGCCCGTCTGGAGCGAGGTCGTCGAGCTGTGTCCGGACACGATGTATCTGAAGATTACCGGGATGAGGCCGGAGGAACTGTTCCCAGCGTTGGCGACCGAGGACAGCCATGCCCGAGCTTAGCCGGTTTTACGGGCTCGTCGTACGGATGTTCGTCCGCGACCACGCGCCGCCGCATTTTCACGCTTCCTACGGCGACCACGAAGCGATGGTGGACATTCGGCGGGGCATGGTCACGGCGGGCTGGCTGCCTACGAGAGCGCAAATGCTGGTCCTCGAATGGAACGAACTCTATCGCGACCAACTCCTGGAGGCAGGGGCGAAGGCCGTGCAGGGCGACGCGCCGGGGAAGATCGATCCTTTGCCCTGACATGCCCATCCGTCTCGCCCTGAAAGTTGATGTCGACACCGACCGCGGCACGCGCGAGGGCGTGCCGAATCTCGTCGCCGACCTGCAGGCGGCGCACGCCCCGGCGTCCTTCCTGTTTTCGCTGGGTCCGGATGAGACCGGGAAGGCGATCGCGCGCATCTTCCGTCCCGGGTTCTTCCGCAAGGTGAGCCGGACGAGCGTCGTGCAGATTTACGGCGTGCGCACGCTGCTTTATGGCACGGTGCTGCGGGCGCCGCACATCGGGCAGCGTAACGCCCATATCATGCGCGCGGTGCGCGCCGCCGGCTTCGAGGTCGGCATTCATTGCAACAGTCACTATCGCTGGCAGGATCACCTGGCCACGATGGCGTTCGAGGAAGTGGCCGAGGAGTTTGGCGCCGCGCACCAGGAGTTCATGCGAATCTTTGGGACCGATGCGCACACGGCGGGCGCGGCCGGCTGGCAGAGCAATGCGTGCAGCCGCGAGGTCTACGATCGGGCGGGCTTGCTCTACTCCAGCGACACGCGCGGGACCGCGCCCTTCTTTCCGCGGATCGAAGGCCGGGTCTTCCGCACCCTCGAGATTCCCAGCACCCTGCCCACCCTCGACGAGTTGATGGGCCGCCCCGAGTATCCCGACGAAGCGATTGTGGACCATCTCATGTCGCTCCTGCGCGACGACCGGCTGAATGTCTTCACGCTGCATGCCGAGATCGAGGGCATGGGGCGGCGCGAGCTTTTCCGCGACCTGCTCACGGCGTGCCGGCGGCAGCGCGTGAAGTACGTGCGGCTCGACGAGGTCGCGCGGGAATTGCTCGCCGACCGCGGGGCCATCCCGACCTGCGATCAGGTGCCGGCGGCGATCGATGGCCGCAGCGGCCTGGTCGCCACTCAGGGCGCGGCGTAGACCGGTGGCCGTCCGACCAGCGTCCGCCTAAGACCGCTCGTAGCGGCTGAAGAGCCACCCGCCGAGGCCGAGAAAGATCAGGTTGGGCAGCCAGATCAGGAGGTCGGGCCGAAACTCCGGGCGCCGGTCGAGCCACTTCACCGCCACGAGGATGATGTAATAGCCCAGGACGAGGAGGAGGGCGAGGCCGAGGTTGGCCGAGGTCTCACGCCGCGAGACCTTGATGCCGAGCGGCACCCCCAGCAGGGCGAAGGCAAAGACGGAGAGGGAGAGGTTGAGTTTTTCCTGGATGATGAGCGCAAACGTCATGCTCTCGCGCGCAAAGGCCGCGCGGTTTTCCGGCGCGGGCACCTGCGCGGCGTGGCGCGCCTGCGCGGCCCGGAGTTCGCCGTAGGTCAGCCACTCCTGTTTGATGCGAACCTGATTGTGCCCGAAATAGCGATCGAGGGAGATGTGGATCTCCTCGAAGCGTTCGACGGAGGCGATCTTGGGCGACTTGCTGAAGTCCTCGGGATGCTCCGGATCCCGCTCCTCGATCGTCGCCCGGAGGAGCGTGGGCACCAGGCTGTTGGTGGCCTCGTCGAAGTCGACCCGACCCCATGCGGCGCGCACGAGCCGGCGCACGCGCGACTCGCCGTCGAGATCCCAGAGCCAGATGTCGCGCAGGATATTGCCCTCCTTCGCGCCCACGTAGAGCACGGCGCCCCGGAAATCACGGATGAACGTTTTCGGCACGATGAGGCCCAGCGGATTGGTGCGCACGGCCTCGGCGAATTCGCGGTGAAACTGCACCCGGGCCCAGGGGGCGGACTCGAAATTGATGTACAAGGCCACGCCGGTGGAAAGCGCGGCCAGGATGAACACGGGCTGGGACACGCGCAGGACGCTGATGCCCGCGGCCCGCATCGCGGTGATCTCGCTGTCGGCGGAGAGTCGGCCGAGGGTGAGCAGCACTCCCGTGAGGATGCCCATGGGCAGGGCGAACGAGATGGCGAAGGGAAAGAGCAGGGCGACCAGCCGGACGAAGGCTGCGGGCTCGAGCTGGCCGGCGAGCAGGGGGTCGAGCAGGTCCCGCAGGATGTTGGGCAGCGCCACGACAAACGCGAACAACGCCACCGCCGCCGCGCAGGTGGACAGCACGCTCTTGAAGATGTGGCGGTCGAGGAGATTCAAGAGGAATTTGGCCGGGGAGGGCAGAGGATCGGGTGCGAATTCGGGCGGTCAGTCGCGCGACGAGCCCCGCCCCTCGCCAAATTCCTCAACTCGCCGCCGGGCGGCGAGGGAAATGTGGGGGAAAACCACGTTGGTTGGTGTGGTCTCATCGACGCAGTCAGCCCCGGTGGGCGGGGTGCCCTCACCCCGCGGATTTGCGCCCGCGGTCTCGTCGGCTGCAGCGTTGCCGCTCACTCCAGTCCCAAGCCCAGTTGCGCATCGGCCGCGGGGGGGCCGGGTGGCGTCGGGGGCGGCACGGGCGCGATGCAATCGGGACCCTCGTGGCGCACGTTGTTCATTTGCGGCGAGACCGGCGTGGCTTTCATGAGTTCCCCGGGCAACGGGGCGAGCAGGGGCTCGAGTTGGGCGGGCTCATGGCGCCCCGGGTCCAGCCACGCGTCGATGCCGGCACCGCGCAGGATCACCGGCATGCGATCGTGCAAGACCCCGACCACGGCGTTGGCCGTGGTGGTGATCAGGGAACACGTCTCCCGGACCGAGCCATCGGCTCCGCGCCACGGTTCCCACAGCCCGGCCAGCACGAACGGAGCCTCGTCCTTCAGCTGGAAAAACCACGGGAACTTCTGTTTTCCCAGGGTCTGCCATTCGTAAAACCCACTCGCCGGCACGAGGCAGCGCCGCTTCCGGAACGGTTCGCGAAACGACGGTTTGGACGCGATGCCCTCGGCGCGGGCGTTGGCAAGCCGCGCCCCGCCGGTGGCATCCTTCGACCAGAACGGGACGAGGCCCCATTGCAGCCCGACCGCCTCCCGGGCCGGCGTCTCCGGGCGCACGCGGATGGCCGGGACAACCGTGCTGGGGGCGATGTTGTAGCGGCTCACGAAGTCGCGCGGATCCTGCACCCCGAGCTGCGCCATCAGCGCCTCGAGATCTTTTCGTTTCAGAACATAGCGGCCGCACATGGGGGAAGGGAATCGCGCCGCGGAGGCTGGGGTTGGAACCGGCCTGTGGCGATCCCAAGTTCTGATGCACCACTGGCGTGGGCTCATCTCACTTTCCGCAAACCACGAGGCGAGACGCCTCGTCCACGTGGCTGAGGCGGCCCGCCTCAGGCAGAAAACCGAGCTGCGCTCCTCCGGTGGCAGTCGGGATCGGGCTCGACGTGCAGGGCTGCGAAGCGGTTGGGCGGGTTGAGGCCGGCGCCGCGCCCGGGAATCGGGGCAGGGCAGGGGCGGCGCGATCGTGCGATGATCCCGTGGCGGAGGGCCTCATCCGGCGGCGGTGGAGTTTGCCCGGGAGACCGGCCAGGTATTGGTGGTTTTCCTGCGGCCGGCGATCGAGCCCCCGCCTGTAGGAGCGGGTTTATCCCGCGATAGGACCCAAGCCTTGCGGCTTGTCGCCGCTCCTACCCCGGACCCAGCCGGGGCCGGTCCCGGCGGTTCGCACGGCGGATTTTTGCACGGCGAACAGGCCCGAAAATGACTGGTCTTATCCCTCTTGTAGGAGCGGCTTTATGCCGCGATTCAGCGCGTGCGAAATTCCATCGCGGCATAAAGCCGCTCCGACAGCGCGACCGACCGTGCAAAAATCCGCCGTGGGCGGTTCGCCGCCGATGAGAATGAATGTTTACGCCGGCACCTTGGCGGAGTGAGGGTGTCGCACGCGTTTTCGATGAAATCCCTCGTCCTCCTCCTGCTTAGCGGCGTCGCGCTGGCCTCCACCCTGGCGGGCGCCGAGAGCGAAACGCTCGCGGAGCGCAATCTCCGGCGCATCGCCACCCGCCAGCAGGAGCTCTTCGCGGACGCGGCGAAACAGGGCGAGAAGCTCGACGAATCGAACTTGAAGCTGCAGGTGCAGGAATTGACCCACGATTACGAACTGCTGCTCCGCAACAACCCTTCCTATGCGGCGGGCTATGCCGCCTACGGTTATCTCCTGACGAAGATCGACATGCGCAAGGAGGCGACCGCCATGCTGCTCAAGGCGAACCAGCTCGACCCCGACATCGCCCTCGTGAAAAACCAGCTGGGCAATTTGCTGGCGGAGGCGGGCAAGCCCTTGGAAGCCGCCCCCTACTTCATCGCCGCCAGCAAGCTCGAGCCCAACGAGCCCCTGTACCACTACCAACTCGGGACCCTGCTGGCGGAGGCGCGCGAGGCGTTCGTGCAGACTGGCGAATGGACGCGCGCGACCCTCGACGACGCGATGCATCGCGCCTTCCAGCGCGCGGCGGAACTCGCGCCGGACCGCTTCGAGTTTGCCTACCGTTACGCGGAATCGTTTTACGACCTCGATCAGCCCGACTGGGAGGGGGCGTTGAAAGCGTGGAGCGCCCTGGAGGAGAAGGCGCCGACCGCCATCGAACGGCAGACGATGCGGCTGCATGCGGCCAACATCTGCCTCAAGATCGGCAAACCGGCGCACGCCCGGGCCCTGCTCGAGACCGTCACCGACCCGAAGCTGCAGGGCCAGAAGGACCGGCTGCTGCCCGCCTTGGGAGCGGCGGAAAAGAAACCGTAGGTTTTCCCCCGGGCGCCGGCCAAGCCCGCGGCCTGCCAGCCCGCGGCCTTCGCTTGCACTCCGGGCGGGGTTCCCCGCAAGCTTGGCGCCTGCTGATGCCTTTTCTCGACCAACTCGAACGCGCTTTCGGGCGCTACGCGATCCACCATCTCTCGCTCTACCTCATCATCGGGCAGGTGTTTGTCCTCCTGGCGGCCATGGTGGGGGTGCTCAGCCTTGAGGCCCTGGACTACGCGCCGGCCCTGGTGCTCGAGGGCGGCCAGTGGTGGCGCATCGTCACCTTCATGTTAATCGTGCCGATCCCGCAGGGCACGCTCGGCTTCGTCTTCACGGCGTTCGGCTGGTATATCTTCTTCCTGATGGGCAACGCCCTCGAGTCCTACTGGGGGGCCTTTCGCTTCAACGTCTTCATCTTCCTGAGCTACGCCCTGACGGTCGCCCTGTCGTTTGTCACCCCTGGCTCCTGGGTCACGAACCTCTTCATCCTCGGTTCGGTCTTCCTGGCCTTTGCCTACCTGAACCCGGACTTCGAGCTGCTGCTGTTCTTCATCCTGCCGGTGAAGATCAAGTGGCTCGCGGTGATCGCCTGGGCTTTGAATGTCGTGCAGTTCGTGCGCGGCGATCTGTCCGATCGGCTGCAAATCGGGGCGGTGGTGGTGACGTTCCTGGTGTTCTTCGGACCCGACATGATGCGCACCCTGCGGAGCGGCCGGCGGGTCGCGGCGCGGCGGGTGGAGCGGGCGGTCGACGAGGTCCGGCCGCGCCACACCTGCCACGTGTGCGGCAAGACCGACCGGTCACACCCCGATCTTGATTTCCGCTACTGCTCGAAGTGTGCCGGCGACCAGTGTTATTGCCCCGAGCACATCCAGAACCACGCCCACGTCGTCGCCCCCGATGACCCGCCACCCGGTTGATCCCCTGGCCGGCGCGGCGCGGCTGGCGACCCTGGGTGAATGGCTCTCCTTCGCGGAGAAGCTCTATGCCCGCGAACGCCCGGCCCTCGGGCAGGTCGCCACCAACGCCCACGACGAGGCGCTCTATCTCCTGCTGCGCACGCTGGGGCTCCCGCTCGCGAGCGACGCCCGCGTGCTCTCACGCCGGCTCACTCCAGCGGAAGGGGCGCAGCTCGAGGTCGTCTTTCGCCGGCGGGTGATCGATCGCGTGCCGGCCGCCTACCTCACGCGCGAGGCCTGGCTCGGCGAACATCAGTTCTACGTCGATGAGCGCGTGATCATCCCGCGCAGCTATTTCCTCGAGTTGATCCCGGAGGCGCTGACGGCCTTCCTGCCGGCGACGGTGACGGTGCGTCACGCGGTCGATGTCTGCACCGGGTCGGGCTGCCTCGCGATCCTGCTGGCCCAGGCGTTTCCCGAGGCGCGGATCGATGCGTGTGATCTCTCCGCCGCCGCCCTGGAGGTCGCCCGGATCAATGTGCGCGAACACCGGCTGGGCCGGCGGGTGACCCTCCACCAGAGCGACGTGTTCGATGCGGTGCCGCCGGTGCGCTACGACCTGATCCTCAGCAATCCGCCCTACGAGCCGAGCGCGCGGGTCGACGCGCAGGCGCCGGAGTTTGCGGCCGAGCCGCGCCTGGCGCATGACGGCGGGAGCGACGGCCTGGTGGTGATTCGGAAATTATTGCGGCAGGCCGGCGCGCGGCTGCAGCCGCATGGCATCGTCGTGATCGAAGTGGGCGGACTGCGGGCCGCCATCGATCGGGAATTCGCCGCGCTCGGGCCCCAATGGCTGCCGACGCAGGACGGCTCGGATTGTGTCTGCCTGTTTCAGGCCGCGCGGCTCGGGCGGGGAGCCTGACAATACCGGGTGGGCAGTTGAGATTCATTCCTCCCGTTTGAAAGAACCAAGCGAATGGTGGGGCGCGTTGTCCCCAACGCGCCTGGGAAGCGGGCGCAGCTGTCGTTCGGCGGCGACACCTCTGGGAGTAGCGCCGCGTCTTCGACCGGCGGGCGCCAGTTGAAGACTGGCGCGATGGGAAGGGCCGGGCACAAGACCATCGTCAACCGGGCGCATCTCCGAGTTGACTCCGGTGGAACTGAAGGGAGCGCAGCGCGGTTCCGCCCCGGGCGCCGCTCGGAAGCTCCCGTGGTGGCGTCGACTCGGAGATGCGCCCTCGTCAACCGGGAGAGGCACGCCGGGGAAGTGCGTCCGAAGACAACGCGTTGAGGTCAACGCGTTCCACCTCCATCGCCTTCCCGATCGAGGCGGGTTCTACGGTTTCTCGTCGCCGACCTGGCGGATCGGCAGCCCGGCCTTGGTCCAGTCGCGCAGGGTGCCGGAGTTGCTCGCGTTGACCCCCATTTCCACCAGCGCGCTGGCGACGGCGCTGGAGCGACCTCCGCTGCGGCAATACAGGATGATCTGTTTGCCGGTGTTCTGCGCCAGAAACGGTTTCCACTGTTTCCGCTCTCCGTTGAAATCGCTCATGGGCAGGAGCACGGCCGGAGCCGCCACGCCGGAGTCCTTCCATTCGGGCGGCTCGCGGACGTCCACCAGCACGGCTTTGCCCGTGGCAACGAGCTGGGCGGCATCCTGGGGGGAGACGTGTTTGACTTCAGCCGCGAAGGCGGTGACGGCACCGGCGAGGACGACGGTGGAGAGCAGGCGTGGGAAGCGCACGGGAATCAGGTTTTTTTCTTCGGGGGTGTGGGTGCCGGTGGTGCCGCTGAAACCGAGACGCGGATTAAACCGCGCCACTGTCCGGAGGCATAACCGGTGGCTTGATCCCCAGGGTAGCGCTCCTTGAGCCGCGCTTGCAACTCCGGCGACATGGATTCCGTCGAACCGTGACAGGCGACGCATTGGGGGGCCACGCCCACCGGGCGGTAGATGCGCCACTCGGTCTTGGCCCCGGGCCGATCCACTTCCTGAATGAGAACCTTGGGCAAGATGCCGTTCTCGATGTCCTTTTCGACCTTCCGGAGCGCGAGTTGCTCGGCGGCGTCCGGGGCATTGGCCGGATTGCGCACCCGGAGGCTGGTGCGCTTGACGCCGGTGATCCGGGGCATGCCGGAGAGAATTTCACCGGTGAGCGGCAGGGCTTTCAAGTGGCAGACGTCGAGCGCCTTCTCGGGGCCGTCCTTGGCCACAGCGACGCGGACCTCGTTGACCAGGGTGAACGCGAGCCGGTTGATCGCGCGTTCGCCGATGCCGCGCACCTCGGCGTTCTCTGCCGCCTCCGGATCGACAAACCGGGCGGTGAGGGTGGGCTCTTCGGCCGCGAGGCCGACCGACGATGCGCCGAGAAGCGCGAAGACAGCAGTCAGGGTGAAGCGCGTTTTCATGGCAAATCAGGGGGGGATGGGCAAAGCATCTGAACCGTGCCGGGAGCATATCGGAATCGGCCCCGGCCGTGAACCGGCAAACCGGACGGGTGAGCGGTCAGTAGCTTGGTTGTTGGCGCAGCAAAGCCAGCGTCATTGCGAGGCGGCCCGTGGTCGCGGCTTGGCGGCGGAACGATCCGCCTGTAATAACACCCTGATCCCGGGGTTATACCCTGCGGTGAATGCCGTGCTTTCCTATTTTGATGTCGTGAACTGGATTCGATGGCTGCTGCCCGCCCCGGAGGAGGGCGCGGTGGAGTCAGACCTGCCGATGACCGACGAAGACGCCGGGCGATTGGCGCGGGTGGCCGGCGGCGATGAGCGCGCGCTGCAGCAACTCTTCGACAAGTGGAAGCTGCCGCTGCTCAGCTTCTTTTACCGTTCGCTCGGCTCCCACGCGGATGCGGAGGACCTGACCCTCGAGGTGTTTGTGCGGCTGCATCGGTCGGCCGGCGGCTACCGGCCGACGGCGAAGTTCTCCACCTACCTCTTTCACATTGCGCAGAACCTGCTGCGCAACGAGTACCGCCGGCGCCAGCGCAAACCGGCCCAACCCGCCCCGCCCGAGTTGTTCGACACCGTCGCCAGCGAGACAACGGGTCCGAACCAGCGCGTGGCGGAACTGGAGGAGATGTTGCAGCAGGGGCTCGCCCGGCTGCCGGAGAAACAGCGTACCGCGTTGCTGCTGGTGTATCAGAAAAGCATGGACTACCGATCCGCCGCCGCCCTGCTCAAGACCACCGAAAACGCGCTCCGGGTGCTCGTGCACCGGGCGCGCCAGCTCCTCAAAACCGAAATGGAGGCCCTCCCATGAACAAGTCCCGCCCTGATACCCCCCGCGATGACGAAATCGATGCCCTGCTGGCCCGACGTTACCGGGACACCTCACCCGAGTTCGAGGCCCGCTGGGTTGCGCTCAAACGCGGGCTGCGGGCCGCGCCGCGCCGCCACCCGCTGGCTTGGTGGCAGGGCTGGACGCAGTGGTTGGCCGTCGGCGGCGCCGTGGCGGCCATGGCGATCACCTTTGCCGTCTGGCGCCAACCGGCGCCCACTCGCGCGCCGGACGAAATTTCCCCGGCCCTCGCCGAACTGTTTGCCATGGATGCCGTGCTGGGCCGGGCCACCGTGTTGCTCGACGCGGAGAACCGCGACGTGCTCCTGCATCTCCCGGCCAAGCCCCAACCGCATAGCTGATTCCCGCCATGAAAACCCCCATCGCCTTTTTTCGCCGCTCCGGCCTTGGCGCCGGACTGCTGGCCGGTCTGATCTATTTCCTCCCCGTGGCCGTAGCGCAACCGGCTCCGCGTTCGGCGGCCGAACTCAAGGAACTGGCTTCCGTCGAACAATTCCTCGGGCTGTCGGATGCCGAACTCGATCAGATGCAGCAGGTGCTCGCGCGCCTGCGGGCGATGAAGCCGGCGGAACGTGCCGCACTGCGGGTCGAAATCGAGAAGTACCGGCAATTGCCCGAGGCCCAGCGGCAGCAACTCCGGCAGGGTTGGGGCTGGATGCCCCGCGACGTCCAGGACGCCTGGCGCGAGATGATGCAAAACGCCACGCCGGAGCGCCGGGCCGAGGTCCAGCAGAAACTGCAGGCCATGACGCCGGATGAACGGCTCGAATACCGCCGCAGGCTCAGCGAGGAATACCTGAAGCAAAAGACCGCGGCGAAGAGGTGACCAATCTCGTCGACCAAGGTGCGGGCCAAAACGTCGGCAAACTTACGTTTTGGGCGACGACCCAGGCCTGCAGTAAATTGCTGGACAGTCCAAAATGCCGTCCCGCAAGTGGTAACGATTTTGTGCCGAACTTGGCGCAAAATCTGGTTCTGGGCGCGGTTGATTTTGACCACGGCCATGAAACTTCGCTCGCCCGCTCCTTTGGGATCACGCGCGAACTGGGCGGTAACGGAAGTCAGGGCAACGGCATCGAGCTCAGCCGCAGGAGAATGTTGCTAATCCGTCTGCCGGGCCGCTCTCTGGGGTCATGCCGCGTATTCTCGTGATCGATGATGACCGGGTCGTCCGTGAGTTGGCGGCCAGGATCCTCCAGCTACATGGCCACACGGTCGATCTGGCTGGAGATGGCAACCAAGGTCTGGCCGCGATTCGCGCTCATGCGCCCGATCTCGTCGTCACGGACATGGAGATGCCGGGCAAGGACGGAGTGGAGGTCATCGAGATTCTGGCGAAAGATCTTCCGGATCTGCCGATCATTGCCATGTCGGGCGCGACGCAATCGGCGCAATACCTCTACCTCGCGTCGTACCTCGGAGCGGAGCGGTTGTTGAACAAACCCTTTACGGCCGACGTGCTGATCGCGGCGGTCGATGCCGTTCTGCAGGGACCGAAGTCGGGATAGGCGACGCCCGACAACGAAAGAGGCCGGGTCCGTGATGGACCCGGCCTCGTGTCTGACGCGTTCTTCGCTACAACCGCGGGCGTCGCGCCTGGCCCGGCGGAAATCAGCCGGCGGGCGGGATCGGGCAATTGGCCGGGCCGCTGTAATATCCACGTCGGAGCGGGGTTTCACCGGGCAGAACCTCGTTTCCCATCATGAAAAAGCTATCCGACCTCCCCCGCTTCATTCTTATCCTCGCGCTGGCGCCGCTGGCGCTCGCGACCGCCGCCCAGCGCGGCCCTGCCGCCCGCGGCTGCCAGGGTGCCGGCCAGGCCAATGGGGCGTGCGCCGGCGCGTGTGCCGCCGTCGCCAGCGATACCGCTCCCCTTGCCCTCGGCAACCAGGCCCAAATGGCGCTGCTCTTCCAAATCGACGAGGAGCGAATGGCCCGCGAACTCTACACCGCTTTCGGCGCGAAGTGGAACCTGCCGCCCTTCGCGAACATTCCCCAGGCCGAGGCGCGGCATGAGGCCGGGTTGCGGCAACTCGCCGCGCGGGCCGGCCTGGCGGCTCCCGCTGCCGTCACCGGGCGCTTTGACTCCGCCGAGGTGCAGAAACGCTACGACGACCTGCTCGCCCTCGGGCTCACCTCGGCCGACGGTGCGCTGCGGACGGGAGCCTACGTCGAGGAGGTCGACATCGCGGACCTCAACACGCTGATCGCCACGACGGACAATGCGGCGCTGAAGGCCACGGCCACGGCGCTGAAAACGGCCTCGGGTCATCATCTGCAGGCGTTCGTGGGTGTGCTCACGGCGCGCGGGATCACCTACACGCCGCAGGTGCTCAAGGCCGACGAATACCAGGCCATGCTGGCGCCCGCGGGCGGCGGTGCCGGTCGCGGGATGGGTCGCGGGCAGGGCCAGGGCCGCGGCTGGTGCGGCGGCCAGGGTCGGGGCCATTGCCCATTGGGCGGCTGAACCGTTCCCCTCCGTCACTCGAAAAATCTTCGCTTCAACCTCTCCTCCCCATGAACCACAAGATACCTGGTTTCCAATGGCGCGCGCTGACCAGCGTGCTGATGACCCTCGGTTTCGCGCTGCTCGCGCTGAGCGGCACGATGCTCTTCCTCTCGCCGCCCGGCCGGGTGGCCAACTGGACGAACTGGACGATCCTCGGCCTGCGCAAGAGCGACTGGGGCGGCCTGCACATCTGGTTCGGCGCCTTGTTTCTTTCGATGACCCTCCTGCACGTGTTCTTCAACTGGCGCCCGCTGGTCAGCTATTTCAAGAACCGGGTGACGCGGAGCGTGGGTTTTCGCATGGAATGGGCGGTGGCGGCGGGCATGTGCGTACTGGTCTTCGCCGGCACCCGCGCCAACCTGCCCCCATTCTCGACGCTGTTGGCCTGGAACGAGGAGCTCAAGGAGAGCTGGGATCGTCCGGCCGAACGCGCGCCGATTCCCCATGCGGAATTACTGACGCTGGCGGCCCTGGCGGAGAAGGGCGGAGTCGGGCTCGCCGACGCCATGGCCCGACTCGCGGCCAAGGGCATCACGGCGTTTACGCCCGAGACCGTCGTGGTCAGGATCGCGGAAGAGGCCGGGCGTTCGGCCAGGGAGATCTACGACATCATCATGACGGCGCCCAAGGCCGCCGGCGGCCACACCGAGGGCAAGGCGGGTGGCGGGCTCGGTTGGAAGACCCTGGCGCAATTCTGCGCGGATGAGGGTCTCGATCTGCCGACGGTGCGGGCGCGGCTCGCGACCAAGAAGATCGCGTTCGACGAAACCACCACCCTGCGGGAGATCGCCGCCAACAACGGCCAGAAACCCTACGACCTGGTGGAGTCGCTTCGCGCCCAACCGTAGTTGAAAAAGCGCTGGACCCAACCCGGATCGATGGCGGATCAGCGGGATCGGGTGCGGCGGTTCTTGGGCTGCCGGACCGGGGCCGCGAGGGCGGGGGCCTTGATGATCCGCAGGGCGTGGCCCTGCACGAGGGCGCGGGCGATCTTCATGCGGGCGCGTCGGACGATCCGATCGAAAGTCTGGCGCGACACCCCCATGCGGGTGGCGCCCTCGGTGTGAAACAGATCCTCGAAATCGGCGAGGCGGACCGCCTCGAGTTCATCGGCGGCCAGGACGACCTCCTCGAGTTCGTAGAGCGGGATGCCCGCGGGTTTGAAGTAATCGCAGGGCGGATCGTGGGCGATGCGGCGGGGGCAGAGAGGGCGGGGCATAGGGTGGGAAAACCGAAAATCGGCGCTTGCCGGAAAAAGTAATGGGCATACGCTCATTATGTCAAACGCCACTTCCTGATCGACTGTCCGCCATGAAAATAGCCCTGCCTCTCACCGCTTCCGACGAATTCTCGGCGCACTACGGTGCTGCCGCCAAGTTTGCCGTCTACGACGTCGACCCCACCTACCGCGCCGTGCGCCGGAAGCTGGTGGTCGTGCCGCAGGCGTCCGAGCCGTGCCAATGGCCGCGGTTCCTGCGCGCGGCCGGCGTGGAACTGATGCTGGCTGGTGGCATGGGCCAGGGCGCCCGCAACCACATGGCGGAACAGGGAGTCAAAGTGATGGTGGGCGTGCCGTCCGATACGCCCGAGGCGCTGATTGAGGCCTGGCTCGCCGGCAACCTCCGGGGCGGAGTCAACGCGTGCGAAGGCCGGGGCCCGGGGGGGCACGTTCACGCCGGGGATTCGGCCCATGAAGACGGTTCGTGCCATTGCGCCCACTGAGGCGACACTGCGGGCGACCTGCCGGCGGGAACATCCGCATTGCTTTGCCTGCAGCGATCCGGCGGAAGGCGGGCTCGGGCTGAGACTTTCACCTGGAACGGGACGGGGCGGTGGCCGCGGTCTGGACCTGTCCGCCCGGCTTCGTCGCGGCGGCGGAGAGGCCGGGGCCAGGGGTGTTGCGCCCCGTCGGTTTCGACCCCATCGGGATCATTCGCAGCGAGCACGTGCGCCCGGAGGCGACACCGATTCAACCGGTCTTCGCCCGGGGCCGCCGCGGTCACCGTCGCGGCGCCCCGGGCGACATGGCCGCCGCCCCATGATTTGACCGCAACCTCAACCCGTCCGACGAAAGACCTGTGATGAAAATATTGCCCGAAATTGTGCAGACCGCCTGGGAAAATCACGAGGGGCCGGTGGTCCTGGCCACGGTCGACGCCGATGGCCACCCGAATGCAATCTATGCCAGTGCCGTCCGTGAGTTTGGTGACGACACCCTGGTGATAGCCGACAACTATATGCACAAGACCCGCGCCAACATTTTCGCGGGCAGCAAGGGCGCGCTGGTGTTCATCACCAAGGAGCGGGTCTCGTATCAGATCAAGGGGAGCTTCACGTATCACACCTCGGGCCCGGCCTTCGACGACATGAAGACCTGGAATCCGGCCCAACACCCGGGCGTGGCGGCGGTGGCGCTGAAGGTGGAGCGCATCTCCCGTGGCGCGGAGCAGTTGCTCGGATTCAAAGCATGAATACGATTACTCTCCTGGGTGAAAACACCGCCCGCGGGGCGGGTATTCTGGGCGAGCACGGGCTGGCGTGGTGGATCGACACCGAGGCCTTCCGGCAGGACGCGCGCGCTGTGGTCGTCACGCACGAGCCCGTCGCGGTGGCGGCGAACTGCATCGACTTCGGGGCGCGGAGCAACGTCCCCGCGCCGGGCGTGACCCGCTTCATCACGGCCGCGCTCAATCGGCCCGGGCATGGATCGGTGGCCGCGTTCCACCGTGCCGCCCGCCGCGCCCGCCGGCGGGGCCGAATGGGCCATGGTCCGCGGCGGTCGGACGCTGCCAGAATTTTGCGTCGGCATCTTCGATGGACGATACCAGGCTCCGCGTCGTGGCACGGTGCGCCTTCCATCGTTCTCTAGCCGGGCTTGGGCTCGCGTTGCTGCTTTGCCGGCTGGGCGGCGCGCCCGTGATCGATCCGATCGCGCCCATCGCCATCGCGGCGATCGGGGAGGGGCGTCTCTTGGTCCTGGGCTCGTTGAATCGCCGCGCCCTCATTTTGGACGTGGCGAGCGGAACAGTCGCGCGGTCCATCGCACTGCCGGCGGAGCCGGGCGGCGTCGTCGTCCGCGGGACGACCGCCTATGTCTCCCTCGCCGCCCCGCTGGGTCGCGTGTTGGCACTGGATTTGGACTCGGGGGCGGTGCGCACGTTGTGCGAGGCCGGACACATGCCGGGGGCGCTCGCATTGACGCCGGATGGTCGCACGCTGTGCGTCGCCAACCGGTTTGAGCATCGCATCCGCCTCGTCGATCTGGAATCCGGCCGGCAGCGGCTCGTCGAGGTCGGGCGCGAGCCGGTGGCGCTGGCGGTATCGCCCGACGGCGCGCGCCTCTATGTCGCGAATCTCCTGCCCGAGGTGCGGCCCTTCCTCGACGAAGAGCACCCGGAAATCGCGGCGGAGGTTTCGGTGATCGACCTGCGCGAGGGGGGCGTGACGGCCTCGATCGAATTGCCCAACGGCAGCCAGAGCCTGCGGGGAATCGCGGTCTCGCCGGATGGTCGCCACGTCGCCGTGACGCACCTCCTCAGCCGTTACATGGTTCCCACCTGGAGCATCGAGAACGGCGCGATGAACCGGAACGCCGTGTCGCTGATCGACACGGCCGCCAGCGCGTGGCGGGGAACCGTGGTCCTCGATGATCCCGAGCGGGGCGCGGCCAACCCGTGGGCGGTCGCCTTCAGCGGCGAAGGTCGTCGGTTGCTGGTCACCCACGCCGGCACGCACGAACTCAGCGTGATCGATTTCCCCGCGCTGCTCGCGCGCCTGGCCGCCGGGCCGCCGGCGACAGGGCAGCCCGAGGCGTGGGATCCCAACCTGCTCGCGGGCATCCAGACACGCGTCGCGCTGCCGTTGCAAGGTCCCCGGGCGCTGGTCGAGCGCGACGGCGTCGTCCACCTCGCCGGGTTCTTTTCGGACTCCCTCGCCCGCGTCGATCTGCGCCGCCGGGAGCCCGAGGTCACGGCGATGGTCCTCGGCGCGACGCCGGAGTTTTCCGCGGCCCGGTTGGGAGAGTTCTACTTCAATGATGCGACGCGTTGTTTCCAGCAGTGGCAGAGCTGCGCGAGCTGCCACCCGGACGCACGGAGCGACGCGCTCTACTGGGATCTGCTCAACGACGGCGTCGGAAACACGAAGAACACGAAGAGCCTGCTGCTCTCGGCCGTCACACCGCCCATGATGTGGCGCGGCAGTCGCGGCGACGTGGGTGTGGCCGTGCGCGCGGGCATAAAGCACATCCAGTTCACCGAGCCGATCGCCGGGCAGGCGGAAGCGATCGAGGCGTATCTCCGCTCGCTTCGTCCCGTGCCGTCGCCCGCCTTGGACGCCTCGCGCGCGAAGCCGCTGGCGACGAACGACGCCGCCTGCGCGCAATGCCACGTGCCCGGCGAGCCCGTCGGGGTGCTTACCGCGTCCGCCCGGCGGGGCAAGGCGCTCTTCCTGGGTCGCGCCGCCTGCGCAGAGTGCCACCCGCCGCCGCTCTACACCAACCTGAAGAGCTATGACGTCGGTCTTGGCACGGGTGTTGCCTATGACGTGCCCTCGCTGATCGAGGTCTGGCGGACTGCGCCCTATCTGCACGGGGGCGACGCCCTAACCCTGCGCGAGACCATCGTGGAATTCAACACGCAGCAAAAGCACGGGCGCACCCAGGACATCACTCCGCAGGAACTCGATGATCTGGTCGAGTTCCTGCGGTCGTTGTAAGAAGACGGCGGCGCCGCGGCGCCACCCTCCGCCTGGCTGGGCTTCCGGCGGGGCGTCAGTTCACCTTCGCCTGCAACGGTGTGGCGCCAGCGGCGGCGATCGTGACGCCTTGGGCGGTCCAGGCGTCGGGACGATTCCGTCCTACCTTCACGGTGTACTTGCCGGGTCCGTAAACGGGCGGGCGGAAAGTCGTGCCCTGGATGCGGCGCGTGTAGAGGATGTCGCCGTCGGCCTCGCGGACGACCTGTACGACCGGATCCACGGCGCCCGCCACGACCACTTCGGGCAGGTGGCCCGCGACCTTGCGGCCGTCGTTGTCAGCCATGTTGAACGCGATCGGCCAGCCGGGGTACTGCGCGGCGTCGCCCTGCGCGAGGTTGGCGTAGCGCGGCCAGCATTCGAAGACGGTCCGGCCGGTCTTCTTTTCAAAGCGGATGAGACCGTAGCCGTCGCCGAGCATCGCCTTCGGATCGCGGCGGCGATCCGCCATCTCCTTGATCGTGTCGAACGTCGGGTTGGCGTACGCGAACATCGTGATCTTGTTGTAAAGTCCGTCGAGGTAATCGCCGGTCCAGGCCAGGGGGCTGTTGGGGATCGGGTGCGCGCCGGGTTGTTTGTCGGCGGGTTCCCACCAGCGGCCGTAGTAGCTGTTGATGATCGCCGGGTTCGTAAAGGCGTAGGGACCGTCGCGGAACTCGGCGATGCCATGCTTCACGACCACGGTCAGGTGCTGGTCGCCGCAGAGGTGACAGGCGAGAGCGCGCCGGATTTCCGTGAGCGCGGCGTTGCGGCCGCTTTGCGGCCAGCCGTTGCAATCGAGGTCGGCCAGCAGCCGGTTCTCGCGCGAGCCGTGCAGGTGCACCGCGCCGCAGAACGCCGTCTGCGAGAGGACCGCCTTCATGCGGCTGCCGGTCCAGTCCTGGCCCCACTCGTGCAGAAACGCGATCTGCCGGTCGCCGAGGAGTTGCAGGCCGGGCAGGTCGATCCGCTTCGGATCGTAGCCTTCCTCGCGGATGTGGTCGGGCCGCGGGCCCATCATCGGGATTTTGCCCTTGGGGCCGCTCTTGAACTTGCGATCCTCGATGACAGCGAAGTCGACGCCGCCGACGCGCAGGCGGGTGAAGTAGACGCCAATGCTCTGCCCGATCGCGCGCGGGTCGACCGGGTCGGGCAGGTTCGACGTCTGGCAGCGATCAACCATGCGGATGTACTCCGCCGGATAGTAGTAGCCGCCGGAGCTGCCGTCGGTGGCGTCGGCCACAATGCCGCCCTCACCCCAGACGTTGCCCTGGCCGATGTCATGGTCGTCGGGAATCGAGACGACGGGCCGGTCCTTGATGATCTCGCGGAATTGTTTTCCCCACAGGAGCCAGGCGGCGGTGTGTTCGGTGTGATCGTAGCTCTGGTCGCCGGCGAAGAAGAGCAGGTCGGGGTCCTGTTTTTTCAGTTTGCTGACGATGTCGTCGCGATCGCCGCGGTCATTGTTGGAATTGCAGGAGAGCGAGGCGACTACGATGACTTCCTTGCCGATCGGATCCTTGCGAATCAGCCCCTCGAATACGGCGGCCGAGCCGTGGCGGACGCGGTAGGGGACGTCCTTGGTCGCATCCCACGGCTCAAGGCGGAAGGTCGCGTTCCAGCCGGGATAGATGACGGGTGCCTTGGCGACCTCGCGCCACGCGCCGTTTTGCTTGAGCTCAAGCCGCACCTCGCGGGCCTCGTCCGCCTTCAGGGGATAAAGCTGCGCCGACAGCTTCAGCACCCCGTGATCGTGCGTGTAAAGGGCGAAGCCCACGACCTGATCCCGCGGCACTTTCACGGACTGGCGCAGGAACTCCAGTGCGGGTCCGGTCCGGTTACCCGCCTTGCCGGCTTTGCCTGCCTTGCCGGGTGCGGGAGCGGCGGGAGCGGCGGGAGGGGCGGTCCAGATGTCGTCGCGCGAAGCCGTATCCAGCCCGGCGCCGCGCTCGCCCGGGAAGGGCGAAGGTCCGGCGAAGGCCGCCGCGGCCAGCGCGGAAATTGCCAGCGCCGCCAGCTTGGAAAAGCGGCGGGCGCCCGCGGGATGACCGCCTGGAGAAGAGGCAGATAAATTCATGCGGCACTCGTAGACCATGCGGCGATGGATGGCGAGAATTCCGAACGGGTCCGGAGATGATTTGTGACGTTTGGAGGCGAGGGAGCCGGCGGAAGCGCGGCGGGGATCGGGCTTGCGCGCGAACCTACGGTGCGAAGGCTTGGGGGTCGAAGCGGAGGCCAGGGACGAGGGTGCCGGCCTGCGCCGAAAACCGCTCACGATGCCTCAATCATCCCGGACAGACCAGATCCTGGCGAACGTCTGCGTGAATTGTCCCGGGTGCCGGCGCGCGCGGAAGCATCAAGGCGGCGCGGCTTTTCAATTCGTGCAAAAGGTCGAGGTCCGCGTGTGCCCCTTTTGCCGCGCCTATGCGCGCGTCACAGGGCGCAAGGCGCACGAGCGGATGACTTGAGTCCCGCGTTCCTGGCCGTGGATGCCGACGGAGCCGACACCGGCGCTGCGTCCGCTGGCACCGCGGGTCAGCGACTCAAGCCCGGCACGTCTCTTCCATAATCCGCACCATCGCATCCTCGACCACTTGGGCCGCCTCGGCGGCACCGGCGACGCCGAACCGCGTGAGCAGCGCGGTGGGTTTGATCGTGGCCAGAACCGTGCGGCCGCCCTCCTCGTAGACCGAGATGCGGCAGGGCAGGGCGGTGGAGATCTCGATCGCCTGGCTCAAGACCTCCTGCGCCTGCTGCGGATTGCACACCTCGATCACCCGGCATTCGCGGTGGAAGGGGACTCCCTTGCTCTCCATCTTCTCGCGCAGGTTGTGGGTGGCGAGCACGCCGAATTTGTGCTGTTGCGAAATCTCGGGCAGGCGCTGGCAGACGGTCTCGAGCGGTAGCGAGGTGGAACGGGTGAGAACGAAGTCGTTGGGCATGGGATTGGATTTGAACAAGGGTGAACCGGACCCGAGGTGGGAGCGGCATATTTCCCGAACAATAGTGATCAGGCCCGAAAGGACAATCGCGGGTTGCGGTCGCGGAGTCGGACCGCCAAGGCAGGGTCAAAGTCGATTGGGCAATCTTTCTCTTTGCCCTTTATCTTTTTCTTTCGTCAGGGTTTGTCCGCGGGAGAGAAAGATTAAGCGAAAGAAGAAAGAGAAAGACTTCGAGGCGAGCGAAGGAATTTGACACCGCCCTGACCGGCCCTTCCTCACACCTGCGCCAGGGCCTGCTCCAGGTCCCAGATGAGGTCCTCGTGGTTCTCGATGCCAATCGAGAGCCGCACCAGATCGTCGGTGACCTCGCCGAGGATCTTGTCCTCGGGGGCGAGGCCGGAGTGGGTCATGGCCGCGGGATGCTGCGCGAGGGACTCGGTGGAACCGAGGGAGACGGCGAGGCGGAAGATCTTGAGGTGATCGAGGAAGGCAAAGGCCTCGGCTTCGCCGCCGCGGATGTAGAACGAGATGAGCGAACCGGGGCCGGTGTGTTGTTTCTGGTAAATGGCGTACTCGGCATCGGCGGGCGTGAGCAGGCCGAGGTAGCAGACCCGGCGAACCTTGGGGTGGCGGGCGAGGCAGGCGGCGATCTGCTGCGCGTTGCGCTGCTGCTGCTCGGCCCGGATCTTCAAGGTTTCGAGGGAGCGCGTGAGCAGCCAGGCGGTGTACGGGTTCGGCATGCCGCCGAGCAGGGCGCGGTGGTTGGTCAACGCCGTGTTGATCTCTTCGTCGTTGGCGAGGGCCACTCCGCCGACCACATCGGAGTGGCCGCCGATGAACTTGGTCGCCGAGTAGATCACGACGTCGGCGCCGACGCGGGCGGGTTGGGAGAAGACGGGTCCGGCCATGGTGTTGTCGACCATGACGAGAACGCGACCGCAGGTGCGGCCGGCGGGGGCCGGGGCATGGCGCAAGGCGATCTCCTTGATCCGGCCGATGTCGGTGAGCCGGTTGTTCGGATTGGCGGGGCTTTCGATGAAGATGGAGCGGGTGCGGGCGGTGAGGAGTGGCGCGATGAGCGCGGGGGCGCCGGCGCCGGCCGGCACGAAGTGGGCGGCGATGCCGTAGCGTTTAAGAAAATGGTGGATGAGGGAGTCGGTGCCACCGTAGACCGGCGCGCAGACAATCATCTCGTCGCCGGGATGGTGCGTGGCCAGCAGGGTGGTGGCGATGGCGGCCATGCCGCTGGCGAAGCTGTGGGCTTCCTTCATGCCTTCCCAAAGCGCGATGCGGTCCTCGAAGATCTCCAGGTTGGGATTGTTGAGGCGCGAGTAGATGAGGCCCATCTCGCGCTTGGAGTGCGGTCCGCCTTCGCCGTGGGCCCAGGCGAAGAACCGCTTGCCGTCCGCCGCGTGCTTGAAGGCAAACGTCGAGGTGAGAAACACCGGCGGCTTGATGGCGCCTTCGCTCAGCCAGGGATCGAAGCCGTAGCTGAGGGCCAGGGTTTCCGGATGCAGCCGGGCGGTTTCGGATTCGTTGAGTTGCGCCATGGGGAATTTGGGTTGCCCGCAGTAAAACCGGGCAGGGTCCCGGTGTCGGCATCGCGCGGGCATCGCGGGGATGAAATTAAGGCGGCTGTCGGGTGCCAGTGGCCGGCTGAATTGTCGCCCAGCCGCCGCGTCCTTGCGGCAACGCCAACCATCCGACACCGTCATTGGTCTCCATGCTTTGCCGCCCATCCCGCCTCTTGCTGATCGTGATCACCGGGTGGGCCACCTTGCCGGACTTGGACGCAGCCCCGGCGGCGAAGAGCACCACGGCGCGCGATGACTTCAACCGGAAGGCCGCCCAGCTCTTTCACCAGCACTACTCGTTCCATCCCTGGGACGAGTCGGATCACACCGTGGCGGGCGAGGACTGGTCGCTGCCGCCGTGGGTCAAGGCGGCACCGTACAGCGGCATCAAGATCGACCCGAAACGGGTGCCGGCCGATTTTCCGGCGCGCATCCAGCGCGAGGTGCGCGCGGAGTGGCGCGAGATCGAACCCCGGGAAGGTGCGCTGAACTTCGAGGGCCTGCGGACGGCGATGCTGCAGGCGAGTGAAGGCGGGAAACGGGCGGTGAAGCTGGGGCTCGGGGCCTCGGTGTGGGAGACACGCTATTTTCGCGCGCTCAATGATCCCGCGATTGAACGAATCACCCCGGGCACGGCTCCGGCGTGGATGAAGGCGCTGGGCGTGCCGATCATCGCGGAGAAACCGAATTCCTCGATCCCGTTCCAGGTGGTGAACCTCGACATCTATCATCCCGCGTATCACGCGCGGTACCTGCGGATGATCGAGGCCCTGGGGCGCAGCGGCATTCCGCAGATGCCGGAGCTCGACCTGTGTTACGTGCACCTGGTGTCGCCCTCGCGCGGCGAGGAAGGCCGCGGGCCACCGGTGGGCGATCCGCGCCGGGCGATCTACGAAGAACGTCTGCGGGCCTGGGCGGCGGCCTTCCGGGGGGTGGAGTACAAACTGTGCCACGTGTCGAGCGCCCCGGAGGACCTCGAGCTCTGCCTGCGCCTCGGCATGGGGCAGCGCAACGGCTTCGTGGAACATTATCTCCTGCACACGCAGAACCCGATGCTGGGCCAGAGTCTCGACCCCGCGGGTTACCTCGTGGTCGACGAGCGCAACCCCATGATCGCGGAGAATCGCGCCTCGGGGGACGAGAACGAAGAATACAGCGCGGGTCACGTGGTGCGCTTCGGACCGATTGAGACGTTTCCCCACCGCTACCACGAGTCGATGCTGCGCGTGCTGCAGATGCGGCGAAATTTCCTCTGGGCGGAGGGCGGACCGTGGCTGATCAACCCGCCCCTGCTCCACTATGTCGCCCTTGAACTCGGTCAAACGGCCCGCACCGCGCCGGATGCCTGGTGCTACCTGCGGGAGAGCTACGTGCCCGATCGCCGGCCGGGCGCACCGGCGGGCCGGGTGGCGGCGGTGAAGAATTTCGAGCGCTGGCTGTTTCAGCGCGATTCCGACGGGGCGCGCACGGAGGCGACGGAACGGGTGGAGGTAACGCCCCAGATGTTTGAATACGCCAAGACGCAGCGCTACGACGAGACCGCGCGGAAGACCCTCACCGCGGAAGGGCAACGTCTCATCCGCTTCGGGGTGGAGGAG
Source organism: Opitutales bacterium (assembly GCA_038249085.1). Lineage (GTDB taxonomy): Bacteria > Verrucomicrobiota > Verrucomicrobiia > Opitutales > Opitutaceae > ER46. Next base: position 28,599 of record JBBRWR010000100.1, read on the forward strand.
GCCTTTCTCGCGGGCGGGCCGCACGCGGTGGCGGTGAAGGTCACCGCCCTCGATCGGGGCCATGCGGCGTGGGCGCTCGAATACCGGCGGGCGGACGGATCGTGGGCGGGGCGGTCGGTGGTGGCGGGAGGTGACACCGGAGAGGTGAAGACCGTGACGTTTATCCTCCGCGACGCCTGCTTTCCAGAGGGCGGACCGGGTGGTGCGGATTTGCAGATTCGCGCCGTACGGGGCGACGCGGTGATCCGCATGGTGCGCGTGATCAAGCTGGCGCCGTAGTCACCGCGGTGGGTGACCTGAGTCGCGCTGCCGAGGCTCGGGCGTTGACGCGTTTACGGGCGGCGGGTAACAGTATTCCAACGGCAAGTTCGGAACGATAGCCGTAGTCCATGGGGTCCGCCGATGTCTCCGCCTCGCGATATTCTCCTCCACCTCGCCTCCCGGATTTGGCCGGCGCCGTTATTGGCGCTGGCGGCATGCTCGAACGGCGGAAACGAAGCTCCGGAGCGGAGCGACACTCCGGGTGGTGCGACCACGGAGTCGCCGTCGCCCGTGCTTGACTCTGCGGCCACGCGGGCGGAGCGGGAGCGGCTCGTCCTCCGCATGGTCGAGGGTGAGGGAGTCCGGGATCCCGCGGTGCTCGCGGCGATGCGCAAGGTGGCACGGCATCTCTTCGTTCCCCGTGATCTGCAGGCGGAAGCCTATGCCGATCATCCTCTGCCCATCGGGCATGCGCAGACCATTTCGCAGCCTTCCCTCGTCGCGTTCATGACGGAACTCCTGCAAGTGAACCGCGAGGCCACGGTGCTGGAGATCGGGACGGGGTCGGGTTACCAGGCGGCGATCCTGGGTGAACTCGTGCGGGAGGTGTA
>JBBRWR010000101.1:0-29408 GCA_038249085.1 Opitutales bacterium
AAGCCTGCGGCGACCTTCAAGCGCGAGACGGGAGTGGCCTTGTTCTCCCCCACCGCGGGGCCCACCGCCTGCGGTCGCGGGGGGTGAGGCGCCATGGCACCCCGGGGCGCGCCCAGGCGCCGGGGCGGCGTAGCCCCCCCCGCCTACCCACCCGCGTTTCCCATGCTGCGTTTCCTTTCCTCCGGCCTGCTGGCGTTCCTCCTTGCCTCGATGGTCCTGCCGGCGGCGGAGCCGGGGGCGAAGTCGACCCGGCGCCAGGCCGCGACTCCCGGTGGCAAGGCGGCGAAAGCCGCGCGACCGCAGGCGGTGGGCCCCGCGGTGGGGGAGAACAAGGCCACTCCCGTCTCGCGCTTGAAGGTCGCCGCAGGCTTCAAGGTGGAACTGATCCACTCGGTGATCGGCGATTCGGAAGGGTCGTGGGTGAATCTCTGCGTGGATCCCAAGGGGCGGATGATCGCGAGCGATCAATATGGCGGGTTGTTTCGCTTCGCCCCGCCGCCTCCCGGCGAAGCCTTGGATCCGGCGAAGATCGAGAAAATGCCGGTGGAGATTCGCGCGGTTAATGGGATGCTCTGGGCTTTCGGCGCGCTGTACGCCGGCGTCAACGACTACGAGAACAAGATTCCGTCGGGGCTTTACCGGCTGACCGACACCGACGGCGACGATCGCCTGGACAAAGTCGAGTTGCTGCGCGCCATCACGGCCCGCGGCGACCATGGCGTGCATGCCATTCTGCCGACGCCGGATGGCAAGGGCCTCTACCTGGTGTGCGGTGACGGCGCCAAACTCACCACCATCGCCCCGACTTCGCCGCTGCCGCGGGTCTGGGGCGAGGACCACCTGCTCCCGCGCCTGCCGGACGGGCGCGGCTTCATGCGCGACGTGCTCGCCCCGGGCGGCGTGATCTACCGCGTGACGCCGGACGGCCAGACCTTCGAGGCCTTTGCCTCCGGTTTCCGCAACGTCTTCGATGCGGCCCTCGATCGCGACGGCGAACTCTTCACCTACGACGCCGACATGGAGTACGACTTCAACACCTCGTGGTACCGGCCGACCCGGGTCTGCCACGTGGTCAGCGGCGCCGAGTTCGGCTGGCGTAACGGGGCGGGCAAGCGTCCGCCGTTCTATGCCGACAACCTGCCGCCGGTGATCGACATCGGCCCGGGCTCGCCGACGGGCATGACCTTCGGCTACGGCGCCAAATTCCCGGCACGGTACCAGCAGACCCTCTTCATCCTGGATTGGAGTTGGGGCAAACTGCATGCGGTCCATCTCGAGCCGGACGGCGCATCCTACCGCGCCACGCGCGAGGAGTTCATCTCCGGATCGCCCCTGCCGCTGACCGACGTCGTCATCAATCCGATCGATGGCGCGATGTATTTCACCATCGGGGGGCGCCGGGTGCAGTCCGGCGTCTATCGGGTGACCTACGTGGGCCGCGAGTCGACAGCACCTGCGCCCGCGAAAAGCGTGGATACGCCGGAGCGGCGTTTGCGGCGGGACCTGGAGACCTGGCATGGCCGGCAGGATCCGCGGGCGGTGGACGCGGCGTGGCCCCAGCTGGCGCATCCGGATCGATTTGTCCGCTGGGCGGCGCGTACGGCGCTCGAACATCAACCGGCGTCCTCCTGGGCGGAGCGTGCCCTGGGGGAGAAGGATCCGGCCACCCGCGTGGAGGCCTTGCTCGGGTTGGTGCGTGCCGCCGGTACCTGTCCGTCGCACCGGGAACCCGGCGCGGCGGCGGCCGACCCGGTGCTCGGCGGCCGGATTATCGCCGCCCTCGTGGCTACGGATTGGGCCCGACTCGATCTGGTCCGGCAGGCCGCCCTGGTCCGCACCGCGGAAATCGCGCTGCATCGCTTCGCGCCGATCGCGGAGGTGGCGAGGACGCGGCTGCGGGAGAAACTCGAGCCGCTCTTCCCCGCGGCCGGCAAGGAACTGAATTGGCTGCTGTGCGAGACCCTCGTGTATCTGCAGGCGCCGACCGTGGCCGCGAAAGGCCTGGCGCTGATCGCCGCGGCGCCGACGCAGGAGGAACAGATCGAGTACGCCCGCTCCCTGCGGATGCTCGAGACGGGTTGGACCGCGGCCACCCGCACCGCCTACTTTGAATGGTTCCTCAAGGCGGCGAACTACCGCGGCGGGGCAAGTTTCTCCAAGTTCATCGAATTCATCCGCAATGATGCCCTGAAGACCCTGACCCCGGCCGAGCGCACGGCCTTGGCTCCCGTGCTCGAGCAAAAGCCAAAGGCAATGAGCGTGATCGAGAATCTCGGCTTTGCCTTCGCCGGGCGACCCTTCACCAATTGGTCCTTGGACGAATTGGCGGCGGCGGCGCAAACCGGCCTGTCGGGGCGGAGTTTCGCCAACGGTCGCAAAATGTTTGGCGCCGCCGCCTGCTTTGCCTGCCACCGCTTTGGCAACGAAGGTGGGATGACCGGGCCTGATCTCACCACCGCTGGCGGGCGCTATTCCGCGCGCGACTTCCTTGATCAGGTCATCAACCCCAGCAAGGAGATCAATGAGCAGTTCGTGCCCGCCGTGCTGACGAAGAACAACGGCCAGACCGTCGTCGGCGTCGTGGTCAATCTCAGTGGTGACTCGGTTTCGATCAACGAGGACCCCAGCGACCCGAACCAGCGGGTGAGTGTGGATCGCAAGGAGGTGAAGAGCATCGAGCCCTCCAAGGTGTCCCTGATGCCGCCGATGCTGCTCGCGCGATTGAACCAGGATGAAATCCTCGATCTCGTGGCTTACGTGCTGAGCGGGGGCGATCCGACCAACGCGATGTTTGCCCGCTGACCTGATCCCGATCGCGATCATCCGGTGATGGAAAACGGATTGGCATCCGGAAAATTCTCCGTGTGCTGTTGGTTTTGCACCCACTCCTCATGATCCTTTCCGCTCGCATCACTGCCGCCGCCCAGGCGGGACACCTCCTGCCCCGCACGGCCGAAAATGTGGCCGCGTTTCTTGCCGCCCAACTGCCCGCCTGGGCGGAACAGAGCATCGGGGAACTCGTCGCCCAGGGGGCCTGGAGCGAATTGAACGACCGGTTCTACCGTTTCCTGGAGTTTGGCACCGGTGGCATGCGCGGGCGCACCATCGGCGTCGTTCCGACGGCAGCCGAAACCGGCGTGGTGGATCATCGCGGCTCGCCGGCCCACGCGGCGATCGGCAGCAACCTGATGAACGACTTTACGCTGATCCGCGCCGTCATCGGGCTCCACCGCTACACGGCGGCGTACCTGGCGCAACGTTCCGCCGCCGCGAAGCCCCGGCTCGTCATCGCCTATGACGTGCGCCACTTCTCGCGTCATTTCTCCGATCTTGCGGCTTCGACGTGGACGCAACTCGGCGGCGAGGCCTATGTTTTTGACGGCCCCCGGCCAACTCCGCAGCTGAGCTTCTCCGTGCGCTGGCTCAAGGCGCACGCCGGTGTTGTCATCACCGCCAGCCACAATCCGCCCCATGACAATGGCTTCAAGGCGTACTTCGAAGACGGCGCCCAAGTGGTGCCGCCGCACGACCAAGGCATCGTCGCCGAGGTCAATCGGGTGCCCTTGGCGGAAATCGGACCCTTCCTGATCCCGCAGCTCGCCGGCGTCACCACGCTGGGTCGGGAGGCGGATGAGGCCTACCTCGCGGTGGCAGCCCAGGCCGCCCTCGATCCCGCGGTGTTCCACCGCACCCGGCTGAAGGTGGTCTTCACGAACATCCATGGCACCGGCGCGGTGCATTCGCTGCCGTTGCTGCGCCAGGCCGGCTGCGAGGTGACGCCGGTGCCGGACCAACTGGAGGGCGACGCGCGCTTCCCCACAGTGAAGTCGCCGAATCCCGAGAATGCCGCGGCCCTGGCCCACGCAGTCGCCCTGGCGGAACAAACGGGCGGCGATGTCGTCCTCGCCACCGACCCCGACGCCGACCGCATGGGGTGCGCGGTGCGCAACCGCGCCGGAAAGATGGAATTGCTCACGGGCAACCAGATCGGCGCGCTGCTGACGGAGTATCGCCTGGCCAAGTACAAGGAACTCGGCTGGATCCCGGCCACGGGCTCCCCGCAGGCCGCCATCATCAAGACCTTTGTGACCACGCAACTGCAGGATGCGATCGGCCATGGGCACGGCGTCAAGGTCATCAACACGCTCACGGGCTTCAAGTGGATTGCGGCCAAGCTGCGCGGGTACGAGGAGAAGCTCCGGGCCGCGCTGCCGCCGGGGTTTGATTACGACGCGACGCCGTTCGCGGAGCGGGCGAAACTGCTGCGACAGCACAGCACGTTCTACGTCTTCGGCACGGAGGAAAGCTACGGCTACCTGCCCAACGATTCCCTGCGCGACAAGGACGGCAATTCGGCCTGCCTGATGTTTGCCGAGTTGTGTGCCTGGGTGAAGGGACGCGGTCTGACGGTGCCCGAGTACCTCGACGAGGTCTTCCTCCAGTACGGCTTCTATCTGGAGGGCGTCATCAACCTCTACTACGAGGGCGCGAGCGGGAATGCGAAGATCAAGCGCATCCTCGAGTCGTATCGGTCCCACCCACCGCGGAGTTTTGGCGACGTCGCGGTGACACGCTTCCAGGACTTCGGCCGCGAGGAGGTCTTTGACGACGATGGCGAGAAGATCCCGTCCCAGGATCTCTACCTCTTGACGCTGGCCAACGGTTATTCGTTTGCCGCCCGCGGCAGTGGCACGGAGCCCAAGATGAAATTTTACCTGTTCGCCCATGAAAAGGTGGGGACGGAGGCGGAACTCCCGGCCGTGAAGGCCCGGGTGCGCGCCACCCTCGATCGGCTCAATCAACTCATCGAGGCCGACGCGAAAGCGCGCGCCGAGGGGTCGTGACATTGGCCGAGTCGCGCAGGGGTTCGCGGATCGTCACGTGGGTCGGCACGCTGCTGCTGGTGGGCGGACTTGGCCTAATCGGCAGCCGGCGCGATCGAGCGGCGGGCGAAGTCGGCATCACGGTCTTTGCGCCGACGCAGGCGGGTTGCGCGATCGTCGTGCCGGTGGCCGCCGATGATGGCGAGCGACGGGCGGCTGCAACCTTGCAATCGGTGTTGGCGATGGCCTCTGGTCGCACCGCCGCTGAATTTCCGATCATGGAGGAGCGTGGCGTGGTACCTCGCCATGCGATTTGGGTGGGGGCCACGCGGCGCGGTCGCGGGCTGTTGCCGGTGGAACGTAAACCTCCGTTCGACACCGGCGTGGGTTTTGTCGTCCGTAACGGCGCGCTGTTCCTCCAAGGGGAGCGGCGTGAATCGGTGGAGGCTGCGGTCGGCTGGTTTCTTGAGCGCCAGCTGGGCGCACAGTGGTTCATGCCCGGCCCGCTGGGCGAACACGTCCCGCGCCGGACTGAATTTGTCCTGGCGGCGGGCGGCGAAAGCGAGCGCCCCGGGTTTATCCATCGGGATCTCGGCTTGAACGGAGGCGAAGAAGCGCGCGCCTGGTACGGGCGCAACCGGCTGGGGGCGCGTTTTGAGCACGGCCACAATCTCGTCGGCATTTTCCGGCCCGAGGATTTTCAGCGCGAACCGGAGCTGGCGCCGATGCGCAATGGCCGGCGCTTTTTCCCGCCGGCAACCAGCGGCAATTGGCAGCCCAACCTGGCGAGCGCCGCCGCCGCCCGGCACGCGGCGAAGGTGGTGAATGACACCTTTGATCGGGATCCCGGCCGTCTCTCATTTTCGCTCAGTATCAACGACACCGATCTCTACGACGAATCACCGGCGACCCTCGCGGCCGTGAGTCCACCGCGCTTCTTTCGCCACCGCCCCGACTATTCGCCGCTCGTCTTCGGGTTTACCAACGCGGTGGCGGAAATCGTTGCCCAACGTCATCCGGATCGCTGGCTGCCCGCGTACGCCTACTATTGGTGCGAGAACACGCCGGAGTTTCCGATCGCGCGCAACGTCGTGCCGTTCCTCACCGCCGATCGCAGCCAATGGTCGCATCCGGAATTCGCCGCCGAGGACAAGGCGCTGATCGCGCGCTGGTGCCGTTCAGGCGCGGAGATTGTCGGCGTGTACGACTACTTTTATGGCGCCCCGCACTTCGCCCCGCGGCCAACGCTCTACGCCGTGCAGGAGTCGATTCCGTTTCATTACCGGGCCGGCGTGCGCGCGTTCTATGCGGAGACCTATTCCAACTGGGGCCTGGATGGGCCCAAAGCCTGGCTTGCAGCCAAGCTGCTTTGGTCGCCGGAGCGCAAGCCGGCCGAACTGCTCGATCTTTACTACCGCGAATTCTGGGCGGAGGCGGCCGAACCGATGCGCGCCTTTTTCGCCGTGGCCGAGCGCACCTGGCTGGAACAGCCGGGCCCGGCGCTCTGGCTGCGCTATTACAAGGACGACGATCAAGCGTGGATCTACCCCCCGGAGCGCCGGAGGGAATTGCGCACCCAACTCGATCTGGCGACGCGGTGGGCGGCGACTCCAACCGTGAAGGCCCGCGTCGCGTTGGTCGCAGCCGGGCTCTCGGTCAGCGAGGCCTACTGGGAATTTGCGGCGGCGCGCGAGCATGCGGCCCGGCTCGCGCGCACCGGGACCGCCCCGGCGGAACTCGTGGACACGTGGAAGCGCTACCGTGAGACGTGGGAGGAATTTGTCTCGCGATTTGGCCGGGTCCGGCGGGAGCAACCGCTTGCCCTCGCGCCGCAGGACCTGGCGATTTATCTGCGCAACCAACCTGACAGCCGGATCGCACGCGAACTCAGCCGGACCGCGGCGGGGCGGACCCGGTTGCAGGAGGCCGCGTATCTCCCGTGGCTGAACCTTGGCGTTACCGGAAAGCAAATCGCTGCGGTGCTGGAAACCGGCGTCGAGACGTTGGTCGATCCCGGCTGGCTCTCGGTCGCGGCCAAATCCGTGGCCAGTTCTGCCACGAGCGATTGGACGGAGCCCGGTTTGGGGTGGAATGGCACGGGCGAGGCATGGGAAGGTCGCACCGTGCAAGTTCTGACTCCCGCCGACTCCAGTCGCGTGTTGCGCTTCGCGAGCTGTCGGACCGAGGGGCTCGGGCAGTGGCGACCGGCGACCCCCAACGCGCTCTATGCGGCGACGGCCAAGGTGCGGGCCCGCACGAGTCCGGGCACGGCGACGTTCCTGATTCTCTCGTTCCTCGACGAGAAGCAGCAGCACATCGATCTCGGACGCGTCGATCGCCTGCCTCCGGCTGCGACCGACCAGGAGGTGACGCTCTGCGTCATCGCCCAGGCTCCGCCGCACGCCCGGTTCGTCGGCTTCGCGGTGCGGGTGCTCAATCAGATCGATGACGACTTCGCCGAGTTTTCCAACGCGTCCCTGCGTCGGATTGATCCGTGATGGCAGGCGGGGGCGGAGTCCGGAAGAAGTCGCCATCGTGCCGAAAGCCGCGAAATATCAGGCAACCTTCCCCACCATGAAGTCCGCCATCACGATCACCCTGGTCCCGGAAACGCGCGGCGGTCCCTTTGTTTTCTCGGACGGCCTGGCGGATGGTTTCGCCCGCGCCGCCGCCCACGGATTCGATGCCGTCGAGATCTTCCCGTCGTCCGTGGCGGAAACGGACGCGAGTGAAATTGCGACGCTGTGCACCAGCCACGGTTTGCGCGTGGCTGCCGTCGGCACGGGCGCCGGGTGGGTGAAACACCAACTGCGCCTGACCGACCCCGACGCCGCGATCCGGCGGCGCGCGATCAACTTCGTCGCTGAAATCATCGCCTTGGGCGGGAAGTTCGGCGCTCCTGCGATCATCGGGTCAATGCAAGGCCGGGCGGAGGGCGCGGTCTCGCGGGCGCAGGCGCTGGGCTGGCTGGCGGAGGCGCTCGACGAACTGGGCACGCGGGCGGAACTGCAGGCGGTGCCGCTGTTGTACGAATTTCTCAACCGCTACGAGACGAACCTCTGCACCAACGTGGTCGATGCGCTGGCCTTGCTCGACACGCTGCACACCCCGAACATCAAACTTCTCTGCGATTTGTTCCACATGAACATCGAGGAGGCGGACATTCCGGCCGCCTTGCGCCTGGGAGGGGCGAGGTTGGGGCACGTGCACTTCGCGGATTCAAATCGCCGCGCGGTCGGTTTCGGGCACACGGACTTCGGTCCCATTGCGGAGGTGCTGCGCGAGATCGGCTACACCGGCTATCTTTCGGCCGAGGTGTTCGCCCTGCCTGATGCCGGGACGGCGGCGGCCCAAACCATCACCGCGTTCCGTCGCTGGGCGAACCCATAGCCCCCGTCTTTCATGCTGAAACACACGCTCCTTCATCCCCGGATCACCGCGGTGCTCGCGCGGGCCGGGCATCACGCCAGGATTCTCATCGCCGATGGAAACTACCCGGCCTCGACCAAGAAAGGCCCGAATGCCGAGGTGGTGTGCCTCAACCTCTCGCCCGGTGTCGTCACGGTGGCGCAGGTGCTGCAGGCCATCCTGACGGCGGTGCCGATCGATGAGATCAACACCATGGGAATTCCTCCCGACGATCCCTATGCGACCGCGGGCGAGCCAGCCGCGTGGACCGAATTCCGCACCCTGGCCGCGGCGGCGGGAGTGACCGCGGCGATCACTCCCATCTCAAAGTGGGATTTTTACCGGGCGGTGGAATCCCCGGACCATGTGCTCACCGTCCAGACCGCCGATCAGGCCCTGTGGGCCAATGTCCTCCTCACGATGGGGTGTCGGACAAACTGAAGCCCGCCGCGCGATCATCTTTCCCGTCTCGTCGCACCGCCCGCCCCTTCCTCCGGCGCACCCACTCCCCGCCCGTCGAAAAAACTTGTGTCCATGAAAGCCCTGCAGCTCGTCGAACCCCGCCTTTTCCGCCCCATTGAATTGCCCGAACCGCCCGCGCCGGCTCCGGGCGAAGCGCTCCTGCGGGTTCATTGTGTCGGCATCTGCGGGACCGACCTCGCGGGGTTTCTCGGCAAGATGCCGTTCTTCAGTTATCCGCGGATTCCGGGCCACGAACTGGGCGTTGAGGTGCTCGCGGTTGGGGCGGGCGTGACGAATGTCAAACCCGGCGACCGGTGCGCCGTGGAACCCTACCTGAACTGCGGACACTGTTACACCTGCCGGCGCGGTCACACGAATTGCTGCGAGACCAACCAGACCCTCGGGGTCATGTGCGACGGCGGCATGTGCGAACGGCTTGTCCTGCCAGCGCGCAAGCTTCATGTCTCGGCGAAGCTGGGTTACGAGGCGCTCGCGCTGGTCGAGACGCTCGCCATCGGCTGCCACGCCGTGAACCGCGGGGAGCCGAAACCCGGCGAGCACGTGCTCGTGATTGGGGCCGGTCCCATCGGCCTGAGTGCGATCGAATTCGCGAAACGCTCGGGCGCAAAGACCATCGTGATGGACATGAATGCGCGCCGCCTCGCGTTTGTCCGCGAGCGGATGGGCGTGGCCGACACGATTCTGGCCACGGGAGACGGCGGCGAGTTGAAGCAACTGGCCGATCTCACAGCCAACCAGCTGGCCGACGTCGTCATCGACGCCACGGGCAGCAACAAGTCGATGGGCCAGGCGCTGAATTTCTGCGCGTTCAAGGGCCGGCTGGTTTATGTCGGCATCACGCAGGCGGAGGTTTCGTTTCCGCACGCACCGGCCCTGCATCGCCGTGAACTTGATCTCCGCGCGAGCCGCAACGCACTGCCGGGGGATTTTCGCCGGATTATCCAGCTGATCGAAGACGGTCAAATCGACACGCGGCCGTGGATCACGCACCACGCGACGATCACGACGATGATCGATGCGTTCCCCGGTTGGACGCAACCGGAGGGCGGTGTGATCAAGGCGATGGTGGCGCTGACCTGAGCGGCGGCGTTTTCAACTCGCGTTGTTTCGGTCCTGCGGTGGCGCCGACCTGGCGTGCGCCGGTCCGACAAATTCGCCGAAGCGGCGGGCGCGTTGCACTGCGCGGAACGTGAAACCCCAGTGGAGCGCAGACGGAGGCGAAATGATCCGCGAATGGGTTGAGCGATCGCGAAAAGTTTCTTCGTCACCCGAATTCCGACTTCAGCGCGCGGCGAAATTTACGCCGCGCCGCATCACAGTTCGTGGCCGGGTGTTTTCACTTTCGTCGCGGATCATCGAGAAAATCATCGACGCACCCACGGTCGTTCTGCATCTTTCGTGCAATGAAATGAAATGTGGCTCGCGGCGGATTGTTCGGGCCAACCGGGATTTCGTCGCTCACCACACTTCATTTCTTCGGTACAACACCCAACAAAAGGATAAAAAATGGCTAAAGCCAAAAAAGCGCCCGCTAAGAAAAAGGCAGCTAAGAAGAAGAAGTAAGGACGATGGACCGCTGAGCGGCGGAACGGTCATCGCGCCTCTGGTGCGACAGCCCTCCCACAACCGCTCATTCAGTCTGTCACTAATCGGCCGGCGGGAACTAAACCTCTCGCCGGCCGAGCTATTTTCCGGGGTAGCGTGGGGGAGGAGGAGGCGATGCGGCGGAACGCGCCGCAGTCGGAACCCGCCGAGGCGGAATTGGTGAACGCGACGACGAGGCGAAGCCCGCTAGCGTTTCCCCACGTGGGAATAGTCGCCGAATACCACCGTCATGTCGGCGTCGATTGACTTGAACCAAAAGGCGGTGCCGCGCATGCGGGTCTCCACCTTTTGCGGCAGACTGGGAGTGGCGGTGGAAGGTAGGCTGTAGGTCATCCGCGTTTTCATCTCGGCGATGCTTACCCCGAACGTGGGGTTAAAAGGGCCGATGCTATGCAACTCGATCGTCTGAATCGTGTGGGTCGCCCGGTGCACGATAATGGCGGCGCGCAGGAAACCCGCGATCTTGTCGCGCGCCTCGCCGGGTCGGATGCGACAGCGAAACGTGGTGGCGGTCTCGTCGCGGGCGATCTCTTCCACGCTGGCGAGATCGAGTTGCTCGGTGAGTTTGGGCGCGGTGCCACCGCGGGATCGCCGGGAGCGGCCTTCCAGATACTCCTGCGTCTCTCCGGTGGTTGGTGGGCGGCCATCCTTGCGCACCAGTGACCAGCGGGCGAATTCCGGTTTCGCCGCGTCGCAGAGTTCCACCGTCGATTTGCCCTCGGCCGTCGTGCTGAGCGTGTACGACCACCGCGGCGGCACGTCGCCGCGAAAGTTTGCCAGCGCTGCGGCCAGCGCGGCGGGCACTTCCGGTGCCGCCGTGCGCCCGAATCCCGGCCCCAGCAGGCCCACGACGAGCCAAACCAGAGCCCGGGGAAAAAATGCGCCCGGGCGGTGTCGCTCAATCGGCATCGTAAATCTCCACCAAGGCGACGCCGGTGGCTCCGGCCACGCCAGTGACGACGACCGTGTAGGCGCCGGGGGCCAGGGTGACGAGCAAGGCGGCGTCGCGGCTCGCCGGCGCGAGCGGAAAGGCCCCGATGCGTTCAGCCGTCGCAGCGATTGCCCATCGACTCGCACTGATTTCCCAATCGTCGTTGGCCTGCAACTGCGACGTGCCGCGGTACAGCGCAAGCTGGGGATCCAGGATGGCGCTGGGGATGCCGAGTGACGCCAACCCGGGCCCGACGGCGCGAATCAGGATGCGCCGCGGAGCTGATCCGCGCAGAACGAAGCCTGCGATGAGGGCGTCGTCGCCGGGGCCGACATTCCCCCGCGTGGAAAGGTTTCTCAGGCTGGCGCCATCCTGCGCCCCCGGAGCGGGATCGGCGTCGTAGGCTTCGACCAGGCTGATGCCGCTGGCTTCGTTGCCGGGGCCGACGATCGCCGTGTACTCCCGGGCAGTGAGAGGCAGGAACAAGGCGGCGTCGCGGCTCTTGTCGCCAAAGGGAAACGCACCCACACGGCCGAAGAGGGCCGCCGTGGCGCCGCCTTCCTGCCAGTTGTCGTTGGTGCCGCCGACCTCGGAGTCCGCTGCGGTCAGTGTGAGGTTCGGATCGCTCAGGGCCCCGGCGACGCCCAAGGCTGTGAGGGCCGGCCCGGCGGCGCGAATGAGCATGCTCTTTGCTCCGTCGATGACAAAACCCACAATCATCTGCGCCGGGGCCGGTCCCGACCGGCTGCGCGTCGCGAGATTGATCAGGCGGCTGTCGGTGCGACTGGAGGCCGCGTCCCCGGAGCGGCCGTACAGGGTCGTCGTTGGATCGCTCGCGTCGACGATCAGGCTGGTGTGGCGGGACAACTGCGTGACGTCGTTCGCGGCCGGCGCGATCCGCTGCACGCGCCAGACAAGGCCATCGGGAAGGGGTAACGTCGGCGCCGCGCCGGCGTCGGAGGACGGGCGGGCTTGGGCGTTGTCTCCGCCGAGGGCGAAGGAAAGCTCCGATACGACCGGCGAGTCGGCGCGGGCCACCCACGCCACATCGAGCACATCCGGGGCCGGCCGCTGCAAGACCAACGTCTCACCGGAGCCCGGCCGGTGCGGGTCGTTGCCGGCCTCGTAGTAAACCAGATTGGGATGCGCCAGCCGATCCGCCGGACCTGCGCTGGTGCCGCTTACCGCGGGATCCTGCAACTCGGCACGGGAGAAATGGGCCACCCGCCACGCCGCAAACGACGGCGTCGCCGTCGGAGTAAACCGTGCGATGAACGGGTCCGCGTCACCCGTGCGGGTATCGCACCACACGGCCACAAAGGGTTGGTCGTCCGCCAGACCAGGCGCCAAGCCCAGGTAGTCGCCCAGCATGTAGCCGCCGCCGGTCTTGGGGGCGAGCCGGACATCGCTGCTCATCGTCGTCAGGCGGAGATTGGGTTGCCAGGTGACACCGCCGTCGAGCGACACCGCGGCGTAGTGGTCGACAAAGTTCGCGCCGTCGGTGGCATTGCGCTTGTCCATGAAGACCACCGCCACCGTGCGACCATCCGGCGACACCGCGATCGCCGGATTCATCACGCTGACCCCGCGCGGTTGGTCGCTTGCGATCACGGGCGCGGTCCAGTTGAAGCCGCGGTCGGGCGACTTGGTGACGAGCACCCGCGGGCTGCCTGCCACGATGGCCGTGTAGGCGACAAAGAGTTCACCGATGTTCCGGGCGGCGGTCGCAGCGGGCAGAAATACTCCGGAGCGCAGGACGGGATCGTCCCAACCATTCAACGTTCCGACGATTCGGGTCGGAGGCGCCGGAAAGCTGCGCCCTCCGTCGGTCGAAAGACTGCCCCGGATGCCGATGATGGTCGCGTCGCTGGAGGAAAGGAACTCGCTGTAGACGACGTAGAGGGATCCATCGGGGAGGAACACCGGCTGGGTGCCTTGATACGTCGCTCCGGCGGGAGCGATATTCGCGGCGGGGCTCCAGGTTGCTCCCTGGTCATCGCTGACGGAGGAGGAGAGTGTGATGGCGGTGGTGGCCCCGGCACTGTTGCTGGTGAAATTCGACCAGGTCGACACCAGGCGACCGGCAAAGCGCGCGCCGGCGCGGTCGTTGACGGCCAGCCAGTTCTTGTCGAGAAAGAGTCGCGGATCGGCGGACTCGACCACGGTAAGCGGGTCCGACCAGGTCGCCCCGCCGTCGAGCGAGCGACTCACGACCACCGCGCCCGTCTCAAACGAACCGCGGGTTGACACCAAGGTTTGGAGATAGAGTTCCCCCTGCGGTCCAAATCCGGCGACCGGATCGGTTGCGCGGACATAACGCCCCGCGCTGCCGATCGTAAGGTTGGGAATCAACGCCCGGGACCAGGTAAGACCGCCGTCACGCGAAAGAGCGTAGCCGCAATCGACCGCTCCGCCGTCCGCGTAGCGGCCTTCCTGGAAGGTGGCGAGCAGGAGATCCGGGTTGAGGACGCTGCGCACGAGGTGGGGTTCGGCCTGTCCGCGCTGCGTGGGGGGCAGGGCTGCGGGATCATCTCCGAGCCGAACGTTCACGCCGACGCGGGGATCAAGCGGCAACGGCGGGCGTCCCTTCGAAAGATCAGGTTGGGAGCCGTGCAAACAGGGAGCTCCGCCCAATCCCGCGGCAAGACCCAGCAGGAAGAAAACACGGCGAGAGCCTGGCGACATGCGCGGGGGAAGAGTGGGGTAGGAAGGATTTTGGGGTGGGCCCGAACCCAGTTCAACGCCGCCCCGCGATCAGGCGACGGAGGTGATCCGCTGCGGCGCCTGCTGGGCCCCACCCGGAAGGTCAACCTCAGCACCCACCTGTTTACCGATCAGGATGCGGCCCAGGGGGGATTGAGGGGTGATGACCAGGATTTTGCGGCCCGCGATCTCGAGTTCGAGACCGCCGGCGCGAGGGCCGATAAAGTACCAGGTGGTGCCCTTGCGTCCTTCCAGGCCGACCACCGCGCCCAGCGCCACCGGGTCACCGGCGGTGATTTCGGGCAGGGCCAGGGTCTCATACATTTCAATATTCTGGCCAATCTCCATCACGAGCCGGGCCTGGCCCTCGGCGAGATAGGCCGCCTCCTGACTGTGGGTGTCCCACTTGTTTTCGGGCTGGCTCTCCTCGCTGATCGCCTCGTCCCGCGCCAACTCGGCCGCCTTGGTCTGCCGGACCAGTTCCGCGCGGAGCTTCAGGAGAATTGTTTCACGGAGGTCTGATTTCTTCACAGTGGCAAAACTTGGTAAATCCCGGATTTCATGTTTTTGTCTGGCGCCGCCGGGAGTGGAGTTGCATCTTCAGTTCCGATTAGTCCGGCTTGTCAACGGACATACTGCATGGCGCGAAAAATCAGCTTTATCAACTACAAGGGTGGCGTCGGCAAGACCTCCCTGATCGTCAACACGGCGGCCGCCCTGGCCAAGCTGGGCCAGCGGGTGCTGCTGTTCGATTTTGACACCCAGTCGAACGCGAGCATCTGGCTGCTGCGGCTCGAACGGTGGAATAAGATCAACGCCAGCGGCGACGGGGCGATCTATTCGATCTTCGATCCCGGTCGGACCGAGGTGAAGGACCTGGTGATTCGCGACGTCGTGGAAGGAAAGACGGGGCTGAAGCTCCTGCCGGGATTGGACCTGGTGCCGACCACGTTCAACCTGGTCGACTTGGAGAACGAATACAACGGCGACCCCAAGCGCCCGCCTTACCTCGTGTTTTACGAGCAACTCTCCGCCATCGAGGCGAACTACGATTACATCCTGTTCGACTGCCCGCCCAACATTCTCCGGGCCTCGCAGTGCGGGGTGTTCTCCTCCAACGAGATTTATGTGCCGGCCAACCCCGACGCGCTCAGCCTGATCGGGTTCACCCTGCTGGTGGAGAAGCTGCAGAAATTCCACCAGCTCTCCGCGAGTTTCCGCCGCGCGGCGATGGGGCCGGCGGCCCTGGTGCAGGGCATCATCTTCAATTCGATCAAGACCGGGGTGGATATCGAGGTGCCAAAGATGCGCATGCAGCTTCGCCTCAACCAATTCAAGGCGGCGAAACGCGCCGCGCCCACGGCGAAGATCTTCGACACGCAGATTCGCGATGCGATGGTCGTACGGCGCGCGGTCGCGCTGGGCCTGCCGGTCGCACTGGTCAGCAGTGAGGCGACGGATGCAGGGCCCGCCGGCGACAATGTCATCACGGACTATCGCAAGCTGGCGGGCGAAATCGTCCAGCACCTGTAATCCTTCGCGCCGCCGATCCTTTCGCCCCGGCGCCCCCCACTCGTCCCGGCGCCACCGCCACGCCCTCCCGCCTCCTCCCGATGAAATCCACCGTCAAAGATTGGAACGAAGTGCGCAGTGCCTTTGCGACCTCGATCATGGTCGATACCGCGATCAACAGCCTGGCGCAGAACCTCGATGGGCCCGAGTGGCCGATTAAGGGCAAGGATGAGACGCCGGCGAAGTACATCGATCTGACGTTGGAGGAGGTGCTCGAATTGCTGCAGCTCAAAGGGCAAAGCCCGGAGCGCGTCGACGAGCTCATCGGCATTCTCAAGGAGACCCTGGCGTTCGACAGCCCGTTCGGCGAAATGGTGGAGCAGACTCAGGCGGCGTCGGCAAGGGACAACCCGCTGCACAAGAACCTCGCAAAATTGAACATCCCCGAGAACTTCCCCATTGCCCTCACGGTGCTGGACGCCGGCACCCTCGAGTTCTGCCAGCTCGAAAGCCTGGCAACTCTGGGTGAGTTTGCGGTGTTCGCCCAGGGGATGTCGCAGAATGTGATCGTCGGAGGTGATTTTCGAAAGCTGCTGAACGCGCTTTCGCATGTGGACGAAGCGGCGCTGGCCGAGGTCCTGCCGTTTCGCGTGGGGCACAAGGGGCTTCACCTGGTTGAGGCGATTGGACAGGCCGCCCGCCTGCCGGATGCCGCCGCGCGGGCCGAAGTGGCGGTCACCTGGTTCCGCGACGATCTGGCGGCCCTCGAGAAGGATTTGTCCGCCGGCGGATCGTTGGCGCGGCACTTTGTCGCGGTGGGAAATCCGGAGGTGGAGAAGCGCGCGGTGGAATTGCTCCGGCCGCATCTGCGCGTGACGGTGCCCGCCGCCGCGGCGGAGCCGGTCAAGAAGAAGGGCGGGCTTTTCGGGTGGTTTTCGCGCAAATAGGCTCCCATGTCCGAGGCTGCCAAGATTCGCTTTCCCGTCGTCAAGCCCAGCGGCCAGGTGCCGTTGAAGCTGGTTCGCCGCCGGGCTCCCACGCGCTCGCCCTTTGACGTCTCCGCGGCGTCCGCGGCATCGCGTAAGTCGATCGAGGAAATCGTCACGGCCACCCGGGCGCCGTTTGAGCAGGGGAAAGTGTTGCCCCCCCCGCAAGTGGCCGAGCTTGAGCGATCGCTCCGGCAACTTGAAATGTCTTTGGCCGAACGGGAACGTCGGGTGGAGGAAAGCGAGGCTCGCCTGGCGGATGTCGAGCGCGATCTGGCCGAAATGGAGGCGTTGTTGAACGCTCGCGAGCGACTGGCGCAGGCTGCGCGCAAACCGGTGCCGGCGCAGGCCGCGGTCTCGCCGGAGGAAAAGCTGGCGCTGGAGCAGCTGCGGGCGGAGCTCGAACGCCAGGAGGCGAGCCTCAAGGAAGCCAAGCAGGCGGTGCGCGATCGCGAACAGTTTCTCGACGAATCCGAGACCAAGCTGTTTGAAAAGGTGCAGGCCCAGCAGGAGAAGGAAATCGAGCTGGAACAACGCGAGGAGGATTTGAGGGCGCGCGAGCGACGCTGGCGGGAACAGGAGGCGCTCGTGGATCCGGAGGCGGCGGCGAAATTGCAGGCTGAGGATGAGAAGGCGAAGCAGCGCGATGAATTCAATGAATGAGTCGACGCCGGCCCGTCGTGGGCGGCAGCGACGGAGCGCCGGCTGAAGGTTGTTGCCACCGCAACGCCGCCCCCAGTTTCCATTTCCCGTCTCCAACCCCCACGGTTCGCGCCCGGCCCTCCCGCTCATGGCCCATCCTGTCCCCGAGCAGCGAAAACTCTATGCCGTGCTGGCCGCCGCCTTTCTCGGCTGGATGTTCGACGGGCTGGAGATGGGCATCTTCCCCCTCATCGCCCGTCCGGCCCTGCTGCAAATGCAGCAGGCGCACGGCCTGCAGCTGACGGACGAGTTTGTCGGTCACTGGATGGGGATCGTAACGGCGACGTTTCTTCTCGGGGCGGCGCTGGGGGGCGTGGTCTTCGGGTGGCTGGGGGATAAGATCGGGCGCGTGCGGGCGATGACGCTGAGCATTCTTTGCTACTCCCTCTTTACCGGTCTCGTCTATTTCGCCACGGAACCCTGGCACCTGGCGGCGTCACGTTTCGTGGCGGCGCTCGGCATGGGCGGCGAGTGGTCGCTCGGCGTGGCCTTGGTGATGGAGGTGTGGCCGGAGAAACTTCGCCCAATGATGGCCGGTATCATCGGCGCCGCCGCCAATGTGGGTTTTGCCCTCATTGCGATCATCGGGATGTTCTTCCGGGTGACGGTCGACTCCTGGCAGTGGGTGGCCTTGGTTGGGGCGGCCCCGGCGCTCTTGACGATTGCGATCCTCTTCTTCGTGCCCGAGTCGGAAAAATGGCACGCGTCCGTCAAATTGAGCCAGGGCAAGACCCGTCCGCTTTCGGAGGTGCTGAGCCCCCCGCTGTTGCAGTACACCGTGCTCGCCACGCTGCTTTCGTCGGTGGCGCTCATCGGCACGTGGGGTTCCGTGCAATGGCTACCGCTTTGGGCGGACAAGATGGCCGGCGCCGCCAACCCCATGGCCAAGGCCTACACGCAGGCGGCCTCGTCCATCGGCGCCATCCTGGGCTGCCTGTTGGGGGCCTGGGTGGGAGGGTTTATTTCCCGCCGCATGTCCTATTTTCTCCTGTGTCTCGGTTCCCTGCTGTCGTGTGGCTGGCTGTTTCGCGGCTTTGACTCGTACGGGGCTCCGTTCCTGGCGATGACCTTTGTCGTCGGAAGCCTGACGGCCGCGTTTTACGGGTGGCTGCCGCTCTACCTGCCTGAGCTGTTTCCGACGCGCGTCCGGGCGACGGGGCAGGGGCTCGCCTACAACGCCGGGCGCATCTTTGCCGCCGTGGGCGCGCTGCAGATGGGATCCCTGATGCAGACGTTCGAAGGCAGCTATGCGAAGGCGGGTGCGGTCGTCACGCTGATCTATCTCGTTGGCCTGGTGCTGGTGTGGTTCGGTCCCGAAACCAAGGGACGGCCCCTGCCGGCGTAGCCCTGGCCGCGGGGCGGTCCCGGGGCGGCAAACCGGGAAAGAAAAAACCCGCCGGGGAACCCGGCGGGTCGTGATTCATGGGAAAGGTGGCGTACTTAGGCGACCGCCTTCGGGATCTCGGCGTCGAGCTCGACGGGGTGCGGGTGATTGCGCTTTACCCGTTGGAGCGTGTGGCGCCGCTTCAGCATGCGGTCGAGCTTGTCGACGAGCATGGAGACCGCCTTGTGACATTCGTCCGCCTGGACAGACGCGTTCATGTCCGGTCCGTGGATCTCGATGTGACCCTTGGCGGTGAATTGCATGCCAACCGCGGGGCTGCGGTCGCATTCCAGTTCCACGCGGAGGCGAATGATGCGCTCCTCGTGGCGAAACAATCGTTCGGTTTTCTCCCGTACAAACGTCTTGAGCGACGGAGTGAGTTCGAGGTGAATGCCGGAGACGATCAGTTCGTGGTTGTTTTGGCTGTTCATGTTTCTGCGTATGGGTTCGTTTGAAACAGGAACGGGGTGCAGCCCGTCCTTGTGTGGAAAAAAATAATCCGTCCCTCCTCCCGCCAACGTGCCTCCGCTCAACGAAGCGCTCCAATCCTTTTCCGCCGTGGTCGTGACCGGGGGATCTTCCGGCATTGGAAAGTCGTTCATCGAGCTGAGCTTCAAACTGAAGCCGGAATTGGTCTTTTGCAACCTCTCCCGACGACCTCCCGCGAAAAAAACTGCGGAAATCGCCGGAAAAAAATTGAACCATTTTGCCTGTGATCTGTCCTGCGCGGACGACGTGGAGCGGGTGGCGGCGGCGGTCACCCGTTTCCTGGATACGCACGTCCCGGGCGGCCGCCTCCTGCTGATCAACAACAGCGGGTTCGGGACCTTTGGACGGTTTTCCGACGCGGATCTTGTCCGCGAGCTCGAAATGATCGACGTGAACGTGCGGGGCTTGGTCGGCCTCACGGGGTATTTGCTGCCGGTCCTGCGGGCGCGCGGGGGGGCCGTCATGAACATTGCCTCGACGGTGGCGTTTCAACCGACCGCCTATGCGGCGACCTACGGGGCCTCGAAGGCGTTCGTGTTGCATTGGACGCTGGCCCTCAACGAGGAACTGCGGGGCACCGGCGTGTCGGCGCTGGCCGTGTGTCCCGGCACCACGTCGACGGAGTTTTTTCGCACCGCGGGACTCGGTGATGGCGCGATCGTGCCGGCGCTGACGATGACGACCACGGCGGTGGTGGAATGCGCCCTGCGCGCGCTGGCCGCCGGACGGAGTCAGGTCGTCCCGGGCTGGATCAACACCATCTACAGCTTTGTCGGCGGGAAGTTGCCCAAACCGGTGGCGACGCGGATCGCGGCCTGGATTCTCGGGCGCTTTCGCCTCCGCCCAAACTCCCCGTGAATCCACCGGCGCCGGAAGACGATGCCGCCTATGCCCGCCGCGCGTGTGGCTGGCCGCGGCGCACCCGGGGACCCGTGCGGGTACGGATCATTTCACCCGACGAGGTACCATCCTGGATCGTGTACGAGGACGAACGCCTGCTGGTGGTCAACAAACCGGGGGATGTCGTGTGTCATCCTTCCAAGGCGGGCCCGTGGTCCAGCCTCGTGGGCGCGCTGCGCGAGTATGCCCGACTGCCCACCGTACATCTCGTGTTTCGCCTCGACCGGGAAACGAGCGGCGTCGTGGTGCTGGCCAAGGATGCGCGCATGGCGAGTCGGCTCCAGGTCGCCATGCAGGAGCGAAAGATCGGCAAGCGATATCTGGCCGTGCTCACCGGCCGGATGGAGGCGCCGGTGCGGGTGTGTCAACCCCTCGGTGACGACCTGGCGAGTCCGGTCTTCATCAAGTCCGCGGTGGTGCCGGCAGGGGAAGGGCAGACCGCCGCGACGTTGTTTGCGCCGATTTCGGCGTCAGCGGCCGGCGGCTTCACCTTGGCGCGGGTCACGACCGAGACCGGACGCAAACACCAGATCCGCGCGCATGCGCAGTGGCTCGGTCACTCCCTCGTCGGCGACAAAATCTATGGGCCGGATGCCCGGCTGTATTTGGATTTTATCGACCACGGCTGGACGGAGGAGCTGGCGGCGAAACTCCTGCTCCCGCGCCACGCGCTGCATTGCGCCGAAATCGATTTGCGACCGGCCGGAATGCCGGCGGTGTTTACCGCTCCGCTGGCCGCCGATCTCGCGGAGTTTTGCCAGGTTCACGCCTTGGCCGTCGAAAGGGCGGGTTAGCGGCGGAAAGCCGCCGCGAAATCAGCGTTTGCCGCGGGCCCGCGGGCGGGGCTTCTCGTCGTCCTCGTCGGAGGCGGCAGGCTCGCCGTCCTCGTCGTCGTCGCCCTTCTTTTCCTTTTCCTCTTTCTCCTCGCCCTCTTCCTCCTCCTCGTCGTCCCACTTGAGCGACTCGTCGTTCTTCAACTTCTCCTCCTCCTCGGCGTCCAATTCGGGCAGATCGTCGTCGGCGCCTTCGTCCTCGGCCCCCTTGACCGGGGCCTCTTCGTCGGCGTCGTACCCGGTGGGCATGTAGTCGAGGATGGCGGTGAGTTCTTCAAAGTAGTGCACCGCCTTGCCCTGGATGAAGCTGCTGTTCTGGTCCTCGCGGATCTCGTCCTCCACCTCGTCGACGGAGAGCTTCGACTCGAACTTGAAAAGGTCGTTCAGCAACTTGACCCGGCAGCGCGTCAGATGGTCGAGCAAGTCGGCGTAGGGCCCGTTTTCCTCATCGATGACATCGGGCAGGGCAAAGAGTTTTTCGTCGGACTCGAAGAGCGACTCCTTCATCCGGCGGAGCCGTACCTTGCCGCCGCCGAGGTCCTTGTCGATGCGGAAAGGGATGAAGGCCGCCTCGAAGACGTCCTGGTCAAACCCGTAGTCGCGCAGTGGATCCACCAGTTCAATCAGGTGTTGAACCTGGCGGGGATCGACGATGCTCAGTCCGTCCACGTCCCAGCGCACGGGGTCGCTGGTTTCAGCGACCCACCAATTATGATCGTCACCGAGACGAACTACACACCAGTCGAGAGCGGAGATTGCTTTGGCCATGGAAATTCGGATGGGAATTTTTGCGCAGCGTGTGAGGGGAGTTTCAAAAAACAAGCACAAAAGCGGTTCGGGCCCGCCGGAGTGATTTTGTTTCACAGGGGCGCGGAAGCGCCTTGAAACGCGAGGTTTCGGACACTGAGCAAACTTGCCAAACCTTGCGGGCGATTTCACGCTGCCGTCACATGGGAAAATTCTACGAATCCATCGCTCGTCCCGTGCTGTTCCGGCAGGACTCCGAGCGTGCGCATGAAATCGGCGTCGACGCCATGGCCCTGCTGGCCCACTTGGGGCCGTTGCGGCGGTTGCTGGAATCCTGGGTCGGCTGGGGACTGCGTGGGGCGCGTCCGATCAAGCTGTTCGGGCTGCGATTTCCCAACGCGGTGGGACTGGCCGCCGGTTTCGACAAAGATGCCCGGGCGTGGCCGGCCGCGGCGGCAATGGGCTTCGGTCACGTGGAGATTGGCACGGTGACCGCGCTGGCGCAGCCGGGCAATCCCAAGCCGCGCGCCTTCCGGTATCCGGCGGAGGAGGCGGTGATCAACCGCATGGGGTTCAACAACGAGGGGGCGGAGGCCATGGCGGCGCGCCTCGCCCGGCAACCGGGTCGCGGCGAGCGACGCATCCCGCTGGGGATCAACCTCGGCAAGTCCAAGGTCACGGCCATCGAGGAGGCCACCGCCGACTATCTCGCGAGTTTTGCCCGCTTGGCGGACTACGCGGACTACCTGGTGCTAAACGTTTCCAGCCCCAATACGCCCAACCTGCGCCAACTGCAGGATGAGTCGCGACTGCGGGAACTGCTCCAGGGCGTTTCGTCCGCCAACCGGGAACGCGCCAGTCGACCGGACAAGCAACGCGTGCCACTGCTGCTGAAGATTGCGCCGGATCTGAGCTGGCCGCAGATCGACAAGGTGCTTGAGGTGATCGCCGAGTTTGGTTTGGACGGCGTCATCGCCACCAACACGACCTTGGCGCGTCCCGGAGTGTTCAAGGCGGTGAACGAGGCGGGTGGCTTGAGTGGGGCGCCGTTGCGGCGGCGCTCCACGGAAATCGTGCGTTACCTGTCGCAGGCGACCCACGGTCGCTTGCCCATCATCGGGGTGGGCGGCATCACCAGCGTCGAGGCGGCCGCGGAGAAAATGGATGCGGGTGCCTCCCTCGTGCAACTCTACACCGGGATGATTTACCGGGGACCCTTCTTCGCGGCGGATGTCGCCGCCGGGGTGAGGGCGCGGCAAATTTGCTGAGTAATAAGGCGGAGCGAGTCGCGATTCATTTCAGGGCTCGACAACGCTCCGGTGATGCCTCTTATTCCGCGCTTCTCGATTGAAAACTGCTCGGGTGGTGGAATTGGTAGACACACACGTTTGAGGGGCGTGTGCCGTAAGGCGTAAGGGTTCGAGTCCCTTCCCGAGCACCAAATATGCCTCTGTCGGAGGTAACGAAACGGGTTAAGCGTGTCTAAATGGGGCTTGCGTGTATGCGCGCGTATGCGCCATCTTCGGGCATGGCCCGTTCGTCCTTTCCGATCCTCATCCGTGAGGGCTCAGTGACGGTTCGGATTTATCGCCTTGAACGAAAGGCTGAGCGAGGCCGCGCCACCCGCACCGTGTACCAAGTTTCGTGGTTTGTGGCGGGCGCTCGCCGGCTCAAGCAATGCGCGACGCTCGACGCCGCCCGTGCCGAAGCGAAGCTGAAGGCGGAGGCCCTTGCCGCCGGCCGATCCGAGGCCGCCGTCGGGGTTACGTTGGCGGACGTGGGCACGTTGAACGAGATCCGGCGACTGGCCGGACGCACGCCACCGTTGACCGCAATCGAAGAGTGGGCGAGGGCGCGAGAACTCTGCGGTGACGACCTTCTCGTTGCCGCGAAGGCGTGGGCTAACTCCAAACGCGCCCAAAAGGCTGTTACGGTGGCGGAAGCGGTCGAGGCATTCTTGCGGGACAAGGACCGAACGGGAGTCGATACCACCAACAGCTACCGGAAGGTTCTGCCCAGGTTGGTAGAAAGACTCGGGGCCATGCCGCTGCCGAGCGTGACGGCGGGGACACTGACCAACACGATCCATGAGCTTTTCGCGCAGGGTGAGTCGGCGGTGGCGCACCCCGGCACCTTCAACACCGTCCGCAAGCGAGTGGTTGCCGTCTGGAACTGGGCGAGAAAACAGGGATACTTGGCCGATACCGCCACGACAGAGGCTGATAAGCTGGAACCAATGATCGAGGTCTCGCAGCGCATCGGAATCCTGACGCTGCAGGACTACGCGCGCACCCTCGAACTGATACGCGCAAAGCATTCCGAATTTCTCGCCGTGGCCGTACTGGCCGGATTCGCCGGGCTGCGCCGGGCGGAGTTGCACGCGCAGACTTGGGACGACGTTGACTTGAAGCGCGGCATACTACGGGTGACGGCGGCGAAAAAAAACACAGCCAGCTACCGGCTCGTGCATCTGAGCCCGGCGTGCGTCGAGTGGCTCTTGGCCGCGCCCAAGTCCAAGCAGAAGGAGGGTGATCCGCACCTGGTCACTCCCGCCTGGGGATTGGATCGGGTGCGAGCGTTTGCGCGGGAAGCTGGCATCCCGACACCGGAGAACGGATACAGGCACAGTTACATTTCCTACCGCTGCGCAGACTCCGGAAATGTTGCCGAGACTGCGCATGAGGCGGGAAATTCGCCGGCGGTTGTGTTCAAACACTACCGGGAGCTTGTCGCCAAGGAAGACGGTGCGGCATGGTTCTCGCTCACCCTCGCGAGGGCTGCGCAGATGGTGAAGGACGCGGAGTCGGTGGCGTCGGTGAGCAGCGGGTTGTCGCCCTCCTCTTCGCCGTGGTTCTTGCAGACCGTGTAGTTCAGCCCGGCGGTCGGCGAGAGCGGTCGCCAGCCAATCAAAAAATCTGATGCGAGCTGCAAAGTCTCCGGTCTCCCGATGCAGGCGAAGAGATCCACCGGCGTCCGCCACTGCTTCCGCACCGCGGGTCCGGGCGGCCTTCCACCAAGACTCCTTGGTGCCGACCAGCGTGGTGCCGTAGCCGGGCCTGCCCAGCGACATCAGGTGTCCTGACTCGACGAGGGCGAGAACGAGGCAGCGACCACCCCCGCGGACACCGGGCGGCCTTGCAGCACGACCCTGGTGCGCGGAGGGGAACTCATGTTGTGCAGCAGGTTCATCGTGAGGCAGCCGCAGGCAGCGAGTTCCTCTCCAGTCCGAAGCGATCCCACAGTTCCGAGAAACGCGACTGCACAAGCGCGGGTGTGACGTCGGAAAAACCGTCGGGGAGAAACCCCTGCAGGAGATTGCGGGGGTAGCGGTCGCAGGTCGTTGCGGTGAGGGTGCTGCAGATGACCGCGACCTCCCGGCATTGGGTGGCTTGGCGGCCGAAGACCTCGTGGGTGGTGACGGCTGGCTGCAGCACGCGGATGATCTGCGACGCGAGAGTCTCGGCGGCGGTCGCGGCGATTTTCTTCGATGATCGCAGCTTTAGGTAGAGGACCAGCGAAAGGGCGGCGCGAAGTTCACGGATGGGCTGCGAGGCGACCGCTTCCAGCACGAGGCTGGAGAGGTCGGCCTCGGAAAGCGGGACGTCGGCCCGGCCCGCGACGATGACGCGCTCCAGCGGATCGGCGAACTGGTTGGAACTGGGCCGGACCACGGGGCGCACGCGCGACAACCGGGACAAAAAGATCCGCGTGGCGGTCATCCGGTTAACCACTGCCATGGCTGCGGCCTCGACCTCTCGCAGCGTCCTGCCGATGAGCTGATTAAACATCAGGTGTTCGATCTGCCCAAAACTCCGTTGGTGGTGACCGAGCATCAAAGGGAGTGCAAAGGTTGCCCGCAATGTGCCGCCGTCACCCGCGCGTCGCCTCCGCCCGGGGCCGAGCAACCGACCCAATCCGGCCCCCGTCTGGCGGCTTTCGCGATCTTTCTGTACACGATCCACTTTGTCCCCTTGCCGCGGGTCACCGCGGTGATCGCGCAACTCACCGGCCGGCGGGTCAGCGAGGGCTGGATCAAAACCTGTCACCCGCGCCTCGCGGCCCAACTCCATCCGTTTCTGGCCGCGGTGACCGAACTGCTGCGCGCGGCGCCGGTCGTCTGCTGCGACGAGACCGGCTTCCGGTTTGCCGCCCGCCGTTTCTGGTTGGTCCAACAACCTGGCCGAGCAGGCCGTGCGCATGATGAAGATTCAGCAAAAAGTCTCCGGCGGCTTCCGCACCGAAACGGGGGCGATCAATTCTTGCCGCATCCGCTCCTACGTGATCACCCTGCAGAAAAACCACGTCGACCTCTTCGACGGCATCATGCGAGCACTGGCCGGTCAGCCCTGGCTGCCGCCCGAAACGCACCCCGTCACCCAAGTGCAGGAATCCCAAAGGTCAGACCAGCTGAGAGCTGCCGCCTGAGTAGTCACAAAATGAAATCCAATTCCACGTCCGGACCGTAGGTATTCAAGCCAAACGCCTTGATGGATTCCGGCGTGTTCGGCCACCACGAGAACGGTTGGTACGAAAACCTGACCAACGCCGTCAACGCGGGGCGCCCGGACCTCGTGAGCCACAACTACTCTTCCTCCCACTTCTTCCAGGCGCTGGCGGCCGCCTTCGACGGCTCGGGCGGCGCCACGATCGGCATCCCGAACTCCGGCCTCCAGGTCACCCAGGGGAACATTCAACAGGTCACCGCCGGAAACTTCCGCACCAATTCGGTCATCGGCAACCACCTCTTCACCCGGGCCTGCCAGGACGGAAACCAAAACATCGGCTTCCACGCTCCCACGCTGACCGACCCTTCGGTCTTCGACTACCGGAATCACCTGATGACCGGCAGCCTGGCGCAGGTGAACACGCGCTTCGACACGCAGTCCGTGACGCTCGAACCGTCCTTCTTCAAGGATCGCTTCGGCTTCGAAGGCTCGCTCGACCGTCAGTTCTACCACCTCGACTACTACCAGCCCTTCGGCTCGCTCAACCCCCGGAACACTCCGGTCTACATCGACACCTCCGCGTATCTGTTCAACGGAATGCCCAACCCCAACGTCGGCCTGGCCGTCATGGTTCAGGCCCCCGACAGCGACCAATGGAGAAACACCCACCGCGATCACAAACGCGTCACCGCCTTCCTCGACCTCGATACGAAACAGGTCAATCGCACGCTGGGGCAGTGGCTGGGCCGCCACATGTTCACCGGCCTTTGGCAAAAGGAAAGCGTGACCCTCCAGGGCCTGAACTACGGAATGTATCTGGTCGGAAATGACTTCAACATCCCGCAATTGGTCTCGGGCCAGACCACGGCCTCGGCCACCAGTAACCTGCGGGCCAATGCACTCGCGGAAATCGCGTACGTCAGCGACGACCTCCGGGGCAAGGAGGCCAACCAGGTTCGGCTGTACCCGATCGCCGCGCCCCGGGTTCCGGAGGGCGCCACGTTCGGCGCCGCCTATTTTGATCGCTCGAACAGCGCCACCGGCGGCGCCTTCAAGACCGGCTCCGTTCGCGCGGTGCACGTGGCTGATGGTGCGGTGGCCACCTTCAGCTTCTGATTTCGGAGCTCGCGGGACTTCCTGGGCCCGCAATGAATGTGGCACCATCGTCGGCACGCTCTCGATGAAAAATACACGTTTCCTGCCCGCCGTTCTGGCGGGCCTCCTCGCCACGGCGGCGCCGGCGGTGTCGGCCGCATCGTTTCCCTTCGAGCTGCCGGCCAGGAAGCCCGACCAGCCCCTGAGCGCGGCGATGGAGCGGCTCTACGCCAATTACCCGGCGCCGACCTACTACACCAACGAGCTCTTCACGCAGTTTCGATACACGGAGCTCAAGGGGCTCGATTACCACGGGCACGACGGTACGATCTCGCGGCGCGATCCCTCGAAGATCATCAAGGCCAACGGGCGCTACTACATTTGGTACACCAAACGCCACACCGCGACGCCGCCGCAGGGCGCCGACCGGGCCACCGACACCATTCCGTCCTCCGACTGGGATCTCTCGGAGATCTGGTGCGCGACCAGTGCGGATGGCTTTGTCTGGCAGGAGCGTGGCGTCGCCATTCCCCGCCCGGCCCGGCCGCAGGTCGGCTGGCGCTCGGTTTCGACGGCCGACATCCTGGAGTGGAAAGGAAAGTACTACCTGTACTACCAGGGCTTCATGGAAATATCCGGCAAACGCGGCGACGATTGCCCCGTCACGGTTTCGGTGGCGAACTCGCCCGACGGACCGTGGACTCCCACCCACCAGATTGTCATCCCGAACGGCCCGCCCGGAGCCTGGGACCAATTTTCCATCCACGATCCGTATCCGCTCGTGTATCGGGGAAGGATCTACCTGTACTACAAGTCGGACTTCGGCGTGAAACCGCGCCTGTTGCGGGCGCATGGTCTCACGCTGGCCGGCGATCCGCTCGGCCCTTTCGAGAAACATCCGCTCAACCCGGTGATGAACTCCGGGCACGAGACCACCCTGTTCCCCTTCCGGCAGGGCATCGCGGCGTTCGCCATTCGCGATGGTCTCGAGGCCAACACAATTCAATTTGCCCCGGACGGAGTAAACTTCTCCATCGCCGCCTGCGTCTGCCTCATGCCCGATGCCGCCGGCCCGTACGTGCCCGACGCGTTCACCGACACGAAGGATGGCCGCGGCATCACGTGGGGTCTTTCGCACTTCACCCATGCGGGAGCCCGGGGCACCCAGCACAGCATCCTGGCGCGCTTCGACTGCGATCTCAGCCCGGATGAGGAAACGCCCACCCTGAAGGGCAACGCGGGGCTCTTCCCGCCGGAGGTGCATTTCGCGCGCGGTCTGCCCGCGGCGCAACGTCAGCGCATCGAGGCCCGGGACCGGGAGGAGCTGAAGCGATAGCCGGCGGCGCCGTTGAGATGCATCACCTGATTTCCATGCCGCTCAAACCAATTCTCATCCCGCTCGCGCTGGGGGGGACGCTGTGGGTGGGTGCACCCGGGGCGTCCGCCGCCGGCGCTGCCCCCAACATCATCGTCATCGTGGCCGACGATCTCGGCTACGGCATCGTCAACGCCTATGGCGGCGACCCCAAACGAGTCGCTACGCCGAGTATCGATCGCCTTGCCGCGGAGGGCGCCAGATTCACGGAGGCGTATGTGACCTGCTCGGTCTGTGGACCCTCGCGCGCCGGACTGATGACAGGCCGCTACCAACAGCGGTTCGGCCTCTACGCGAACTGCGACAACCAGACGAAGGGCGGAGGCGTGCCCGGCAACCAGACCATGATGCCGCGCTATTTCAAGGACGCGGGATATGCCACCGCGATGATCGGCAAGTGGCACCTCGGTGACAAGCTGCCGGGGCAACATCCGCTGGAGAAAGGTTACGACGAATACTTCGGGTTCAACAGCGCGCAGACCGATTACTTCCATTCGCCCATCCTGTACGACGGCCGCAGGAAAGTGGAGCGGCACGACTACCTCACCCGGGAATTCACCGACCGGGCGCTCCGCTTCATCGCAGGGAGCGGCAGCAAACCTTTCTTCATCTATCTCGCCTATAACGCCGTGCACGGGCCCAACCAGGCGCCGAAGGAGACGATCGCCCGCTTTCCGGGCCTGCCGCCAAAGGAGGCCCTGCAGGCTGCGATGGTGGCGGAACTCGATGCGGGAATCGGCCGGCTGCTCGAAGCGCTCGATCAGTCCGGCCAGGCCGCCAACACCCTGATCTTTTTTCTCAGCGACAACGGCGGCCTGCCCTATTGGTGGGAAGGCAGCAACGGCCGCCTGCGCGGGTTCAAACGTTTCCAATTCGACGGCGGCGACAAGGTGCCGTTCCTGATCCGCTGGCCCGCCCGAATCGCGGCGGGCCAGGTGCGAAAACAGCTTGCCATCTCCCTCGACATCCTACCCACCGCGCTCGCCG
>JBBRWR010000102.1:0-28843 GCA_038249085.1 Opitutales bacterium
CTGAAAGGCTGCCCGGGTCGTGGCGTGCTGGAAAATCCAGGACCGGTAGTTTCCCCGGTTAATGACGTGGTAAGTCGCGCCGGGGAAGTGAACACTCGCCCTTCGGCCTGGCCACCCCGAGGCAAGTTTACCCACCGGACGCGGCGCAAAAGGCAACCAGGGCACCGGGGCATCATGGCCAGGCGACCGCTGCGCGGCCCGGGCCGGGCTCGCGGAATCGCAGGATCGAACGTGGCAAGCCACGGGGAATGGCCCCGCCTGCGATTCGAGACGTAGCGTGCGGGCCATAACAGGTACTCCCCTCTCGACCCACCCCCCGATGCGATACCGCCATGACCCCAAATCATGGGTTACCTCGGGCTTGAAATATCACCTTCCGAAACCTGACCCGTTCGGGCTGATCTCAAAAAAAGAAATTTGGCGGCGCCGGAAGGAATCTAGTCAGAAGCCAAACTCCAGGCGCCAGTCTTCGACTGGCGCCCGCCCGCCGGTCAGAGACGCGGCGCTACTCCCAGAGGCATCACCGCCAACTCGCAGATACACCGACACTCACCGTCCTTTGAACATGCGTCCTCTGAACATGCGTCCTTCGAACATGGGTCTTGAGGCGGAGGCACCGCCCCGGCAGGTTGGCCGGCAACCGCGCCCCGCGCCCATGAAGATCCGCAAAGTCCTCGTCACCGCCGCCAATCCCCGCCAGCGCACCCTGCCGCTGCAGACCCTCATCGACCAGCAGGGTGAACCGAAATCCGCCCTCCGGGTCGTGCTCGAGGAAGCCGCCGGCACCGGCATCGAGGAGTTCGGCGTGGTGGTCTGCCCCGGCGACGAACGCGCCTACGCGGAGGCCTGCGGCGACCTGCGTTCGCGCGTGCGGTTCATCGTGCAGGAAACCGCCCGCGGCTACGGTCACGCCGTCCTGTGCGGGCGGCAATTCATCGGCGACGATGCCTTCCTTCATCTCGTGGGCGATCACCTCCACGTGTCCCGGGCCGCCGCAAGCTGCGCCCGGCAATTGCTCGAAGTCGCCGCGGCGGAAAACGCCCCCGTGTCCGCCGTCCAGCCCACCCGCGAGAACCAGCTCACCTCCTTCGGCGCCGTCGGCAGCCGCCTCGTCGGCGGCGCCCGCCCGCTCTACCAGGTCGAATCGGTGCTCGAAAAACCGACGCCCACGATCGCCGAGCAGCAATTGATCGTGCCCGGCCTGCGCGCCGGTTTCTACCTGTGCTTTTTTGGCATGCATGTGCTGGAGCCGGAAATCTTCGGTTTGCTTGAGGAGCAGCAGCGGGCCGCGCCGGACCACCCGCTCGGACTGTCACCCGCGCTGCACGCGCTCGCCGCCCGGCGGCGTTACCTCGCCTTCAGCGTCGCCGGCCTCCGCTTTGACATCGGCGCGCCCTACGGCCTGCTCTTCGCGCAACTCGCGCTCTCCCTCGCCGGTCGCGACCGCGATCGCGTTCTCACCCAGCTGGTCGAATTGCTGGCCGTGCGCGGGGAGTGACCATGCGCGTCATCGACATCATCGAGTCCGCCGACGACGCCACCCGCGACACCGCCATCGATCGGTGGTGCGCGGATCGGACCGTCGCCGAGTTGCTGGCCGCCTGCGCAACGCTCGACGCCTACCGGCGGCGCGAAGGCAACCTGTACCGGCGCGTGCGGGCGCTGTTCTTCCTCGCCGCCATCCACCGGTATCACCTGCCGGCGCGCCCCGACCTGCCCCGCCTGGGCCGCGTGCCCTACGACGGCTTTCGCCATCTGCTCGAGCGTCGCTTCGAGGAGGCCATCACGATCTTTGCCCGCGCCCAGGCCGCGCACGGACCCAGCGAAACCCTCTCGAGCGCCCTGGCCGCCGCGCATCAGGCGCTGGCTTTCCAAACCCTGGCCGACCAGGTGCGGCGCACGGTGCGCTCCACCCACGGCAACGCCTGGATGTTTCGCCTTGGCCACCCGCAGGATCAACCGTTGCGGGTGCGCCGCGAACTTCTCGCCGGCGGGGGAGGCGCGGCCGGCGCCGGGCCGGCGGGGGCCGAGACCTCCCACCCCCTGCTCCGCGAACGCACCCCGGTGCGCATGGATCTCACGCACTGCGGGTGGAGCGACATTTTCTTCCTCGGGATGGATTTCCCGGAAGGAGCCCGCGTGCTCAACGTCTCGATTGACCTGGGCGTGCACGGCCGCGATGCCGCCACCCGCCCACCGGTCGAGGCGTTTTTCCGGGTGATCGACGAGCCCGTGATCCGGCTCGCGAGTGTCGATCTCGAGGCCGCCGCCTGCCTCACCTCCCTCGACGATGTCTTCGATTTCGGCCGCGATTATCTGGGCCTGCTCAAGGCGGCCATCATCGCGGCCGGGTTGGTGCCGCCGGGCATCGAGCGCTCCGGCGCCAGCCTCGCCGCGTTGCTCGCCGCGATGTTCGGTCCCGGTCGCGGTTTCGAACTCGTGAGCAGCGTCAACCGCATTCCCAAGGGTTCGCGCCTCGCCGTCTCGACCAATCTCCTCGGCGCGCTGATCGGCGTGTGCATGCGGGCGACCAGCCAGATTGCCTCGCTCACCGGCCCGATGGCGGAAGCCGAACGCCGCATCGTCGCCGCCCGCGCCATCCTCGGCGAGTGGCTCGGGGGCTCCGGCGGCGGCTGGCAGGACTCCGGGGGCCTCTGGCCCGGCATCAAGCTCATCGAGGGCGCCGCCGCGCAGCCCGGCGATCCCGAACACGGTGTGAGCCGCGGGCGCCTCCTGCCCCGCCACACGCTCCTGGGCGAGGAGCGCATCTCCGCCGCCGCCCGGCAGAAATTGCAGGAGTCGCTCGTGCTGGTCCACGGTGGCATGGCGCAAAACGTCGGGCCGATTCTCGAGATGGTGACGGAAAAGTACCTCCTGCGCAGCGAACCCGAATGGGGGGCGCGCCGCGACGCCATCGCGACGCTCGACGAGATCCTGGCCCTGCTGGCCGCGGGCGACATCCGCGGGCTGGGCCGGGCGCTCACCGGCAATTTCTTCGGTCCGCTGCAAACCATCATTCCCTGGGTGAGCAACCGGTACACGGAGCTGCTCATCGCGCGCACGCGCGCGGCGTTCGGCGACGACTTCTGGGGTTTCTGGATGCTGGGCGGCATGGCCGGCGGCGGCATGGGTTTCATCTTCGCGCCGGAACGGCGGACCGAGGCCCAGGTCCGCCTGCTCGAAATCATGCTCGCCACCAAGCGCGAGCTGGAGACCTCGCTGCCCTTCGCGATGGATCCGGTCGTCTACGATTTTGCGATCAACGAGCACGGCTCGGTCGCCGCCCTGCTGCACGGCGACACCGCGCTGATGCCGGTCGCCTTCTACCAGCACGCCGTGCCGGGCTGGCTCCGGCGCGAGGCCCGCGATCTCACGCCGCGCGAACGGGGCGACCTGCAGGCCTTCACCCGCGCCGCCCGCACCCACGACGAGTTCACCCAGGCCCTGCCCACCCTGCTCGACCGCATGCTGCCCTCGGCCGACCCAGCCGGCGCCGGCCCCCAGCGGCTCGAGACCCTGCTGGCCGAGAACGGCTTCGACCGCGATCAACACGAGCAGATCCGCGTCGACCTGCGCGCGGGGCGCATCGGCCTCGCCCTGAACCGCCTGCCGGCCAACACCCGCATCGAGGACGTCGCGCCGGCGGATCTCTTCACCGCCGCCGCAGCCGACGCCGACTTGCGCCGGGCCGGCGAGGCCGCGCTGCGGCGCGGCGAAGTTGCCGTCGTCACCTATGCCGCCGGCGTGGGCAGCCGTTGGACGCAGGGGGCCGGCGTCGCGAAGGCGCTGCACCCGTTCGCCAAGTTCGCCGGCCACCATCGCAGCTTTGCCGAGGTCCACCTCGCGAAGTCGCGTCGCACCGCCGGGCAATGCGGTTGCGCGGTGCCGCACGTCTTCACCACGAGCTACCTCACCCACGCCCCCATCGAGCGCCACCTGCGCACCCAGGGCGCCGCGCTCGACCGCGACGTGTTTCTCTCGCCCGGGCGCTCCATCGGGCTGCGCCTCGTGCCCACCGTGCGCGACCTGCAATTCGCGTGGGAGGAAACCGCGCAGCAAAAGCTCGACGAACAAAAGGAGAAGATGCGGGAAAGCGTCCGCGCCGCGCTCACCCAATGGGCCCGCACCGCCGGTGAAGCCAGCGACTACACCGCCAACGTGCCGGGCCAGTGCCTCCATCCGGTCGGCCACTGGTTCGAGCTGCCCAACCTGATCAAGAATGGCACGCTCGCCCGCCTGCTCGCCGTCCGCCCGCAGCTGCGCACCTTGCTCGTGCACAATATCGACACCCTCGGCGCCACGCTCGACCCCGCCCTGCTCGGCTGGTTCCAGGCCTCCGGCGCCACCCTCGGCTGGGAAGTCATCCCGCGCCGGATCGAGGACCACGGCGGCGGGCTCGCACGCGTCGACGGCCGCCTGCGCCTCGTCGAGGGCCTCGCCCTCCCCCGCGAGGAGGACGAGTTCAACCTCACCTACTACAGCACCAACTCGTGCTGGGTCGACCTCGACCCTTTGCTCGCGCTGTTCGGCCTCACCCGCGCGGATCTCGGCGACGCCCAGCGCACCGCAGCCGCCGTCCGCACGATGGCGGCGCGCCTGCCGACGTACATCACGCTCAAGGACGTCAAGAAACGCTGGGGCCATGGCCAGGAGGACATCTACCCGGTGGCGCAATTCGAAAAACTCTGGGGCGACATGACGGCGCTCGCCGAGTGTCCGCAGGTCTTCGCCGCCGTGCCCCGCGCGCGCGGCCAGCAGCTCAAGGATCAGGCCCAACTCGACGGCTGGGCCCGCGACGGCTCCGCCGCGCACATCGCGTCCCTCTGCGCATGGTGACCCTCGCCCGCAATGTCCGCGCGAGGTGAACGACCCTCGATCCGCGCGGGGCGAACCCTCTTGCCTTCCGGTCGGCACCGATGACCTCACCCCCGCTCCCCGTGCCCGGCGCCCGCCCCCGCTGGCGGGCCATCCTGTTCTGGGCGTGCGTCGGCGCCACGGCTCCGGTGGCCGCGAAGCCGGATCTTCCCGTCGTCACGAACGGACACGCCACCGCCATCATTGTCCTGGCCGCCGCGCCGACCGCGGTCAGCCGCTATGCCGCCGCCGAACTGGCCTACCACGTGGAAAAGGCCACGGGCGTCCGGCTGCCGATCGTGACGGAAGGCGCCCCCGCCGCGGCTGGCACCACCCGTCTCCTGATCGGCGATACGCAGGCCACCCGGGCCGCCGGTCTCAACCCCACCCTCCTTGACCTCGAGTCCTTCATCCTGCGTCGCCACGGCGACACCCTCATCATTGCCGGCCGGGACAGCCCCGGCGATCCGCTCGACCGGGACACTTCCGCCGGCACGCTCTTCGGCGTCTACGAGTGGCTCGAACGGGAACTCGGGGTGCGCTGGCTCTGGCCTGGCGAACTCGGCACGCACGTGCCCGCGACCGCCACGGTCGTCGCCCACCCCCTCGACGCCCTCGTCACCCCGCGCCTGTTCCAGCGCCACGTCCGGTCGGGGCTCACCTTCCAGAGCGAGCACCCGGCCCTCGGGTTCACCCCCGGGGCCGCCGCGGACTACGCGCAGGCGCAGACGATTTTTCTGCGCCGCCACCGCCTCGGCCGCAGCGAGCGGATGAGCTACGGCCACGCCTTCACCGACTGGTGGCAGAAGTACGGGCAAGCGCATCCGGATTGGTTTCAACTCGTCAACGGCAAGCGCGGCCCGGCCAAGCCCGGCGCGCGCTTCTCCATGTGCGTCTCCAACCCGGAGCTGCACCGGGAAATCGTCGCCCAATGGCGGGCGCGCGGCGGAGCGGCGCGCGGCGACCTGTCCACCTATCTCAACGTCGTCGAGAACGACATCCTCGGCCTGTGCGAATGCGAGCGTTGCCGGGCCTGGGACGGCCCCGCCCCGGCGGACATGATGAAGTTTTGCCCGCCCGACTCGAAGGTCTACGGCTCCCGCTTCGTGTCCGACCGGTATGCCCGCTTCGCCCTCGCCGTCCAGCAACTCGCCGCCGCCGGGAATCCGAACGCCAACGTCATCGGGTATGTCTATTTCAACTACTTCCAGGCCCCCACCTCGGCGGTGCAGCTCAACCCCCGCATCCTGCTCGGGTATTGTCCCTCCTCCGGCTGGTACCCCCGCACCGCGGCGGAACACGCCTGGTACCAGCAGCAGTGGCGGGGCTGGAGCGACACCGGCGCCCGGCTCTTCGTCCGCACCAATTACTTCCTCGATGGCTACGGCATGCCGTTCATCTTCGCCCACCAATTCGCCGATGATTTCCAGCACGCGGTGCGCCACGGGCTGGTCGCGACGGATTTCGACTCCCTCACCGGGCACTGGGCCACGCAGGGTCCGAATCTCTACCTGCTCCTGCGTCTGCTGGTGCAGCCGGACGCCAGTCCCGACGAGCTTCTGGCCGAATACCACGCGGCGTTCGGACCCGCCGCCGAATCGGTCCGGCAATATTTCGGCTATTGGGAGCAGTACACCATGGGCAACCGGGCGCTCATCGATCGGGCGTTTGCCAACCGGGTGGCCAGCCGCTGGCGCTCGTGGGCCAAGGTTGCGCATGTCGTGTTCCCAGCGGAGAGTTTTCGCCCCGCCCAGGCGATCTTGAACGAGGCCGCCACGCTGGCCCGGGCGGATCCCGTCGCGACGGCCCGCGTGCGTTTCCTGCAGCTCGGCCTGACACACGCCCAGCTCTGCGCCCGGGTCGCGAGCCAATTGACCCTGACCGATCCCGCGGCAACCCCGGAGCGCGGACGCGGGGAACTCAGGGAGCTGCTCGCCTTCCGCCGCGCCCACGAGCGCGAGTGGATCGACAATCTGAACCACAACGCGTGGGTCGAGGATCTCAGCTGGAAGCTTTCCGCCGAGACCCAGCAGTCGCCGGAACTGTTTCCGTAGCCCTTCACCCGGATCCGCCGCCGGAGGGCTCCGTTCGCCGCCCGGCCGATTTGCCACCCCGCGGGACGGACCAACCCCGGGCTCGCTCCGGCGCATCTTCCCGCCCAGTCTCGGCGCTGACCCGCCGCCCGTGGCGGACAACCAACCATGAACACCCGCTCGTCGTCCCCGTCCACGCCGGCCCTGCCGCGCCGTGGTTTTCTCCAGACGGCCGCCGGACTGGCGCTCGGCACCGCGCTCAGCTCCCGCCGCCCCCTGACCGCCGCCGAGCACCGGCGCGCACCTGGCTCCAACGGCCGGATCCGGATCGGAATCATCGGCTGTGGCGACCGGGGCTGCAACGCGCACATGCCGGGCATCCACCAGCACGTGGGCGCCGTCGACTTCGAAATCACCGCCGTGTGTGACCCGTGGCGCCTGGCGCGCGAAAAGGCCAGCGCCAAGGTGCGGGCCTGGTTTGGCCGCGACGCGGCCGCGTTTGGGTCCTACCGCGATCTCCTCGCCCGGGGCGACGTCGACGCGGTGATGATCGCTTCGCCCGATCACGTTCACACCACGCACCTCGAGGCGGCGGCGCGCGCGGGCAAACACATCTACGTTGAGAAGCCCATGGCCACGGAAATGGCCAACCTCGTCCGCGCCGTCGACGCGGTGAAGCAGGCGGGGGTCATCGTCCAGGTGGGCACCCAACTCCGCAGCCTGCCCGGCATCGTCGGCGCGCGCGACCTTTTCCAATCGGGGGTGCTCGGCCAGCTCTCCCGCATCGAGGAGTGCCGCAACAACGAGCGGCCTTATTGGTACAACTACCTCAAGGACGTAAAGGAGGAGGATGTCGACTGGAAGGAATTCCTGCATGATCGGCCATCGCGCCCCTTCCGCGCCGACGTATATTCCGGTTGGTATGGCTACCACGAATTTTCGCGCGGGCCCATCAGCGGTTACGGGGCGCATTTCATCGACATGGTTCATTTCATCACCGGCGCAAAATTTCCCGCCTCGTGTGTCTGCCTCGGTGGCACCTTCACCTGGCGGGACGAGCACGCCTTTACCGCGCCTGACTGTGTCCAAGCCACCTGGATATACCCGGAAGGGTTCCTCGTCAGCAGTTCGAACAACCTCGGCAATGGTTACGGGAGCGGCCGGAAATTATACACCGACCAAGGCGTGCTGAAGATCGACAACTGGAACGCACCGACCTACAGCGCCGAAGGCGGGCCGCGTCGCGATCGCACGATTCGCGGCGACAAGCCCGTGCCGCCCGTCCCGCGGCCCGACCACTTCCTCGACTGGCTGCAATGCGTCCGCGATGGCGGCATCCCACACGCGCCGATCGAGGCCGGCTACCAGCATGCGGTCGCCGTGTTGATGGCTGACGAGTCCTATCGCACCGGCCGCAAGGTCGTCTATGATCCCGCCCAACGGGAAATCCGCCCCGCATGAAGACCAGCACTCCCCTCCCCCTCCGGCTCGATCGCCGCCGCTTTCTCACGGGCCTCCTTGGGGCGCCCGCCCTCGCCGGCCTGAGCCGGGCCGCCGCGCCCATCCCCGGCTGGCAGATCGGCTGTTACACCCGCCCGTGGGCCGACTACGAGCCGCGCGTCGCCCTCGATGCCATCGCGACCGCCGGCTTTCGCCACGCCGGATTGATGACCGCGAAGGGCGGCCTCATCATCAGCCCCGCGACCCCGCCGGAACAGGTCGCCACCCTCG
This sequence comes from Opitutales bacterium, assembly GCA_038249085.1. Taxonomy (GTDB): domain Bacteria; phylum Verrucomicrobiota; class Verrucomicrobiia; order Opitutales; family Opitutaceae; genus ER46. The sequence goes on from JBBRWR010000102.1 coordinate 8,619, forward strand.
CGGCGGACGCTAAATCCCGCGGCCTCGCGATCGCTTCCATTTGGGGCGGCGATTTCCTCGCACCGAAGTCCCCGACCGACAGCATCGCCCGGCTGCATCGCCTCATCGACCACTGCAACCTCTGCGGTTGCGCGAGCCTGCTCCTGGGCGGCACCGGCAAGGCCGATCTCGTGGACGCCTACTATCAGACGGTGCGGGAGTGCTGCGACTACGCTGCCGCGAAGGGAGTCGGCCTCACCGTCAAACCACATGGAGGCACGAACTCCACCGGTCCGGAATGCCGGCGATTGCTCGCCAAGGTCGGACATCCCAATTTCCGCCTCTGGTACGATCCGGGCAACATCTTCTATTACTCCGACGGCAAACGCGATCCCGTGGACGACGCCGCCACGGTCGACGGCCTGGTGGTCGGCATGAGCGTGAAGGACTTCCGGCTGCCCAAGGAGGTGAACGTGACTCCCGGCACGGGTTTGGTCGATTTTCCGAAAGTGCTCGCGCGGCTGCGGCGCGGCGGATTCACGCAGGGACCGCTGATCGTCGAGTGCCTCGCCCGGGGCGATCCCGCCCAAACCCACACCGAGGCCGTACGCGCACGGCGCTTCCTGGAGGAACTCACCCGGTGAGGCGCCCGCGCGGGGTTTCCGGATCGCGCCCATGGCTTCCGCCCATCTCCCCGCCCCCGGCAGACCTGATCTGTTCTTAACCTGTCCCTCCCCCCCCACCATTAACCTGTCCCTTGTCACTAACCTGTCCCTTCCACCCCGCCTGATTCTGCTGCTGGCACTTGCCAGCAGCAGTCCGTTGCTGCCGGCCGCGACCTATCACGTCGACAGCACGGAAGGCGACGATGTCCGCGATGGAACCGCGCCGGACCGCGCGTGGCGCACGCTCGCCCGGGTCAACGCCACGACGTTCGGTCCCGGGGACCGGATCCTGCTCCGCGCCGGCTGCACCTGGGAGGGAGCCTCCCTCCACCCCCTGGGATCAGGTGGGCCCGACGCTCCGATCCGGATCGGGCGTTACGGCGACGGACCGCGGCCCCTCCTGGCGGGACAGGGCCGGGTGCCGTGGGTGTTGGGCCTGCAGAATCAGGAGGGCTGGGAAATCCGCGATCTCGAGCTGACCAATCACAGCGCCGGCGAGCGCCAGCGACACCGGGCCGTGGAAATTCGCGCCCAGGACTGCGGCTGGGTCCGCCACCTCCACCTGCAAAACCTCCTGATTCACGACGTGAACGCCGTCTCTGATTATCGCGACGACGGCGACACCGTCGCCAAATCCTTTGGCGGCATCGTCTTCATCATCGAAGGCACGGTGCGGCCCACCGCGTGGGACGATTTGCGGATCGAAGGATGCGAGATTCGCGACACCGGGCCGATGGGACTCGTCATGCTTTCAACGTGGATGGCCGGACACCGGGACAACGATCTGCAGACGTGGTTTCCCAGCCGGGGTGTGGTGATTCGCGGCAACACGTTCGACCGCATCGCCCGCAACGGGCTCGTGGTGCGCGGCTGCCAGTCGCCGTTGATCGCGCGGAACCTCTTTCGGGAGTGCGGCCTGCTCGGCAGCGGCAACGCGATGTTTGTCTTTCACTGCGATGACGCGCTCATCCAGTTCAACGAGGCCTGTCTCACCCGCTACAACCCGGGCGACAGCGACGCCTCCGGCTTCGACAGCGACTACAATTGCCGGCGCAGCATCTTCCAGTACAACTACAGCCACGACAACGAATATGGCGGCTTCCTGCTCTGCAGCCTCGGCGCGACGCGCACCCGCGGTTTCAACGAGGGCACCATCGTCCGGTACAACATCAGCCGGAACGACCACGGCAACCTCGTGCGCATCTCCGGCACGGTCACCCACGCCCTGATCCACAACAACACGTTTCACGCACGGCCCGACATGGTGAACCGCCGCGATCCGGGGATGCCACCGCGCCTCATCTACTACAAATCATGGCAAGGCTGGTCCGACGGCGTGCGCTGGGTGAACAACATCTTCTTCAACGAGTGCCCGCCGGCCGTCTACGAACTGGGCGAAAGCCGGAACAACACCTTCGATCACAATCTCTTTTTCGGCCTGCACCCGGCCAGCGAGCCAACTGACGCCCACAAGATCACGGGCGACCCGCGCTTCACGCCCCCGCCCGCCGGCGGCCCTGGCCGCGAACAAGCCATCGCCGCCTACTCCCTGCGGCCCGGATCGGCCGCGATCGACGCCGGCCTTCCCGTGCCGGGCCCTCTCCTGCACGATTTTGCTGGCCAGCCGATCGATCCCCGGCGGGGCCGGGTCGATGTCGGCGCCCTGGCGCTGCCGCGGTAGTGCCAGGAGCCCTACGGGCTCCCGCTCCGCCACCGGCCCCGCGCCCCGCCGGAAAAAGCGGGCGGTTTTTTCGGGTTTGTTCCCCTTTCGGCGCAACCGTTTTCCCCTGCCCTCGTCAGGCATTTTGTAGAGAAATTCGCCAGAAAAGAAAGGAATCGCCATGAAAAATAAACTGTTCGGAACGGCGATCGCGTCAGCATTGCTGGGGTTGTTCGCCGGATGTGTCACAACCGCGGCCCGATTGGATCGGGTGGAGGATGGGATGGCCCGGGAACGCGTGCTCTCGCTCCTCGGCACCCCGGATGGGATGCGCACCCGCGACAACGTGGAGTACCTGACCTACTACCTGACTTCCGGCTCCACGATCGGCGAGCACCCCTACATGGTGCGGCTGGTCAACGGGCGCGTCGACACCGTGGGCCGCTTCGTGCAACTGGGCAGTCCCGCGAACAAAGGGAATGGTTCGGCCAGTGTCGGGATGGGCGCCATTCTCTCGCCGGAGGCGTTTCCCTCGGCCACGGCCCAATTGCAGCAACTGGCGGCCAAGCGGGATCGGGGCGAGATTTCCGAGGCCGAGTTCATCAAGACCAGGAACGCCCTGCTCGCTTCCGATCGCTGACGAACCCGCCCGGCGTGGGGCGCATCTCCCGGTTGACGGTGACATTGAGCTCGGTCCTCCCCGTCGCGCCAGTCTTCTACTGGCCCCCGCCGGTCAGAGACGCGGCGCTACTCCCAGAGGCAGCACCGCCAAACGACCGATGCGCCCGGCAATCGTCTCGCGCCGCGCTCCGGCGTTGTCAAGACCCGGCCATCTTGCAGAGTTCCTACTCTCTCCCGACCATGAAACTCCCCCCCGGCCCCGCTCTCCTGCGCCTTGTTCCCTGGTTCCTCGCCGTTGTGACCGCTCCGGCGGCGCCCCCAAACATCCTCGTCATCCTCGGCGATGATCTCGGTTATGGCGAGCTGGGCTGCCAGGGTTACACCCGCGAGATCCCGACCCCCCACGTCGACTCGATTGCGGCCCACGGCATCCGCTTCACCAACGGCTATGTGAGCGGACCCTATTGCAGCCCCACCCGCGCCGGCCTGATGACGGGCCGTTACCAGACGCGCTTCGGGCACGAGTTCAACCCGGGTCCGGCCAAGGTGGCACTCAAGAACTTCGGCCTCGCCCTCGGCGAGACTACGATCGCCCAACGCCTGAAGACGGCCGGCTACACCACGGGGTGGTTCGGCAAATCGCATCTCGGCTACGAACCGCCCTTTCATCCCCTGAAGCGCGGCTTCGACGAATTTTACGGTTTCCTCGGCGGCGCCCACTCCTACCTCGATGCGGAGGAGGATCCGTCCAACCCGATCCTGCGCGGCACGACGCGCACGAATGACATCGACGGATACACCACCGACGCCTTTGCGCGCGAAACCCTGGCCTTCATCGAGCGGAACCGCAACCGCCCCTGGTACGCCTACCTCGCCTTCAATGCCGTGCATGGCCCGCTCGAGGCAACGGACAAATACCTCAGCCGTTTCTCCCACCTGAAGGATCCCCGGCGCCGCACCTACGCGGCGATGCAATCGGCCATGGATGACGCCGTGGGGCTGGTTCTCGCCAAGATTCGCGAGTTGGGGCAGGAAGAGAACACCCTGATCATTTTCTTCAGCGACAACGGCGGCCCCACGCCGTCCACCACGAGCGGCAACGGGCCGCTACGCGGCTACAAGGCGCAGACCTGGGAGGGTGGCATTCGCATTCCCTTCATGGTGCAATGGAAGGGACGCATCCCCGCCGGCCGGGTTGACGACCGCCCGGTGATCCAGCTCGACGTCCTGCCGACCGCGCTCGCCGCCGCCGGGGTCGCCATCAAACCCGAGTGGAAACTCGATGGCGTCAACCTGCTGCCTTATCTCACCGGCGAACGAAACACCGCGCCGCACGAGGCGCTGTTCTGGCGTTTCGGCCATCAGGTGGCGATCCGGATGGGCGACTGGAAGCTGGTCAAGGGCGCGGGCCTGCCTGGCCTGAAACTCACCGAATCCGGCACCGGCGCGATTCAGGGCGCCGAATTGTACAACCTCGCGCAGGACATCGGCGAGAAACACAACCTCGCCGCCAGCGAGCCCGCCCGGGTCCGGCAACTCGCCGCCGCCTGGGACGCGTGGAACCGCGACAACATTCCCGCCGCGTGGACATCGATGCGCACCAAGACGAAACGCAAGGCCGGCGCCGGCAAGAAAAAGAACCTCGAGTGACCCGTCCCGACCTTTCCTCCCCATGAAGATCCACCCCTCCTTCCGGCGCCGTGCGTGGCGCGCGGGCCTTCTCAGCGCCGGTCTCGTGGCGCCGGGTGAACCACCGGGCCATAAAGTTGTCCAGAGGAACAAACAATCGACTCGCCAGCCCCCGGCGTCGTGCTTTCGCTGGAGGCCCCCTTCACCCGCCGGTCTCACCGCATGCCGCCCGCTTTCTCCCTCCCGCCCCCTCCCCGTATCCAAATGGAAAGGCCTGTCTGCGGTCACGTCCGGGGCCGGTTCGTCGGCTGGTGGGTGGCCGGGTTGCTGGGACTCCTGACGGGGGCGGCATCCCTCGGCGCGGCACCGACTCCGGCGCTGACCTTCGTGGGCGTGGCGCTCGACGCGGAGACCGCCCGGGCTGACGAGAAATTGCGGGAGTATCTGCGCGCCAAGGAGGCCCTGAAGTTCGAGCCGCGCGACCTGGAGTATGGCGCCGCCATCGACACCCTGGTGCGGTGGGACGTGACCGACCAGGGTCCGCTCATCGCCCGGGTCACTCCCTATGTCTACGTGCTCGCCGAGATGCTGGGAGCGAAGCTGGAAATCCTCGGCACCTACGTGAGCAAACGCACGCAGGAGACGACGTACCAAAGCTACTTTGTGTTTCACCGGGCTTTCGCCCCCAAGGTGAACGATCTTGATGAGCTCTTGAAGCACCTGCGCAGCCGGACGACCCCCGCACGTTTCATCTACCACAACAAATTCAGCACCTCGAGCTACCTCCTGCCGGCCATCTACTTCCGGCGGGTGGGAATCTTCTCGGCCAACACCCCGAACTCCCCCGACAACAAGCATGTGTTCATCCGCGCCGAAAAGCCGCCGGGAGTCGACGGCAGTGCCGCGCTCATCAGCCTGGTGAAACAGCGCCGGGCGGAATTCGCCGCCATCTGGGACAGCGCACAAAGCAAGGTGGCCGACGATCCCGATCTTCGTTTTGTCAAACTCGTCAACACGCTGCCGAACGATCTGCTGGTCTTCTCCTCGATGTCGGATCGCGCCCTGCGCGACCGCCTCGTCGCCGCCATTCAGCAGATGCAGGACACCGACATCAACATCGGCGACTTTCTGAAGTGGCAGGATTTTAATGCGACGCCCGCGGCACGCCGGGCGCTCGCCTCGCTCCGGCGGCTCACCAAGGTGGCGCCCACGCCCGTTCCGATCAAGATCCGCGGCGCGACCGAGGACGCGGCCGAACTGCCCCTGGAACTGATGGAGGCGGCCCGGCAGGCCGTGACACTCTCCGGCACCGAGTTCACGCTGTTTGACGAGGATTTTCACAAGCAATTCGACGTCCTGTGGACCCTGCGGAAATCCCACGACGACTCCCTCATCATCACGAGCGAATATCCCGACTTCAACCTGCCGCCGCAGCAGTTTCACATCAGTTACAAGAAGGGCGACAACGAGAGCCTGGTGGCGCGCATCGAGGATCAGATTTCCTCTTCGATGCACCGCGTGCGCGACATCTGGCGCTATGACGACGAGACGCCGATGGTCCTCCGCGACCTGCGGTTTACCCTGCCGGTCGGGTCCAAGGCGAGGGCGGTGAAAGTCACCTGGAGCGACGTGACGAACAACGACCGGGTGGTCGGCACGCCGTTCGACGTCACCGTGGCCGCAACCGATTTCCATTCCTATACGTTCAAGGGCGACGGTTTCCCGAAGCGCAACGACGGAATCCACTACGATTTCGATCCGCTGAGCAACACGGTGCACCGGGTCATTCTGGTCCGGCCAGCGACGGATACGCGCCTGATTCAAATCGGCACCTACCTGATCATCTCTCTCTTCGCGCTCGCGGCGGTGCTGGCCCTGCCGGGCCTTTGGCGCAGTCGGGGAGCGCCCCGCCCCGGCAGCCCGCCATGACCGCCCTGCGCCTCCTGTTCCTCACCCGGCGCCAATTGGTGGTGCTGCTCGTCGCCGTCTTCGTGGCGAATCTGGCGGAGACCCAACTGGAGGAAATCTTCAAGCGCCCCGACAGTTACGTCCTGGGATATCGGATCGCGCAGGCCTTTCAGGAGATCGAGGGCGGAATCAATTTTGGCGGCGTCGAACTGCTGGACCGCTGGGTGGTGGGCATTTATGCCGCCTCCTACTTCTTGGTGTTTCCCGCCCTGCTCGTGGGCGCCGCCATCGGGGCCTGGCGGCGATCGAACGCGCAGGTCTTCCGGGTCTTCTCCCTTTCGATCGCCCTGAACTATTTGATCGCGCTGCCCTTCTTCCTGTTCGTCCCGGTGCCGGAACGATGGGCTTTCCCGGGCGCCAAGGCCACCCTGCTCTCCGATCTGCTGAGCACGCGCTTGATTGAGGCCGTGCGCCCGTTCAGTGGACTCGACAATTCCTTTCCGAGCATGCACGTGGCGCTGGCGTTTCAAGTGGTCCTGCTGGCCTATTGGAGCCAGTCGCATTGGCGGCACAGCCTGATGTGCCTGGCGGGAACGGTGGTGCTCTCGGCCTTTGCCCTGGGCATTCACTGGGTGCCGGACCTGGTCATGGGGGGAGTGGTCGCCGCCTTGAGTTTCAGCCTGGCCGTCCGGTTGAACCGGTTCTGGTACCGCCAGGAACGGCCCCGACCGGCGCCCGCGAAGGGACCGCGGCCCTCCACGCGCAATCCCTGGCGCTCCAAGACCCCCTTCCCCTTCGCCACGCCGGCAACCAAACAGGTCTTCATCAGCTACCGGCGCGAGGGGGGGGCGCGCCTGGCGCGCGTAGTCCAGTCGGAATTGGAACGGCGGGGCTACCGCTGCTTCCTCGACGTCGACGATCTGGGGGCGGAGCACTTCGACGATCGCCTGCTGAAGGAAATCGAGCAGGCCCCCAACTTTGTGCTCATCCTGGCCCCGGGGTCGCTGGACCGCTGCCCGCGGCCCGACGACTGGCTGCGCCGGGAAATCGAGCATGCGCTCAAGCACGAGCGCAACATCGTGCCGCTGCTGGCCGACGGTTTTCAACTCCCGGGCGTCGACGGATTGCCCGAGTCGCTGCAAAGCCTGCATCGCCTGAATGGCGTGGTGTATTCCCACGAATATTTCAACGCGGCCTTCGACCGGCTCGAGGGGTTTCTCAAGGTGAAGTGAGCGCGGGTGGAGCGGCGGGGTGCATCTCCGAGTTGGCGGTTGTGGGCGGGGTGCCCTCACCCCGCGATAGGTCGTCCCCGCCGGGCGGCGCGGTGAGGGCAACGCGCCCACCGGGAGGTCACCGTCTACTCGGAGATGCACCCGGAGCGGCGGGCCAAGGCAGGGTCAAAGTCGTTCTCTCGCCTCGCAGTCTTTCTCTGGCCTCTTTATCTTTCTCTCCCCCCGGACAAACCCTGACGAAAGAGAAAGATAAAGAGGTGCGAGAAAGATTGGCCAGTCGACTTTGACCCTGCCCTGAGCGGCCGGCGGGGCCGGCCGGCTCAGCCGTCGACGGCGAAGACCTCGACGGGCTCGGCCCGCCCCTTGACGCGGACCGGGCCGAGGGCGCGGTAGGCGGACGCGGACGGGGCCGCCGCGACGGTGGCGGCGCTGACAATGATATTGGTGTGATATTCCGGCGTGCGGGTGAGCGATTGCAGGCGCGCGGCCACGTTTACGCCGTCGCCGATCACCGAGTAATTAAGCCGGCGGTGGGAGCCGATGTTTCCGGCCACCACGCGCGCCGTGTTAATCCCGACGCCCATCGCGAGCGGCGGCCGACCCTCCGCGGCCAGTTCGGCGTTGAGGGCGACGAGGGCCTCCGCCATGGCGATCGCGGCGGCGATCGCGCGGGCGGCGGCCGCCTCCTGGGTCACCGGCGCCCCGAAAAGGGCCATGATCGCATCGCCGATGTACTTGTCGATGATCCCGCCGTGCGCCTCGATCGCACCGCTCATGCCGTCGAGGTAGCGGTTGAGCAGGGCGAGCAGGTCGCGCGGCGCGAGCTTCTCACTGAGCGTGGTGAATCCACGCAGATCGGCGAACAGGATGGTGACCTCGCGCTCCTCTCCGCCGAGGGCGGCGCCGTCCCGGAGCAGTTGGGCGGCGATCTCGGGCGAGACGTTCTTGTCGAGCAGATCGCGCACCCGATCGCGCTCGGCGAGGCCGGTCGCCATCTGATCAAAGGCCTGGGAAAGCCGGCCGAGTTCATCGGCGCGATAGGTGGTGTTGCGCACGCGGTAGTCCCCGCGGGCGATGCGGCGGGTGTGGCCGACGAGTTCGATGATCGGCCGCGTGAGCCGGCCGGCGAAACCCAGGCTGAGGAGCCCCGCGATCAGCAGGCTGCCGACCGTCACCTGCAGGAGTCGCCGTTCGGTGGCGCGGGCGGAGCGCAGCTTCTCGTCGATCGAATACTGCAGTGCCAGGGTCGCCGGCGGCTGTCCGTCCACCGGGATCGGCCGGAAGGCCACCAAGGCGGTTTCTCCGCCCAGCACCAGCTCGTGATTGCCGGCAAGGCCACCGAGGCGCGGCCGGGCGAGGGCGAGATCCCGCACCGTGGCGGCCGGCAGCGTGGTGGCCAGCGGCTTGCCCTCGTGATTCAGGAACGTGAGGTCAACGCCGGTGATCTTCTTCAGATCGGCGGCAAACTCATGATCGATTCTGAAACCGATCACCATCCAGGCGATAATGTCGGGCGCGCGAACCGCCGCGACCACCAGCGAGTAAAGCTGGCCGTCCAGGAAACCGTAGCCGGTGGCCGTGGGATTGGGACGCGGATCGGCCACGGCCCGGGCCACGAGCCGGGCATAGGTGTCCCCCGCAAGCGCGGCAGGCGAGGTCGACGCGAGCGCCGCGCCACTCAGATTGACGGCGGTCACCACATCGCTGCCACTGGTCTGCCGCACGCTGGCCAGCGCAGAGGCGAGCGTGGCGACGTCCTCGCTCACGAACAATTGCTTGATCTGGTAGTCCCGGGCCGCGGTCTGGGCGCCCCGCGCCAGAAGGGATTTCCGAAAGTCCACCAGCCGGCCAAACGTGCGGTCCGCCTGCTGCAATTCCGCCTCGATCTGCCGGTGCGCCTCATCGGAGTGAAAGCGCCAGACGATAAACGAAGTCGTGAACTGCGCGGCGGCGACGACCAGCACGAACACCAGCAGCAGCTTCGCGCCGAAAGACCTGGGGCGGAGAGTCATGACGCGCGACGGCGGCGGGAGCCGGTCAGCGGTATCCGCCGATGCCACTCTCCGGGGCGCGTTGAATGCGCCGATCCACGCCCAGCGTCACGGCGATGACCTGGGTCGTGGTGTCGTCAGGCGCGACGGTGACGTCGCGTTGCAGGACCGCCTTGATGCGCGGGTGCCAGACTTCGAGCCGATAGCGCCCCGCCGGCAATCCGGCCAGCGGGACCACGCCGTCGTCCGCGCTCTTGGCGAAATACGGGGTGGCGAGCACCACCACGTACGCGGACATCCAATCGTGGATGTTGCACCCGAGGCTGACGACCCCGGGTTGATCGAACACCACGACTTCCCGGGGTTCGCCCCGGTAGAGGGGCAGGTCGAACTTCCTGGCCTTGGATAATGAATACACGTGATGCTGCACCGTGTCGCGATTCGGAAAACTGACCCCCGTGCCGACCACCACGGCCGTGACATAGGGGATGAACTCCTCGCCCTTTTGAATGATGGTCACCGGCGTGGCGGGGGGACTCGAGCGGGGCGGCGTATCCAAGGACAAGAGGGAGGCCACCGCGTCGGCCACCGGCGCCCCCTTGGTGTCCCGGATCTCGACGCGCACGCTCCCGCGCTCGGCGGCGGGGGCGAGCGTGACCACGGCCAGGAAGAGCCCGGTGGCGCCGTGACGGAGGGAGAAGGAGGCAAAGCGGGTCATGCGAATTGGAGGGGGTTCAAAACCGATGCAGCACCTGCAGGCTCCAGAGGTCCTGCCGGTAGTGGGTGCCGATCTTGTTTTCGGAAAAAACGCTTTCGTAGCGCAGGGGCAGCGAGGTGTTGCGCCCGAGGGCGCGCGAAAGTTCCAGCCACCAGAAATTCACCCGGCCGTCGACCAGATAGGTGACCCAGCCCGGGCCCACCGTGTCGGTGACCCCGGAGTAAATGTCATGGTAGTAGTTCGACACCCGGCTGCCGAAGGCCCCCGCGAGGGCCCGCGACCAGACGCCCGGCGAGGCGTTGGCGGTGAAGCTGCCCCAGAGGCGGCCGTTGCCGTGGGTCAGCGACCAGCGGTCGTTGAAATACCATGTGACCGTGCCGAAGGCGCGATGGTGTTTGGTGTCGAAGATCGGGCTGCGGGCATAGTGCTGTTGCCAGTCTCCCGCCGCCGTCACCCGCCACGAGGGCGTCAGCCGCTTGCTGAGTTGCAGCCCGGCCGTGGCGGTCCAACCGTCGTCGCCGTCGAGGCGGGCGCGGAGGGCGTGCAGCCCCGCGTTGACGGCCAGGACCGGAGCGTAGGCTCCGAAACCGAATTTCTGGCGCGCCTGGCCCGACGCGCCGGCCGTAAACGTGTCGAGCATCGAGAACCGGGGCACGCGGGTGAAGCCTGCATCCAGTTCCCCGGTGGTGATGAAGCCCGTGTGCCATTCGCGCAGCAGCGACAGGGACGTATTCGCCTCGTACTTCAGCGCGTCGCGCCAGTCCGAGACCGCGGTCGAACGGTTGAGATTTTCCGCCCAGGTGGTCGAGGCTTCCAGGCGGAGGTTCATCGCCTGGCCCGGCGACGCGCTCCACCCGAGGACAAGCACGGAAATTAGCAGTTTATGACGAAACATGGGGCAGGACGGGACCATACGGGTGTTTTTGGGATCGGCAACGTCGGCGTGCGCCGGAAACGCGTCCGCCGCGGGGAACTCGGGGACCAGCCCCAGCGAGACCTTCACAGCAGCGGCCGCAGCACGGCCCAGACGGTCCCGGCGATCATGGCGTGACCGGATCGATTGGGATGGATGCGGTCGCCCTGGTTGAGCTCGGCGACGCCCCCCACCCCTTCGAGCAGGAAGGGAATGAGCGTGGCCTCGCCGGCCTTCGCCACCGCGGCGAAAATTTCACCGAACTCGCGCGTGTAGTCCGACCCCATCTCGGGCGGCAACGCCATGCCCGCGACCAGGACGCGCACGCCGGGATTCCGGGCCCGGACCCGTTGGATGATCTGTTCCAGGTTGCGACGCGAGAGTGCGGGGTCGATGCCGCGCAGCCCGTCATTCGCTCCCAGGGCGAGCACAAACACGTCCACCGGCGAACGCAGCGTCCAGTCGATGCGCCGCAAGCCGCCGGAGGTCGTCTCCCCGCTCAGGCCCGCGTTGACCACGCGCCAACCCGGATGGCTGGCGTCGAGTTTCGCCTGGATGAGCGCCGGGTACGCCTCGCGTGCGGGATCGGCCAGGCCGTAGCCGGCCGTCAGGCTGTCGCCGAAAAACACGATCGTGCGTGGCGGTTCCGCCGCCGCCGCGGCCGGCCGGCCGGGCGCGATTACCCCCGCCAGCAGCAGGCCGAGGGACATGAATCGGCCGGACTTCAGCGGCATGGGCTCGATTTCGTGGAATTCGTGTGTTTGGTCACCCCCTCATGACTGAGCAATCCATGCTGAAAGTCCAGCGGCTGACCAAGACCTACGAGGTGGCGGGACGACGCCAGTTGACGGTGCTGAAGGAGGTGAGCTTTGAGCTGCGGACCGGCGCGAGCATCGCCATCGTCGGGCCGAGCGGCAGTGGCAAGACCACCTTGCTCGGGCTCTGTGCGGGGCTCGACCAGCCGAGCGACGGCACCGTGGAACTCGCGGGCCGCTCGATCGGGACCCTGAGCGAGGATGAGCGCGCGCTCGTCCGCAACGCGCACGTCGGCTTCGTGTTTCAAAACTTCCAGCTCGTGCCCACCCTCACCGCCCTGGAGAACGTGCTCGTGCCGGTGGAATTGCGGGGTCAGGGCGGGGCGGAGGCCGAGGCGGAGGCGCGCGCGTTGCTGGGGCGGGTCGGGCTCGAGGAACGGTGCGACCACTATCCGGTGCAACTCTCCGGGGGCGAACAACAGCGGGTGGCGCTGGCGCGGGCCTTCATGAACCGGCCGAAGATTCTGTTTTGCGACGAACCCACCGGCAACCTCGACGGCGACACGGCGGCGGCGATGGTCGAACTCATTTTCGGCCTGAACCAGGAAATGGGCACGACGCTGGTGCTGGTGACGCACGACCTCGATCTGGCGCGCAAATGCCGCCGCATCCTCCGCCTCAAAGGCGGCGCCGTGGTGGGCGACGAGAGTCTTTGATCACCACGAAATACACCAAACACACGAAAGGGGGCCAAATCGTGCATGAAATCATCTATCGCGACGAGTCATACCAGATCATGGGAGCGTGCTTTGAGGTCTACAAGACAATGGGATGCGGATTTCTTGAGGCCGTTTACCAGGAATGCCTGGAGATCGAGATGGCGGAACGAGGATTACCCGTCATCCCCAAGCACCAACTGGAATTGAGCTACAAGACACACGCTTTGAGGCAGAAGTACGAACCCGATCTCATTTGTTTCGAGAAGATAATCGTCGAGCTCAAGGCCGTATCAGTCTCCACCGACGAACATCGTGCTCAGGTGCATAACTATCTTCGCGCCACGGGCTATCGGCTCGGCCTGCTGGTGAATTTCGGCCACCACCCTCTCCTGGAATGGGAACGTATCGTCACATGATTCTTCGCCGATGCTCCGCCCTTTCGTGTGTTTCGTGTATTTCGTGGTGATCCCCCCATGAATTTCGTCCTCAAGCTGGCTTGGCGGGATTCGCGGGCGTCGCGGCGTCGCCTGGTGCTGTTCTCGTGCTCGGTCGTGCTCGGCATCGCCGCCCTCGTGGCCATCGGCTCGCTCGGCGCCAACCTCGAACGCGGCATCGATGATCAGGCCAAGGGCCTCCTCGGCGCCGACCTGATCATCACCGGCCGCAACCCCATCAGCGCCGAGGCCCGGGCCTACGTGACCGCCCGAAGCGCGGACTACGCCCGGGAGCGAAGCTTCTCTTCGATGATGGTGTTTCCCACCGCCCAAAACCTCACCCGGCTCGTCAACGTGCGGGCGATGGACGGCGCCTTCCCCTTCTACGGCGACTTCGTCACCGTGCCCGCCGACGCCCCGGCCCGCCTGCAGGCCGGGGGCGCCGTCGCGATTGTCGAGGAGAGCCTGCTACGCCAGTTCAATGCGTGGGTCGGCGACACCGTGAAGCTGGGCAACACGCTCTTCACCGTGGTCGGCGCCCTGCAGAAGCTGCCGGGCGAGTCGTCGGCGCTGTCGGCCACCATCGCGCCGCGCGCGCTCATCCCGTGGGACGCGCTGGAGGCGACGGGCCTCACGGAACGCAGCGCCCTCGTGCGCCACCGCTCGATGCTGAAACTGCCGCCGGAGATGCGACCCGACGTGCTGGAGCGCGATCTGCGCCAGCGCTTTCGCGGCGAGGGTCTGGGCTTCGACACCGTGGCCGAGCGCAAACGCAACCTCGGCCGCGTGCTCGACAACATCGAGAATTTCCTCGGGCTGGTGGGCTTCGTCGCGCTCTTCCTCGGCGCCATCGGCGTGGCCAGCGCGATCCATGTCTACATCCGCCAGAAAATCCCGACCGTCGCCGTGCTGCGCTGCCTCGGGGCGACCGCCCGGCAGAGTTTCTCGGTCTATCTCGTGCAGGGGCTGGCGCTCGGGATCTTCGGTGCGATCGTGGGCGCCGCCCTCGGGATCTCCATCCAACTCGCCCTGCCCCATCTGCTCGGGGACGCGCTGCCGTTTGCCGTGACGTTTTTCATCTCGTGGACCGCGGTCGCCCGCGGCATGGGCGCGGGGCTTGTCATTTGCCTGCTGTTCACGCTGCTGCCGCTGCTCGCGGTGCGGCGGGTCTCGCCCCTCGTGGCCTTGCGCTCGGCCTTTGCCGAACGGGCCGGCACCGGTTCCGATCCCTGGCGCATCGCCATCGGCGTCTTCATCGTGGTGGCCGTCGCGGGCTTCGCCATCTGGCAAACGGGGCGGTTGCGCGACGGCCTGGGTTTCACCGCGGTGCTGGGCGCCGGTTTCGCCCTGCTCGCCGGACTGGCCCAGGGCGTGGCGTGGTCGGCCCGGCGCTGGTTCCCCCGCCGCTCGCCCTATGTCATCCGCCAGGGCGTCGCCAATCTCTACCGCCCCAACAACCGCACCGTGCTGCTGCTGCTCTCGCTGGGCCTGGGGACCTTCCTGATGCTCACCCTCTTTCTCATCCGCACGACGCTGCTCAAGGAAATCGAATTCTCCGGCGGAGGTGGCCGCCCGAATCTACTCCTGTTCGACATCCAGGACGATCAGGTGGAGGGCATCAAACGCGTGACCGCCGCGGAGCACGCGCCCGTGCTCGTCCACGCCCCCATCGTCACGATGAGGATGACCGCCATCAAGGGCATCAAGGTCGAGGCGTTGATGCGCGGCAGCAGGAGCGGGCACGAGGGGGGACCACCGGAAGAGAGGGAGAGGAGACAGGAGGGAGACCGGGAGAGAGGGGGACGCGGGGACGGGGAGTCCGGGCGGATGCCCGGCTGGGCGCTGCGGCGCGAATACCGCTCGACCTTTCGGGGCCAACTCGAGGGCTCCGAGCGGTTGGTGAGCGGCACGTTTGTCGAACGCGTGCCGCCGGGCGAAGCCGTCGTGCCCATTTCGATCGAGGAGGGACTTTGCAAGGAGATGGGCCTGAAACTCGGCGATGAAATCGACTGGGACGTACAGGGGGTGCCGCTGCGCACCCGGATCGGCAGCGTGCGCGCGGTCGAGTGGCGGCGGCTCGAGCCCAATTTCTTCGTCGTGTTTCCCGAGGGCGTGCTGGAGCCCGCGCCGAAATTTCATGTGGCGGCCCTGCACACCGTCGACGCCGCCCAGTCCGGTCGGGTGCAGCGGGCCGTGATCGCCGCCTATCCCAACGTGACCGCGATCGACCTCGCCCTCGTGATGCAGACCGTCGACAGCATCTTCACCAAGGTGTCGTTTGTCATCCAGTTCATGGCGGCCTTCACCGTCCTCACGGGGATCATCGTGTTGGTGGGCGCGGTGCTGGCCGGGCGCTACCAGCGTATCCGGGAAACGGTGCTGCTGCGCACGCTGGGGGCCACCCGGCGGCAGCTCCTCCAGATTCAACTCGTCGAATACACCATCCTCGGCGTGCTCGCCTCCCTCGTCGGCGGGGGCCTCGCCGTCGTGGGCAACGCCCTGCTGGCCCACTTTGTCTTTCACCTCACGCCGGGCGTGTCCTTCCCGGTGCTCGCGGGCGGGACCTTCGCCGTCTGCGTCGTGACGGTCCTCACCGGCCTGCTCACCAGCCGTGGCATCACGGATCATCCCCCGCTCGCGGTGCTGCGCCAGGAAACGTGAGAAAGAGGGGGGAGGAAATGCGCGCGCGGGCGGAAACGCGAAGCGACCGGAGGGCGATGCCGGCAGATCGGAGAATCCCTTCGGAGCGCGGAGGGCGCCCCCGGCGGAGTCCTCTGCCAGCCCCTGGACACCGCCGGCACCCCCATTTCGATCCCACCCCACCCTCCCACCCTTTCGCCCTGCACCCCTCCCGCCCTTCCTGCCCACCCGCACCTTCCGCACCCCCTTGCACCCCACGCGTCTCCCGCCCCCCCCGCGCCTCCCGCGCCTCCCGCGCCTCCCTCGCCAGATACAGTTTTTTGTCACACCTGTGACAAATTTCCGTAGGAACGGCGGCGCCCGGGGATTGCCGGCGGGCCGCGGCGAGGCCGCGGCGAGGCCGGGCGTGGACCGGCAGGGACCGGCAGGGAGGGGCACGGACCGGCGCAGACGCGGCAGCTTGCGTTCTCCCGCATTCCCTTTCTCCCTTTCACCCTTTCGCGCTTCTCTCCTTCCTCCCTTCTTCCGCCCATGCCTCGCCTTGTTTCCTTCCACTACACGTTGCGCGACCCGAGCGATCGCGTGCTCGACACCTCCGCCGGCAGCGAGCCGATCACCTACCTCGAAGGGGCGGGGCAAATCATCGAGGGCCTCGATGAACAACTGCGCGGCGTGGGCGCGGGTGAAAAGTCGCGCGTGCAGGTACCGGCCGGCAAGGCGTATGGGGAGCGCGACTCCGCGCAAATGCAGCGGGTGAAACGCGGCGCCCTGCCGATCGAGGGCGAGCTGAACATCGGGGATCAGTTCCAAACCGGCCCCAGCCGGGCCGATCCCGTGGTGACCGTCGCGGCCATCGAAGGCGACGAGGTGCTGCTCGATGCCAACCATCCCCTCGCCGGCATCGACCTGACGTTTGACGTGGAGATAGTCACGGCGCGGGAAGCCACGCCCGAGGAACTGAAACACGGACATGCCCACAACGGCAGCGGCGGTGGTTGCTGCGGTGGCGGCGACTGCGGTTGCCACTGACCGCCCGTCCCCACATCCCGTGATTTGAGCCGGACTCCGTCGCCTCCTCCCTTTCCCTGCCCCGGCGGCCCGCCGGATTATCCCTCCCCATGCTGATGAAACGTCTCCTCACTCTCCTGGTGGCCGCGGCTTTGTCCGGCGCGTCGCTGTTCGCCGCCGACAAGCAGATTGTCCTCATTGCCGGCAAGCCCAGTCACCCGCCGGGCATGCACGAATTTCGCGCCGGCATGATGCTGCTGCAAGAGTGCCTCGCCCGGACCCCCGGCGTGAAGGTCACCGTGTACGCGAAGGGCTGGCCCGATGCCGCCAATGCCTTCGACGGGGCGGATGCCGTGGTGATTTATTGCGACGGCGGCCCGAAGCATCCGGCCATCCAGGAGAATCACAAGCAGGTGCTCGGCGACCTCGCGCGGCGCGGCGTCGGCCTCGGCCTCATGCACTACGGCGTGGAGATTCCCGCGGACAACGGCGGGCCCGAGTTCCTGCAGTGGATCGGTGGATACTATGAGAACAACTATTCGTGCAATCCGATGTGGTCGCCCGAATACAAGGATTTTCCCGATCACCCCGTGGCGCGCGGCGTGAAACCGTTCAGCAACCACGACGAATGGTATTTCAACATGCGCTGGCCGGAGAACAAGAGCGGCGTCACCCCCATCCTCACGGCCAAACCCTCCGATCAAGTCCGGGGCGGGCCGTATGTGCACCCGAAGGGACCCTACCCGCACATCCTGCAGGCGGCAGGGCGGGTGGAAACGATGATGTGGGTGGTGGAACGGCCCGACGGCGGCCGGGGCTTTGGCTTCACGGGCGGTCACACCCACGCCCATTGGGGCAACGACAACCAGCGGAAGGTCGTCCTCAACGCCATCCTTTGGGTCGCCAAGGCGGAGGTCCCCAGGGACGGCGTCGCCTCCCAGGTGTCATCCACCCTGCTCGCCGCGAACCTCGACCCGAAGCCGGCGCCGAAGAAGAAGTGATTCCGGCGCGGAGCGGAGTCCGCGCCCTACGACGAGTCAAAATAACACGAGCGGTTGGTTTCAGTCCAAGCTCACGGGCTCTGCACGATGTCGTCGCCATTCCACAGCTTCCGGTCGGGACCGGCGCTGCGGATCTCCATTTTGGTCGCGCTCTCGGCGTGGAAGAAAAAAGGCGTGCCCCAGCGATCACACAATTCCCCCGCCCGATTGATGGCAGGGTGATCCGGCGGAAGGAGGGCGAGGCGGAGACGGTTCCGCCCGCTAAGGACAGCCGTGATTTCGGCGATGTCGCCGACCGGGTTGCCGTTCTTCGGAAAATTGCTGCGAAACGCGTCGATCAGCTCGAGCACGATGCGCAGATCGGCGTGGATGTCGCCGTGGGTCGCGTTGAGGCCGTCGGCGAGCGTCGAGCGCGGTTCGACGGGGGCGGCAACCGGAACCGGGAGGGTCGGCTGGCCGGCGTCCGTGCGCGCGCCCAGGCCGGTGGCCCCAGTCTCCCCGTCCTCGTCGTGGCGCGGCCAGAGATACCAGAAAAGGACGAGGAGGCCCAACCGCGGGGTCAGTCCGCTAATTGTTAATTCCTGCGGTGCGTGTTCAGGCCTCGAACTCTGGGGAAAGTCAAACCGACTGCGAAAATTAGCAACTAGCGGACTGATCCCGTCCGACCGCCACACTTCCGCCACCAGCGCCTCGCGCTGGTCCACGTCGCCCACTTGGCTGAGAAGCAGCCCGCGGCTCCACCCCAATTCCGCGGATATCCGCAGAATTGGAAAACAGCGGTAGAATTGCCGGCATTCGTAGAGTCGCCGCTCGTTCGCCCCAGTGTCGCTGGCGAGTTGGTGAATCACCTGTGCGCCGTAATCCGCCCGCTCTTTCTTGAGCAGGGTCAGGTGTAAACTTTTGACAGGCGCGGCGGCTGACCGGTCCTCACCATTTGATTCGCAGGAAGTCGAAATCGGCGCGCGTCTGCGGCAGGCGGGCCCGCGGCTGCGGCGTGATTGCACCCGACGGCTTCTCCTTCGTGGGCATCCGTGAAATCCGTGATCAACTTCGGCCAGGGTCGATTCACCGGGGCGCCGCCAACGCCACCGAATACCGATATTCGGTCGCGCCCGGAGATGTTTTGGTCGGCGGCAGGATGGCAGACGGGATATTCGGAGGTTGGATCGAGTCGCGACGGCGATGCTTGTTCACTCGCCATAAACCGTCGAGCGATGGCCCACGGCGACGACGATGACAGTCACCACGGCGTCGTCGAGCCGGCAAATGATCCGATAGTCCCGCACCCGGTAGCGCCAGAGCCCGTGCTTCGCCCCCCGCAGCGGCTTGCCGAACTGCCGGGGGTCGCTCGTGCCAAAAATGCGCTTGTCCAGAAAGTCCCGGATCTCCCGCGCAGCCGTGGGACCGATGGCGCGCAAGTCGTGCACCGCCGCCGGGTCGAATTTATACTCCCACTTCACGCCAGGCCTCGTCGCGGGTGAGCAGCTTGGTCTTCCCTGCGTCCAGGAGGGCGAGCCGTTCCTCGGCCACGCGGATATCGGCCGCATCTTCCTCCGCCGCCACGCGGGCAAGATGCCGGCGAGTGACCGCCACGAGCTCGCTGGCCAGCTGCTCCTCGGCCGAGCGGGCCACCGCCGCCTCGCGGAGCGCGGCATCGAGAATGAACTTCTGCGTGGTCACGCCCCGGCGGCGCGCAGCCGCGGCAATCCGGCGCTTGGCCGCGGAAGGAATACGGAGGGAGGTGGGATGGACCGAACTCATGCGCTACAGCTGTAGTGTATCGATGTTGATGTCAATTTTCTGAGGAAGGCAAAACCCGGGACTATGCCGTCAAAATCTCCCAACCCTAATCCAAGCTTCCGGAACGCCACGGATTCCAGTCCCGACGCGCCCCTCACCACTTGATTCTCAGGACAGTCGGAAAGGGTCAGGTTTCGGAAAGTGATTTCAGCCTTCGCCCCCACTGATTCCGCTCCGGGGCGGGGCGGAAGAACGCGGTCAGGTTGCGACTCGCGCCCTTGGGCTCTCCGAGATTGAGCGCCGTAGCCATCCATCGGTTGCTCGTGTCGGTCTGAAGCTTCAACCACGCGGCGACGGCGACTTTCCAGTCGGCCGCCCAAGGGGGTTTCCAGCGCGAGGTGGAAATGATTGCTCATGATGACGAACGCGGGCAGGCGCCATGAACTACGTTCGCACGCTTGGAAAAGCGTCTGCTGAAAGGCTGCCCGGGTCCTGGCGTGCTGGAAAATCCAGGACCGGTAGTTTCCCCGGTTAATGACGTGGTAAGTCGCGCCGGGGAAGTGAACACTCGCCCTTCGCCTGGCCACCCCGAGGCAAGTTTACCCACCGGAC
>JBBRWR010000103.1:0-28816 GCA_038249085.1 Opitutales bacterium
GCTGCACTCTCCGACAGTTCCCACCAGCAATGTCTGCATCGACGCATCCCGACGTCATTGAGTTTCAAATCCTCCCCGGGGACAACGGGCATGAGGTTCCTGCGTCGTTGCTTTTGCAGGGATTGCAAGGCTTGCAACAGCTTATCCACTTGAGCGCGCTTGCGGTCGAAAACCGGTCCGTTCGACAACGGGTTAGGGTCTCCGCCGACATCCAACAGCGTTACACCCTGCATTGCAGCCCACCGGAAAAGGGGAGCTTCAAGATTGCCGGTCGTGTGGGGGATCTGCGCCGCGGCCTCGTCTGCACCGGCGATGTAAGCCGGGTCATGGGCTTGGTGCATGAGTTCTCTCATGCCACGCTCAAGGCCAACGCACCGGAATTGCTGACACTCGTTCCTGACAGCCGCATGCGAATGCGGATGTTGGGTTGCCTACGCGGAATGGCGCCGCCACCGGGATCTGGGTACGCCTTTCAATTCAACCACTCCGTTGGTGATCCCGTGCGCATCGACGAGGTTCTGACCGCGCGCATCGAGACGGTCTTGATTGCTCCTGAGCCCCGGCAGAGTGAGCGTACCATTACGGGTGAGCTACGCGGCATTGCGTTTTCTGAACACAAGCTTGCGCTGTTTTATGCGCCCAAAGGACGCAGCTTGGACTGCCTCTACGACGAGACGCTGGAACCCATGCTTTTTGAAAACCGCCGCGACCTAATCCAAGTCACTGGCCAGGTGGAAGACGCAGACGACGGGCATCCGCGGAGGATCGTCGAGGTCTCGCGGATCGATGATTTGGATCTGTCGCCGTTCGTGGTGACGGAATTTACTTCGGGAGTTTCGCTGGCCCAGCCACTTCGTCTCGACCCTAGTTTAAGCGCGGACCAGCAATTCCTGCGTTTGCAGGACGAGACGCTCGACATCGACGTATTCGCTCCAACGCGTGGGGAGTTACTGCATGAATTGCGCGGCCAGTTGGCGATGCTTTGGCAAGAATACGCCCAGGAATCAGACCGCGCCCTTTCGGGGCCGGAGCAGCAGCTTAAACAGCGTTTGCGCGTCCTCGCAAAACAATCGGCCAATGCAGCGCGATAAATCCGACCTCGAAAACGGGCTGTTGCGGAAAGGGTTTGTACCCACCCACGGCGGCGCAGATCACCGGTACTTCATCTACGCGACAGAAGACGGGAAGAAAGCACGGGGAGCGCGGACCAAGACGAGCCACGGCAAGGGATTCGATATTGGCGACAATCTGCTGGGCGAAATGGCTAGGCAGGTGGGGTTGACCAAGAAGAAATTTCTCGAATTGGTGGACTGCCCATTGTCCCGCGAAGAGTACGAAGCGATTCTGAGGTCCTCTGGCAAAGTATAGCATGCGTGGCAGTCGGTTGACCGTGCCCTTTTTCGCGCCTTCGCGTCTTCGCGCGAGCCCAACCACAAACCCCCACCAACCTTGAACGTCGAGGAACTACCTCATGCGTGAAGTGAGCCCAGACCGATCAGGCGCATTCGACGGCGCCGGAAGCCGGCAGCGGCTTCGACCCAGCGGCGGCTACCGCGAACTCCGCAGCTTTCAAACGACCACCCTCATCTACGATGCCACGGTCGTTTTCTGCGCGCGCTTCGTGGACCGGCGCTCGCGCACCGTGGACCAGATGGTGCAGGCCGCGCGGAGCGGCCGACAGAACATCGCCGAGGGCAGCCGCGCCGCCGCCACCTCCAGCCAAACGGAACTCCGGCTTGTCAACGTCGCCCGCGCCAGCCTCGACGAGCTGCTGCTCGATTACGAAGACTTCCTCCGGCAGCGCGGCTTGCGCCTTTGGGTGAAAGACGACCGGGAAGCCCAGGCCGTGCGGGAGGTCGGGCGAGGGGCGGAGCGGTCAGATTCGACTGCTCGCTCCGCTCGGTCCGATGCCGCCTATGCCCGCTGGCTCGACCACGCCGATCCCGCGGTGGTGGCCAACGCACTCATCTGCCTGATCCACCAGGCCAACTACCTGCTCGATCAGCAGATTCGCGCGCTCGAACGCGACTTCATCCACGCGGGCGGCTACCGCGAGCAACTGGCGGCGGCCCGCATCGCGGAGCGGCAAAAGCAAAGGCCGCGCCCCGCCGCGCCGGCCCCACCGGGCCCCGCCTGTCGCCTGTGCGGCCAGCCGATGGCCCTGCGCACGGCGCGCCAGGGCCCGCGGGCGGGCGCACAGTTTTGGGGGTGTTCGGGTTACCCGGAGTGCAAGGGCACGCAGGCACTCGACGCAGCCCGCCCCACCGACCGATCCGACCGATCCGACCGATCGGCCCGATCCGACCGCTCCGCCCAATCCGAACACCCCACGCCATGAGCACCGTCGGCCAACCCGAACGCGCCACGCAGGACCGGGTGATCGCCCTGTTCCGCGAGGAACTCGGCTACCGGTACCTCGGCGACTGGACCGACCGCGACGGCAACAGCAACCTCGAGGAGGGCCTGCTCACCGCCTGGCTCACGAAATCCGGCTGCACCCAGGAGCAGATCAACATCGCCCACCACCGCCTGCGCACCGAGGCCGACCACCATAGCCGCAACCTCTACGCCAACAACCGGGCGGTCTACGGCCTGCTGCGCTATGGGGTGCCGGTAAAGACCGAAGCCGGCAAGGTCACGGAGACCGTCCACCTGATCGACTGGCAGACCCCGGAAAACAACGACTTCGCGGTCGCCGAGGAAGTGACGTTGCGCGGCCACCACGAACGGCGCCCCGACCTCGTCCTGTACGTCAACGGCATCGCGATCGGCGTCCTGGAGTTGAAGAACAGCCGGGTCACCCTCGGCGACGGCATCCGCCAGAACCTGTCGAACCAGCAGCCCGAGTTTAACGCCTGGTTCTTTGCCACCGTGCAACTTGTCTTCGCCGGCAACGACTCCGAGGGCCTGCGCTACGGCACCATCGGCACCCCGGAGAAGATGTTCCTGAAGTGGAAGGAGGACGAGGCCGACGACCGCCGCTTCAAACTCGACAAGTACCTGCTCAAACTGTGCGCCAAGGGCCGGCTCCTGGAGCTGATCCACGACTTCGTGCTCTTCGACGGCGGGATCAAGAAGTTGCCCCGGATGCACCAGTATTTCGGGGTCAAGGCGGCGCAGCGGCACGTGCGGGAGCGCCAGGGCGGCATCATCTGGAACACCCAGGGCAGCGGGAAGAGCATCGTGATGGTGCTGCTCGCGAAGTGGATTCTGGAAAACAACGCCCACGCCCGGGTCGTCATCGTCACCGACCGCGATGAGCTGGATAAACAGATCGAGCGCGTCTTCACCGAGGCCGGGGAGCCGATCAAGCGCACGACCAGCGGCCGGGACCTCATGACCCAGCTCGGGCAGGCGAAGCCGCGCCTGCTCTGCTCGCTCGTGCACAAATTCGGCCGCCGGGACGTCGACGACCTCGACGCCTTCATCAAGGACCTCGAGGGCCAGCCCAGCGCGACGGTCGGCGAGGTGTTTGTCTTCGTCGACGAGTGCCATCGCACCCAGAGCGGTAAGCTGCACCGGGTGATGAAGGCGCTGATGCCCAACGCCGTGTTCATCGGCTTCACCGGCACCCCGCTCTTGAAGTCGGACAAGGCGACCAGCCTGGAAATCTTCGGCGGCTACATCCACACCTACAAATTCAGCGAGGCGGTCGAGGATGAGGTCGTGCTCGACCTGATCTACGAAGCCCGGGACATCGACCAGAAGCTGGGCAGCGAAGACAAGATCGACGCCTGGTTCGAGGCGAAGACCCGGGGGCTCAACGACTGGCAGAAGGATGAACTCAAGCAGCAATGGGGCACGCTGCAGCACGTGCTCAGCTCCCGATCCCGCATGGACCGCGTGGTGGCCGACATCATCTTCGACTTCAACGTGAAACCCCGGCTGTCCAATGAGCGGGGCAATGCGCTGCTCGTGGCGTCCAGCATCTACGAGGCGTGCAAGTATTTTACCCTGTTCCAGAAGACGCCGTTTCGGGGCCGGTGCGCTGTCGTCACTTCCTACAACCCGCAGGCGACGGACGTGACCAAGGAGGAAGTCGGGGCCAGCACGGAGACCGACAAACAATTCATCTATCACACCTACACGGAGCTGCTCGAGGAGGTGGCGGCGAAGCCCGGGATGACGGCGACCGAGACCTACGAGGAACGGGCGAAGGAGAGGTTCGCGCGGGAGCCGGCGAACATGAAGCTGCTGGTGGTGGTGGACAAATTGCTCACCGGCTTCGACGCCCCGCCCTGCACCTACCTGTACATCGACAAGTCGATGCAGGACCACGGCCTGTTCCAGGCCATCTGTCGCACCAACCGGCTGGACGGCGACGACAAGGATTTTGGATACATCGTCGACTACAAGGACCTCTTCAAGAAGGTGGAAAACGCGATCGCGGTCTACACCTCGGAGCTGGACCACAGCGCCGGGGGCGCGGACCCCGAGGTGCTGTTGCAGGACCGGTTGAAGAAAGGTCGGGAGCGCCTGGACCAGGCCCTGGAGTCGCTGGCTCTGCTCTGCGAGCCCGTGGAGCCGCCGAAGGGCGAGCTGGAGCACATCCACACTTTCTGCGGCAACACGGAAATCCCCGCCGACCTGGAGGAGCACGAGCCCCAACGGGCGGCGCTGTACAAGGCGACCGTCGCTCTGGTTCGTGCCTACGCCAACCTCGCCGACGAATTGGAGCCCGCGGGGTACGGCGCCGCGGAGATCGCCGGCCTCAAGGAGCGGCTCGCCCATTACCTCAACGTCCGGGAGATCATCCGCCAAGCCAGCGGGGAGAGCCTGGACCTCAAGGCCTACGAAGCCGACATGCGGCACCTGATCGACACCTACATCGAGGCCAGCGAGCCGAGGAAGATTTCGCCCTTCGACCATATGGGGCTCCTGGAGCTCATCGTGAAGACCGGGATCGCCGAGGCCATCGCCGCCCACCTGGGCAGCCTGAAAGGCAACCGGAACGCGGTGGCGGAGACCATCGAGAACAACGTCCGCCGCACGATCCTCAAGGAGCACCTCAACGATCCCGCCTACTACGCAAAGATGTCGGCACTGCTGGACGAAATCATCGCGGCGCGGAAGGCCCGGGCGATCGAGTACGAGGAGTACCTGAGGCGCATCGCCGAGCTCGCGAAACGCGTGCACGCCGGGCAGGAGGACACGACCCCGGAACCGCTCAAAAAGAGCCCGGGGCTGCGGGCGATCTACCACAACTTGAAACCGGAGACCCCCGCCGAGCCGTCAGTCGGTGAAGACGATTCCGCGGGTGACGCCCGGCTGGCCCTGGCCCTCACGCTGGACGAAGCCGTGCGGCAGCACCGGCCGGATGGGTGGCGGGGAATTCAGGCCCGGGAGAACGTGATCAAGGCGGCGTTGTACGCCATCCTGCGGGACACGGCCGAAGTCGAGCGGCTGTTCCTGATCGTCAAAGCCCAGAGAGAATATTGATGGCCACGCAGCTCAAGCTGGGCGACATCGCCGTGGACGTGGTGTTGAAGGACATCAAGCACGTTCACCTGAGCGTGTATCCACCGGCCGGACGCGTGCGGATTTCGGCGCCGGCGCGGATGCACCTGGACACGATCCGGGTGTTTGCGATTTCGCGGCTGGGCTGGATCCGCCAGCAGCAGGCGAAGCTCCGGGCCCAGGAGCGGGAGACGCCGCGGGAATACCTGAATCGGGAAAGCCATTACGTCTGGGGCCGGCGTTACCTGCTCACCGTCGAGGAGTGCGACGGGACACCGGAAATCGAGCTACAGCACAGCCGGATGATCCTCCACGTGCGCCCGGGGGCCGAGGAAGCCCGGCGGCAGGCGCTCGTCGAAGACTGGTATCGCCAGCAAATCAAGACGGCGGTGCCGCCGCTCATCGCGAAGTGGGAACCCGTGATGGGGGTGAAGGTGAACCGGTTCTTCGTGCAGCGCATGAAGACCCGGTGGGGCAGTTGCAGCCCGGGGACGGGCAGTATCCGGCTGAACACCGACCTCGCCCGGAAGCCCCGCGAGTGCCTGGAGTACCTCGTCGTGCACGAGATGGTCCACCTGTTGGAACCGACGCACAACGCCCGCTTCGTCGCCCTGATGGATCGCTTCCTGCCCAAGTGGCAGTATCACCGCGCCACCCTCAACCGCCTGCCCGTGCGGCATGAAAGTTGGGGGTATTGACTCCGCTCCCGGCGGGAACGACCGATTCGACTCTTGCGTGGCCTCCCGGAGTTCGGGTTCATGTCGCGGCATGCCCTCGATCGCCTTGCCCGCAAGAGTTGGTGGATGGGTAATATTGGCCATGGTCGCCGCCGCCGGGGCCATTGCGCTGGAGTCCTTGGGGCCACCGGCACCGGTCGCCGCCACGGCGCCCGTCGGACAGTTCTCCGCCGAACGCGCGATGGCCCACGTACGCACCCTCGCCCGCGAACCCCATCCGGCCGGGAGCGAAGCCAACGCCCGTGCGCGCGCCTATCTCGTGCAACAGCTCACCGCGCTCGGGCTCGCGCCCGAGGTGGTGACGGCGCAGATCGTCGATCGACGCACGGCCGCCGAAGTGCGCAACGTGCTGGTGCGGATACCCGGCCGGACCCGCGGCCGGGCCTTCGCCATCACCGCGCATTACGATTCCGTGCGTTACGGCCCCGGGGCGGCGGACGATATCGCCGGCGTCGCGGCGATGCTCGAGGCGGCTCGGGCGATCACCCACTCCCCGCCGCTGAACAACGACGTGCTCCTTATTTTTACCGACGCGGAGGAAGGGGGGTTGCTCGGGGCGAAAGCATTTGCCCGGCATCCGTGGGCGAAGGAGATCGGAGTGCTGCTGGGGCTGGAGGCCCGCGGCACCCGCGGGCCGTCGCTGATTTTCGAAACCAGCCGGGACAACGGCTGGCTCATCCGCCAACTCGCCGCCGCCGGCGTTGCGCCCCGCGCCACCTCGCTGGCCGCGAGCATCTACGAGCGCATGCCGTTCAACGGCGACTTTTCCTACCTGAAGAAGCAGGGTATTCCCGGCTTCCATGCCGCGTTCGTCGGCGGTTTTGCGCTGTATCATACCCGCGACGACAATCCGGAGCACCTGAGCCTCGCCAGCCTCCAGCACCACGGGGAATACGCGCTGGGACTGGCCCGGCACTTTGGCAATCTCCCGCTCGACCGCGTCGCCGCACCCGACGCCGTCTACTTCAATGCGCTCGGCTCGCTGCTCGTGCATTATCCCTTGTCGTGGGGCGGCCCGCTGGCCATCGCCGTGGTCGTGCTGGTGGGCGGGATCCTGGCCCGGGGCGTTCGTCGCGGTCATCTGACGTTGCGGGGATTGATGGGCGGAGTGGTGGCAAGCGCGGGGATTGCCGCGGCCGCGGGCGCGGTCGTCACGTTGCTCCTGGCCGTCGTGTTTGGGCCGGTGCGACTGGTCACGCTCTATCGCCACCGCCTCACGCAGCTCTCCGATCTGGGTCCCTTTCACCACAACGAACTTTACGGTTGTGCTTTCGCGCTCGCGGCCGCCGCCGTGGTCGCCGCCCTGTTCCGCCGGTGGCGCGGCCGGGTCGGGGTGCAGAACCTTGCCGGCGGCGCCTTGCTTTGGTGGGTGGCCCTGCTGGTGACCTTGCAGGTACTGCTCCCGGGCGGCAGTTACCTCGCCGCCTGGCCGCTGTTGTTTGCCGCGCTGCAGTTCCTCGTGCTTTTCGGCCGCCCGCCGGCGGCGGAATGGCCCCCCGGCCTGATCACCCGCCTCACTCCGTTGGTCCTGCCAGCCGTGCTGCTGCTTATTCCCACCTACCGCTATCTGCTCGCCTCGATCATGATCATCACCGCCCCGGGCCTGGCGATGATCCCAGTGCTGCTCGCCGGCTTGATGCTACCGCAACTCGACGTCCTTCACCGGAGTTTCCACGGGTGGCCCGCGGGTTTGACGGGAGGCAGTGCGCTCCTGCTGATCGTCTTCGGGCTGGCCAACAGCGGAGTCAGCAACGCCCGACCCGGATTGGACTCGGTCAACTATGCGATCGACCAGGACGCCGGCCATGCCTTCTGGCTCAGCAGCGACGAGGCGACCGACGAATGGACCGCCCAGTTCTTTCCCGCCGGGACCCAGCGCGCCGGCGTCGCTGATTTCTTTCCGAAGCACCGCGGGCTGTGTTTGCGGGCGCCGGCGCCAATGACCGGATTCGCCGGTCCGCAATTGCGCGTGGTCAGCGATGTCGCAACCGCCGGCCGCCGCCACCTCGTGCTCGCGCTCGACGCTCCCGACCGCCCGGAGGCGCTGGAGGTCCACCTGCTTTCAGACACGCAGGTGTTTTCAGCCGAGGTCTATGGCCAGCCGGTCAGCGGCGCGCGGCGCGGCTGGGACCTCGAATTCCGGTGCTTCCCGCCCGGAGGGGTGACGCTGACGCTCGACGTGGCGGCCGCCGGCCCGGTAAGGCTCCGGCTCATTAGCGGGCGTTACGGACTTGCGGAAATCGCGGGAATCCGTCCGCGGCCGGCTTACTTAATCTGCGAGCCCAACACCGTGAACAAGGACCGCAGCATCCGCAGCGATCAGATCCTCGTGACCCGCACGTTTGAATTGCCGCCACCGGGATCGAGCACCCTGCAACGCTGATGGCCGGAACCCGCCGGCGTCGTTTCAGGCCGAAGCCTCGACCTTCCTCGAAATTCAGTTTCCCTGCCGTTCACTTCGCCGCCACGTCCAGGCAGACCACGCGGGTCAAATCGCGCACAATCAGGCGGCCGCCGGCGAGCGCCATCGGCCCCCAGGACTCCCGGCCCTTCAGCACCTGCGCCTTGGCGAGCACGGTGAATTTCTCCGGCGACAACTCCATCAGGCTGAGCAGGCCCGTGTCGTTCAGCGCGAAGATCAGGCCGTCCGCGATCAGAAAAGGCCCCAGGCCAAACTGCACGGCCGGACCGCTCGACCAGCGCACTTTTCCCGTCAGATCCAGGCATACCAGATGGCCGTTGGCCCGAATGCCGTAGATCAGGCCATCGAGGAAAACCGGGGAATGCTGGGTGGCGCCGAACACCTCCGGGGGCAGCCGGAACAGGGATTGAGGCACCACGGCACCGTCGCGCTCCGTGAGCTGCAGCATGAGACTGCCGGCGTTGTAGCCACCCGAGAGGAAGATTTTTCCTTCCGGGAGCACGAGCGGCGAGGGCACGGTCGCGATGCTGATCTTCCATTCGGTCGTGGCCCACGCCAGCGTCCCGTCCGTGGCGGACACCCCGGCCACGCCGCCGCTGCCACAATAGACATACATCCTCCGCCCGGCGAATTCCACCGGCGTCACGGAGGAATGGGTCATTTTCCATCCGCGCGGATTCGGGGTCTTCCAGATCGTCTTGCCCGTGGCCAACTCAACCGCCACGAGCAACGCGTCGTTGCCCCCGGGCGCCAGGATCACGGTCTCGCCTTCCACCAGCGGACATTGTCCGGTGTACCACGGCGGAATGCTCGCGCCAAAGTCGTGCACCAGGTTCAGGCCCCACTGCAGTTCCCCACTCTCGCGATCCACACAGACGACGTTGCACTTGGGGTCCATCGCCACGACGAACTTCTCCGTCACCGTCGGCACGGTGCGGGTCATGCCGTGGTTTCGCTTCACGGAAATCGGATACTCGAAACGCCAGATCTCGCGGCCATCCGCCTGCGACAGGCAACGCAGCGCGCTCTGCCGGCGGGCCTGATCATAGTCCATCAGGTAGACGCGTCCGGCCTGCACCGCCGCCCCGCCGTAGCCCTCCCCCGCCGCCACCGACCAGAGTTCCGCCGGACCGGTCGCCGGCCAGGACCGCGCCAGGGCCGTACCTTCCCGGCTGATGCCCTCAAGCTTCGGTCCGCGGAAGCCCGTCCACGATCCCGCCGCCGCCCCGGGCTCGCCCTCGCCTTTGACCAGTTTGCCGCCCCGCACCGGATTCAAGACCGCCGCCACATCCACCCCGGGCGGGTGGTCGGTGCCGGGAACCCGCAGCCGCAACTCGCTCTCCGCCTGCCGGGAGAACCACACCGCCAGCACCACGGTTGCCCCCACCGCCACCGCTGTGGGGATGAACATGCCGTTGAAGGATGTACGCGAAGTCGCCACCTAAAAAATACCCGTGATTCGAGTTGAAGGCCGAAGCAATCCTTATTCTGATTTCCGGCCGGTCTCGCGCCTCTTATATGCAAACACCTCCCCGCTCCTCCCTTCCCTCTCCCTGGCGCCTCCTCGGCGCCGCCGCGGCCGCGCTGAGCGCCACCGCCCTGGGCCAAGCGACCGATTGGCCGCAATGGCGCGGCTCCCAACGCGATGGGATCTCGACGGAAAGCGGGCTGCTGAAACAATGGCCGGCCGCCGGACCGAAGCTGGGCTGGAAAGCCACCGATCTCGGCGGCGGCTACAGCGGCGTATCCGTGGCCGCGGGACGCGTCTACACCATGGGCGATGGCGAAGATGCCAGCTATCTGCATGCGCTCGATGAAGCCACCGGCAAACGCGTGTGGTCGGTCAAGGTCGGAGCCACCGGCGGCGAGGAAAAGAACAAGTATCCCGGCACCCGTTGCACCCCCACCGTGGACGGCCCGCTGGTCTTCGCCACCGGCCAGTGGGGCGACATTCTCTGCGTCGAGGCCGCCTCCGGCAAGGAGGTCTGGCGCCGCAACCTCGCCAAGGATCTCAAGGGCAAGATGATGTCGGGCTGGGGTTATTCCGAATCACCCCTGGTCGATGGCGCCAACGTCGTCTGCTGCCCCGGCGGCGCCGACGGCACCATGGCGGCGCTGAACAAGCGGACCGGCGAGGTCGTCTGGCGCAGCTCGGGGTGGACCGACCGCGCCAGCTATTCCTCGATCGTGATCGCGACCCTCGGCGGAGTTCGCCAGTATATCCAGATTTCCGATGCCCATGTGGCCGGGGTCAATCCCGCCGACGGCAAGGTGCTGTGGCAGGCCCCGCGCGCCGGCAAGACGGCCGTCATCCCCACCCCCGTGGTCGATGGCAACCTGGTGTACGTGACCTCGGGCTACGGCATCGGCTGCAACGCCTTCAAGGTCGAGTCCGCTGGCGGCAAGTTCACCGCCGAGCAGGTTTATGCCAACAAGGAGATCGTCAATCACCACGGCGGCGTGGTGAAGATCGGCGCCAATGTCTTTGGCCATTCCGATGCGAGCGGCTGGGTCTGGCAGGATTTGAAGACCGGAGAAGCCGTCTACAAGGCGGAGAAGAGCAAGCTCGGCAAGGGCGCGGTCGTGGCCGCCGACGGCATGCTCTACCTGCGGCAGGAAAGTGGCCCGGGCACGGTCGTGCTCCTCGACGCCTCGACTCCGGGTTGGAAGGAAAAGGGCCGGTTCGATCAACCGGAACGCAGCAAGAAAAGCAGCTGGCCCCACCCCGTGGTCGCCAACGGACGCCTCTACCTGCGGGATCAGGACGTGCTGCTGGCCTACGACGTAAAGCAAAGGTAAGCGCGAAAACGATCGCCCGGCCGGCCGGCGGGAGCTTAGCGGCTCTGCAGGTGCTGTTTGTTCAAGCCCACCTTGCGACAGGCATCCCAGACGAACGTCAGCCGATCGAGCGTCGCCTTCTCGTCCGACCGGATCAAGACGGTGATGTCCTTGCTGACCTCCTTCACCGCCAGCAACGCGGCCGGCAGATCGGCATCTGCGATGGGTTTCCCGTTCAGCGTCAGCGGGCCGTCCTTGTCGATGCTGATCGTCACGCTGCCGCGAAACTCGTTCTTTCCGGCCGTCTCCACCTTGGGCAGGGTGATGTTGAGGGTGGCCGCCGACTTGAACTGCATCGTGACGAAAGCGAAGAAAATCAGCATCACGAGCACGTCGATCAACGGCACGAGATTCAGCTCGGGTCGCTTGCGGCGCTTGTGGGCGAGCAGGCTCATCGCCTAGCGGGTGCGCTGCAGAATGCGCTCCAGCAACACGTCGAGCTGGGCGGCGTAATTCTCAATCTTGCGCTGCAGGTACCCGCTGCCGACCAGGGAAGGGATGGCGATGCAGAGACCGATCACCGTCGCCGACAGCGCCAGGGCGACGCCCTTGGTGAAGGCCACCGGATCCGGCAAACCGGTATCCGGGGAAATCTGGGAGAAGACCTGCAGGAGGCCGGTGACCGTGCCCGTCAGGCCGATCAGAGGCGCCGCCGCGTAGATGACATCCAGATACGGCACCCCGCGTTCCATGCGGTTGACTTCGAGCCGGGCAAAGGCCTTGACCGCCCCTTCGTCGTTTTTGTGCAGTTCGGCAAACTCGACAATCCGGGCCAGCACCGTGTGTTTCCCCCCCATGAGGGGTTTGCCGCCGATGACCGCATCCACCAGATCCTGGGGCATGATGGCCACCCGCCGCAGGGCGTACGCCCGCTCACAGACGATGAAGACTGCCGCACCGGAGCAGATCGCGAGCGGATAGATGAGCACCCCGGCTCCCTTGAAGACTTCAATCATGGCGAAAAACATGGCGAAATGAAGAACGTGTCGCGGTGTGACGGCACGGCGAGTGAAAAGTTCACCGAAATCTCGCCGGGGGCGCTGCTCCTGGTTGACGGTGCGACCCCGGGTTCGAAGTTTCCCGTAGCGCCAGTCTTCGACTGGCGCCCGCCGGTCAGAGACCGGCGCTACTCCCAGCGGATACCGCCGCCGACCGGGGAGAGGCAACCTTTCCGCCGACCGAGCGTTACGCCTATGCCCCTGCTCACGCCGCCAGATACGGCAATTTCGCCGCCCGGGCCTGCACCGCCGGCAAGCCGTCGATCAACTCCCCGATGGCGTCCCAACGGCCGTTGATCAGAGCATCCTGGGCCGCGGGTCGCACTTCCGCCTTGATCACCTGGCCCGCAAAACGAATTTCCTGCCGCGCCACGTCGACCACGACCTCCGTCTGCGGATTGGACTCGATGGCGGCGGCGACCCGCGCAAGGTCGACCCGCGTGGCGGTGGCGCACGGAATCCCGAGCGTCGTGCAATTGCCGAAAAAGATCTCGGCAAAGTTCTCCGCCACGACGGCCCGAAACCCGTGCTTTTGAATCGCCTGGGGCGCGTGCTCCCGGGAGGACCCGCAGCCAAAGTTGGCCCCGGAGAAAAGGATGGTGGCGCCCTGGAAACGCGCCTCGTTCAGCGGATGCGGCTTGTCGGTGCCGTCGGCGTTCTTGCGCACATCGTAAAAGAGAAACTCGCCGAGTCCGTCAAACGTGACGCATTTCATGAACCGCGCCGGGATGATGCGGTCGGTGTCGATATCGTTGCCCGGCACGCAAACGGCGCGACCGGTGATCTGGGTGATTTTTTCGAGGGCCATGGAGAGAGGGAGGAGGGTTGGAATTCAGGCGTTGACCGCGAAGACCTCGCGGGCGTCGCTCACACAGCCGGTGACCGCCGCGGCGGCGACCATCAGCGGGCTCATCAGAATCGTGCGCCCGGTCGGGCTGCCCTGGCGGCCCTTGAAGTTGCGGTTGGAGGAACTCGCGCAGAGCTGATCGCCGATGAGTTTGTCGGGATTCATCGCCAGGCACATCGAGCAGCCGGCCGCCCGCCACTCGAAGCCCGCCGCGGCCAGAATCTTGTCGAGGCCGAGTTTTTCGCACTGCAATCCCACAATCTGCGACCCGGGAACGGCGATTGCCTTCACCCCCGGGGCGACTTTCCGGCCCTGCACATACTTGGCGACTTCCTGAAAGTCACTCAGGCGCCCGTTGGTGCACGAGCCGAGGAAGGCGACGTCGATCTTGGTGCCCTTGATCGGGGCGCCCG
This sequence comes from Opitutales bacterium, assembly GCA_038249085.1. Lineage (GTDB taxonomy): Bacteria > Verrucomicrobiota > Verrucomicrobiia > Opitutales > Opitutaceae > ER46. The sequence goes on from JBBRWR010000103.1 coordinate 13,713, forward strand.
CCGGCAGCTTCATGTACGCGAGCGCCTCGATGATGCCCGCTTTGTCGTCGTCGGACCTGGCGGTTTCCGGACTCGGAATGTTTTCGGCAATGGAGATGGCCTGGGCGGGATTGATGCCCCACGTGACCGTGGGCGCGATGTCGCCGGCGGCGATCGTCACGACGTCGTCGTAGTTTGCGCCTGGATCGGAGGCGAAGGATCGCCACCGGGCCACCGCCGCGTCCCAGGCCGCGCCGCTCGGCGAATACGGCCGGCCTTTCAGGTAGGCGAACGTCGTCTCGTCGGGATTGACGTAGCCGACGCGCGCGCCGCCCTCAATCGACATGTTGCACACGGTCATGCGCTCCTCCATCGAGAAACGATCAAAGACCTCGCCGCCGTATTCGTACGCGAAACCGGTGCCGCCATTCACGCCGAGGACGCGGATGAGGTGGAGAATGACATCCTTGGCGTAGACGCCGGGGCGAAGTCTGCCGGTCACGTTGATCCGGCGAACCTTCAGCGTCCCGAGCGCCATCGTCTGCGTGGCGAGCACATCGCGCACCTGGCTCGTGCCGATGCCAAAGGCGATCGCGCCAAACGCGCCGTGCGTGCTCGTGTGCGAGTCGCCACAGGCGATCGTCGTGCCCGGTTGGGTGATGCCCTGCTCCGGACCCACGATGTGCACGATGCCCTGCTTGCCCGTCGCGCGATCAAAAAACGTGAGGCCAAACTCGGCGCAGTTTCGCCGCAACTCGTCCATCATCGCCTGCGCCAGCGGATCCCGGTACGGCTCCACCACCTGGTCCGTCGGCACGATGTGGTCGACGGTGGCAAAGGTGCGGTGCGGCATCGCCACCTTGAGCCCCAGATCCCGCAGCATCCCGAACGCCTGCGGACTCGTCACCTCGTGAATCAGGTGCGTGCCGATCAGGAGTTGCGTCTGACCGTTGGCCAGGGTGCGGACGGCATGCGCGTCCCAGACTTTTTCGAAGAGTGATTTGGACATGAGAGGGAAAGTGAAAGGGAGAAGGAGAGTGAAGGGGAAAAAGAGCGGGAAGGCGGCGCTGGGCAGAAAAGGGCGGTCGCGTGGCCTGGGGAGCAGCGCCCCTTTCCACCTTCCCGTTCCCCTTCACTCTAGCAGATTCTTGCCATAACCGGGAAATACTTATTTAGCACCCGGTGATGCCGCGTGAGTATCAGTTCCCGTTCGAGCTGCGCCACCTGATCTATTTCCGCGAAGTGGCGCGCCAGCTGCATTTTCGCAAGGCCGCCGTCGCGCTGGCGATGGCGCAGCCCGCCTTGAGCCGCGCCATCGCCCAACTCGAGACCGCGCTGGACGCCGATCTGCTCAACCGCACGCGCCGCGGCGTGGAAATCACGCCGGCGGGACGCCTGCTCCTCGAGCGGATCGAGCCGGTGCTCCGCGCGCTCGCCGCCATTCCCGGCGATCTGCAGGCGCTGGCCGGCGGCCAGGTCGGTCAGGTGCGGGTCGCGTTCACCGGCCTCGCCATGGCCACGGTCCTGCCTCGGATCCTGCGCGAATTTCACCAACGTCATCCCGGCATCCGACTCGAACTGACCGAAATGCCGACGTCCGCCCAGCTCGGCGCGCTGCAGAGCGAAGACATCGCGTGCGGCTTCTTTCATCCCGATGCCCCGACCCCGGGCCTGCAGACGCGCCTGCTCCTGCGCGAACGCAACGGCGTGTTGCTGCCGGCGACGCATGCGCTCGCCACCCGCGAAGGGCTGCGCCTGCGCGACCTGGCCGCCACGCCGTTCGTGATGTTCCCCCGCGTCCACAATCCCGGGTTTTACGATCGCATTTTGGTGGCGTTCGCCACCGCCGGCGTCTCGCCGCGCATTGCGGAGGAAGTCTGGCCGCGGGCCAATGGCATCGGCCTGGTCCGGGCCGGCCTGGGGGCCACCTTTATGACGCCGTCCGAGGCGCAGCACCTGCCGCCGGAGGTCACCTATTGCCGCCTGCGCGGTCCGGCGCCGGAAAACCGCCTCGTCCTCGGCTGGCGACAGGCCCCCGCCCCCTCTCCCGCCCTGGCCGCGTTTCTGGGCGTGGCCGGAGCCTGACGTGGCGCGGCGATCCCCTTGCCGATACGCTTGACTCGCTCGCCCGTAATTACCGCATGGAGACCATGCGCCAACTCCTCGCCCCAAACGCCCCCACGCCCAACTCCGCCGCATGAACTCCGCCGCCCCAGGCCGCATTCTCGTGGTCGATGACACTCCGGCCAATCTTTCCCTGCTCCTCGACGCCCTGGGCGAGGCGGGGCACGAGGTCCTCGTCGCCGAAGGCGGGCGCAGCGCGCTCACCCTGCTCGAGCACACGACCCCCGATCTGGTGCTGATGGATCTGATGATGCCCGGCCTGGACGGGATTGCGACGTGTGTCCGGCTGAAGGAGCGGCCGGAATGCCGGGACCTGCCGGTCATCTTCATGACCGCCATCGAGGAGCCCGCCCAGAAATTGCGCGCGTTCGAGGCGGGGGCCGTCGACTACATCACCAAACCGGTCTACACGCCCGAGGTGCTGGCGCGCGTGACAGCGCATCTGCAGATCCGGTCCCTGCAACAGTCGCTGGCCGACGAGCTGGCGCTGCGCATCGAAGCGGAGGAGCAACTGAGCCAGTCGCTCGATCGCGCCGTCGTGCTCGCCGACGCGGCCGGCCGCATCGTCTTCAGCACCCGGCTCGCCGAGGATCTGCTGCACAAACATCACCCCCACCGCCCGTCCGGCAGCCTGCCGGCTCCCTTGAGCGACAGCCTGGTGGTGCGCCGTTTTGCGGAGGCGGGCGGCACCGACCTGCAATTGCTGGTCCTCGAGGAACCGGGCGCACCCCCGGGCCCCAAGGCGCTGATGACGCTCGGTCTCACGGCGCGGGAGGCCGAGGTGCTCTATTGGATCGCCCAGGGCAAGAGCAACCCCGACATCGCGACGATTCTCGGCGCCAATGTCCGCACCGTGCACAAGCACGTGGAACATATCTTCCAAAAACTCGGCCTGGAAACGCGCAATGCCGCGATGCTCGCCGCCCTCGAGGTGCTCCGTCCCGTGAAGTAATACCAATCGCCTTTGGGTTTTGGATTTTTGGTGGGGCGCGGACTCCGCTCCTCGCCGTTGGCACTGACCAAGTTTCACCACGATCCTGCGGCGGCGAAGAGACTCGCCGCCCTACCCACCCGTCGCAGATGGAAAGTCAAAATGCCAGGGGATGTTGGTATGATCCGGGGCGGCGCCGGCGAGGCGGACCGCCGCCGGCCCGTCCGCCCGCGCCTCATTTCGCGCGCACGCGCTTGAGCAGGGCGGCACACTCCTGGTCGAGTTGGCTGCCCGCCTCGACTTTCAGTTTCCGCCGCGCGCGGTCGATCGCCTTCACCGCCTCCGCCCGCTGGTTCAATTGCATGAGGTGCTCCACAAAGCCCACAACGATTTCGTCGAAGAAACCGATCCCCGCCTTGCTCCCGTAGGTATCGACCACCGCATTGTAGACCTGCAGCTGTTGGGCGAGAGGCTGGGTGGCGATGGCGCGCAACAGGGTGTCGCGTGCCTGCTGCACGCTCAAGTCGCCCCGGCCCCGCTTGTTCTTGAGCGCAATGCGTCGCACCTCCTCCTCCGCCGCGCTGGTTTCGCCGCGCGCCCGCAGGCTGTCGGCCACCCGGTTGGCAAACTGGGCCTCAAGATCCGGATACCGCTGAAACGCGAGGGCCGCCTCCCGCAACAGGATCTCCAGCGTCTTCGCGTCCCGCCCCTCCCGCCGGGCCGCCGCGATCAGCGTCTCCCACGCCGCCTGGTTCCGCCGCTCGAAATTCACCGCCTTGCGCGCGGCCGCCCCCGCCGCCGGCGCCCGCCCCAGGGTCAGGTACTCCACCGCGAAACTCGCATGGGCCCGCGACTGGCGGAACGAGGGCAACGCCCGAAACCGCTCCGAGAGGAACTGTAATTCATGGTCCGAAAACGTCCGCCACGTTTGCGGATCGAGGGCGAAACCAGTGACGAACCGTTGCTCGGCATAACGCCCGGCATCGAGCTGCCATTTCCCACCCGAGCCAAGAAAACCGAACCAGGCGTGCCGGCCGTCGTTGCCCGCGCCGTGGAAGAGGAGCGTCGGCACGCCCCGCGCCTTGCCCACCTGGGTGGCGAAATAGGCCTGGTCCGCACAAATCCCGCCCGCCGCGAGGATCTCGGGCAAGCGATAGGGACGGCCCGACCAGATGGGGCTGTCGTTGGCGACCCGGTCGCTGCGATACCGCACCATGGTGTAGGCCCGGGCCAGTTGCGCGAGCGGGTAGTCGGACATGCCCTGCGCCCACTCGAGCTCCGCCAGAGAGGCTGGCGTATCGACGACAAACTTCAATTCATCGGCGCCCAGGCGCGCGAGTTTGTGATAGGTGCGCTCCGCGATGTCCTGCTTGATCCACCACTTAAAGGCGTCAACGGGAGCAGGGAACGTGCGCGGGAGGGACTGTGCCGTCACCTGCCCGTGGGGCCAGGTGGGCGGCGGCGGCACGTCGTAGACCAACGCGAAGGCGAGCGCGAGGTTGGCGTACCCTTTGAACCGCGCCGGATCCGCCCGGTAAAGCTCCTCCAGGAGGGAGAGCACCCGTGGCAGGAAATCGACCGGCGACAGGAGGGCAAAAAACTCCGCCGAGAAGGCGGCGTTTCCCAGCAACCATGCCTGCAACGGCGGGGATACCGCAGCGCCCAGCAACCGCGGCCGCAGGTCGAAATGTGTCGGAAGGTTGCCGTGGCCCACCTTGGCGGCGTTGACCGCGGCGATCCACCGCGGAACGAATTCCGCCTCGGTGCCACCCCAAAGCCCGGCCCAGCGGCAGACATCCAGCCAGGCCTCGGCCGCCGCCAGCCGATCCCGCTCATACGCCCGCAGTGCCGCGTCGCGCAGCATCGCCACCTGCGGCGCCCAGCCGTCGCGCTGGGCCGCGGCCTGCACGGCCACCAGCCGCGCGTGCGTCGGCGGCTGCATCACCTCCGCCTCCGGCACGGGGGCGGCGGTGACCGGCCCCAGGGCCAGCAGGAGCAACCTCGCCGCCCGGGTCGCCACGCCGCTTCGCCGGCCCAACGCGGACATGAACGTGCAGATCCGATTCATACCAAATTCCGCAGATGAAATTGACCACAGAGACACTGAGATCACAAAGCAAGGCAGTTGGGGAAACTCCGCCTCAAAGGCTGCTTCACCCCGTGGGTGAATCGGAGCGGCGACCTGATTTCTCTCTGCGCCCTCTGTGCCTCCGTGGTTCCAACTGCTCCTTTTAGGTTCATCGACCCCGAGCACTCGGAACCGCCGGTAAATGACAATCCATTTTGCAGCGAAGCCGGGAAGAGAAAGCCCCGCTCCCCTTGATCTCGGGGGGCGGGGCTTCGTTGGGCGGCGGGTGGCCGCCGTTTTTTTATGGCGTCACACCGCTCGGAGCGGTGGGTGGCGTCTTTTGCTTGAACACGAGTTTATCGCCGTCGCGGGCCACCAGGCAAGGCTCACCATCCCTGACTTCGCCGCGCAGCAGCGCCTCCGCCAACGGATCCTCCAGATAATGCTCCACCGCCCGGCGTAACGGGCGCGCCCCGTACTTCTCGTCGTAGCCCTTGTCGATCAGCAGTTGCTTCGCTTCCTCGGAGAACTCGAGGACGATTTTGCGCTCGGACAGCCGCTTCGCGAAATTCGCCGTCTCCAGTTCGACGATCTTGATCAGGTCGGCCTTGTCGAGCGGGCGGAAGAAGACGATGTCGGAAATGCGATTCAAAAACTCCGGCTTGAAGACGCGCTTGGCCTCCTCGAGCACCTTTTCCCGCATCTTTTCCGAGTCGTTGAAGGTCGACGCGGCCGCCGCGAAACCCATGGAGGTCTGGCGCTGGAGCAATTGCGCCCCCGCGTTGGAGGTCATGATCACGATCGTGTTGCGGAAATCCACCGTGCGGCCCAGCGAATCCGTCAGCCGGCCGTCCTCCATGATCTGCAGGAGCAATTGCAGGGCGTCCGGATGAGCCTTTTCGATTTCATCGAAGAGGATCACCGCATAGGGCCGGCGGCGAACCGCCTCGGTCAGCTGACCGCCTTCCTCATAACCGACATAACCCGGAGGCGAACCCACCAGGCGGGACACGGCGAATTTCTCCATGTACTCGCTCATGTCGATTTGGATGAGCGCGTCCTGGTTGCCGAACATCTGGGCCGCGAGTTGCTTCGCGAGCATCGTCTTGCCGACGCCGGTCGGGCCGACAAAGAGGAAGGAACCGATCGGACGCCGGGGATCCTTGAGATCCGCGCGGGAGCGGCGCAGGGCGCGCGCGATGGAGACCGCGGCGATCCCCTGCCCGATGACCACCTTCTGCAGTTCGTGCTCCATCTGGAGCAGCTTCTCGTTCTCCTTTTTCTCCATGCGCGAGAGCGGGATTCCGGTCCAGTCGGCCACGACCTGCATCATCAGGTCCTCATCGATGGCCACGCGCTTCTCGTCGCGCTTCTTCTTCCACTCCGCAGTGACTTGCTCCTGCTGGGCCCGGAGTTGCTTCTCCTGGTCGCGAAACTTGGCCGCCTCCTCGAAGTGCTGCTCGCTGATCGCCTTCTCCTTCGCCGCGCAGATCGCCTCGATCTCCTTGATCAGGTTCTCGACGTCGGGCGGACGCGTGAGGGCGCCGATGCGCGCGCGCGAACCGGCCTCGTCCATCACGTCGATGGCCTTGTCTGGCAGGAAGCGGCCGGTGATATACCGGTCGGACAGCTTGGCGGCGGACTCGAGCGACTTGTCGGTGAAGGTCGCCTTGTGGTGATCCTCGTACTTGGAGCGGATACCCTTCAGGATGAGGATCGTGTCCTCGACCGAGGGCGCCTCGACCTTGACCGATTGAAACCGGCGATCGAGGGCGGAGTCCTTCTCGATGTACTTGCGATACTCATTGAGCGTGGTCGCTCCGACGCACTGCAGCTCCCCGCGGGAGAGGGCCGGCTTGAAGATGTTGGAGGCGTCCATCGCCCCCTCGGCGGCGCCGGCGCCGACGATCGTGTGCAATTCGTCGATGAACAGGATGATGTTCTTGGCGCGCTTGATCTCATCCATCACCGCCTTGATGCGCTCTTCGAATTGCCCGCGGTACTTCGTGCCCGCGACCATCAAGGCGAGATCGAGCGTGATGACCTTCTTTTCAAACAGGATCTCCGGCACATTGCCGGCGGCGATTTCCTGCGCCAGGCCCTCGACGATGGCGGTCTTGCCGACCCCGGCCTCGCCGATCAGCACCGGATTGTTTTTGGTGCGCCGGCAGAGGATCTGGATGACACGGCGGATCTCGTTCTTGCGTCCGATCACCGGATCCATCTCGCCGCGGCGGGCCAGTTCGGTGAGGTCGCGCCCGAAGGCCTTCAAGGCCGGCGTCTTGACCTCCTTCTTGTCCTCGGACTGCGCCCCGGGGCGCTGGGGGTTGCCAGCGGTGGCCTCCTCCGGGCCCTCGGCTCCCTGGCCGCCGGAAAACTGCGGGTCGAGCTCCCGGAGAATCTCGTTGCGCGTGCGCTCGATGTCGATGTCGAGCGACTTGAGCACGCGGGCGGCGACGCCTTCACCCTCGCGCAGCAGGCCCAGCAGGATGTGCTCGGTGCCGACATACGAATGATTGAGGGTCTTCGCCTCCTTGCCGGCCAGCGCGAGGACCTTCTTGACCCGCGGCGTATAGGGAATGCTGGCCTGCGCCTTCGTTTCCTGGCCGATGCCAACCTGCTTCTCGACCGCGGAACGCACGGTCTCCAGGTCCAGGCCCATCTTCTGGAGGACACTCACGGCCACGCCCTGCCCCAGCTTGATCAGCCCCAGCAGGATATGCTCGGTGCCGACATAATTGTGATGGAAGCGGTCGGCCTCCTTGCGGGCCAGCGCGAGCACCTGCTGCGCGCGCGGCGTGAAGTTGTTCATCGGTTCCTGGGACATGTCGGTAGGCGGGAGCGGAGGGGTCAGTTTTTGTCGTTGGTGGAAAGTCGAAAGTCGGGCCGGGAGAAGTCGGCGAATTCCGTCCGGAGCCGCGCGGCGCGCAGCACATCGCGCTGGCCCGGCTCGAGTTCGCCCTTTTGCGCATGCTGCAGGTGCCCGGGTTGGGCCTCGATGAGCAGGCGATCGATCAGCGCACGCTGGGCGCCCGGGAAGACGCCCAGATCGATGCCCAGGCGCAGCAGGGAAAGGAGGTTCATCGCCTCCCCGGAGCTGAGCACATGGCTGTTCTGCAGGATGCCAAACGCCCGCCCGACCTTGTCGAACAGCTTGCCGGCATCCGACTCCAGCAGCCTTTCGCGGGCGTTGAGTTCGTGCTCCATGATCGACTGCAGCACGCTGCCGAGGCGCTTGATGATATCCGCCTCGGATTCGCCCAGCGTCGTCTGGTTGGAGATCTGGAAGATGCTGCCGCTGGCGTCGGAGCCCTCGCCAAACAACCCGCGCACGACCATGCCCAGCTGGTTGACGGCCCGCACGACCTTTTCCATCTGGTTGGAGATGACCAGCGCGGGCAGGTGCATCATCACCGAGGCCCGCATGGCCGTACCCAGGTTGGTCGGACACGCCGTGAGGTAACCCAGCTGCGGGGAAAACGCGTAATCCAGCTGTTCCTCGAGCACCGAATCGAAGGCATTGATCGCCGACCACGCCCGCTTGAGGTTGAAACCCGCCCGCAGGACCTGGATGCGCAGGTGGTCCTCCTCGTTGAGCATCACGGAAAGGGCCTGATCCCGGCTGATGATCACACCCGCCCCGGACTTGGTCACGCTCAACTCGCGGCTGATCAGATGGCGTTCGACCAGAATCTGCCGTTCCAGGTCGCTCAGATCGCCAAGCGAGAAATTGAAGCTGCGCTTCATCTGCGGCATGGCGGAGACCGCCGCCCGGCAGGTCGCCAGTACGTTCTCCCGCTGAGCGGCATTGCCCCAACCGGGGAAGACATGCCCGATGACGTTGCGGGCCAGCCGAACCCGCGTCATCAAGACGATGGCCGTCTTGGTGCTGGCCGGGTCCGTGAGCTCCGACGGGGTGTCGACGAGCGACGAGAAGGTCATGTTCTCAGCGCGGGGCATCTTGATTGGAGGACTGCTTGACCTCGTTGATTTCATCCCGGGTGCGGGCCGCGTCCTCGTAACGCTCGGACTTGATCGCCTCGGTGAGGTCCAATTCGAGCTTGGAAAGCCGATCGCTCAGCGAGCGCCGGGCGAGGGCCCGCGTGGGGACTTTGCCGGTGTGGTGGATGCCGTTGTGCATGTTTTCGAGCATCGGCTCGACGAGGTTCCGGAACGCATCGTAGCACGACGGGCAGCCAAAACGCCCCTGTTTCTTGAACTCCGCCGGGGTGAACCCGCAGTAGTCGCAACGCAACCCGCCGGCGACCGGGGCCTCCGGATTGAGCGAAGCCTTGAGCAGCAAGTCGGCGAGGGAGAAGCCGCTCGGGTCGGTCACCCCTTTCGCCTGGGCACACGCCTCACACAGGTCGACCTTGTGCACCTTGTTGTTCACGATCTGCGTGAGGTGCACGGTCGCAGGTTTGGAGCATAGATCGCATTTAAGCGGGTTGGCCATGGAATAGAGGAGGAAGAGCTTGCAGGCAACATGCCATACGCGCCTCCGCTGGCAAGTGCGGGTGTGCGACGCCGGAAGATGCGCCGAATCGGCACGCGAGATCGCGCCAATGAGGTAATCGTGTCACTGCGCAAGAAATGAAGCCACATTCCCTCCGTGGCGAAAAATCCACCCCGGCGACGACCGCGTGCTGCGGAGTGAGACCGATCAAATCCGCGTTCCCTCAACCAGGACGCGCTGGCGGAACGCCTCCATCAGGCGACGTGTCACGGGGCCCGGTTTACCGTCGCCGATCTCGCGGCCATCCAGCTTTACCGTCGGGATGACTTCGGCGCCCGAGCCGGTCAGGAAACACTCGTCCGCCACCCAGACATCGTACCTTGTCAGGTTGGCCTCCCGGAACGGCAGGCCCAGCTCCCGGGCGATATCAATCATCGCCGAGCGGGTCACCCCCTTGAGGGCGCCTTGGGAGGAAGACGGCGTGAGGATTTCGCCCTTGTGGACGATGAAGACATTGTCGGCCGTACACTCGGCCACATACCCCTGATCGTTCAGCATGATGGCCTCGAGCGCGCCAAATTGCCGGGCCTCAATCTTGCCCAGGATGTTGTTCAGGTAATTCAGCGACTTGACCGTCGACGGCAGCGCCGCCGCGTTAATCCGCCGGGTGGGGACCGTGACGATGGCCAGGCCGTTGTCGTAATATTCCTGCGGGTAGAGGGTAATCTTGCTCGCGATCGCAAAGATCGTCGGCTTCGGACACAGCCAGGGCGCCAGTCCCAGATCGCCGACGCCACGCGTGACCACGAGGCGAATGTAGGCGTCCTGCAGGTTGTTCTGGCGGCAGGCTTCGCAGCACACCTCGCTCAGTTGGGCCCGGGTCAGCGGGATTTTCAACATGATGGCCTTGGCCGAATACTCCAGGCGTTCGAGATGTTCATCGAGGCGGAAAAGGTTCCCCCCATAGAGCCGGATGCCCTCGAAGACTCCGTCTCCGTAGAGCAGCCCGTGGTCGAAGACGGAAATCTTCGCGTCGGCGCTATCGACGAACTGGCCATCGAGATAAATCTTCATGTGCCCCAGCGTAGGCGGGGCAAAAAAGTTTTGTCCAGCCCGGGGCGGTCAAATTCTGCTTGTGCCCACGATTTTTCAACGAAACTGTCGCCCCCGATCCCGCGTCTCTCCTTCGCCACCCCCCTCTTCAACAATGAGAAACCTACCTCAAGCCCCCGGACGTTTCCGAGTGCCATCGCCTCGTAACCACGGCTTCACGCTGATCGAACTGCTGACCGTCATCGCGATCATCGGAATCCTGGCTGCCATCGTGATCCCGACTGTCGGCACGGTGCGCGAGAAGGCGCAGCGCGCCGTGGACGCGAACAACCTGCGCGAAATCCTGAAGGCGGCCCAGATTTACGCCGGCGACAATCAGGACCTCCTGCCCAATCCGTTGACCATCACCAACACCGTGCTCTCCGCTCCCCAGCCGGCTTGGAAATGGCCCGGCATTCTGGCCAAGAACAACATTCTGACCGATCCGGCGTTCTGGTACTCCAAGATCGACCCGAGCTTTGCGGCGCCGTACCCGACGTTCATCATCCAGCCCTCCGCCAACCGGAATACGCTGAACACCACCTTCACCACTCGGCGCTCCCCGTCTTGGGAATTCGTCGGCGGCATCAAGATGAGCGACGTGGCGACCACCCCGGTCATTTATACCCGCGGCCTGCAGACCAACGGCACCTGGAGCGCGACCAGCGGTGTCTACGCCTCGACCGGCGGTTACATCGCCTTCCTCGGCGGCAACGTCGCGTTCTACCCGAACACGACCACGAACTCACCGTTTGTCTCGAATAACACGGCTTCTCGGAGCACGGCGCGCCCCACGAACATCCGCCAGGCGGTGCCTTACAACGCCTCCGTGCCCAACAACAGCTCCCGGATCTACGGCATTCCCCCCACCACCGGTGCCGCCGGCATGATCGGCACCGCTGCCGGAGCCATCGCCCAACGCGGGCCCTGATCCCTCCGCCCTCCCCGTTCTCCTCCACCCGGCCGCTTCGTTCGGCCGGGTTTTTTATTTCCCGCTTCCCCCGGCCCGACCCCACCGCCATCGTCGGCCCCCCCGCATGAGCTCCCACCGCAGCGAGACGCCTACCCGCCCTCCCCTTCCGCCTCCGCCGGCACCGGCCATCACCTATGTCGTCGGGCACCGCAATCCCGACGCCGACGCGATCTGCTCGGCGATCGCCTACGCCGCCTTCAAGGAGGCCCGCGGCGAAAAGGGCTACGTGGCGGCCCGCTGCGGCAATTCCAACGCGCGCATCGACACCATCCTCGCCCGCTTCCAGCAACCGCTGCCGCATTACCTCAGCGACGTGTCCCCGCGCGTCCATGATCTGATGACCCCTGGTGTCATCGCCGTGGGCGAAGCTGCCACCTGCGCCGAAGCCCTCGAACTCATCGATCGCCACCATATCCGGGTGCTGCCGGTCACCACCCGGCGCCACAAGCCGGTCGGCACCGTCTCGCTCGCCCACTTGGGCGGCGTCTTCATCCCCCGCGTCAGCGAACCCCGCCTCATGCGGCAGGTGCACACCTCGCTCGCCGCCATCGCCCGCGCCCTCAAGGGCGAGGTCGTGCACGTGGTCGACGAGGACAAGGTCGAGGACCTCTTTGTGCGCCTCGGCACGATGGACATCCGGTCGTTTTGGAGCATCTCCATCCGGGAAAATATTCCCGCCAGCCAGTCGATCATCATCGTCGGTGATCGCCGCGACGTGCAGCGCCGCGCCATCGAGCTCGGCATCCGCGCCCTGGTCATCACCAGCGGGCTGGGCCTCGACGACGTCATCGCCGCCGAGGCGCGCGCCCGGGGCGTAAGCATCATCGTGAGCCCCTACGACTCCGCCACGACGGCCTGGGTCGTGCGCACCGCCTCCAATCTCGAGCGCGTGATCGAGCGCAGCTTTGTCACGGTCGCCCCCGACACGCGCATCGAGGATGTGCGGAAGAAATTCTCCCTCACCACCCATGCGGTGCTCGTGACCAACGACGACGGCGCCCTCATCGGCATTCTGACCAAGACCGACATCTTCAAGCCGGTGCAGACCCGGCTCGTGCTGGTGGATCACAACGAATTCACCCAGGCGGTGCCCGGCGCCGACGAGGTCATGATCGCCGAAATCATCGACCACCACCGCCTCGGCGCGCTGAACACCGCCCAACCCATCCTGTTCATCAACGAACCGGTGGGCTCCACCTGCACCATCATCGCCGATCTCTTCCGGCGCGAAGGGCTCCAGCCTTCGCCGGCCATCGCCGGCATCATGATGGCGGGGTTGATCTCCGACACGCTGCACCTCAACGGCCCGACCACCACCGGCAAGGATGCCCTCCTGCTCGCCTGGTTGGCCGAGATCGCCGGCATCAATTCAAAGCAATTGGCCGATGAAATCTTCAATTCCGGCTCGGTCATCCTGGCCCACCCGCCCGAAAAGGTCGTGCGGTCCGATTTCAAGATCTACGAGGAGGAGGGCATCCGCTTCGCCGTTTCCCAAGTCGAAGAGCTCGGCTTTGGGAATTTCCAGCAACACGCCAAACCCATCGCGCGCGCCGTGCAGGAACTGCGGGAGGAGGAGCGACTCGCCTTCGCCGCCCTGCTGATCACCGACATCAACACCCAGAACTCCCTGCTCCTCGTCAAGGGGGATGCCGCCTTCATCGAGCGTATTCGTTATCCCCATCTCGAGCAGGACGAGATCTTCGACCTGCCGGGGGTGGTCAGCCGCAAGAAGCAACTGATCCCTTACCTGACGACCCTGATCAAGGAGATGGCCGCCGACGGCGCGCTGCCCGACTCCAGCCGGAGCCACCCGCCGTTCCGCAAAAAGCGCAAATAACGATTTCGCCGGGCGAAATCGTCAGATGTGGATGGCCTCGCCGGAGGTCGCCGCCGCGGCTTCCATCAGGGCCTCGCTCAACGTCGGGTGCGCATGGATCGAGCGGTGCACCTCGTCGATGCTGCCTTCCATATTCATCGCGAGGACGTATTCCGCGATCAACTCGGGGGCCTCGTTGCCGAGGATGTGCACGCCGAGGATTTCGCCCGTCTTCGCCGCGGAAATCACCTTCACGAAACCCTCGGAGTCCCCGGCGGCCACCGCCTTGCCGGACGCCGAGAAGGGAAACTTGCCCACTTTGTAGGCGAGGCCCTTCTCCTTACAGGCCTTTTCCGTCAGCCCCGTGCTCGCAATCTGCGGCTGACAATAGGTGCAGCCCGGGAAGATTTTGACCCGCCCGGCGTGGGCGTGCCCGAAGATCGCGTTCACCGCGTTGACCGCCTCGAAGGTCGCCACGTGCGCGAGCCACGGCGGTCCGATGATGTCACCCGCGGCGTAGATTCCCTTCACGCTGCTTTCATAGCTGTCGTTCACCTTCACGTAGCCCCGGTCGAGTTCGAGCCGCACCTTGGCGGAAATCGTCCCCTCGAGATTGGGCACCACCCCGACGGCGACCAACAGCGTCTCGGCTTCGATCTCGGTGGAGTTCGCCTCGCCCGGCTTCACCAGCGTCAGTTCCACCTTCGCCTTCCCCACCCGCACGTTCTCGACCTTCGTGCCCACGTGCACGGTGATGCCGGATTTCTCGAACGAACGATGCAGCGCCCGCGCCACCTCCTCGTCCTCGACCGGCACGATCTGCGGCAGCATCTCCACCAACGTCACCTTCGTGCCGAACGCATTGTAGAAATAGGCAAACTCCACCCCGATCGCCCCCGCGCCAATGATCACCATCGATTTCGGCGGCGTCGCCCGGGGTTCGAGCGCCTCGCGCGACGTCAGCACGCGTTGCCCGTCCACGGGCACGTCCGGCAGGCGGCGGGGTTTGCAGCCGGTAGCCAGCAACACGTGCTTTGTCTTGAGGAACTTGCCCTGGTGCTGCCCGTCGACGATCTCGACCATGCCCGGCACCGTCACCTGGGCGCGGCCGACGAAATAATCGACCTTGTTCTTGCGAAAGAGGAACTCCACCCCCTTGGCCATCTGCTCCGCCACAGTGCGCGATCGGTCCATCACCTTGGCAAAATCGAAGCCGACCTCCCCCACCTTGAGGCCAAACGCGTCCGCCTTCTGCAGCGAGCGGTAGAGCTCCGCACTCTTGAGGAGCGCCTTGGTCGGGATGCAGCCCCAATTCAGGCACGTGCCGCCGGCGCGCTCGAGTTCGACGCAGGCGACCTTCCTGCCCAATTGCCCGGCGCGGATCGCCCCGGCATAGCCCGCCGGACCACCCCCAATGACAACGAGATCGTATTCCATGGTTTCAGCCATCTCGCCACCGTCACCAGCCGGCAAAGCACCGTCAAACGGATTCTCCGGCATCCCCCGGACCCCCGGACCGGGCGCAGCTGCCGGTTGGCGGTGACGTCTCTGGGAGTAGCGCCGCGTCTCTGACCGGCGGGCGCCAGTCGAAGACTGGCGCTACGGGAAGGACCGAGCTCAACGCCACCGTCAACCGGAAGATGCGCCCCCCCCCCGGACCCAACC
>JBBRWR010000104.1:0-28459 GCA_038249085.1 Opitutales bacterium
AACCGAAAACCGGTGCAACGCCGGCTCTGCGTTTGGAGTTTTCTGCTTTTGCCCTTCGAGTTTGTTTCGAATTTCGGCATTCGTGCTTCGAATTTCAAAATCTTGCGCATTTTGCGCGGGATTTCACGGGAAAGTGACTACTGAGCTGGGCCGCGTAGTCGGGGCGCCACCAGCGCAGCCGCGCCCTCAGATCCGCAGGAAGATCTTGCGGCGGTACATCCACCAGCACACCACCCAGAACACGAGTCCGACCAGCGTCGCCTGCACGAAGGACGCGTTGGCCGGGCCCAGCAGCTTGAACACGTCGACCCCGCAGTGGGTCTGGATGGTTTTCGCCGTCCATCCGCGCAGCGTCATTTCCATCGCATAGATCGCGATGGAGTTCATGCCGACGACGACCAGGGGGAAACTCCAGGCCCGCCAGCGCCGCACGTCGATGATCGCATAGAGCCCCGCCAGGATCAGGCAGCACCACCCGGTGGAAAACAGCGCCCACGAGGGCGTCCAGATTCGTTTCACGATCGGGCAGCCGAGCGCCTGCCAGATCAAACCGGCCGCGAGGCCCCCGAGGCCGGCCCCCAGCAGCAGGTACAATTTCTCCCGCTGTTTCCGGCCCGACCGCAGGCACTCGCCGGCCATGAGGCCAAACAGCATCGTGGCCAGCGAAGGGATGAAATTGATTGTCGGGTAGCCGCCGGCGTTGAAGACGAACGGCGTGCGGCGCGGCAGCAGGTTGAGGAGCCAGGTGTCGATGGCCTGCCCGACATTGGCGTTCTTGTGCCAGGCTCGGCCCAGGCCCGCGAGATGCTCCTGCGCCCAGGCCGCGGGCACCCCGACAGCGGGCGCTCCCTTCGCCAGATCGACGCCCGCACCGGGATAGAAGGCATAGAGCGCCCAGGTGCCGAGCAGCAGTGCCGCCGCCACCCCCGCCTGAACTCGAACGGAGCGACCCCAGAGCAGGAAGAGGAAGGCATACCCGAGCCCAATCTGGGTCAGCACATTCGTCAGCAGCCATTCCGTCGAGCTGCGGGAGTTCGAGATGAGAAAGATCCCCAGCATCGCCAGGATCACTCCCCGCCCGCCCGCGTGCCCCAGCATGCGCCACCACGACTGACCCTCGCGCTGGCGGCGCACGTAGGAGTACGCCATCGACACGCCCACCATAAACATGAAGGACGGCTGGATCAGATCCCAGAAACCGCCGCCCTGCCATTCGGCATGCTCGAAGTGGCGCGCCACCACGTGCCAGATTCCCGAGTCCGGAGCGGTGCGCAGATAATTCCGCGCCGTCGCCGCCAGGCCGAATCCGTTGAAGGCCAGCGCCACCATGATCAGCCCGCGATAGGCGTCGAGCGATTGCAGGCGGGCGGGCGGTGGCGTGGCAGCGGAAGGAGGCGGCGGCGAGACCGGAGTTTCGGCCGGGGCTGCGGCAGTGGATTCGAAGGCGGGCATGGGAAAACTCACTTCGCCGTCCGCCAGAAATTCGCGTCGAGCAGGTAGACCCGGACTTCCTCCGGCTGGCCCGGATTCGCGAGCACGACGCGCAGCCGCGGGGCCCCTTGCGCCGGAGTCGCAACAATCCAGGAGGACATCGTGCGTGAACTCTTGCCCGTGCGCCACAGGCTGTTGTCCGGACCATCGTGCCGGTCCTTGCTCATGGTCGCAATGGCTGCGAGGGTGAGCGGCGGCGTGGCCGCGGCGACGAGTTCCGTGATCCGGCCAAGCCGCGTGGCGCTGCTGGGGCCGATTTTCACGTTAAACTCTTCCAGCGACTTTTCCAAAAAATGGTTCGTGTGCACCACGCGCCCCTGCGCGACGGTGCGCAGCGCAAATTTGCCGTCCATGCCGACCTCGACCATCAGAATCTTCCGGCGATCGGAAATGAGGAAAAACCCGGTCCGCGCCGTCCCAAAAATCGCCTCCTGCTTGGCCACGATCTCATCGCACGAGGCGTAGCGGGCGAGCAGGGTGGCCAACACCCCGTGTTTGCCCGGCTGGTGATCGCGCGTCGCTTTCGGGACGCTGCTGGCGGAGGCCGTGACGACGGTCAGCCCCTTTTCGTTCACCCCCGACTTGATGCCGGGCTCGGCATTACCCTCGGCATATAAGCCGAAGTAGGCGTAGCCCGTGGAGTTTCGACGCAGTTTCAAGACCTGCGTGTGATCCGGCTTCCAGTCGCGGTTCTTGGAGATAAGGGTGCCGCCGTCCGCCTCGTCGCCCGCGATACCCCAGAGGGTGCAGGAGCGAAGCGGGGTGGCGGCGGACAATACCAGCAGTACCAGCGCACCGCCGACGCCGCGCCGAACCTCGCGGCGGGGCTGAAGCCGAACCCGCGGCAGTATTTCACTCTGCATTTTGGTGGAGTGTGGCGCGCCGTCTCATCCGGGGAGTGAACCGATTCGTTTCGCGCTTGGCGTCGAGAGCCTACGGTTCACTCCCCGAGCGGGCGTTTGGCGGCCCATTTGACCGCCCGGGCGATCATGGCCTGGAGAGGCTTGGTGTACTCGGGGTGCGGCGAGAAACAGATCGCGCGCCCCTGGCCGAAGTCGCCGGCGATCATGGCCGGGGTGTTTGGCATGACGCCGCCGGGAACTTTTTTGGCCATATCCGAGCGGAAGTAGGCCAGGACGGTATAGGGCGCGAGACCGGACGCGTTCTTGGCTTTGCCGAGCAGGGGACCATTGGCGTAGCGGACGGATTGCAGGCCGGGGTAGTCGCCGAGGATTCTTTTGCCCTCGGCGGTGAGTTCGATGTCAACCTGGCCCGTGCCGCGGGCCCAATGCTTGGAGTCGACCGTGTCGGCGTCGACAAGCTTGAGGGACCAGGAATAGCCGGAGGTGGCGAGGTAGGTGCCGGCGCAGGACGAAACATAGCCGCCCCCGCGCTCGACAAACGTTTTGACGTTGGCGGCGCCCGCCTCGCCCAGCGACTTGGCCTGGCCCGAGCCGGAGCCACCGCAGAAGATGACGACCTCGAAGGGATCGAGCATGCCGGGCCGGGCAAGTTCGACCGGTCCGACATAGGTGTAGTCAATGTCCGATGCGGCCCGGTCGAGGCAGGCCGGATAGGCGGCCAGTCCGGGCGTGGTGGCGGAACCGCCACCGGCGTAGATGGCGACTTTGATCTTCTTGGTGGCAGGGTCGATGAGCGTCCACGGACTGCTGGCGGTCATGCCGTTGGCGGCAAGGACTTCGTGGACGGTGTGACGCACGAGCCGGGTGCGCTCGCCGGGGGAGGCCGCGCCGCGCCTGGCCGCAAACGAGAGCTCGATCACAGTCGCAACGCCGGGGGCAAGCTCGTGAGCGGGCTTCTCCGCGGCGAGTGCGACCGGAGCGGTGCCGGGGTCGAGGATCGCGTTGAGTTTTTCCAGCAACGCGACGGAGGCGAGCCCACGAACCCGGACCGAGGCCGGAGGCCCGTCGGTCGCCGCGGACTTTTCGACTTGGAACTTCACGATCGCGGCGGGCGAAGTCAGTTTGACCGCTGCGGCGAGGTCTCCGTCGGTGACGGCGACGACCTTGCCCTGGGTAAGCGTCCAGCGCGAAACTTGTTTGATCGCGATCGCCCCGGAGACATCGTCCGTGGCAGGGAGATTAAGGAGGAGGATTACCGGGCCGGGCCGGGCGGAATCGAGGACCGTCTGCACCGTGACGGAAGCGACGGCTGGCGTGGAGGGCAGACCCGTCAGGGCGACGGCGAGGGTGAGGAACTTGAAGGGTTTCATTTCGCGCAAAGCAGGGTCAAAACGATACTCATTTTCG
Organism: Opitutales bacterium; assembly: GCA_038249085.1. Taxonomy (GTDB): domain Bacteria; phylum Verrucomicrobiota; class Verrucomicrobiia; order Opitutales; family Opitutaceae; genus ER46. The sequence goes on from JBBRWR010000104.1 coordinate 3,762, forward strand.
ATCAAGCGTATTCCACCGGCGGTTGCGAATGCACGATCGAAACACTACCGGCCGTCGTTTGGGGCCGGTGGGCGGCTGCGAACCGCTGCAACCGAAGCCTCGTCTGGCACAATCACTGCGAAGCCCAGGGTTAAAAGTCCTGATGAGATTGAAACCCCTCAGCCGGTTTACCCGCCCCCGGCCCAGTAAAAGCAATCATTCGCCCAAAAAAATTCGTGCAGTCGAAACGAATTCCCTTCTTTCGCGTCGTTACCAGAACCTTTCCCGGCTCACAATTTTCACCGAACTACCTCCATGAAAACCAACACCGCCCGGCTTCCCCAACTCCCAGCCTTGCGAACTGCAACGACCTGGCTCGCGCTGGTCCTGCACCCCCTGCTGGCCCAGACGACCCCGCCACCTGCGGCCAGTGAATCGGAACCAAGCCAACCGGTGCAGTTGGAAGCGTTCACGGTGACCGGCTCCAACATCCGCCGCATCGACGAGGAGAAGATTCTCCCGATCACGGTGATGAACATGGAGGATCTCGACCTGCGCGCGGTGCCCACCGCCGCCGAGTTGTTCGACACGCTTTCCATCGGTGGTCCCATCACGCTCGACGAAGGCAACACCCTCGGCGCCGATGCGCGCGGCGACAACGCCACGATCAATCTCCGCGGCCTCGGTTCGGGCAACACGCTCGTCCTCCTCAACAGCCGCCGCCTGCCGCCCCACCCGATCAGCATGTCGGAGGGCGGCGCGCCCTCCCTCTCCGTCAACATCAATCAGCTCCCCATGGCGGCCATGTCGCGCGTCGAGGTGCTGCGCGACGGTGCCTCCGCGATCTACGGCACCGACGCGGCGGCCGGCGTCGTCAATTCCATCACCCGGAGCAACTACAACGGGCTCGCGATCCGCACCCGCGGCAGCGTGACGCAGCACGGCGGCGGCAACGACTGGAATGCCGAGATCACCGAGGGCCGCAATTTCAACGGCGGCCGCAGCAACCTGCTCCTCACCTTCGATTACTTCCATCGCGACTTCCTCTGGCTCGACCAGCGCAAATTCTCCCGCAGCCAGGACATTCGGACGACGCACAACATCCCGCCGCCGTGGAACGGACTGCCTATCACCGATTCCGCCGGCACGCTCCTGCGCGACAACGATTTTGACAACCGCCTCAGCACCGACTCCAGCTACTACGGCGGCTTTGTGCGCGGCAACTACGACGCCAGTTTCGCCTTCGTCGGCGCACGGCCCACGAGCAATCAGGGCATCATCACGACCTCGGGCAGCACCTCCGCGACGATGGCCACCAATGGCACCTTCTATTTCATTCCGCTCGCGAGCGGCGACGTCGGCTGGCGCCAGACCCTGCCCTCGCACAACATCGATGACTTCACCGTCAACTGGTACCAGAATCCCAACCTCTACAAGCCGATCCTGCCGAAGACCGATCGCTTCAACCTGACGGCGATGCTTCGCCACAAACTGCAGGACAACCTGGAGCTCTTTGGTGAAATCCTCGCGTACCGGGCCCGCTCCATCACCGGCCGCCTGCCAACCTCCTTCGATGTGGCGACCGACCACAACATCTACGTCAGTGCCGACAACCCCTTCAATCCCTTCGGCTCGCGGTTCTACGATCTCACCGGGCGCCCCAATGCCGATGGCACGCCGCGGCTGACGGGAGCGCCGGCGGCGGTGGCGTTTCTCTCCGGCGTCGGCGTGATCCCGCGCGACTTCAAGCCGCGCCGCATCACCGTCGATTCCGAGGCGTTCCGCTGGGTCGGCGGTTTGCGCGGGAGGCTGGCGAACGACTGGGAGTGGGAGTCCGGCATCCTTTACGGGCGCAACACGTCCCACGACGAGGAGCAGTATGCGGTGCGCGAGAGCCGGCTCCGGGCGGCGCTCACGACTTCCGATCCGGCCAAGGCCTTCAACCCCTTCAACTACACCTTCAAACTCGTGTCGCAGGCCAGCACGACCAACCCCTACCTGCTGATGATCGACCAGCCGTACAGCAACCCGGCCGCCCTGACGGATTCGCTCTACGACAATTTCGTGCGCGAAGGCCGGACGCAGCTCGCGAGCTGGGATCTCCGGGTGAACGGCTCGGTGTTCGACCGTTTCTGGGGCGGTCCCATCGGCGTCGCCTTCGGCGCGGAAATGCGCTGGGAAGACTACCGCGACTGGCGCCCGCCCTATGCCAATTTCAATCCCGCCGACGCCCCCTACAACGGCAAAGCCAGCGATCCGAACAACCTGTTCTTCGGGCCCAACGAAAACGACTTCCTCGCGCTCAGTCCCAACCCGAATCTCTACAAATCGCGCACCAACGTATCTGTATTCGCCGAGGCGCTGGTCCCGATCGTGGGCCCGGCCAACCGCAAGCCGTTCGTGCGGACGCTGGAACTTTCCCTGGCGGGCCGGGCCGAACGATTCTCCGATTTCGGCAACACCGTGAAACCCAAGTTCGGGCTCAACTACCGGCCCAATGACTGGATTCTCCTGCGCAGCACCCTCGCCGCCTCCTTCCGCGCCCCCAATCTGGTCCAGTCCAACGTCACTCCGCTCCAGCGGTCCGGCAGCACCTACAACGATCCTTACCGCTCCGAGGTCACGGGGCTCAACCGCGACAGTGCCGCCGTGCCGGTGGTCTTCCGCCAGGGCAATGCCGGCCTGAGACCGGAGACCGCACGCTCCCTGAGCGTCGGCCTGGGCGTCTCGCCCTGGTTCTTCCGCGCGCTCACCTTCACCGTGGACTACTGGCGCATTCATCAGAAGGACGTGATCGCCTCTGTGACCGGCACCACGCAGATGCTCCTCGACGAGGAATTGCTCGACGGCGCGGTCCAGCGGGAACTCGCCGCCGGCAAGACGATCAGCCAAATCGATCTCGGCAGCGGCACGAGCGACTACGTGGGGAATCCGAAGGTCGTCCGCGATCCGGTCACGCCGGCCGACATCACGGCGTTCAACACGTTCAACGCCACGCGACCGGCCTCGAACCAGCGGGTCCCGGTGGGCAGCCTGCGCTCGGTCGTCACCGACTACGTCAATCTCGCCGGCCGCGAGGTGCAGGGTCTGGACTTTGGCGTCGAGCTGCGTTTGCCCAAGACCCGGTTCGGCCAGGGTTCGATTCGCGGCGACGCTTCGTATCTGCTCCAGTACGACACCATCGCCAACCCCGGTGCGCCCAAGATCACCAACATCAACCGCGACGGGCGCACCCGTTTCCGCGGCAACATCGGGGAAACCTGGCGCCTCGGACGCTGGAGCGCGGGCTGGTTCACCACCTACTACGGCCCCTACGTCGACACCGGCACGGCGACCACCAAGGAAATCTACGATGTCCTCGGGCAGCCGGACTATATCTCCACCTATGTCGATTCCGGCGGGGTCCGCCGCTACCGCTACCTGATCACCTCCAGCGTGAACCACAATGCGTATATCAACTATGCCTTCCCCAAGCGGCGCGGCAGCAATTGGGGGGACCTGTCGCTGCGGCTCGGGGTGAACAACGTCTTCGACTCGGACCCGCCGCTCGCCGACTCGGACACCGGTTACCAGCGCGGCGCCGGCACGAATCCCCGCGGACGCGCCTTCTACGCGCAGGCGACGAAACGCTTCTGACCAGCGCCGCGCCCCCGGCGGGAACCCCCCTGCGCCCGGCCTGCGCTTCCGGGAAGGGCATCGCCCGCAGGGGCGATGCATCCGGAAGAGGGTGAAGCTGCGTTCATTTGGCGCGCTTTCCCCGGGCACGCTGGCGCACTGGCGAATCAACCCCGGCAGTACGGCCGCCACCTTGGATCCGAGTTGGCTTGGCGTGCGGGCAAACCGTGGCACAAGGAACCCGCCCAACATGAAGATCAAGATCCCGGACAACTTGAAATCAGACGTGCCCCAGACTCGCTGGGGCAAGGTGCTCGTGGCCACACCGGTGATCATGACCGTCATCGCCACCGCTCTGGCCGGCCTCGCCTCGAGCGAAATGACCCGGGCGCAATACAGCCGCTCCCGCGCCGCCCAGGAGCAGTCCAAGGCCGGCGACCAATGGGGCTTTTTCCAAGCCAAACGCCTGCGCGGCGCCCTGCAGCGCAGCACGCTTGACCTGCTGCACAACACGACGGACCTCAGCCCGCTCGAGGTCGCCAGCCTGCTCCGGCTCGATTCCTCGCTCGACTCTCCGGTCGGTCGCCAGGCCCTGGCCGCCCTGCTGGAGGGCCAATTGCCGGATGCCACGCCCCGGGCCGTGGGCGATCCGCAGGTCAAGGCCGCGCTGGAAGCGATGCACGGCAGTTCCTCCGAGGCCGAAAATGCCCCGCTGATCCTCCGCGTGAGCGAGACCATCCTCGCCGACGAACTCCGGGCGGCCAAGGAACAGACCTCCGCGTTTGATGCGACCATGCAGCCGTTGGGCAGGATCATCGATCGCCTCGAGGGCCAACTGACCGGCACGCCCGCCGCGCCGCGCCAATCGCCCGCCTTCGTGGCCGCGCGTCTCCAGTATTCCGCCCGGCGATACGACGCCGAAGCCCGGTTGAATCAGGCCGTCGCGGTCCTGTATGAATTGCAGGTGGCCCGGAGCAACCTCGACGCCGAACGCCATCACGTGCGCAGCCAACGCTTCTTCTTCGGCATGCTCGCCGCCCAGGCCGCCGTCATCATCGCAACCTTCGCGATTGCCGCGCAGAAGCGCAACCTGCTCTGGGGGCTTTCGGCGGCCGCGGGCGCCTCGGCGATCTTCTTCGCCGCGTACGTGTACCTCTTCGTGTAGACGCCACCCCGCGGATTTTCCCCGTCCGACCGGCGCCTCACCGCCGAAAGCAGCCCGGAGCGCTCAAGGCTTGGGCGCAGCGGCGGCGAGCAGTTTCCAGAATTCGTTGTCGAACGCCGCCCCTCCGACGTTGCCCAACCGGGTCACGACCAGCTCGAGGCTCGGCACGACGTAAATCTTGCGGTCCAACGCGCCCAACGCGGCCACGAGGTCCGGAGGGGCGTTTGGGATCAACGGACCCTGCACCCGCCGGCCCGCGCCGCGCGCCACTTCCTTTTGCCCGTTCAGCCACCAGAGATAACCGTACGAGGGGTTCAGTTCCTGCGACGGGTGCAACGCCGCGCGCAGATACGCGCGATCCGCAATCACCGGCTCGCCGTTCCATCGTCCGTCCGCCAGGATCAACAGGCCGAAGCGGGCCAGGTCGCGCGCGCTGGTGGCAAAACCGCGCGGATTCACCCCACCCTTGGCCCCGCCCCCCAGACGATCCTCCCACTTCGAGTCGTGCATGCCGACGCGGCTGGTCAACCATTCGCGGGTCAGGTCGTTGGGCGACTTCTTCGCGGCCGCCGCGACGACATCGACGGTGCGCGCGTAGGCCGCCGAATTGTAGCGCCAGCGCGTGCCTGCCGCCGCCTCGAAGGTCAGGTCCTCCTTCAATCCGCTGGTCATCGTGAGGAGGTGGCGAATCGTGATCGCATGTTCCTGTTCGGGCGTGGCCTTGCTCCAGCCCCGGCCGAGATACGTGTCGACGGTGTCCGCCAGTTTGAGCAACCCCTGGTGTTGCGCGATGCCCACGAGCATCGCCGAGATGCTTTTCTGCACGGACGCCACGTCTTCGATTACCCCGCCGTGGGCCGCGCTGCCCTTGACGCGCAGGGTGTATTCCTTGCCCTTGGCGCCGGGTGCGGTGTCCGCCCGCCAATACTTCTCGGCCATGATGCGCCCGCGATACAGGACCACCACGCCGGACGAACGGCGCCGGCCCGCGAACGCGAGCGCGGCAGCGAGCTTCTCCGCGTCCCAACCTGCCTGGGCTGGCGCAACGGTTTCCCAGACGCCCTCGGTCGGCGGGAAATACGGCGCGGACTCTGGTTCGGCGGCTCTGAGGATGGAACTGGCGGCGAAAAGGATCGCCAAACACGAAAGCGGGGCGGGGTGCATCGGCGGGAAACCCTACGCGAAGGCCGGTGGAGAAGACAAGCAGGTGAAGCCCCCCGCCCTGTCGTGCCCACGGCGGATTTTTGCAGGGTGAACCGGCCCGAAAATGACTGGTCGGATCCCTCTTGTAGGAGCGGCTTTATGCCGCGATTCAGCGGGTGCGAAATTCCATCGCGGCATAAAGCCGCTCCTACAGCGCGACCGACCGTGAAAAAATCCTCCGCCCTGTCGTGCCCGGCATGGCGCACCCCCGCTCCACCTCCCCGCCTCCGGGAAGTCTTGGCTCGCGGAACGCGCTCGCTACGCTCCACGCTCGATGAACTGCCCCCTGCCTGTCACCCTGGCCCTGGTCCTGGCCATCGTCGCCGTCGCTCCGGCCAAGCCCTTGGCCACGCTTCCCGGCATCCAACCCGACGGTTCCGTGCTGCTGCCCAACCAATGGTCACTGCGCCCGGTGGGGAAACACGCGGTGGTCGGGGATTTTCCGACCCATCTCGAAATGCATCCCGACGGAAAGTTCGTCGCGGTGTTGCACAACGGCTGGGGCCCGCACGAGATCCGTATTCTCGACGTCAAGACGCTCCGCCCCGTGTCCCAGGTGGCGCTCGACGAGTCCTACTACGGCCTGGCCTGGTCGCCCGACGGCGCGAAACTTTACGCCAGCGGTGCCAGCGCCGAGGTCGTGCATGCCTTCGAATTCAAGGCGGGCTATCTTTCGCAGCACCGGGAATTGCGGATTGGAGCACGGGAGAAGCGGGGTATTCCCTCCGGCCTCGCCGTTTCCAAGGATGGGGCGTCCCTCTACGTCGCCGAACTATGGGGCCAGCGCGTCGTGAAAGTTTCCACCACCGACGGAGCCACGCGCTGGGCGCGCGTGCTCGCCTCCCCCCAGGGAGGCGACGCCATGCAGGAGGACGAAGCGCGGGTGCCCGCGCACGCGGAGGCAAACGCCCCGTTTCCCTTCACCTGCGTCGCCGATGAAGCGACGGGCCGCGTGTTCGTGAGTCTCTGGGCCACCGCCGCCGTCCTGGTGCTCGACGCCCAGACCGGGACGGAACTCGCCCGCTGGCCGGTCGGCCCGCACCCCTGCGAGATGCTGCTCGCCGGGGATGGCCGCCTCTTCGTCGCCGAGGCGAATCACAACACCGTGAGTGTCCTCGATGTGAAGGACGGCCGGGTCACGGAGAAACTCACGGCGGCGCTCTTTCCCGACTCCCCGCCCGGATCGATGCCCAACAGCCTCGCGCTCACTCCGGACGGAAAATCCCTCTTCGTGGCCAACGCCACCAACAACAATCTCGCCGTGTTCGACGTCGGGACGCCCGGCCGCGCCCAGTCCCTGGGCTTCATCCCGGTCGGCTGGTTTCCCACCAGCGTGCGCGTCACCCGCGACGGCCGCTCCCTGCTCGTCGCCAACGGCAAGGGCAACACTTCGGCCGCCAATCCCCGCGGCCCCTCCCCCGGCACGAAGGTCCCGCGCAACCTGCAGGAATATATCGGCGGATTGTTCCAAGGCACCGTCGCGCAGATCGATTTGCCCACCGCGAAGAATCGCGCCGCCCAATTCGGCGCCTGGTCCAAGGTCGCCTACGAATGCTCACCCCTGACCGCCGCGAACGCGCCGCGGGGGGTGAGACCGGCGGGTAGCCCCATTCCCGCGAAGATCGGCGATCCCTCGCCCATCAAGCATGCGATCTATGTCATAAGGGAAAACCGCACCTACGATCAGGTGCTCGGCGATCTGGCCGAGGGGAACGGCGATCCGCGCCTGTGTCTGTTCCCCGAACTCGTCACTCCCAACGCCCATGCGCTCGCCCGCGAATTCGTGCTGCTCGACAACCTCTATGCCGATGGCGAGGTCAGCGCCGACGGCCACGAGTGGACCATGGGGGCCTTCGCCACCGACTTCGTCGAACGCCACTGGCCCCTCAGCTACGGCCACGGCGAAAACAAGAAGTACGACTACCCGGGGGAAGGGCGTTTTCCCGTGGCGTATCCCGCCAACGGGTACCTCTGGAACCGGGCCGCCGAGGCGGGGGTGAGTTACCGCAGTTACGGCGAATTCTGCACCACGCCCAAATCCGGACCGGACTTGTCCGCCCCGTCGCTGCCGATTCTGGTCGGTCATATCGATCCCCAGTACCGCGCCTGGGACCTCGATTATCCCGACGTGAAGCGCGCGGAGCGTTTCATCAGCGAACTCCACCGCTTTGAACGCGAGGGCGGCATGCCGCGCCTGCAGGTCCTCCGCCTGGGCAACGATCACACCCAGGGCACCAAGGTGGGCAAACCCACCCCCACCGCCCAGGTGGCCGACAACGACCTCGCCCTGGGCCTCGTGATCGAGGCCCTGAGCCGGTCGAAGTTCTGGACCGACACCGCCGTCTTCGTCCTGCAGGACTATGCCCAGAACGGCGCTGACCATGTCGACGCCCACCGCATGCCCGGCTTCGTCCTCAGCGCGTGGACTCGGCGCCGCGCCGTCGACTCGACCCTGTACTCCACCACGAGCATGCTGCGCACGATCGAACTCATCCTCGGCCTGCAGCCCATGTCGCAATACGACGCCGCCGCCATGCCGATGTGGAACGTCTTTGGTGACCGGCCCGATCCCACGCCGTACACCGCGCGCCCGGCCGGCGTCGACCTGACCGCCACCAACTCCGCCCTCGCCTGGGGCGCCCGCGCGTCCCGGAAGATGGATTTCTCGGAGCCCGACCGGGCCGACGACATCGCCCTCAACGAGATTGTCTGGCGCAGCGTGCGCGGCGCCGATTCCCCGATGCCCGCACCGGTGCGGGCCGCCTTCTACAAGGCGCACAAGGAGGGCGACGATGATTAGCCGGGGCCGGAACGAAACCACGCGGTCAAAAGGGAGCGGCGCTTTTCCCAGCGCCATCGGCGGTTGAAAAACCGCCGCTTCCTGCCCGCCCGGACCCTGTCGGAGGAGGACTGCGCCCGCTTTCACGCCGCGATTGCGTCGCGCCCGCCTCGGGCCGACCGGTGGAGCGAGGCCCAGGGCGCGGCCACGGCCGAGTTTATCGGCCGGCTGCTCCGCACGGAAGGCCATGCCCGCGTCAGGTTGCCTCCGGGACGCGGAAGGCCCGCATCGCCGCTTGCCCCATCGGGGGTGCGCCGTAGCGTCGCGGCATGAACCCGTCCGCCGGGCGGCCGCCCGCCGTCGGCTTCATCTTTGTCACCATTGTCCTGGCCGTGATGGGCGGCGGCTTGGTGCTTCCCGTGCTGCCGGGACTGGTGAAGCAATTCGAAGGCGGGGACTTTGCGCAGGCGTCGCACGCCTACGGCTGGATCATCCTGATCTTCGCGGTGACCCAGTTCATCGGCTCGCCCATCCTGGGTTCGCTCTCCGATCGCTTTGGCCGCCGCCGGGTCATTCTCATCGCCACCGCCGGGTCGGCGATCGACTTCGTGATCATGGCGAACGCCCCGAACCTCGGGTGGATCTTCGTCGCCCGGATGATCGCCGGATTCACCGCGGGCATCGTCGCCACTTCGAACGCCTACGTCGTCGACGTCACCCCACAGGAGCACCGGGCGCACCGCTTCGGGCTGTTGGGCGCGGCCTTCGGCATCGGCTTTGTCATCGGCCCGCTGCTCGGGGGCCTGCTCGGCGGCATCAACCTCCGCCTGCCTTTCTGGGCCGCCGCGGGCATGGCGGCCGCCAATTTCATCTACGGCTGGTTCTTCCTGCCGGAGTCGCTGAGCGTGGAGCAACGCCGCGCGTTCTCCTGGAAACGCGCCAACCCGGTCGGCGCCCTGCTGGCGCTGCGCCATCACCCGGTGGTGCTCGGCCTGGCGGCCACGCACCTGTGCCTCTGGATCGCCCAAGCCATGCTGCACTCCAACTGGGTTCTGTATACGGATTACCGTTACCATTGGGGACCGCTCCAGGTGGGCCTCTCGCTCTGCCTGGTCGGGATTTGTGCCGCCATCGTCCAGGCCTCCCTGGTGCGTCGGATCCTGGCGCGCATCGGCGAGGAGCGCGGGGTGTTGGGCGGCTTTGCCATCACGATGACGGCCTTCGCCGGGTACGGTCTCGCCCCGCAAAGCTGGATGATCTACCCGATCATCGTCTTCGCCTCGCTGGGCGCCATCTCCGGACCCGCCCTGCAATCGTATCTCACGCGCCAGGTGGCGGCCAACGAACAGGGCGCGGTTCAAGGCGCGTTCGTGGCGCTCACGAGTGTGGGCGCCATCATCGGCCAGCCCGTTGCCGCCTGGAGCTTCGGCTGGGCCGTCGCACCCGGAAATCCCCTCCACCTGCCCGGCATCGCATTTCTTGAGGCCATGCTCCTGCTGGCCGCGGCCATGATCATCGCGCGCCGCACGTTTCGCCGCCACTCACCGGCCGTCACCCCGACCGCCGGGTGACGGACCGATTGCCGGCACAGGGGAATATCAGACCTGCGTCGCCGCCGGGACCATGAACCCCGGGTTGTGCGCATCCTGCAACAGGGCGTTGGCCTCGTTCCGGAACTCACCCGTGTGTCGCTCCGTCTTCGGGTCAAACGTCAGCCAGGGTCCGACCACATACTCGGCCCCGTTTTCCGGCACGCCCACGCCGTCGCGCATCACGGCGTGCAGCTTGAGGAAGTGCTCCGCCGCATCCGCATTGTCGCCAAACCGGCCGGCCTTGGCGTTGAAGGGGACCTTCTGGCCGAGGCGGTAGGAGTTGTTCATCAGATGACCGAGCACACTGCCGTAGTGGGCCGCCTCGGCGTTGCCATTGGCCAGCTCGGGCTTGCCGGCGCGACACGCGGCGATGAAGGCGCCCCAATTCCCCCCCGGCGTCACCCTGCCCGGCGGCACCGACACCTTCTCCCCCTTGGTCTTGCCCTTCCCATAGTAGAGTCCCTTCACGATCTTCCCGCCGTCTTCGAAATAGTACTCGTTCTCCACCTGGTGGACGTAGCCCTTGTAGTTCACGTTGCGGACGTTGAAGAAGGCATACTGACCGTTCGGATACTCGCCGATGCCAAACATCGTGTTCGGCGTCTCGCCCTGGTCTTTCCACTGGAAGCGTCCGCCCAGGGACATCACGCGCACCGGGTGCGTCTGGTTCACATCGAGCGCCCAGCGGGCCACGTCCAATTGGTGCGTGCCCTGGTTGTTCATGTCGCCGTTGCCGGTGGCCCAGAACCAGTGCCAGTTGTAGTGCACGAGGTTCTCGTGGTACTGCGCGATCTTCGCCGGGCCGCGCCATAAATCCCAGTTGAGGTTGCTCGGCGGTGAGGCCGGCGACTTGAAACCGATCCCCTCGCGGGGTTTGCAGCAATAGCCGTACGAAATCTTCAACTTCCCGAACTTGCCCGCCTGGATCGCCTCGTGCAGTCCCGCGATCTTTTCGTCGCTGCGCCGCTGGGTGCCGTGCTGGATCACCACGCCGTATTTCTTCTGGGCTTCCACCACCACGCGCCCCTCGACCACATCGTGGCTCATCGGCTTTTCCACGTACACATGTTTGCCGGCCTGCGCCGCCCAAATCGTGATCAGGCTGTGCCAGTGGTTCGGGGTCGCGACCGAGATCGCGTCGAGCGAGGGATCGGCCAGCGCCTGGCGGACGTCGTTGATCCCCTTGCACGCAAACTTGCCCCCCACCTTCTCCCGCAGGTTTTTCATCGTCCGATCCAGGACCTTCTGGTCGGGATCGATGAGATAGGCGATCTCCACGTTCGGCTGCTCGAGCCAGCCGGCGATGTGGCTCTTCCCACGCCCATTGAGACCGGCGACGGCGATGCGCAACCGGTTGTTGGCCCCGATGACCTTGGCGGAGGAACGCGTCCCGCTGATAAGGGCCATGGACCCGGCGGCCAGCGCCGAATGTTTAAGGAAGGAACGTCGGGTGATCAGGTTCATGGGGCGAATGCGATTGGTTGGTCTTGAGGTACCCGAACCGACACCGGTGCCGGCACGGGTGAATGCGGGTGATTCAACGCATCAACCCGGCGCGTTGGCAAGACCGCCGAACGTGGAAATCAGAACCGGACGCGTCCTCCCCTCCCCTCGGCCCGGCATCCCCTACCGCCACTCGTGCCGCGGATACCGCCGCGCCAGCTCCGCCTTTACCTTCGGGTACATGTCGCGCCAGAAGGCGGTGAGGTCGTCCGTCACCTGGATCGGTCGCTGGTTGGGTGCCAGCACCTCAATCTTCACCGGCACCCGGCCCAACCCGACGGCAAACCGCCCCTCGATCCCGTAGAGTTCCTGGATGCGCGCACTCAGGATCGGCGGGCCTTCCTTCGGGTAGGTCAGCCGGGAGCGCCGGCCGTTGCCCATCACGAGCCGCTCCGGCAGATACGTGTCCAGCACCGCCAATTGCTCCGCCGTGAGCCACTCGCGCAACACCGGCATGACCGGCTTGTCCTTGATCTCCCGATACCCCCGCGCCCCGTGGCAAACCTGCTCGATCAGCGTCGCCCGATCGGCGTCCGTGATCGGGCTCACCTCGAGTTCCGGAAACCACTCGGCCAGGCGGTTGACGCGGGTGATCCACTGTTCGGCCGCCTCGTCCCAGCCTTCGAGCCGGATGCGACCGGCAAGCACCTCCCGGGTCAACAGCGCCGCCGCCGCATCGAGCGGCGCGTCCTCGCTGCCCGACTTCGCCTCCAGCACCAGGTCGCGGAACCGTCGTTCCCGCCGCGCCACCACCCGCCTCGCCTGCTCGTCGTAAACCACCCCTTGGATCTCATGGTAGTCCGCGGGGAAGATCTCCCGCAGCCACGCCTCCTCCACCGCCGTCGCCAGCGAGAGCAGCACGCTGACCTCCCCGCCGCGGCCGCCGATCTCGCTGATTTCCGCCGCGACGAGCAACCGGGCCTTCTGCATGGCGCTTTCGCGGGCCAGCACGCCCCGGCGCTGGTGCACGAGTTCGCACCGCAGCGTGCCGGCGTCCAGTCGCCGGGCCAGCTGATCGGAAAATCCCGCCAGCACGCACTTGCGCACCTCGATCGGATCGGCGTGCGACTCGGCCACATCGAGCCCCTCCTTCGCCGCGATTTCCAGGAATTGCGCAAAGAGCGGCCCCACCTGGCTCGCGGCTTGCGCGTGGATCCCCACGCGGCGGCAGGCCTCGAGCGCGTAACCGGCGGCATCGGCGTGGCGCCACGCACGCATCATAAGGAAGAAGTCGCTCCCCGCCTCCTCCCCCAGGGTCTCTTCGCGCGCTTCTTCCGTCCGCCGATCCACGCCGCGCACGAGAAAGTTCCTCCCTTGGGTGAGGGCCGCCATCAGCGCCACCGGCCGCACGCACCCGCGTTCCTGGGCGGCGAGAAACATGCGGGCGTAGCGGGGATGTACCGGAAAACGGAGCATTTTCCGGCCGACCTCTGTGATGGTGGCGCGACGCAGCCGGACTTCGTCAGCGCCGAGTCCGTCCCGGTGGGGTGAAGGCTCCCCACCTCCATTTGGGATCGCGATCGCCCCCAGATCCGCCAGCAGCGTCTCGGCCCGCTCCAGCGCCCTCGGATCCGGTTTTTCCAGCCAGGGAAAACCCGCCACATCGTCGATGCCGCTCGCCTTCAGCGTCAGCACCACCTCCGCCAGGTCCAGGCGCTTGACCTCCGGCAGTTCCTGCAGCGCCCGCATGCCGTGCTCGCGCTCCGTCCACAGGCGCACCCCCACCCCGGGAGCGGTGCGGCCCGCCCGCCCCGCCCGCTGATCCGCGCTTGCCGCCGAAATCTTCTCAACCAGGAGCGTGTTGATGCCGCGGTGCGGATCGAATCGCGCGATCCGCGCCAGCCCGGAGTCGATCACCGCCGTCACGCCATCGATGGTGAGCGAGGTTTCAGCGACGTTGGTTGAGACGATGATCTTGCGCGTGGCGTAGCGGTCGACCGCCCGATCCTGCTGCTCCGGCGACAATTCACCATGGAGCGGAAACACCACGAAGTCGCGCAGACCGCGCCGATTCTGGATCGCCTGGACCGTCCGGCTGATCTCGTAGGCGCCGGGCATGAACACCAGCATGTCGCCGGGCGCGGCTCCGGCGATACGTTCGCATTCGCGCGCGGCCACTTCCCACACCGGCTCCTGCTCGAAGTTCACCGACTTCGGCTGGTATTCGATCCGTACCGGGAAGCTGCGCCCCTGGGAGACCAGCACCGCGCAGGGCGCCAGATAATCCTGCAATGCGCCTGCGTCGAGGGTCGCCGACATCACGAGGATCTTCAGGTCGGGCCGGAGGGTTTGCTGGATTTGCACGGCGCGGGCCAGCGAGATGTCGCCGTAGAGATGTCGCTCGTGAAATTCATCGAACACGATCGCCGTGACACCCCGCAGACTCGCGTCGAATGACATCTGGCGGAGCAGGATTCCCTCCGTCACGAACCGGATGCGCGTTCGCTCGCTCACCCGCGACTCCAGCCGGATTTGATACCCCACGCCTTCGCCGAGCCGCGTGCCCGCCTCCTCGGCGACCCGCTTGGCGAGCAGGCGCGCGGCGATCCGCCGCGGTTGCAGGACCACCACCTCCCCCCGGTCGCCGAGCAACCCGTGCCGCCAGAGCATCTGGGGAATCTGCGTGGATTTGCCCGACCCCGTGGGCGCTTGCACAATGAGACGGCCCTGCGCGCGCAGCGCCGCCACCACGGCGCCTTCGAGTTCGTAAATGGGCAGGTCGCGCGGATTCATGCGGGGAATTCGCCGAGCAAATCCTAATCCAGGTTTTCGCCCAGCGAAAACCTGTGAATAACCGGTGAGTCAGACTGCTCCCAAGTTATTCACCGAGTTCGCCGGTGAGCAAGTTGTTGAGAACAAAGGCTTCAAATCCCCGCCGACTGCTGCACTGTTTGCCTTGTTCCTTGATAGAACAGTCGAAGCGCAGCGGCCTGAAAGACGTCGCTGAGAGCACGGCTGGGATAATCCCGGGTGACCGGGGAATGGAAGGCGACAGCTGGTGTCGCCCTCCCCTCCAGGCGGCGCAAGTCGTCGAGAGGCATATATCACCAGTTCCTCTGGCCGGAGTCGTGTCCGGTCAGTCTCTACACGAATCAGGAACTGAGCGGCGAGGTGCGATTAGAAACCGTGCCGAACCGAGTCAGGCTCACGGGAAGTTTCGACCCGTGCGCTGACGCAGTTACCACAGAGGGTTTCGGTTGCTACTGCGCAGACCAGAACGCAGTCGCGGTTCCCGGCGGGCCAACCCCGCCAGAAGGCCTCGCTCGCCGCACGAGTGAGGCGCGCAAGGGAATCACGACGGCGGGGAGAGAGCGGACCCGGCAAAGTCCGTGAAACCTCCTCGACGGGGCGGCGTGAAAAACCACGTCACCCCGCTGCAAAAGCGAAAGCAACCTTAGAGGTAAGAGGTCAGACCCGTAGCGCGGGGCCAACGGCCAGCCAAAAGCTGGCGCCGTCCCCGTGGTAAAGGTGCCGACGCGAGAACGTCAGAATTGCAGGCGTGTCAGCACCACGTCCGGCGCGCCGCTCCCGGCAGGGAGCGTCCGAACTGGGCGAAGAGGCCTCACTCGAAGATTCCGACCGGTAACGGTCGGGACGGTCCCGCCATGAGACCGAGACATCCGCATGCCGCGGAGAGTGGCGTCGGGAAGCACACCGCCCGCGAAAGCGAGAGCGCCCAAGCGTGTGCCGCCGGGAAAGAGCGCGTGGCGAACGCCCACTCCCACAAATTAGCCTCGGAGGCCTAAAAACCTTCGGGGCTTTTTTGTTGCCCCCAATCGCCGACCTCCGTCTCTCTGGGGTTCCCCTTCCCCATGCACGTCCACCTTCCGCGCACCTGCCTTGCCCTTACGTTCCTGCTCACTGCCGTGCTGCTGAGCACTGCCAGCCTCGGCAGGGCCGCCGACTCCCCCAAGGCCCGCAACGCCAAGGCTTACCCGGCCGCCACTGCCGGCGCGACGGCGATACCTTACCCGCTGATTCTCGGGCCCATCCGCCTGTGGGACGGAGATGCCCCCGGGGCCCTCGGCCAGCGGCCCCAGGATATCCCCACGCTCACCCCTTTTCCCGCCGATCCGGCCCAGCGCACGGGCGCGACGATGCTCATCCTGCCGGGCGGCGGCTATGGTAATCTCGCCGAGCATGAAGGTACCGGCTACGCCGAGTTCCTCGCCGCCCACGGCATCACGGCCTACGTCCTGAAATATCGACTGGGCTCCAATGGCTACCGCCACCCCATCATGTTGAACGACGCCGCCCGCGCGTTGCGCCTGGTGCGCACCCTCGCCCGACGCGACGGTCTCGATCCGGCACGCATCGGAGTGATGGGGTCCTCGGCCGGCGGACACCTGGCTTCAACGCTGGTTACCCACTTCGAGCCCGGCAACCCGACGGCCACCGACCCGGTGGAGCGCGAGAACTCGCGCCCCGACCTCGGCGTCTTGTGCTACGCGGTGATCAGTTTCGGCGAGTTCGCCCACGCCGGCTCACGCAAAAACCTGCTGGGCGAGAACCCGCCCGCCGAGCTCGTGCGGAATCTCTCCAACGAATTGCAGGTCACCAAGGACACCCCGCCCTGCTTCCTCTGGCACACGGCCGAGGATAAGAGCGTGCCGGTCGAAAATTCGCTCCTCTTCGCCTCCGCACTCCGCCAGGCCGGGGTGCCGTTCTCCCTCCACCTCTACGAAAAGGGCCCCCACGGCCTGGGTTTGGGTCGACCCGGAAAACCCGCTCCGCCTTGGGCTGAGCAGCTGCTGTACTGGTTTAAGGAGCGAAACTTCGTCAAGTAGCGGTGGGGGCGATTGCCCCGCTTTCTCCGCCCGCGCCCGCCCGCCGGGCCAAAGATTTGGGTTTTTCTGAAGCAAAAACCTTGCCTTGCTATCACCGGGCTCGGCGCGCACGTTGGAACCCTTTTTCCACTAAACGCCCGCGTCCGCCAATGAACCAGAGCATCCGCAACATCGCCATTATCGCCCACGTTGACCATGGGAAGACCACCCTCGTCGACAAACTCCTGAAGGAAGGCGGCGTCTATCGAGCCAACCAGCAGGTGGAGGAGCGCGCCATGGACTCCATGGACCTCGAAAAGGAGAAAGGTATCACGATCAAGGCGAAGAACACGTCCGTCCACTGGCACGACAAGATCATCAACATCGTCGACACTCCGGGCCACGCCGACTTCGGCGGCGAAGTGGAACGCGCCCTCCGCATGGTCGACGGCGTTTTGCTGGTCGTCGACGCCTACGACGGCCCCCAGGCCCAGACCCGCTTCGTGCTGCGCAAGGCGCTGCACCACGGACTGAAGGTTGTCCTCGTGATCAACAAGATCGACCGCGAGAACGCCGAACCGGCGAAGATGTACGACAAGGTGCTCGAACTCCTCATGGAATTGAACGCCACGGAGGAACAATTCGACGCCCCGGTGGTGTACGGCTCCGGGCGCGATGGCTACATGATGTACCACCTCGGCGAGGAGAAGAAGGACATGACGGCCCTCTTTCAGACCATCCTTGACCATATTCCGCCCCCGTTCGCCAAGCCGAACGAGCCCTTCCACATGCTCGTCTCCAACATTGACTGGAGCGACTACGTCGGCCGCATCGCCGTGGGCAAGATTCTCGGCGGCAATGCCAATGTCGGGGACACCGTGTTCGTCCTCCGTCACGGCGACGGCAAGCGCATCCGCGCCAAGATCAGCAAGGTCTTTGAATTCACCGGCCTCGGCACGCGCGAGACCCCGACCGCCGTCGCCGGCAACATTGTCGGCATTTCCGGTTTCGAGGATATCGACATTGGCGACACGCTCACGGCTGATGAGGCCGGACATGCCCTGCCCTTTACGCAAATCGATCCGCCCACGCTCGAGATGCAATTCTGCGTCAACGACGGGCCGCTGGTGGGCACGGAGGGCCGGCTCGTAACCTCCCGCCAGTTGCGCGAACGCCTCTACCGCGAGCTCAAGACCAACGTCTCGATCAGCGTGGAGGACACCGACAAGGCCGGCATCTTCAACGTGAAGGCCCGTGGCGCCATGCAGGTGGCGGTGCTCGTCGAGACCATGCGCCGCGAAGGATTTGAACTGCTCGTCTCGCGCCCGACCGTGATTGAGAAGTTGGTCGACGGCAAACGTCTGGAACCGTTCGAGACCGTCTGGATTGAGGTGCCCGACGAGTGCGTGGGCGCCGTGATGCAGAATCTCGCCAACCGCAAGGGGCTGCTGACGAACATGGAGAAGCATCCGCACTCGACCATGATCGAGGCGACCATCACGACCCGCGGCCTCATCGGCATGGAAATCGACGTGGTCAATGCGACCAGCGGTCGCGGCGTGCTGAGTCATTTGTTCAAGGAATACGGTCCCTATGCGGGCGAGGTCCTCACCCGCATCACTGGCACTCTGCTCGCGACCGAAGCCGGCGAGACCACCACCTACGCTCTCGTCATGGTGCAGGAGCGTGGCCGCCTCTTCGTCAGCCCGGGCGAGAAGGTCTATGAAGGCATGATCGTCGGCGAGAATCCCCGCAACGAGGACATTGCCTGCAACGCGGTGCGCGAAAAGAAACTCACCAACTTCCGCTCCCAGGGCGAAGGCGTCGCCGCCGGCCTCACGCCGGCCACCAAGCTCTCGCTCGAACGCGCGATCGAATACATCGCCGCCGACGAATTCGTCGAGGTCACACCCAAGAGCCTCCGCCTGCGCAAGCGCATCCTCAACAACGGGGCGCGGCAGAAGGCGACCAAGTCGGCCAAGCAGTAGGTCGGCGCCCGCCCCCCCGCTCAACGCGGGCCCCGGGCCGCTACCGCAACTCCGGAGGGAGTTGCGGTATGATCTGCTTGATTTCCTGCACCGCGTCGCGGTGGCAGACGAGGATCGCATCCGCCGTCTCCACCACGACCAGGTCCTTCACGCCGCACAGCGCGATCATGCGGCCGTTGCTCACCGCGATATTATTGGCGGCCCCCACGACCACGACCGCACCCCGTGTGGCGTTGCCGGCGGCATCGCGTTTCAGGTGCTTCGGCAGGGCTGTCCACAACCCGACGTCGTCCCAGTCAAACTGCGCCAGCAACGTCTCCACCTCCCGCGCCTTTTCCATGATGGCGTAGTCGACGGAAATCTTCGGCAACTGCGGAAACCGGTCGGTGAGGTAGCCGGCGAAGTCCCCCGCCGGAAATTCGCGAACGAAGGCCGCCAGCGCGGGCGCATTGCGATCCGCCTCCTCCAGAAAGGTCCGCACGCTCCAGAAGAACATGCCCGCATTCCAGGCATGGTGGCCGCTCTCAAAATAATGCTGGGCCGTGGCGGCGTCCGGCTTTTCCACGAAGCGCTTCACCGCGCGCAGGACGCCGCCGGCGCCCCGCGAAAGCTCCGCCCCGGTCTCAAGGTAGCCGAAACCCGTGGCGGCGTGATCGGGCTTGATCGCAATCGTCAGGATCGCCCCCGTCGCCGCCGCCCGCGGTAAGGCCGCGGCGAGTTGTCGACCGAAGCTGTCCAAGTCCGCGATGAAGGCATCCGCCGGCAACAGCGCCAACACCGCTTCGTCTCCGCCCCGCGCCCGCACGAGCGCCGTCGCCAGCGCCGCCGCTGGCGCTGTGTCACGCTTCGCCGGCTCCGCGATGATTTGCTCCGCCGGCACCAAGCCCTGCAGTGCCGCCCGCGTGGCCGGCAATTGCACCACGTTGGTGAGCACGAAAATATTCTGCGCCGGCACGACCGCGCCGATTCGACGCACGGTCTCCTCCACCAGGGTACGCTCGGACAGCAGCTTCAAGAGGTGTTTGGGCGTTTGCGCCCGGCTCATCGGCCAGAATCGCTCGCCGCTGCCGCCGGCCATGATGCAGGCGTAGAAGTGGGATGGGGTGTTCATTGAAAAGGAAGAGGGGATGAAATATCGCAGCGCGGCCCGATCCGAACCCGCCGGTCACGGCATCGTCACCACGATCTTCCCAAACTGCTCGCCCCGCTCCATCCGGGCAAACGCCTCCGCCGCCTTCTCCAGCGGGAACACCTCGCTGACGACGGGTCGCAGTTGGCTCTTCTCGACCAGGGCCAGCATCGCGGTCCAATCCGCCGGCGTGCCCATCGTCGTGCCGAGGAGCGAGATCTGGCGCCAGAAAATCTTGCGCACCGGCAGCGTCGTTTCGCCGCGCGTGGCCCCATAAAATACGATCCTCCCGCCCGAGACTGTGGCGTCGATCAAGCGTCCAAACCCGTCGCCCCCCGCACTGTCGACCACGACATCGAAACCGCCGGGCGCCTTCAAAGCCGCCGCCACCCACTCCGGGTCGCCATAATTAAATCCACCCTTGGCTCCGAGCCCCACCGCCCGGGTGATCTTTTCCGCGGAACTGGAGGTCACCCACACGTCCGCCCCAGCGGCCACCGCGAACTGCAGGGCAAAGAGCGCCACCCCTCCCCCGATGCCGCTGACCAAGACGCGTTCGCCGGGCTGCAGTTGGGCCCGGGAAAAGAGCGCCCGGTAGGCCGTCAGGCCCGCGAGGGGCAGGGCCGCCGCCTCGGCCCAATCCAGATGGGCCGGCTTGGTCGCCAGCTGAGTGGCCGGTATCGCGATCTTCTGGGCCATCGTCCCGTCGCGGGGCAGGCCTAGAATCTGAAACTGGGCCCCCTGGGCGCGCGCGTTCGCCCCCCAGGATAGACCGGGATTGATGATGGCCTCCCGCCCCACCCAAGTGGCTTCGACGCCAGGGCCCACCGCCTCCACCACCCCCGCACCGTCCGAACCGGGCAGGCACGGCCATTTCAAGCCCGCGTACTGGCCGTTCTTGATCCACACATCGCGGTGATTGAGCGCGGCGGCGCGGAGACGAACCAAAGCCTCGCCCGTCTGAGGGATCGGGTCGGCGACTTCGGCCAGGGTGATCTCGTTGGCTACGGGAAATTGGACAGCACGCATGAACCGAGCGTGGCAGGCGACCGGGGCCAGAGGCAAGTGGCCAGTGCAGGCCACCTTCGCGGGCAATGCGCTCGGAGGCCTATCTGTCGTTTGGCGGTAATGCCACTGCGAGTAGCGCCGCGTCTCTGCCCGGCGGGGCGCCAGTCGAAGACTGGCGCTACGGGGAGGACCGAGCTCAATGCCACCGTCAACCTGATGTGCACCCCTACCGACTGGAGGCGCGAAAACCTTTCCCCTTGCCTCCCGCGACTCGCCCCCGTCACTCAAGCCCACCGTGCTGCTCGCGTTTCACAAGCCCTACGGCGTCCTCTCGCAATTCACCCCTGAGCCCGGCTCCCGTTGGCTCACCCTCGCCAACTTCAACCTGCCCGGAAAGGTTTACCCCCTCGGCCGGCTCGACGCCGACTCCGAGGGACTGCTGCTGCTGAGCGACGAACCGGGGTTGAACTCCCGCCTGCTGCATCCCCGCCATGGCCATCGACGCGAATACTGGGTGCAGGTGGAAGGCATCCCAGGGACGGCCGCACTGCGCCGACTGGAACAGGGCGGCCTTGAACTCGGCGATCACCGCACCTTGCCCTGCCGCGCCCGCGTGCTCGCGCCCGCGCCGTCGCTGCCACTCCGCGAACCGCCCATCCGCTTCCGCAAAAACATCCCGGAGTCATGGCTTTCGCTTGAGCTTACGGAAGGCAAGAACCGGCAGGTGCGCCGCATGACGGCCGCCGTCGGTCACCCCACCCTGCGCCTGGTGCGCGTGCGAATCGGCGACCTTGCACTCGACAGCCTGGCGCCCGGCACTTGGCGCGAACTCGGCGCGAACGCCCGCACCGCGATCTTGGGCCCGCCCGGCGGGACACGTTGCAACCTTGCCTCGTGAGTTCCGACCCTGGGATGCGGCCGCCACACACCCGGGACAGGACGATCCGTCCACGCCGCGCTCCGATCGGTGGTTTGGTTTGGCTGTTGGCTCCACCTCCTGCCAAACTGCTGGAAGAATCATGAAATCTCTCCTGGCCGTGATGGCCACCTTTCTCGAGACCCGCACCAGCCGAGCTAATCTGCTCACGCTGATCAAACTCCTCGCGGTGCTTCTTTCCCTCATCGCCACGTATAGTATCGCGTTCCACTACCTCATGGCCCGCGAGGGCCAGCAGCACACCTGGATGACCGGGGTTTACTGGACGCTCACGGTCATGTCTACGCTTGGTTTCGGTGACATCACCTTTCACTCGGACGCGGGCCGGCTGTTCTCCATCGCGGTCCTCGTAACCGGGGTCGTGTTTCTCCTCGTGCTGCTGCCCTTTACTTTCATCGAATTCTTCTACGCCCCCTGGATGCGGGCCCAGGCCCGATTGAGAGCGCCACGTGAGTTGCCTCCCGGTACCCACGACCACGTGCTCCTGACCCGGCACGGCCCGGTGGCGAAAAACCTGATCAAACTGCTCAAGAAGGGCCGCCATCCCTACTACATCCTCGTCCCCAACCTGGCCGAGGCGATGGAATTGATCGATCAGAACCTGCCGGTCGTGATTGGAGACTTCAACGACCCGGAGACGTACCGGCGTCTGCGTGTTGAGCGGGCTGCGATGGTCGTCACGACCCGGAGCGATGTGATCAATACCAACGTCGCCTTCACCGTCCGCGAATGCGCCGAAAACGTGACCATCGTCGCCACGGCCACGAGCGACTCGGCCCGCGATGCCATGGAGCTGGCCGGCGCCACGCGCGTGCTCGGGCTCGATTATATGATGGGCCAGGCCCTGGCGCGACGGGTCCTCGACCGCGATGCCTCGGCGCACCTGATCGGAGATCTCGACGGCCTGCATATTGCCGAAGCCAGCGCCGGGGGCACCGCCCTGGTCGGCCGGAAAATCGCCGCCACCGGGCTGCGGGGCGACATCGGCGTGAGTGTGGTGGGTGTCTGGGATCACGGGGTTCTTCTGCCGGCCGGACCCGAAACCGAAATCGGTCCCAACACCATCCTCGTGCTGGCAGGCACGCCGGAGCAGATCGATCGCTACAACCGGCAGATGGCCCGTACGGCGCGCGGCCATAGCCGGGTGGTGATCGTCGGCAGCGGCCGCGTAGGCCGCGCCACCGCGAGGGCACTCGATGAACGGAAGATCGAGTGGAAGCTCATCGAGAGACTTCCCGAACGGGTGCCCGACGCCACCAGCGCGATCATCGGCGACGCCGCCGAACTCGGCGTTATCGTGCAGGCAGGCATGCGCGAATCCTCGACCGTCATCATCACCACCCACGATGACGACGTGAACATCTTTCTCACAATTCTCTACCGCCGGCTCCGGCCCAACATCCAGATCATCAGCCGCTGCACCAACGAATTGAACGTCTCAACCCTGCATCGGGCCGGGGCCGACCTGGTGCTCTCGTACGCTTCGATGGGAGCGAACTCCATCTTCAACGAATTGCGCGGCAGCGACACCCTCCTGCTCGCCGAGGGAGTTTATGTATTTCCCTCCCGGGTCCCCCCCTCCCTCGCCGGCCGCACCATTGGCGAATCGGCCATCCGCGCGACCACCGGCTGTACCGTGATTGCCGTGGATCTCGGCGGGGAGCGTGTCATCAATCCCCCGCCCACCACTGTCCTGCCTGCCGAAGCTGAAATGGTGCTCGTCGGCACTCTTGACGCCGAGGAGAAGTTCCTCGCGGCCTTCATCAGGACCGGCCGCCGGCCTTGACGTGTGCCGCGGGATGCGCCGGTCGAAACCGGCACTGGCGACAACCCGATGGTCGTCCTTTCACCCCGTCTGGAACGTTCCGGCCCCGCGGCCATGAGCCCGGGAACGTTTCGCCGTCACGCCTTCCGCAGCCGGGCGTCTGGCTCGGCACGCATGAAGCCCCTCTTCTTCCTCCTGATCGCGATGGCGGCGATCGGCGCCCACGTTCCCGCCAGGGAACTTGTGGTCGCCGCCGATGGCTCCGGGGACTTCGCCACCGTCCAGGCCGCGATCGATGCGGCGCCCGCCGAAGCCAGCTTGCGCACCACCATTTTGGTCAAGCGCGGCACCTACCCCGAGCTCATCGTCGTTGCGCCGGAGAAGAAGCGGCTGACGATCCGCGGCGAGGACCGAGAGCAGACGATCATCGCGGCCACCAACAACGCGCGCCTGAATCCCACGCGCCGCGAGATGTTCTCCCTGCTGGCCGACGATTTTCGCCTCGAGCACATCACCCTCCACAACACCACGCCGAAAAGCGGTTCCCAGGCCGAGGCCCTCCGCGTGCGCGCGGACCGCGTGGTCCTCGACCACTGCAACTTCCGCAGCTTCCAGGACACGCTGCGGCTCGACGGTCGCGTCTACGTGCGCGACTGCACCATCGAGGGAGACGTGGATTTCGTCTGGGGCGGTGGCACCGTCTATTTTGATCGCTGCCAAATCCTCGCCGTCCACGACGGGTATCTCGTCCAGTCGCGCAATGGCGCCGATCAGCTTGGCTATGTCTTTGTCGACTGCCGCATCGACACGGCGCCCGATCTCAAACGCTTCGTCCTCGCGCGCATCGATCCCGGCCGCTACCCGCACAGTCACGTCGCCTTCATCAATTGCGCAATGGGCGCCTTGGTGACTCCCGCCGGCTGGATCTTCGACGGTCCCGGCGCCGCCGCCTCCAGGGCCACCACGCGCTTCTGGGAATTTCAGTCGACCACGCTCAACGGCCAGCCGCTCGATGTCTCCCAACGCGTCCCCGGCTCCCGCCAACTGAGTGCCACCGAGGCCGCCCGGCAGCGCGATCCCGCCCACGTGCTCGGCGGCACGGACGGCTGGAAACCGCGCGCCGATCCGCGCTAGAGTCCTTGAAGGCCGAAAGTCGATGTGAACAAGTCAAGTTTTGCCAAACCCAATCAACCACAGATTGCACAGATAAAACGGATAAAGGCAGGATTGATATCTGTGCTATCCGTGAAATCTGTGGTCAAAGGTCTG
>JBBRWR010000105.1:0-28451 GCA_038249085.1 Opitutales bacterium
AGACAGTTCGGTCCTCTATCCGCTGTGGGCGTCTGTGATTTGAGGGGTTCATTCTCTAGTACGAGAGGACCGAGAATGACGAACCTCTGGTGTTCCGGTTGTCGCGTCAGCGGCAGCGCCGGGTAGCTATGTTCGGAAGGGATAAGCGCTGAAAGCATCTAAGCGCCAAGCCCATCCCAAGATAAGATCACAATCCCCGCAAGGGGTGAAAGGTCCGGGTAGACCACCCGGTTGATAGGCCAAAAATGTAAGCGGAGTAATCCGTTGAGTTTATTGGTACTAATGACCTTTCCGGTTTATGCAAATCTTGCTATCATGTTCTAGGCGTTTATTTTACCTCCTTACCTGAAGTACCTTGAATTTGCTCCAATTACTCGGAGTAATCTGAGTTCAATTTTCTGGTGACCATATGCCGGGGGTTCCACCCGTTCCCATCCCGAACACGGCCGTTAAGCCCCGAGCAGCCAATGGTAGTTGGACGTTAGGTCCCGCGAGAGTAGGTCGTTGCCAGATTTATAGCCCGGTTCTTCAAAAAGAAGAACCGGGCTTTTTTTTTAGGCGTATGGTATGCGTCCGGCCGGGGTCCCCCTATGCAGACGACTTTTCCGCAGGTATACTGCGGCGATGGAAACAACCCTAAATTTCTCAGTAGAGCGGTATGCGTCCGGCCGGGTGCCCCCCGATCTGGGATTGAACCGTCGGCTTACGACGTCGTGATGGTGAGCACACGTACGTCGTAATGCTCAGCACTCCGACCATTTTCATTGGTCGTCGCTTACGCTACCAGCGTAGCCGGCTTCCATTTCGCCGGCGTCAGCGCGGCAATGGTTGCCCCTCACCTGGCCCGCCACCTGGCTGGAGGCGCGCGGCCCGACCTGTGCGCCGCCGCGCTACCACACGCTCATCGCGGAGCGCCTGCAGGCCATCGCCGCCCACGGCAACCCCGCTGCGTACAGCGCCTACTTCCCCACGTACCTGCTCAAGTGTCTCCAGGACTGGTTCGAGCACCATGGCGACGACCTTTACGCCGAGTTGAAGCACATCCGCAACGCCCTCGATCAACTCCTCGCCTCCCCCCGCTTCGCCGCGCACGTCCAGGGCCATGCCCGGCAGCTTGACCGGCTCGTTGCCACCCACCGCCTCCTCGCACGGCGACCCAGCGGCCGGCCAGACCGCGCGACCGATCAGCTCACCCTGTTCTGATCCTCACCGCTCCGCTCAAATCGCGCGCTCACCTTCCATGACCGCTCACAACCCGACCCCGCGTCGCCCACGCCAGCAGTTACCTCGGAAAACGGACCATCGATTATCGAGGTCACGCACAGTGTTCTTCACGATCACCGGCGGGGTCGTTTATCATCGCCTCACCCGTATCGATTTTCAAACCGCCGGCGTTTATCGATGTTCGCGAAGCCGCTAGCAGCCGCAAGCACTGCCGCTCACGCAGGCCGGCGCCCACGTAAAACCAGATACTTACGTGTCGGGTTCTAGTTGGCGCCGCTGTCGAAGGTGAACTGGCGTTCTACACGGTTCCGCGGTGGGCAGAGGGGAGGACGGGAGTGGCGCCGTCGGCGCGCCACCGACTTGCCCCCACCTTCGCATCCAGGCCGCGACGCCGTGCTTGACGACGAGAATCGCGCCGAGGGGCGCGGCGGAAAAAACCTGATCCCGCGTCAGGGCGTTCCGCCGCAATGCTTCGTAGTGTTCCGCCGCGGTCAAGGGCAGGACCGTCTTCATCGTGGCGTCCGTCGCCCCCTTTTTTGGGCCTGGGTTTGCAGCGCCTTTTCGATGGTCCGCGGATGCACTTTCAGTTTGAAACGCTCCCGGACCCGACGCGACAGTTGGCGCGCTCCCGGCGGCGGTTCTTCCGCGACCGCCGCTCGCAAGAAGCGGAGCACCTCGGCCGTCAGCTTGTGGGCTCCTTTCGGCCCGCGCTTGCGGGGCAGGAGTCCCGGCAGCCCCTCGGTTTGCAGCAGCCCTTGGGCCTGATAAATCGTGGGGCGCGACAGCCCAAATTCGCTCGCCGCTCGCGCGATCGAGT
Source organism: Opitutales bacterium (assembly GCA_038249085.1). Classification (GTDB taxonomy): domain Bacteria; phylum Verrucomicrobiota; class Verrucomicrobiia; order Opitutales; family Opitutaceae; genus ER46. The sequence goes on from JBBRWR010000105.1 coordinate 2,042, forward strand.
AGCCGTCTTTCTCCACCGCTCGCAGCGTCTCGTACTTGACCTGCAACAAATCCCGCGGATCGAAAAATTTCCCGTGGCGAAACAGTTCGTGCCGCACCGCGGCGGCGCGCCGGTTGAAGGTGCCGGAGAGCTCCAGCGCTTGACGTTTGACGGCCGTGGGGTCGGACATGGGTGTAAAGAGAGTTACACCGCATAATTGCCCGGATCGGCCGCCTTGCAAGGCAAATAATGCCCAGCATCCCTCCATAAAATTGTCGTGAGATCCACGTTTGTTGCTTTGAAGTTTGCATGACTAGCGGCATGATTTACTTTACATTCGCGGCGTAATTTCCTTTACGCCGCTCGCGGTTATTTTCGCCAGCTCCAGTAAGTCCTCGACGCGAGCGAGCGCCCGGCCGTGCGCCACTTCGACAAAAGGATCCTTCAGCCCTGCATCGGTCCATCCTGCCGGCAAAAACGCCGTGATCCCCTCGGCGGTAGCGTAGTACACTCGCCATTGCCCCCACCGGCGCCGGCAATCGATCAACTCAAAACGCCGCCCCCGCCAAGGATGGAACGGATGCGTAACCGTGCACCACGTTTTCCGCTTGGGTGCCGAATAGGGTGTAGTTCGGCTCTTTCGCTCAAGTTAAGGGCGAGTGTTCACTCTACGGTGCGCCTGCGGAATGATCCCCGGGTTCATGCTCAAGATTGAATCCGTTTCCGCAATGCGGCGGGTGGCCGTCCAATTGAAACAGTCGGGCCGGGCCAGTCGTTGCTGGCCGCCGCCGTCTGGGTCGACGAGGTGCGCATGATCGACAACATCGAACTCTGAGCGGCGTCCGATCCTTTCGCCGGAAGTCTTGGTTTCAGTCCCTCGCGTCGTGCCCCGATGCGCCGGAGCCTTGGACCGTTCTTTACCGTTTGCCAAAACGGGGAAGGGCCATTCTCTCTCCCTCACTCTACGTTATGAACAAAAAAATGAACGGCCGGTTGGTTCTAGTGGCTCTTGCTGGTGCGGCTTCCGTCTTCGGGGCGGGGCAGGTCATCGAATTGAACAACGGCACCAGAATCATTGGGACGATTGAGAAGCAGGAGGGGGGCAAGGTATTCATCAATGCCGAGTTGCTCGGCCAGGTGATCGTCGACGCGTCCGCGCTGGCCAAAGGCGAAACCGCGGTCGTGGTGCCGCCTTCCGAGGTGAAGAAGTCGGTCCCGATCATGGTCGCCGCTCCCCCCGCCGCCCCCAAGTCAGAAAAAGGCAAGGTCATCTGGAAACGATCGCTTTCCGTCAACGGCTCCTACAATTCCGCCTCTTACGTGCAGGGGCCGATTCCTGGCGCGCGTCCCGTGGCCGGGGTGCCCGATGGCGCCGCGGTCGGACTCCAGGGCAAGCAGTCGACGGTGATGGTTTCGGGGCTGATTGCCCGCGTGACCCCGATCGACGCGATGACGTTCAATGGTTCCTACACCTACGCCAAGTATGAGCCGTCGCCCAGCGCGGTGATCAACAGCTGGTCGGGTGAGTTTACCTACACTCATGTGCTCACGCCGCGGACGTACGCCTTGGCGCGATCGACCTACAAGGTGGATAAGGTCTCGCTGATCGACCACTCGTTCGAACAGGTCGTGGGCTACGGCTACAAGATCTACGATACCGATCGGACCAAACTCGACGTGATTCCCGGTGTTTCCGCGTTACATGAAAAACGCGGCACGCGTTACGACGACCAGTGGATTCTTTCGGCGGGCTTCCTGGAGCACCTGGAATACGCCTTCAGCGAACAGGTCTCCCTGGAGCAGAAATTCAAGTATCGCGTCGGCGTGGAGCACCCCAAGGTCTGGGCCATCGACACCTCCGTGGGATTGAATGCCAAGCTTTCGCAGCACGTTTCGTTTAATGTCACCGCGGGCTATACCTATGACGACACGCTCGGGCCGCTGCCGGCCACGCTCGCCCCGATCTTCCTGTCGTTTCTCTCTCCCGCGGACGTCGCCCTCCTGCGGCCCGCCAAGAAGGGCGTGCTGCAATTGACCAGCGGCATCACCTACGATTGGTGAAGCCGCCGGGCGCCGGCCGGCCGCTTGGGTCGGTCAGCCCGGGCAAACCTTCCGGGGCTTCGGGCCACGGCAGGATCCGGCGGGTCGCGGGCTCGCGCGGGTCGGGGTCTACGCCGGCTCGCGTGGACCGCGGACGGTGTAAACATCGAGCTGGCCCCTGCCCTTGAGGTCGTATTTGCCCCGATAATCGCAAACAAAATCCCCGCGGATCAGATCGTAGGTGGAGGCGGACACGTTGATCTGGCCGGGTTCGTGCCGACGGAGCCGAGCATCGCGATGCGCCGGCCGTCGAGCCAATGTTCGGAGGCCCCCGTCTGGGCGAGGTCCAACTGTGCGCGTCGACGCGGGCAAGCCGGGGCACTTCAATTTTCAATCGAAACCAGCCCAGGCCGGACCAGGGTAACTTGGTTCGCCCCAGCGGTACTTCGGCTGAGCTGCCGGCGGGCCAGGCGGAGTCGTCCCAGGCGGGATCTCGCCAAGCCGGATCGTCGCCGGGGTGATAGCGCCATGAACCGGTCCAACTGTGACCCTGGAAGGTGATGTTGGACGGCAGCGCCCAAAGTGCGTCCGCGGCCCGTAGCGATGCCATCGAGCCGGACCCACTGCGACCGCCAGCCAGAGGAAAAATCGGGCCCGGGTGAGTTCAACGCAACGCCATCGCGACCGGCGACTCCAGCCAATGCGGGGGCTTAAAATTCGCGAACTGGCCGCCGGTTTCGTAATGTTCAACATACGATTTACCGAGAACGTAAGTGTAGGCGGCCAGGATGGCCGGCCATCCGATCTGGCGCAGGCCCACCCCGATCACCGGTATGCCAGCGACCCAGGTGCCGAAGGCCGCGGCGACCGGGGTGCTCCGGAAGGCCTCCTGGGTAATGCCGACGCCGATCGACGCCGCGACGGCGCGGGCGCGCTGCACCTCGAAATCCGCCCGATAGTGGTGGGCCAGGGCCACAATCAACTTATACTGCACCGCCGAGACGGCCAGGGAGTCGAGCAGGGGCACCGGAATGAGACTGGAACCGATGGAGAGCAACGTATGGGTCTGCACGATATCCATGGCGACCAGACGACGCAGAGCCGGGTCGGGACCGGGAACGATGGCGGCTGAGGGCATGGCGGACCTGGGGCTTAGGCCAAGGCAGGCCTTGGCTGGATTTCCGTCCGGCGATCACGACCTGCGCGGCGGCAACTGTCTGCTTCGGCTTGGCGCAGGACCTTCATGGCTCGAACCGGGATGAACTTTTAGTAAGTGACGATCTCCAGTGCGAGCTGCAGAATTTCTTCACGGGCTCCGGGATCAAGCGCCTTCCAGCCGAGCAGCAGCGCATGTTGGTAAACCTGCCGCCGGCTGACGCTGTGGCGCAACGCGGGCAGTCCAATGCGGGCGGCGATCGAGTCGAGCTCGCGGCCAAGGACGGTATTCCGCTGCACCTGATTGAACAAGAGGGCCGCCTTCTGCTTCTGGTGGTGCTGGCGGATCATTTGCACGGTATCCTGCGAGGTCCAGAGATCGGCGGGTGAGGCCGAACTGACCAGAATCACCTTGTCGGCTTGTCGCACGCTTTCGTGAACCGAGGGCGACTCAAGGCGGGGGGGCGTGTCGATGATGATCGCCTCCCGGGCATTGACGTCGGTGACGAGTTCGAAGGCGAAGGGCTTCGTTTGCTCGATCCAGCGTGAGGCGGTGCGTTGGGGATCGCGGTCGATCAGGCCCACGCGCCGGCCGGCGTCGGCCAGGGCGCAACCAATGAGCAGGGAAAGGGTCGTCTTGCCGGCGCCGCCTTTTCCATTGCAGAATACGATAACCATGGTTTCGGGAAAACGGGCCGCGGGCGGCGCCAAACAAATGTCCGTCCAGACCCGGCGGCGGATGTGACGCGGCCGCGTGAATCGGCCAGCCTATAAAAAAGCCCGAAGCGTCTTCTTCGGGCCTTGGCTGGAAACCGGAAGTGTTACCGTCAGGTCGCCACGGCGGCCCCGGCATTGCTGGGGGCGGGTTCAGCGATAACGGCCGCCACGGCTTTGCGCTTGTCGGATGCAAACACGCACAGCAGGCCAATGATCCACGAGAGCAGAACGGAGATGGCGAAATAGCCCCAGAAGCCAAACTTGCGGTCGCGCCCGAGATATCCAACGAGGGCCGAAAGCCCGATCCAAACGATGATTAATACAGTCATGGTGATAATGGTTTATATTTTGATGTCTCTGATTTTTTTCATGCCCGCCTTCACTTCCTCGGTGAAGATGCCCTTAAATTCGGCGGCCCTGAAGCTGAGGAGGGTACCGCCGGATTCATAGTGTTGAATGAAGACGCGGCCGATGGCATACGTCACGGCGGCGGAAAACGCGGGCTGAATCACGGCTCCGAGAACCGAACCGATGCCGGGAATGGTTTTGAGGTAACTGCCCAACGTCCCGCGTGCAATCATTCCCGGGGCGAGGCTCCCGACCAGCGCGGCCAAGGCATTCTGCCCCAGATTCTGCTTGAACGGCACTTCGTAGAGCGCCGAAAGATCGACGAGCATCTTGATTTGCACGGCCGCCACCGCGGCGGTGTCCCAAAGTGGAAGCGGGATGGCGCCGGCGCCGGCCGCCATCAACATCGAACCGTTCACGATTCTTGCGGCGGCCAGACTGGCGGACCCGGCCGTTGAAACCTCAGGGGCGGTGGTGGCGATTTCGGTCATGATGGGAGAGGTCGATTCGACATTGTCGCCACTATTGGCGGCATCCAATGCTCGGGCGAGTTCGGCTTTGATTCGGGTGGCATTGGATTTTTTTGCCATAATGTCTAAGACCCACAGGACTTTTTACCTCGGGAATAGGGAGTCAAGCTCGGATTCGCCGGGGCGTATGCTGAACGATTTTCGAGCGCCAAATCGGGTGTATTTTGGGCCTCCGGAACCCCGGGGTGTACGCGTTCGCCGGCTAATTCGCTTGCTACGGCGATGCCCGGGTCGAGAGGATGCGCGCTTTCTCACCGGCTTGTTCGCCCGGCCTGTCGTGGGTGCGCACGTCGGTCGCCTCCACCACCGCGCATTGATTCATGGAGTTCATCCGTTTTCTCAGAAAAGAGGCCGGTTCCTACGGTACGCGTGTCGCGGTGGTCACGTTTTTTGGCGGTTTGGTGGGCGCGTTGATGGTGACAATCATCCTGGGAGCGGCGTCGGCCGCCACCGATCAAACGCAGACGTTGCAGTATCTGATCCTGTTTGCGCTGGCCTTGCTCGGCCAGATGCTGGCGAAACGCTACAGCCTGAACCACACGACCCGCCTCACCGAGGCCATCGTGGAACGGATGCGAATGCGCATCAGCGACAAAGTCCGCCGCTCGGAGCTGCTGTATTTTGAGCGGGTGGGCCAGACGCTGTTCCTGACGATCCTGACCAAGGAAACGCAGATGATTTCCAACACCGCGTCGATGGCGATCAACGCCGCCTCGTCCGCGGTCATGCTTTTCTTTTCCTTCCTGTTCATCGCCTACCTTTCCCTGCCGGCGTTTTTTCTGACGCTCGCGGCGATCGCGGGAACGGTGACGGTCTACCGGATGAGCCTCTCGCAGGTGAGCGCCCAGATGCACGAGACCGTCGACACGGAGAACCGTTTCTTCGACCTGCTCAATCACATGCTCTCCGGCTTTAAGGAAATCAAGCTCGACGCCCGCAAGAACCGCGACCTCTTCGACAACTACCTCGCGCCCCTTTCGCAGCAGGTGCGCGACCTCAAGACGCGCACCAACGAGCAATTCGTCAACAAGACCATCGTGTCCCACTCGGCGTTTTACGTCCTGCTGGCCACAATCATCTTTCTCCTGCCCCAGATGGCGGTTTCAGATCCGTCGGTCATCATCAAATTGACCGCGGTCATGTTGTTCATCTTCGGCCCCCTGGCGGAGGTGGTCGGGATCATCCCGTATGTGGCGCGGGCGGACGTCTCGATCGAGACGATCCGCAAGCTGGAGGAAAGTCTGGACGAGGAGGTCAGCCGGCACCCGCCCGTGGATCTCGCACAGCCGCCGCCGCCGTTTGCGTTCAAGGCGCTCGCCCTGGACCACCTGCTGTTTTCCTACGCCAACCCGGATGGCACGCCGGGCTACACGGTGGGACCGCTGAGCACCACGATTCACGCGGGGGAGATTTTCTTCATCATGGGCGGCAACGGCAGCGGCAAATCGACCTTGCTCAAGCTGATCACCGGGCTCTACGCGCCGCGGTCCGGCCACCTGCTGATCGACGGCCAGCCGCTCCAGCCCGCGCAGTATCACCGCTACCGTAACATGTTTTCGGCCATCTTCACCGATTTTCATCTGTTCGATCGGTTGTATGGCCTCGAGGCGGTCGACGATGGGCAGGTCACCCAACTGATCGGTGAGATGGAACTCAGCGACAAGACCGGCTATGCGGAAGGACGCTTCACCGACATCAACCTCTCCACCGGCCAGCGCAAGCGCCTCTCCCTGATTGTCGCGCTGATGGAGAAGAAGAACGTGATCATTTTCGACGAGTGGGCGGCCGATCAGGACCCGGTGTTTCGCAAGCATTTCTACGAGGACATCCTGCTGGAGTTCAAACGGCAGGGGAAGACGATCATCGCGGCGACCCACGACGATCGCTATTTTCACGTGGCCGATCGGGTGTTGAAAATGGAGTGGGGCAAATTCGTCCCCTTCGAACCCGAAACCAAACCCGCGGCGGCGAATTAGGTTGTTACCAACCTGTGCGCCAAAATAATCCCGCAGACCGCAAGGCCCATGTCCGAGCCACTTCCTGTTCCTCCCGAATCGATCCCGCCCAATCCGACGGGCTCGGCGCCGCCGGCGGGGGCGCCGCCGCCGCCGCCGCCGCCCAGCCTGCCGGCCGCCGGCGGGGCGCCGTCGCCCGAGGACCGACCGGGCCCGCCGGCGGCCTCCCCGCCGCCGCGATCGGGGCGGGGGCCGGGCGCAATGCGGAAACCCGGGTCGTCGGGGATCGGGCGGGCGGCGCACCGCGTGGCGGTGCTACCAGGGCGGATGGCACGCAATGCCGGGGAGGTTTGGGAGGACAACAAGGTGCTGCTCGTGGTCCTCGCCTTCACCTTCGCCTTTGCGGTGGCCTTCCTCTGGAAGAGCATCTTCGTGAAAATCGGCCCGGGCGAGGCCGGGGTGATTTACCGCTTGTTCGGGGGCGGCACGGACGTCGAAAATGTTTACGGGGAGGGGCTGCAGGTCGTGTTTCCGTGGAACACGATGTATATCTACAATACCCGCGTGCAGCAGGTGGCCGACGAGTTCATGGTGTTGTCGCAGGACGGCCTGGCCATCAAAGTCGAGGTTTCGACCCGGTACCGGCCGGAGTTCAAGCAACTCGGCCTGCTGCACAAGCACATCGGCCCCGGCTACGTGCAACAGGTGGTCATCCCGGAAGTGCAGGCGGAATTTCGTTATGTGTTCGGCCAATACAAACCGGATGAAATCTACACGTCGCAGGGTTTCATCCTGCAGACGGTGGTGCAGGGCGCGCTGGGTGAGATCGGTGATCGCTACATTCTGCTCGACGACTTGCTCATCAAGGGCGTGACGCTGCCGCCCATGGTCGCCGGGTCGATCGAGTCGAAGCTGCGGGCCCAACAGGGCGCGCTCGAATACCAGTACCGGCTGGAAGCCGAGGAAAAGGAGGCGATGCGGAAGAAGATCGAGGCCGGGGGTATCCGCGATTTCCAGGACACGATCACGGGCAATGGTATTTCGGATCAGTTTCTGCGCTTCAAGGGCATCGAGGCCACGCTGGAACTGGCCAAGTCACCCAACGCCAAGATCGTCATCATTGGTGGTGGCGACGATCGGTTGCCGCTCATTCTGGATGGCGCGACCCGGAGCGACGCGCCGGTATCCGTGCCGGCCCTGCCGCCCTCCCGGCCTGCGGGCAAGTGACCGGATTCAGGCCTTCCCGGCTTTGACCTGCGCCCAGACGCGCTGGAAGATCTGATCGGCCTCGCTGTCGTTGTCGTCGAGGAAGGGTTTGTTGCCACCCGGATGGATGAAATACGAGGGGCCGTTGACGATGAAGCGATTCACGTACGGCTTGGCGGTCGGCACGGTCGTCGCATAGAACGACTCGTTGGTGACCGCTCCGGCGACCTCGGGCCGGAGCAGGTAGTTCACGAAGGTCTCCGCCTCCGCTTGCCGCTGCGCGCCCCGCGGGATGACGAATCCATCCTTGAAGATGATCGCACCTTCCCGGGGCAGCGAGAGCCGCACCTTCTTGTTCACCTTCATCGCCTTCGTGACGTCGGCGCTCCAGGCCATCGCGAGGTCCAGCGGCCGGCCTCCGGTCGAAGCGAGCAGCTTGCGCACATGTTCGTCGTCGCGCTGCCTGATCTGCAAATCCTCCGGGCTCATGGCCTTCATTTCCTTGGCGGTCAAGGGGCGATCCACCGGTACCCCGGCCAGGAGATCCTTCACGTGATCGTTTTCAAAATAATCGATCCGGTTGCGCACCTTGAGGAGCAACTCCCCCGCCGCTTCGATTTCGGCCGGGTTTGTGGTGTTGGGCGAGTGTTTGAGGTAAAGCAGGGCGCTGCCGATGGTGAAATGCGCATCGTCCAGCACGGAGGTCTTGATTTGCCCATCCACCTCCTGACTCTTGGGCTCAAAGAGATTACCCCAGCTTTTCGGCAGGCCCTGAATCCGCAGGAAGTTGTAGCCGATGCCGGTGGAGCCCCAAATGTAGGGAACCGTGAAAGTGTTTTGCGGATCCCAGCTCGGATTGTAGGTCTGGCGATCCACCAGTTCCAAATTCGGCAGATTTTTCGCGGCCAAGCCGGTGATGAGCCCGCGATCGAGCAGATACTTGGCCATGAACGCCGTTGGCATCGCGAGATCGTAGGTCCCATCCTTCGCCGCCAGCCGTCCGCGCAGCTCATCGTTGGAACTGAACCGGTGATGGATGACGCGGATGCCCGTCTCTTTCTCGAACGCGGAATAAATTTCCGTCGAGAGGTAACCATCCCAGATCAGGATGTTGATTTGGCTCCGGGGTGAGGCGCCCCCGCCAAGTTTGAACTTTCCGCAGCCCGCGAGTCCGAGTCCCGCGGCGGCGGCGCCCAGCCACCGGCGCCGGCTCCAGCGCGGGGCGGCGGCGGCGGAGCCTGGTGCGGGGACAGACAGGGACTTCATGGATGAACACAGGATGACGCTTTCCTCCCGGGTGGCAAGCGAGTCGACCTGACCAGCGGTGCCGGGGCGCCCCCGTTGGTTACCCGGCGGCCAGTTCCGCCAGCACAATCGCCAGGACCGAGGGGCGGGCGTTCTGATGGAAAAAATGATTCCCGGCAATCGCGTGCACCCGGCAGGTCGCCTGGGTGTGCTGCTGCCAGGCGGCCAGTTCCTCCGGGGAGGTGAAGGGATCCCGCGAGCCCCCGAGGATGGTGAGTGGCACGGTCACCGGGCCGGTGGCGCGCCAACCATACCCGTCCACCAGGCGAAAGTCGGAGCGCAAGATGGGCGTGATCAGCGCGCGCATCTCGGGGTCGGCGAGCAGTTCGTCGGGCAGGTTGCCGTAGCGCTGCGCCACGCCCGCGAGAAACTCGAAGTCGGCGAGCGCGGCCAGCGGCGGCAATTTCGGCGGGGCCGGGGGCGGATTCCGGGCTGCCAGAAAAAGGTGCCGCGGCTGGTTCGGGGTGCCGCGGCGGGCGAGTTCGCAGGCGAGTTCAAAGCCGAGCAACGCCCCCATGCTGTGCCCGTAGAGGGCGCACGGGGTATCGCCCGCCAGGACCGGCCATTGATCGACCAGGGCGGCGACCATCGCGGGGGCGTCGGAGATCAACGGCTCGGCCAGCCGGTTCTCGCGGCCGGGGTACTGCACGGCACGAACCTCGATGCCCGCGGGCTGGAGGGCGGCGCCCCAGGCAAAATATGTCGAGGCGCCCGCGCCCGCGTGCGGCAGGCAGAGCAACCGCCATCGTGCGCCGGGTTGGGGTCGCGGCGTGACGAACCACCGCGTGGCCGGGAGGGCCAGGCTCACGACTGGGCGTCGCGGGCCCGGCGCAGGCTGGCCGACGTCATGTCGGTCCACACCGTCTTGATGTGGGCGAGGCACGCCGCCTTGGCGCCCGTCATGCCCTCGGCGCGCCAGCCCGGGGGCAGGGGCATGCCGTCGGGCCAAATCGAATACTGCTCCTCGTGGTTTAAGACGACCCGATAAGCGGTCGAATCGTTTTCTGACTCAGAAGACATGAGGGTCGGCGTGGTGAAGGGAATCAGGCCAGGATGCTGGCGCAAGGGACCAGAAGCATGTTGCCACGGCAGCGGACCTGCGTCTGGTTTCTCGCGCTTGTCTCTGCCAGTGCGCGCAGCATGACAAGACATTTGCGCGGAAGCGACTCGTGCGCGGTCCGCCCCTCTATGCCTCCGTCCCGTTCATCCTCTCCGGCCCTCACCACGCTTGTCGAGTTGCTCCGCATGCGCGTGCGGTTGGCGCCCGATCGGCGCGCCTATGTGTTTCTGCAGGACGGCGAAACGGAGACGGCGGGTGTCACTTACGGCGAACTCGACCTTCACGCCCGCGCGATCGCCGCGCGGTTGCAGACGATCACGGCGCCAGGGGATCGCGCCCTCCTGCTTTACCCGCCGGGCCTCGAATTCCTCGCCGCGTTTTTCGGCTGCCTGTACGCGGGCGTGATTGCCGTGCCGAGCTATCCGCCAAAGCGGAACCGGCCGGATCACCGCCTCCAGGCCATCGCCCTCGATGCGGGTGCCCGCCTGGTGCTCAGCGACGCCGGGGTTCTCGGCGAACTCGGGCACCGGCTCAAGAACACGCCGGAGCTGCGGGTGCTCGAATGGCTCGCCACCGATACGATTGGCGCCGACGAAGCCGCCGGCTGGCGCGAGCCGGCCGTGTGCCCCGGCGATCTGGCGTTCCTCCAGTACACCTCCGGTTCCACCTCGAGCCCAAAGGGCGTGATGGTCAGCCATGCCAACCTGCTGCACAATCTGGACGACCTCGATCGCGGCTGGGAGCACACGGCGGACAGCGTGATGGTCACGTGGCTGCCGATTTTTCACGACATGGGCCTGATTTACGGCGCGCTCATGCCGTTGTTCAAAGGGTTTCTCTGCGTGATGCTGCCGCCACCGGCGTTTCTGCAGCGCCCCGCGCGCTGGATCGAGGCCATCACGCGCCACCGCGGCACCCACAGCGCCGCGCCGAATTTTGCCTACGATCTCTGCGTTGCGAGCACCACGCCTGCGCAGCGGGCGGCGTTCGATCTTCGCCACTGGCACCTGTCGCTCAACGCGGCCGAGCCCGTGCGCGCCGAGACCCTCGCGGCCTTCAACGCCGCGTTTGCCCCGTGCGGCCTTTCCCCGTTGACCGTGTGCCCGGGTTTCGGCCTCGCCGAAGCCACGCTCAAGGTGAGCGCCCTGCCGCGCGCCGAGCCCACCCGCTTCGCCCACCTGCGCAGTGACGCCCTCGCCCGCCATCAGGTGGTGCTGGGGGAGCCGGACGGGGCCGGGGTCCAGGCCATCGTTGGCTGCGGCTGGAGTCAGGTGGACAACCGCTTCCTCATCGTTGATCCGGAAACCCTCGAGCCGTGCGCCGCGGACGCCGTCGGTGAAATATGGTTCGCCGGCCCTTCCGTCGCGCAGGGCTACTGGCACCGGCCGGAGGAGACCGCCCGGGTCTTCCAGGCCAGGATGGCGAACGGGGAGGGACCGTTCATGCGCACCGGCGACCTCGGTTTCATCCGGCACGACGAAGTCTATGTCACCGGACGCGTGAAGGACATGATCATCGTGCGCGGGCTGAACCACTACCCGCAGGACATCGAGCTCACGGTTGAAAAATGCCACCCGGCACTCCGTCCGTCGTGCGGGGCGGCCTTTTCCGTGGAAGTCGGTGCCCGCGAGGCGTTGGTCATCGTGCACGAGGTCGAGCGCACCTTCCTGCGCAAACTCAATCTCGACGAGGTCGTCGCCGCCATCTGCGGCGCCGTCGCCGAAAAGCACGAGCTCCCCGTCCATGCCATCGTGTTGCTGCGCACCACCGGCATTCCGAAGACGTCGTCCGGGAAGATCCAGCGCCGGGCCTGCCGCCAGCTTTTTCTGGACGGCCGCCTTGAGAGCGTCGGCGAGTGGCATCAGCCCGCGCCGGCGATCGCGCCGGCGGCGGACGGCGCGGACCGGGTGGTGGCGCTGGAGTCCGCTGTCATTGCCACCTGGATCACCGTGCGCTTGGCGCAGCGCCTCGCGCTGCCGGCGAACCAAATCGACCCGGGGGAACCGTTCGCGCGGTACGGCCTCGATTCCCTGGCCGCCGTGGAACTTTCCGGCGCGCTTGAACGTTGGCTGGCCCGCCGCCTTTCGCCGACGCTCGTGTACGACTATCCCAACATTCGCGCCCTGGCTGACCATCTCGCGGCGATCGCCGCGACCCCTCCCGGGAAAGTCGACGCGACGCCCGCTCCCGCCGAGGGCGAGCCCATCGCCATCATCGGCCTGGGCTGTCGTTTCCCCGGGGCCGATTCGCCGGCCGCCTATTGGCAACTCCTCGCCGAGGGCCGTGATGCCGTGACCCGCGTGCCCGCGGGTCGCTGGGCGGAAGGGGACGGGGAAGCACCGCCTTGGGGTGGATTTGTCGAGAACGTGGCGGACTTCGATGCGGATTTCTTCGGCATTGCCCCGCGGGAGGCGGATCTGATGGATCCCCAGCAACGCCTCTTGCTCGAGGTCGCCTTTGCCGCCTTGGAGGATGCCGGACTGCCCCCGGCGGCCATCGCCGGAACGGCGGCGGGGGTGTTTGTCGGCATCAGCACCAACGACTATGGCCGCCTCCTCGCGCGTCAGCCCGCCGGGTCCGAGGCGCACACCGGCACCGGCAATGCCTTCAGTGTCGCCGCCAATCGCATCTCCTACCTACTGGACCTGCGCGGTCCGAGTCTGGCCATCGACACGGCCTGCTCCTCGTCGCTGGTCGCCGTGCATCACGCCGTCCGCAGCCTGCGTTCGGGCGAATGCAGCCTCGCCCTGGTTGGTGGCGTCAACTTGCTGCTGGCGCCCGACCTCAGCACGACCTTCGCCCGGGCGGGCATGCTCGCGCCCGATGGCCGCTGCAAATCCTTTGACGCCTCCGCCGACGGCTACGTGCGCGGCGAGGGCTGCGGAGTGGTGGTGCTCAGGCGTGTGACCGATGCGCGGCAGGCCGGTGAGCGCATCCTCGCCGTCATCCGCGGCAGTGCGGTCAACCAGGATGGTCGCAGCAACGGGCTCACGGCGCCGAATGGACCCGCCCAACAGGCGGTCGTGCGCGCCGCCCTCCGCGACGCGCGCGTCGCCGCGGCCGAGGTGGGGTACGTCGAGGCGCACGGCACGGGCACGACGTTGGGCGATCCGATTGAGGTCAACGCGCTGCGCGAAGTCCTGCTCACCGCCCGCGACCCGGCGCGATCCTGCTGGCTCGGCTCGGTGAAAACCAACCTCGGTCACCTCGAGGCCGCCGCGGGAATCGCTGGCCTGATCAAGGTGGTGCTGGCACTGCGCCACCACGCGCTCCCGGCGCACCTGCATCTGCGCCGGCTCAATCCCCTCATTCACCTTGCCGGCACGCCGCTGGCCATTCCGACGGCGCTCACGCCCTGGCCGGCCCCCGCCGGCACTGTCCGGGTTGCCGGGGTGAGTTCGTTCGGTTTCGGCGGCACCAACGCCCACGTTGTTCTCGCCGAGGCGGCGGCGGACCCGGCGCCCGATCTCCCGACCCGTCCCCACGATGTCCTGATGTTGTCCGCGCGCACCGCGCCGGCGCTCCGGGCCCTCGCCGGGCGCTACGCCGCCTTCCTGCCGGGAGTCGATGCCGCTGCCTGGCCCGAAGTGTGCCACACCGCGGGTGCCCACCGGGCCGCGTTTCCGTACCGCCTGGCGCTGGTGGCCGAATCCGCCGCCGCCGCGGCGTTGCGGTTGGCCGACTTCGGGCGCGAGGGCGCCGCGGCGGGCGTCTGGTCGGGAGAGGGATCGGAGGCGCCGCGCATCGCCTTCGTCTTTTCCGGCCAGGGTTCGCTCTATGCCGGTGCCGGTCGGGAACTGTATGCTTCGCAGCCGGTCTTCCGTGCCGCGGTGGAGGAGTGTCGCACGGTGATTACCAGCCGCGCCGGCTGGGATGTCGTCGCGGCGCTCGCGTCCGAGGAGAAAGTGGCGCGGACGGAATTCGCGCAGGTCGCCCTCTTCACCCTGGAGTATGCCCTCGCCCGCGTCTGGCAGGCCTGGGGCATCGAACCTGCGGCCGTGGTCGGCCACAGTGTCGGCGAGTTTGCGGCCGCCGTGATCGCGGGCGCCCTGGGCTTGGAGGAAGCGCTGGCGCTGTTGCTGACCCGCGCCCGGCTCATGGGCGGGCTGGAGGAGGGGGGTGCCATGCTCGCGGTCCGGGCCGGCGTCGATGACGTGGCGGCCGTGGTCACAGGCCACGGGATTGAAATCGCGGCGATCAATGGTCCGCGGCAAGTCGTCCTCACGGGCGCCCGGGCGCGGGTCGCCGCCGCGGCCGCCGAGCTGACCCGGGCCGGCCTGCCGGTCCAGGATCTCGGCGTCCGGCAAGCCTACCATTCGCGCGCGATGGATCCGATCCTGGCGGATTTTTCCGCGGCCGCGGTTGCGACCAGGCGGGGAGTGCCGCAGCGAATTTTTGTTTCCACCGTCACCGGTGCCGCCGTCACCTCGGAGCTGGCCGATCCCGCCTACTGGGTGAAACAGATCCGCCAGCCCGTGCGTTTCGCCGAGGCGATCCACACGCTGCACGGGACCGGTGCGACCCTGATGATTGAGATCGGTCCGCGGGGTATTCTCGCGGCGCTGGGCCAGCAGGCGTGGCCGGGCCTCGCGGGAGACTGGCTGGTGAGCCTCCAGCCGGGTCGCGGAGAGGGCGCCCAACTCCTTGAGAGCGCCGGCCGGGCCTTTGTCGCCGGAGCTCCGGTGCGGCGGGCGGAGATGGATCGGGGATTTGCCTTCCGCCGCGTGGGCCTGCCCTCCTATCCGTTTCAGCGCGAACGCCACTGGTTCACCGAGTCCGCTGCGGCGGATCCGCTCCTGACGCTGCCCGAGGCGAAGGAGGAAGCAGACATCGCCGCGTCGCTCATCGCCGAGGGCTCGCTTGCGCCCGACGATGTCGCCGCGGTCCCCCGCGTTTTCGCCGCCCTCCGGCGCGTCCGTGAGCGGCGGGCGCTCGCCGCTTCGGCGCCCGACTTCGTCTACGAAATTTGCTGGCCATCCCAGCTCCGTCGGACCGCGCCCAATCCTGAGCCCGGTCGCTGGCAACTGCTCGGTGCCGACGATCCCGCGTTGACCGCCGCGTTTGCCGCCCGGGGCCAGACGTTGGAACATTCCGCGGCAACCCCGGCGGGTCCATGGCGCGGCGTGATCTTTTTTGCCGGCGACGCTTCGGCGGAGGAGGAAGCTGCGCGTCTGGTGCTGGCCGCCCAGGCCCCCGGGGCCGCTCCGCTCTGGATCGTGACGCGCGGGGCCGTGGCGCCGGCCCCGCCTGATGCCCGCGACCTGCGGTTGGGGCACGCGCCGCTTTGGGGTATCGGCAAGGTTTTTGCCCTTGAGCACCCCGATCGCTGGGGCGGCCTGATCGATCTGCCCGCCCTACCGGCGGCGGCCGATCTGGCGTCGTTGGTCGAGGAATTACTCGCGCCCTCCGGCGAGGATCAGGTCGCGTTGCGCGGTCCGTCCCGCCATGTGGCCCGGCTGGAACGCGCGCCGCTGCTCGCGGGCTCGGTGCCGCCGCTCCGCGCCGAGGCCGCTTATTGGGTGACGGGAGGCGTGGGCGCCCTCGGCCTGCACGTCGCGCGGTGGCTCGCCCGGCGCGGCGCCCGCCAGCTCGTGCTCACCGCCCGCGGGGCGCCGTCAGCCGCCGCGGCGCGTTCGGTGGAGTTGCTGCGGGCCGAAGGCGTCGCGGTGCGGGTGATCGCGGCCGACGTCAGCCGGCCGGAGGATGTCCGGCGGGTGCTGGCCATCGCGGCGGCGGAGCTCGGTCCGGTGCGGGGCATCGTTCATGCCGCCGGAGTGAGCAAGGTGGCGCCGCTCGCCACGCTCACCCCCTCCGATCTGGCCGAGGTGCTCCGACCGAAGGTCGCCGGCGCCCGCGTGCTGGACGCGGAGACGCGGACGTGCGAGCTCGATTTCCTGGTGTTGTTTTCCTCGATCGCCGCCGTGTGGGGCGGCCGGGGCCAGGCCCACTATGCCGCCGCCAACCATGCGCTCGACGCGCTCGCGCAGCAGCGGCGGGCGCTGGGCCGGCCGGCCCTCAGTGTGAATTGGGGCCCGTGGTCCGGCGGGGGCATGGCCGGGGTCGAGGAGCAGGCCTTGCTCGCCCGCCTGGGCGTGTGGCCTCTGGCCCCCGCCACGGCGTTGGAGATCCTCGACCGGCTGCTGGCCGGCGATCGCGCGCAGGCCGTGGTGGCCAAGGTCGACTGGAGCCTCTTCAAGGATCTGTTTGAGTCGCGCGGGCCGCGGCCGTTGCTGGCCGCCTTCGGCCCGGCAGCACCTGCGGCACCGGCGGCGGGACCTTCGGCCGAGGTCGAGGCGCTGGCGAAAACGCCGGCCGGGGAGCGCAGGGCAAAACTGGAGACCTTCCTGCAGGCGCAGGTCGCCACCGTGCTTGGTTTCAAGGATTCCCGCCGGCCGGATCCCCGGCAGGGCTTCTTTGCGCTGGGCCTGGACTCGCTCATGGCGGTCGAACTGCGCAACCAACTGGCCCGCGCTTTTGGGCGGCGCTTCTCCGCCACCCTGGTCTTCGACCACGCGAATATCCGGCTGCTCGGGGACCACCTCGCGCGTGACGTCCTGGGCTGGACTGGGGCGCCGGTGGCCCGGCCGGAGGCGGCCGGGGGGATCGAGGACCCCGATCTCGATGCCGCCCTCGCCGCCCGGCTCGCGCGCCTCGAATCCCTGGTCAAAGATGCCTGAATCCGTCACCGTTCCTCCGATACGACCGCGGCTCATCTTTGTTGACGGTCTGCCGGGGTCGGGGAAGTCCACCACCGCGCAGCGCCTCTGCTTTCACCTGCAGCGGCTCGGCCGGCCGGCGCGCTGGTTTTTCGAGCATGAGTTGGGGCATCCGGTCTTCGACGACGAGCAGGTGCGGTTGGCGCGCGCCCGCGGCCCGGCGGAGCCGAACCGGATTTTTGATCGGGCGCTGGCCGGTTATGCGGCGCTGGCGGGCCGGCCGCCAGGCGGGGCGGGCGAGCCGCTGATTCTGGAGAGCACGCTGTTCCAGACGACGGTCGGCACGCAGTTGCTCATGGATCTGCCCGCCGGGGAAGGGGAGCGCCATTTTTTCCAGGCGGTCGGGATCCTGCGGCCGCTGGAGCCGGCGCTCATCTGTTTTCGGCCGCCGGATGTCGGGCGGGCGTTGCACCGGATCGCGGAAAAGCGGGGCTCCTGGTTTGCGGAATTCCTGATCGCGCATCTGGGCGACACGCCGCGCGGCCGGCGACTGGGTCTCGCGGATTTTGCCGGCGTGCTGGAGTTTTTCACTGCCTACCGGGCGCGGTGCGATGACCTCTTCGCGCGTTTTCCGGGTCCGCGCCTGGCGGTGGACAACGGCGCCGGCGACTGGCCGCGGCACCTGCGCGCGATCACCGATTTTCTCGGGTTGCCGCCGATGGCGGATCCCCCCGCTCCCGTTGGGGTGGAGGATTGTCCCGGTTGCTACCGCGCCGCCACCGGGGACGAATGGATCGTGGCCCGGGACGCGCACGGCCTCTACTTCGACGACGCGACGCGCACCCGCATCATCCCGCGGCCTGGAGGCGATTTTGCGATCGAAGGCCTGTGCGTTGAGCTGGCCTTTGCGCGCGATACGGCGGGGCGGGTGCGTCGCATCCGTTGTGCCGGGGCGCTGCCGGGCCTCGCCTCGAGCTGGGAGAAAAGGCTGTAAGCTTGGCAAGTTGCCGCGCCGTGTGTTTGGGTCTTAGGCCGCGCCATGACCCAACCGTCCGATGATCCCGCCAAGACCACGCAGCGGCGTCTGCTGCGGGCGCTGGACGAGGCGGTGGCCCGGCTGGAAGCGGTGGAGCGGGCCCGCGCCGAACCCATCGCGGTGATCGGCCTCGGCTGTCGTCTGCCCGGCGGGGTGAACGACGCGGCGACGTTCTGGCAATTGCTGCGCGATGGCGTGGATGCGACCGGCGAGGTGCCCCCGAATCGGTGGGACGCCGACGCGCTCTTTGATCCCGATCCCGAGGCGGTGGGAAAGATCTGCACGCGCCGCGGCGGTTTCCTCGCCGAGATCGATCGCTTCGACGCGGAATTTTTCGGCATCTCGCCGCGCGAAGCGGCGGCGATGGATCCGCAGCAGCGTCTCCTGCTTGAGGTGGCGCACGAGGCGCTCGACAGCGCGGGCCGGCTCGGCGACCGGCTCGACGACAATGCCACCGGCGTGTTTGTCGGCATCACGAACAACGACTACGGTCACCTGCTGAAACAAGCGGCGGGGGATCGTCCGCTCGACGCGTATTTTGTGACGGGCAACGCGCTCAACGCCGCGGCCGGCCGCATCTCGTATTTGCTGGGCCTCCGCGGGCCCAGCCTGGCCATCGACACGGCCTGCTCCTCCTCGCTCGTGGCGGTGCATCTGGCGTGCCAGAGCCTGCGCGCCGGGGAGTGCACGCTGGCCCTCGCGGGTGGCGTCAACGTGATCCTTGCGCCCGACACCTCGGTCGCACTCTCGCGGGCGCACATGCTGGCGCCGGATGGGCGCTGCAAAACTTTTGATGCCGCGGCCGATGGCTACGCCCGCGGGGAGGGTGCCGGTGTGGTTGTGCTCAAGCGGCTCGGCGACGCGCAGCGGGATGGTGACTGCATACTCGCGGTCGTGCGGGGCTCAGCGGTGAACCAGGATGGCCCAAGCGGGGGATTCACCGTCCCGAGCGGCGCGGCGCAGCGCACGCTCCTGCGCGCGGCGCTGGCGGCGGCGCGGCTCGCCCCGGCGGACCTCGACTACCTCGAAGCCCACGGCACGGGCACGACGCTCGGCGATCCGATCGAAGTGGTCGCGCTCGGCGAGGTGTTTGGGGATCAGCGCCCGGCGGATCGACCGCTGCTGCTGGGTTCGGTGAAGGCCAATCTTGGTCACCTGGAATCCGCCGCCGGGGTGGCCGGGTTGATCAAGGTGGTGCTCTCCCTCTGGCACCGCGAGATCCCCGCCCAGCTCCATTTCCGTCATCCCTCACCGCATATTCCGTGGGAGGAGCTCCCGGTCGCGGTGGCGGCAACCCACCGCGCCTGGCCGGCCGCCGGTCGGCCACGTCGGGCCGGGGTCAGCTCGTTCGGCGTCAGCGGCACGAATGCGCACGTGATTCTTGAGGAGGCGCCGCCGGGCGGGGTCGGGACGCCGCTGCCGCAGCCGCGCCGGCGTTTTCACGGTGAGCGCCATTGGGCCCTGCCCCGGCCGCTCGAGACCACGGGAGGCGACTGGCTTTACGAGGTGCAGTGGCCCCTCCGCCCGCGCCGCGAGCGGACGATCACCCCGGTGCCCTTTGCGCCGCCCGGAGTCGTCGCGCAGACCGTGGGGGCGTGGCTGCGCGCCCCGCGTGTCCCTTTCGCCGGCCCGGCCTACGGGGACGTTTTGCCGGCCCTGGAAAAGATCGCCGCGGGTTACGCGCGGCGGGCGGTGGCGGCGATGGGTGGTGGCGAAGCGGTGGCCGCGCCGCACCGGAGGTTGTTCGCGCGCCTGGTGGCGCTGGCGGACCGGCCCGACGCCGAAGGAGATCCCGCGGCGGCCATCGCGCGGTTGCAGGCGGCCGTGCCGGAGGCCGTCGCGGAAACCACGCTTCTGGCCCGATGCGGTGACCAACTCGCCGCGGTCCTGTGCGGCCAGGTTGATCCGCTTACGCTGCTGTTTCCGCCGGGCGATCCGATCTCCGCCGCGAGTCTTTACCGGGACACGCCCACGGCGCGCGCGGTGAACGCACTCGTCGGCGCGACCCTGACGGCGGCGTTGCCGACCGGTCGGCCGCTGCGCGTGCTCGAGATCGGGGCGGGAACGGGCGGCACCACCGAGGTCGTCCTGCCGGTGCTGCCGGCGGCCGGCACCGAGTATGTGTTCACCGACATCTCGCCGCTCTTCGTCGCGCAGGCGCGCGCGCGCTATCGCGACCGGCCGTGGATTCGGGCCCAGTTGCTCGACATTGAGCGCGACCCCGCCGGGCAGGGCTGGGCGGCGGGCGAGTTCGATGTCGTCATCGCGGCGAACGTGCTGCATGCGACCCGCGATCTCCGGGCGGCGTTGCGGCACGCGCGCGGGTTGCTCGCGGGCGGCGGGCTGCTGGTGCTGCTCGAGGCGACGGCACCGCTCGGATTGCTCGATCTCGTTTTCGGCCTCACCGACGGCTGGTGG
The DNA here is from genome assembly GCA_038249085.1 of Opitutales bacterium. Taxonomy (GTDB): domain Bacteria; phylum Verrucomicrobiota; class Verrucomicrobiia; order Opitutales; family Opitutaceae; genus ER46. The sequence goes on from JBBRWR010000105.1 coordinate 22,447, forward strand.
CGGTTCACCGACACCGATCTGCGCCCGACGCATGCCTTACTGGCGCCCGCGCGCTGGAGCGAGGCGCTGGGCGCCACCGGTTTCACCGCGGCGGAGGCGTTCGCCTTCCCGGCGACGGCGGGGTCGATCTTTGCGCAACAGGCGGTGCTCACGGCGCGGGCCGCGGGTGAAACCCCTGTGGCGACCGGTGTCTCCGCCGGCGGCGAGTGGCTCCTGGTGGCCAACGATGATCCCCTCGTCGCCGCGCTGGAGCACCAACTCACGCGGGCGGGGGCGACCTGCCGCCGGATGGCGCTCGACGGGAATTTTCCGCCGCGGCCGGAGTCGGCTCCATCGTGGCGCGGGGTGGTGCACGCCGTGGCTCTCGAGGTGCGCGATCCGCTGGCGGAATCGGCCCTGCGGAGTGCCCTGCACCTGGCGCAGGCGCTCGCGCTGCAGCCGGCGCCGCTGGTGATCCTCACCCGGGGCGCTGTCGCCGCGGCGGCGGGCGACGAGATTGCCGGTTTTGGCGCGGCCGGGCTCTGGGGCTTCGCCCGCACCCTGGCGCAGGAACACCCTGAACTCCAGCCGCGGTGCATCGATGTCGGTGGCAACCCGGACGTCGCCGCCCTCGCGGCGGAAGTGCTGCGCCCCGACGGCGAGGATCAGATCGCGCTTCGCGCCGGCGGGCGCCACGTGGCCCGCCTGGTGCGGCGGGCGGCGCCGGTTCCGACCGGAGCGGGGCGGGTGACGCCTGATGGCACGTATCTGATCGTGGGCGGCCTGGGTGGCCTGGGCCTGCCGCTGGCGCGCTGGCTGGCCGAACGCGGCGCCCGCCACCTGGTGCTGGCCGGGCGCGGCGCCCCGACGGCGGAAGCGCAGCGCTCGTTGGGCGCGCTCACGGCGACTGGCGTGGAGGTGCGGCTGGAGCGGATGGATGTATCCGTCGCCGCTGACGTGGCACGCGTGCTTGAGGGCATCGCGGCGACGGGCAGGCCGCTGCGTGGAATCATCCACGCGGCCGGCGTGCTGGACGACGGCATCGTGCGCCAGTTGACGTGGGCGCGGTTCGCCCGGGTGCTCGGCCCGAAGGTCGCGGGTTCCTGGCATCTGCACCGGCTTACGCTCGGGCTGCCGCTCGACTGGTGGGTGCTTTTTTCGTCTGCGACGGCGCTGCTCGGTTCGCCCGGTCAGGCGAATCACGCCGCGGCGAACGCCGTGCAGGATGCCCTGGCCCATCACCGGCGCGCGCTTGGCTTGCCGGCGATGAGCATCAACTGGGGTCCGTGGGCCGGGATCGGCGCCGCGGCCCGCCGGGCCGTGGGGGAGAGGGTGAAGGCGAAGGGTGTGGGCACGATTTCACCCGCGCCGGGCTGGCGTGTGCTGGCGCAGCTCTTCGACGCCATGCCGGTCCAGGCGGCGGTGATTCCGATCGCCTGGTCCGAGGTGCCAACCGCGGTGACCGCGGCGGCGTTCTTCGAGGAGGTGCGCGGGGCGGCCCGCGCCGTGGGGGATGCGGCGGAGTCGGTGCAGGGCGAGGCGCTGGCCGCGCTGGCTCCGGCGGGGCGGCTCGAACGATTGCGGGCGGAGGTGCGCATGCAGGTCGCCCAGGTGCTGGGGCTCGATGGCGCGAACCGCGTCGATCCGGCGCAGGGGTTTTTCGCCCTCGGCATGGATTCGCTCACGTCGGTCGAATTGCGCAACCGCCTGCAGACGCGCCTCGGCCGGCCGCTGCCGGCCACGCTCGCTTTCGATCATCCGACGGCGGAAAAACTGGCGGAGTTTCTCGCCTCGCCGCCGAGTCCGCCCGGGGCCGTTGCCCCCGCGTTGTCGTCGCCAGTGGCGCCGGCAAACGACGAGCTCGCGGATCTTTCCGCCGCCGAGCTCTCGAGTCTCCTCGATGAGGAAATCGGCCGTCTCTGAACCCGGCCGTCCGATGAATCCCCCCGCTGCTGCAACCGATCCCGCCGAACAACTGCGCAAGGCGGTGCGTGCCCTCAAGGCGCTGCGGGCCCGGGTCGAGGCGGCGGAGGACGCGGCCCGGGCGCCCGTGGCAATCATCGGGCTCGGGCTGCGCTTCCCGGGTGAGGCGGACACGCCGGAGAAGCTCTGGGCGCTGCTCCGCGACGGGGTGGATGCGATCCGCGAAGTGCCGCGGGAGCGCTGGGATATCGACGCCTATTACGACGCCGACCCGGCCGCCCCCGGCAAGATGAGTGTCCGCCAGGGCGGATTTGTGACGGGCGCCGCCGAGTTTGACGCCGGATTTTTCGGTATCTCCCCGCGGGAGGCCGTGCACATGGATCCGCAGCACCGCCTGCTGCTCCAGACCGCGTGGGAGGCGCTGGAGCAAGCCGGCATCGCACCGGACCGGCTCGCCGGCACGCCGGCGGGCGTGTTTGTGGGCATCTGCAACCAGGATTATACCCAGCTGCTGGCCGCCCGCGGACTCGACCTGATCGATCCGTATGTGGGCTCGGGCAACGCCCACAGTGTCGCGGCGGGCCGACTGTCCTACACCCTGGGCCTGCAGGGTCCGGCGCTGGCCATCGACACGGCGTGCTCGTCCTCGCTGGTCGCCGTGCACCTGGCGGTCCAGGGCTTGCGGGCCGGCGAATGTAATCTCGCGCTGGCGGGCGGCGTGAACCTGCTGCTGGCTCCGCTCATCACCGTCAATCACTCCCGGGCGCGGATGCTCGCCCCCGACGGCCGCTGCAAGACCTTCGATGCTGCGGCGGATGGCTTCGTCCGCTCCGAGGGCTGCGGCGTGGTTGTGCTCAAGCTCCTGGCCGAGGCCCAGCGCGACGGCGACCGGGTGCTCGCCGTCATCCGGGGCAGCGCGGTCAACCAGGATGGCCGCACCAGCGGACTGACGGTGCCCAGCGGTCCGTCGCAGCAGGCCGTGATTCGCGCGGCGTTGCGGCAGGCGGGGGTGGCGCCGGGCGAGGTGGACTACGTCGAGGCCCATGGCACCGGCACTGCGCTCGGCGATCCGATTGAGCTGGGTGCCCTGGCGGGCGTGTTCGGATCGGACCGGCCGGAAAATTCCCCCCTGTGGGTGGGTTCGATCAAGACGAACCTGGGCCACGCCGAGTCGGCGGCGGGGGTGGCGGGACTGCTCAAGGTGGTGCTCGCGCTCCAGCACGGCGCGATCCCGCCGCACCTGCATTTCAAGGAACCAAATCCGCTCGTCGACTGGTCCGCGCTGCCGCTGGAGATCCCAACGCGGAACTTCGCATGGCCGGCCGGCGGGCGGCCACGGATCGCGGGCGTGAGCTCGTTTGGCTTTGGCGGCACCAACGCGCACCTGGTCATAGGGGAGGCGCCGGCGGTGCCCGTCGCCGCGCCTGTCGACGAGCGCGGCGGGGCAACGCTCGTGCTCGCGGCGCGCAGTGACAATGCGTTGCGGGCCCTCGCCGGGCGCCAGGCTGAGTTCCTGGCTCGCGCGACCGAGCCATGGTCCGCGGTGTGCGAGACCGCGGCCACGGGCCGCGCCGCGTTCGCGCATCGGCTCGCCCTGTCCGCTGAGAACGCCCCCGCCGCCGCGGCCCTGCTGGCCGGCTTGGCCCGGGGCGAACATCCGGCGGAGATCTCCGCCGGGGTTGTCGGCGAAGCGCCCAAGGTGGCGTTGCTCTTCTCGGGCCAGGGTTCGCTCTACGCCGGCGCCGGCCGCGAATTGTATGCCACCCATCCCGTTTATCGGGCCGCCGTGGAGGAGTGCCGTGCCGTCATCCAGGCCCAGGCGGGCTGGGATGTCGTGACCGCGCTGGAGTCGGAGGAGCGGCTGGCGCGCACGGAGTTTGCCCAGGTGGCGCTCTTTGTCGTGGAGCTGGCCCTGACCCGCGTTTGGCAGGCGTGGGGGGTGCGACCGGCGGTCGTGGCGGGTCACAGTGTGGGCGAATTCGCGGCGGCGTGCGCCGCGGGCGTGCTCACGACCGAGGCCGCGTTGACCCTGCTGATCGCGCGTGCGCGGTTGATGGGGGCGTTGCCCGAGGATGGGGCGATGCTCGCGGTCCAGGCCGGAGAGGCGGAGGTGGCCGGGCTCCTGGCCCGTCATGGGGTGGAACTGGGCGCGGTCAACAGCCCGCGCCAGGTGGTCCTGACCGGCGCGAACACCGCCATCCGAAACGCCTGCGAGGACGCCAGGGGGATGGGTTGGCGCGCGCAGTTGCTCCCGGTGAAGCAGGGCTATCATTCGCGGCAGATGGAGCCGATGGTGGCCGAGTTTCGCCGCATGGCGGAGGCCGTGCCTTTCGGGACGGAGCCGGCGGCGTGTCGGTTTGTCTCCACCGTCTCGGGCCGGATGACGGCCGGGGAGTTGGCGACGGCCAACTACTGGGTCGAACAGATTCGGCGACCCGTGCGATTCGGCCTGGCGATGGAGACGCTGCGCGCGGAAGGCATCGATATCGTCATCGAGGCCGGTCCAAGCGGCGTGCTGGTGGCGCTGGGCCAACAGACGTGGCCGCCCGGGACCGGGGAGTGGCTGACCAGCCTGCGACCGGGTCGGGGCGATCAGGCCCAGCTGCGGGAAAGTGCGGGACGCGCGTGGGTGCGCGGTGCGACGGTGGACTGGCAGGCGGTCTTTCCCCGTGGCGGGCGACGCCGGGTGGCGCTGCCGACGTATCCGTTTCAAAACCGCCGTTATTGGTTTGAAGAACGCACTGCTCCGGTGCCGGCGACGACCACGGTGCCGGTGCACGTCATCGAATGGGAAGCGCAGGCGCGGCCGGCTTCATCCCCGCCGGTTGGGGGCCCGTGGTACCTGCGGGGTGACAACGGCTCGCTGGCGGCGGAACTGCGGCGACGCGGGTGGGACCTGACGGAAGGTCCGGCGGATGGGGCGCGCAGCGTGGTGCTCGTGGCCGGGGGAACGGCAGCGGATTTGCCGCAGTTGTTGGCGACGGTGCGGGCGATGCAGGCGCCGGCGCGGTTGTGGATCGTCACGCGCCAGGCGGTGGCGATTGCAGCGCCGGATGCGGCGGAACTCGTGCCGGAGGCGTCGATCGCGTGGGGCGCGGGCCGGGTGATCGCGCTCGAGCATCCGGAGCTTCGTCCGCGGCGAATCGATCGCGGCACGGGAGTGACGGCGGCGGTCCTGGCGGACGAATTGGGCGCGGCGAGCGATGAAGATGAAGTCGCGTTGCGCGCCGACGGCCGGTGGGTGCCGCGGTTGCAGGCGCGCGCGCTTCCGATGGCGGCGTTCTGGGCGCGGGCGGACGCGACCTACCTGATCACCGGTGGGTGTGGCGTGCTGGGATTGCGCGTCGCGGAGTGGCTGGTCGGGTGCGGGGCGCGGCACCTGCTGTTGCTCGGCCGGCGGGCGCCACCCGCCGGGATCGAACCGGCGCTCGCCCGGTTGCGGGCCGGCGGGGCGGCCGTGCACGTGCGGGCCGCCGATGTGGCCGATCGCGCCGCCCTGGCGGCGGTGCTGGCGGAGTGCGGCGCGACGCTGCCGCCGCTCCGCGGGGTGTTTCATGCCGCGGGCGTGGCGGGATTCCAGCCGCTGGCCAGCCTCGATGCCGCCGCGTGCGCCGCCGTGCTGCGGCCCAAGCTTCGACTCGTTAGGCCGGCATTTTCGCCAGCTTCATCAGTTTCGCCGGCGATTTGGCTTCGTCGATGTTCCAGCCTTCCTCGAGCAACTTCTGCGCGCCTTCTTCGCCGAGCGCGGGGATGACGAGGGAATTAAATTTCCCCTCGAGCTGTTCGTCGGTGACCGGGTTGAAAGCGTTGCCTAACGGATAGTCGACGCGCTTCGAGTGCACGCTGCCATCCTGCAACGTGACGTGGACGATGTTCGCAACCGCCTTCGCGTAGAGCGAAGTGAGTTCGTCGTTGCGCTGCACGGTCACGTTCTCGAGGAATTTCCAGATCGTCGGATCCATGAAACGATCGGGCTGAAATTGTTTTTCGGTGACCTCGCCATCGATCAACGCGATCGCGGTGATGTAGGGCAAACTGTGATCCGCCGTCTCGCGCGTCTCCGGTTTCCATTTCTCCGGCTCGCTCCCGATGATGTCGACCGA
>JBBRWR010000106.1:0-28270 GCA_038249085.1 Opitutales bacterium
CCGGGAAATTTCACCCTCTCCTCTGCTGGCAGCCCACAGCGTGGGCGGACACATACCGTGTACGCGGAGCCAGCAATCATTCCCCGGCTAAGGCAAAACCGCCAAGCGGTTTTGCTTTTAGCCCGCATGAACTCGAGATTTCGCCGAAGCGGAAAAATTTGAGGGGGAGAAGGAAGAGACATAAACAGAAAAGGTATGAAAAGTGCGGGCTAGGAGTCGGCCACGACGGCTGCCGTCGTTGAGTCGGATTCGATCGCGCCTCCGCAACTCGAACCCGCGCCGGCCGTGCAGCCGAGGCAATGGGGCGCCGTGGCGATGGGCTGCCCGGCAAGGGTCTTGGGATCCAGATCCCAGAGGTGCCGGGGTGCGTCGGCGAGTTGGCGGTGACTTCCAGGCGGGCGCGGTGCCCTTACCGCGCGGCCCGGCGGGGACGACATTTCGCGGGGTGGGGGCACCCCGCCTACAACCGCCAACTCGGAGATGGGGCGCGCACCCGCGGCGCAGAGGGGCAGCGCGATCATCTGGTTGAAGTCGCAGTCGAACACCTCGCCCGTCCAGCTCACGCTGATCGTATCACGACACATGAGACCCGCAACCGTCGCCGGATTGAACGACGCGAGGAGCAATTGCAGGTATTCCTCGTATTTGCCGTGGTGGCGCAACCACGACGAGAACCGTGCGATCGGCAGATTGGTGATCGTATAGAGGCGGTTGAACTCGATGCCAAAGTGCGTGCGCAGCTCGCGCTTGTAGTCGGCTTCGAGCTCCTCCTGCGGACCCGGGAGCCGGGCGCCGCCGGGGTTGTACACCAGGTGCAGCGGCAGGTCCGGCTGGAGGCCGTAACCGACGGCGTTGAGCCGCTGGAGCGCCCGGATGCTGGCGTCGAACACCCCTTCGCCGCGCTGCGCGTTGACGTTCTCCGCCGAATAGCAGGGCATCGAGGCGACGAGTTCGACGCGGTGGCGGGCGAGGAATTCCGGCAAATCCTCGTAACCCGGGTGGAGCAAAATGGTGAGATTGCAGCGATCGATGATCGTCTCGACGCCCGCAGTGGCCCGCAGGCGGGCAATCAAATCGCGGAAGCCCGGCATCATCTCCGGCGCGCCGCCCGTCAGATCGACCACCGGGAGCCGGGCCCGCGCCTGCCAGGCGAGGATGCGATCCACGGTGGCCGGCGTCATGATCTCCTTGCGGCCCGGCCCGGCGTTCACGTGGCAATGCACGCACGTGAGGTTGCAGAGCTTGCCCACATTGAGCTGGAGCACGCGGGGTCGGGTGCGGCGCAGGTCCAGGCCGTGAGTGCGAAGCTGGGCGTCGAAGACGTTCATGTGGCGGGGCGGAGGATGTCCTGGGTGGCTCCGTTGCTGGAAGGGTGGGACGGCCATCAGGTGGTGGGACGACGCATGCACCCGATTATTCCCGAAGAACTCAAGAATTTCCCGGTCCCCCGTAGGTGGCGCCGGTCAAAGACGCGGCGCTACCGGGGTGCGAAAATCCGTATGGGGGACGGAGGCGGAGAACTGCACCCAAAGTCGCGCCGGTCTCTGACCGGCGACCGGCGGCGCAGCTCCGCGTTGGCGATTGTAGGCGGGGTGCCCTCACCCCGCGAGATGTCGTCTCCACCGGGCCGCGCGGTGAGGGCACCGCGCCCACCTGGAAGTCACCGCCAACTCGCAAATGCCCCCGGCCTTCGCCTCCACTTGACGTCCCTGCTTTTTTTGCGACGGTGGGGGCTTGATGGGTGTCGGATGCCACTCCCGGCTGGTCAGCTCCCTGCGTCGCGCGCTTGCGGCGGTCGCCGCCGCGTTGATTTTCGCCTTGTGCCTGTTCGCGGCCAGCCCGGCGCTCCACGGCCAACTGCACCACCACGGCGAGTCGACCCTCGACGATGGTTGTGCGGTCATGCTGTTCGCGACCGGATTTTCGCTGCCGCTGGAGGTCGCCGCGCCACTTCCGCCCGCGGCCAACCGGCCGGAGCAACGGTCGACCGTCTCGGCCGAGATCTTGCTGGATTCACCGCGTTACCTGCTGCTGCCGGGACGCGGACCGCCCGCCGCCTGAGCTGCGCCGGTGCCGGCCGCTCCCCTGCGAGTGGCCTGATTGATCCGCCGTGGCGGGAGTGGGCCGATGGGCCTCCCGCCGCGCGTGCGAGGGGTAGATATGATCCCGCAACCCAGTGACCGGAATTCTCCATGAATCTCAGATCAATAGTGATGTGCTCTGCCGCCCTCGGGCTCGTCGCCCGGGCGCCCGCGGCGGAGGATGATGTCCAGCAACTCAAGGCCCAGCTGCAGCAATTGCGGGTGGCGTTCGAACAATCCCGCCGCGAACAGGAGCAGCAAATCGCCGCCCTCTCCCGGCGCCTGGAGGCGCTGTCCGCCGCAGCGCCTGCCGTCGCCGCTGGCACGACGGTGCCGACCGCCGACGAGAAGAAACTCGAACAGGAACTTGCGCTGACGCTCGCGGCGCCCGCGCCCCCCACGGCGGCCGATCGCGCGCCGCCGGCGGCCGCCCGCGCCGGCTCCGCGTACATGAACGTCAGCTACGGCGCGATCATGGCCGGCGGCTGGTCGTCGGAGACGGATCCCACGGCGCAGCTGCAGCTCGGGGACCACGATCCGATCAAGCGCGGCTTCGCGCTGCGCAACGCCGAGCTCGCGATCGATGGCGCGGTCGATCCCTATTTCAAGGGTTTCGCCAACCTCGTCCTGAAGCTCGATCGGAACAACGAAACCGCCATCGAGCTCGAGGAAAGTTTCCTCCAATCCACGTCGCTGCCGGCCAACCTCCAGCTCAAGGCCGGCCAGTTTTTCGCGGCTTTCGGCCGGCAGAATCCGCAGCACCCGCACACGTGGGCGTTTGCCGACCAGCCCCTGATTCTCGGCCGTGCCTTCGGGCCGGAGGGACTGCGCAGCATCGGCGCGCAACTCTCCTGGCTCGCGCCGACGCCGTTCTACACCGAGCTGTTTCTCAGCGTGCTCGACGGCCAGGGCGGCACCGCCTTCAGCTTCCGCAATCCCGGGGAGCCCGATGCCGCCGGCGTCGAACGCGTCGCCGGCCGCGCGACGATCGACCGCGGGCTGCGCGGCGCGCAGGACCTGCTCCTCGTGCCCCGCCTCGCGACCTCGTTCGACCTGAGCGATACGCAGACGCTGCTGGCCGGGCTCTCGGGGGCGTTCGGACCCAACGACACCGGCCCCCACCGTCGCACCGCAATTTACGGCGCCGATCTCTTTTGGAAATGGAAACCGGCCAACGCCGCCCGGGGTTTTCCCTACGTGACGTGGCAGACCGAGGCGCTGCTCCGCCGCTTCGATGCGGGCGCGGATTCCCTGGCTCCGATCCCGCTGCCCGCGGGGACCCTGCGCGACCATGGTTTTTATACACAGCTCGTCTATGGCTTCCTCCCGCGCTGGAATGCCGGCCTGCGGGTGGACTATGTCAACGGGAACACCGCGGCCTTCGATGCGGGTGACCCGTATCGTGGGATGCGCCGCCGGTTCTCGCCCGAGATCACGTTTCTCCCGAGCGAATTTTCCAAGCTCCGCCTGCAATACAATTTCGACCGCGGTGATCTGTTTGGCACCGCGCATTCGATTTGGATGCAGCTCGAATTCGGTCTCGGTGCCCATGGCGCCCACAAATACTGAACCCTGCTCCCCGCCCAACGTCTGCGACCCACCCGTCTTATGAAATCACTTCACCCTTTCCTGGCCGCCCTGCTCGCGTTGGCCGCGGGGCCGGCCCACGCCAAACTCCGCGTGGTCGCCACCACGCCGGATCTCGGCGCCCTCGCGGCCGAAATCGGCGGCGATCAGATCGAACTCACCACGCTCGCCAAACCCACCGAGGATCCCCACTTCGTCGATGCGAAGCCGAGCTTCATCGCCAAACTCAACCGCGCCGACGCGTTGATCGAAGGCGGAGCGGAGCTCGAGGCCGGCTGGCTCACGCCCCTGCTGGAAGGCGCCCGCAATCCGCGGCTCGCCGCCGGCCAGCCGGGCCGCATCGCCGCGGCCGAAGGCGTCGCGCTGCTCGAGGTGCCCACCGCGCTGGACCGCTCGCAGGGTGACATTCACGCCTCCGGCAACCCCCACTACCTCACCGACCCGCGCAACGCGAAGATTGTCGCCGCCCACCTCGCGCGGGTCTTGGCCGAGCTCGACCCCGCCGCCGCCGCGGCGTTTGCCGCCAACCGCCAGGCCTTCGACGCGCGCCTCGACGCGAAGCTCGCCGAATGGACGCGGCTGCTCGCGCCCTACCGCGGCCGGCCGATCGTGACCTACCACAATTACTGGATCTACTTCGGGCACGGCTTTGGATTCCCGATGAACGTGTTCCTCGAGCCGAAACCCGGCATCCCCCCGACGCCCGCCCACCTGGCGCAGGTCATCACCCGCATGAAGGCGGAAAAACTGCGGCTGATCGCGGTCCAGCCCTACCAGAATCGCAAGACGGCCGAGATGGTCGCCAGCCACACGGGTGCCGTGGTGCTCGACTGGCCGTCCTTCCCCGGCGGCCCGGGGGCGGTTCGTTACGAGGACTGGATCGATCTGCTCGTGCAATCGATCGTGCACGGCTTCGCCGCCGCCAGGCGCATCTCCAAGTTGACGGTTGTAGGCGGGGTGCCCCCACTCCGCGAAATGTCGTCCCCGCCGGGCCGCGCGGTGAGGGCACCGCGCCCACATGGAATTCACCGCCAACTCGCAGATGCGCCCGCCACCGCCAAGTAGACCCGAACCTCCACCCCTTCCCCGCCATGCTTGAAGCCTTTGACATCATGAAGTGGCCGCTGCTCGCGTGCCTGCTCCTGCCGGGTCTGCTCGTCTACCTCGGCCTGCACATCGTGCAGCGCGAGATCATCTTCGTCGACCTGGCGCTCGCGCAGGTCGCGGCGCTCGGCACCTGCGTGGGCATCCTCCTGCATTACGAGCCGGCGTCGCTTCCGAGCTACGGGTTTTCGCTGGCCTTCACCCTGGTGGGTGCCGGCATCTTCACGCTGACGCGCTCGCACGACCACCGCGTGCCGCAGGAGGCGCTGATCGGGATCGTCTATGTTGTCACGGCGGCGCTCGGCATCCTGTTGCTCAGCCGCAGCCCGGAGGGCAATGAAGAGCTGCGCCGGACGCTGATCGGCGAGGTCCTGCTCGTGACCCCGGCCCAGGTGCTGCGGACCTTCGCGCTCTACGTGGGGATCGGGCTGGTCCATTTCTTCTGCCGCCGGAAATTCCTCGCCATTTCCTTCGAGCCCGCCCGCGCCGAGGCCGAAGGCTGGTCGATTCTTTGGTGGGACTTTCTGTTTTACGCGCTGTTCGGCTGGGTCGTGACGAGCTTTGTCCAGATCGGCGGCGTGCTGCTGGTCTTCTCCTTCCTCATCGTGCCGGCCGTGTGCGCCAACTTCCTCGCGGAATCACTCGGCGCCCGGTTGGTTATCGGCTGGGCGATTGCGACCGTGGCGAGCGTGGCGGGCCTCGGGCTCTCCTACTTCATGGATCTGCCCACCGGCGCCGCGATTGTCTGCACGCTGGGGGTCGCGCTCATCCTGACGATGTTCGTCGCGCGGCTGCGCGGCGCGGTGAGGGGATAAGACCAAGTATTCAAAGAAACATGATACTGGGTATCGGGCTTCCTCGGTTCGACCTCGGTTGGCGCTCCGGTGAGCCAGACCGGTGCGGGGTGATCAGAACTCGAGCCGCCAGACTTTGCACAGGAGGGCAACCCGAGGGCAATCCGAGAGCTCATGGGGCGCGTTTCCAGGTTGACGGTGGCATTGAGCCCGGTCCTCCCCGTAGCGCCGGTCTTCGACTGGCGCCCGCCGGTCAGAGACGCGGCGCTACTCCAGAGGCATCACCGCCAAACGACCGATGCGCCCGGCCTCATCCCAACTTCTTTTTTCCTCGCGACATCGACCGGTTTTTTCGTCAAACCCGGACCTCGATCATGGGTGCCATCGGGCAAAGTGCCGCCATCATTCCCCGCACGTACGCCGAGTTGTTGCGGTGCGTGCGGCAGGTGATTGGGACCGGCCGGGACGAGGTCGAGGCCGCGTGGGTGCGCACCTACCACGAGACCGGCCGGTTGATTCACGTGCACCTGCTGTACAAAAAGGAGCGCGCGGCGTACGGGGCCGGGGTTTACGCCGGGCTCTCGGCCGACACCGGGGTGAGCGTCCGCACGCTGCGGGAGTGTGTACAATTCCACCGCTGTTACCCAATTCGGCGACCGGTCGCCGAATTGGGCTGGAACCAGTGCCGGCTGCTCTGTCAGGTCGGGGATGAGGCGCAGCGCGCGGCGCTGGTCGAGGAGCTGCGGCGCGACGATCTGCCGACGGTGGATTTGAGGGCGCGGGTGCGCGCGCTGAATGCCGCAGCCCGGCTCGCCGAACCCTCGGCTACCCCTGCCACCCCTCCGCCGAAGGGAAAGCTCCTGAAACCGAAGCGCGGCACGCCGGACCTCTTCCGGTTGGTCGTGCGTAACGGCGGGCCGGCCCCGGGCGACGCCGCCGGGCTGGCGGTGGACGTAGGGTTCAAGCTCTATCGGCCCCTCCTCCCGGCGGAGGCCGGCGGATTGAAGGCCGGGATGATCGGACGCCTCGCGGAGGGCGGATATTCGCCGGAGCCCGCTGCGACGGCCGCCGATCTGTTCACCTACTGCGTCACTGTGCGCCGCGTGATCGATGGGGACACGCTGCACGTGACGATTGCCCTCCCGCACTATGACATGGACGAGAAGCTGCGCCTGCGGGGACTGGATTGTCCGGAGCTGGACACGCCCGAGGGCAAGGCGGCGAAGCGTTTCGTGGAGGCCTTGCTGGTCGGGACGGAGGAAGTCGTGATCACGACGTCGAAGGTGGACAAATACGACCGCTACCTGGCCGACGTCTATCTGCGGCCGCGCGTGGGCGAGGAGATCTTTCTCAACAACGCGCTGCTCGCCGCGGGCCACGCGGAGCCGATGGGGAAGGAGGAACGGGTGGAGTGGACGCCGTGAGCGGCTGCGTGTCCCGGCGCCGGCGTGAGGTGGGTCGCCAAAATCGATTCGAATCGTGCGCGCTTGCGACGATTATTGGGATCTTGTAGGGCCGCACCTTGGTGCGCGCCGGAAACGGGTCACGACGATCAATGCGGATTTCGCGGCATGGACCAAGGTCCAGCCCTACACGTTGCGCGTCGTGTCTTTGGCGCATTCCGACTCCTTTGGTTGCGGCCCGCGGCCGCGCTGGGGGTGTAGGTGGGGTGCCCTCACCCCGCAGTCACCGGCACAAGCGACATCGTGTCGTTGCCGAAGATGTCGATGACCTTGACGGCGATCGTATAGCGACCCGGCTTCGTATAGGTGTGCGCCGCGGAGGTCAGTTCCAGGTCCCGGTTCTGGCGGGTGCGGAAGCTTTGCCACTCGTTCTCGAAGATGTAGGCGCCGGTCCAGCGTTCCTCGAAGTCGAGGAACTCACCCTCGTCTTTCACCACGCCGGGCAGCTCGCCCTCCACCCCCATGCGCTTCGGTACCTTGATGATTTCCCGGCGGCTCTCGTATTTGAAATCCAAGACCCGTTTTTTCGGTCTCTTCCGCCGTCGTCCCGCTGCCGCAGAGAAAGTACGCCGCCAAATTGCCTTCATCCCAGCGGGCTTTGAGGATGCGTTCGAGCACAGTGCCAGGATTCAGAAATCCACGATCACATCTTTGCCGAACGACAGCCCAGCGACTTCGGTCGCGAGACGAATGATGGTTTTTTTGAGTACGTTGTTTAGGTTCGTCGCGACATACCAACCGCCCGGCAATGTTTCGCGCATGTCGCGGAGGTCTTCGCGGTCCGGATAAAGTTCCTCTGGCGTTCGAGCGATGTAACGGCGCTTACGCCCTTGAGCATCCGGGTGCTGTGAGCAACGTTCGAGGAAGGACGCATCGATCTTGGCTAGCTCCCGCAGCACGACGAGCATGGCGTCTTTCGCGTTGTGATAGCGATCGACGATTTCGGCAGCCTCCGACGGCGGGCGTTCGTAAAGGTCCAACTTATAGACGCGGCGATCCTCGTAGCTACCTTGTTCGGCCGGCAAATAGAAGCTCCACGTTCTGCCATCCGTCAGAACAACGAAAGGGACGCCAGTATGGAACGCATATTCGAGCGCTTGACGGACAGCGTCCTCCGCTTTGCCGGGCTGTTTGACCTCAGTAAAGATCGCAGGCTTTGAGGGTGGATGGCACAAGGCGAAGCCTGCCCGCCCCTCGCCGGTTTGGTATTCGGGCCAAACTACGTTGGTATCCCAAGTATCCCACCCGAGTTCCCGGAAAACGCGCAGGACTATGCCTTGGGAGATTGCCTGCTCGTTGGGAAATCTTCCTTGGCGCAAACGCGCGGTGATGTCTGAGAGAGTCGTTTCGAGTGACATAATTTTCTTATGCTGCGATTTGTTCGAGGAGTTCGGGCTGGAACGCGGCGGCCTCGGGCGGGACGCCCGAGGCGGCACGCGAGACGCGTGCGCTCCCCGGACCGTTTTCCTTCCGGGGTTCGTCGATGTGTTCGAGGGTCTGGAAGGGGAGGATGGCGGTGGCGACCTCGCGGGTCTTGCCGTTCCAGACGAGTTCGACCTCGCGTTTGTCCTCGAAGAGGAGAAAGCGGTATTTTTCCGGCCGCGGTTTGCCCTGCTCGATCAGCTTGATGAGGTCGCGCTTCTCGGCGTCGGTGAGGTCGTAGGCGGCTTCGCGTGGCATCGGAAAAAAGGGGCGGATTCGATTAAACCGCGGTGAATGAATACGGTTTAGTCATTGGCAAGTGATTGATCAGCAGCGCCTGGATGGTTTTGTGCACTCATTCGTAATCATTCACACTCATTCGTAGTCATTGGCAGTCATTGGCCAGCTAGCCTCCAAACCCCCGCTTTCCCGTAACCGACGACTTTGATTTTGCCTTCGCGCTGCAGCCGTTTCAGCAGGTTGCTGATTTTGAATCGCCTTTGGGTGGGCGAGAGCAGATCGGAGAGCTTGCCCTCCAGCAGGCGATTGAACTTGGCCCGTTTGGCCGAGCCGAACTTTTTCAGGTATTCAACGATCATGTCACAGTAGTAGGTGTCGTCGAAGGCCCGGTGGTGCAGATATTGACGGCGGAATCCGCTGCCTCCGCCGATCATGGTCCGGTGCTGCCAGGCCATGGGAAACACTCGTCCCGAAGGTCGAATTTTCCTCGAGCGGCAGAACGTGTTTCCACGATACCGCGTCTTGCGCTGTTGCTCGCCGCCACAATTGTGACGGCTGGCGCGACGGCTTGCGAAGCCCCTTCATCCCCCATGAAAACCTCTCCTCTCCTCCTCTTCGCCTTCACCGCCACGCTGCTCACCGCGCAGGAAAAGTCCGCGCCGGTGCGCAACGTCACCGATCCGGGCGCGGTGGTGACGCGCCAGGCCATCACGCCTGCCGGTGTGCAGAGCGTGTTCGACGGGCGCGTTTACGGCGTCGCCTTCGGCGCCACCCCGGCAGTGGTGTGGACGCTCACTGAAACGCGGATCGTCGCGCTCGACTGGCGGGCCAACCGGGTGGTGGCCTCGCTCCCGATCGCCACCCCGGCCGGCGCGCCCAGCCGGCTGGCGGGCGACGATCCCGAGGTCAACGCCGCCCTGGCCTTTTCGGGCAAACCGGGCATCCAGGGGCTCGCGGTCGATGACACCGGCCGGCCTTACCTGACGGCCGCGGGCAGCCGCGACGTGCGCCTGCTCACCGTCGAAGACGGGACGATGCGCACGGTCACAGCCAAGCTCGGGGCGCAGGTGACCGGCACGATCGCCCTGGCCGCGAAAAAGAACCCTGCCGGCCAGCGCCTGGCGGTAATCCCGATCATCGCCCGCAATGTCGCGGCCGTCGTCGACGTGGAGACGGGCCGGTTGCTCGGCTCGGTGCCCACCGGGATCGCACCGGTTGGAGCCGTGGTGAATTCGGCCGGGACCGTGGCTTACGTCAGCAATTGGGCCGGGCGGGTCGCCAGGCCCGGGGATCGCACCGCGCCCACCGGACTCGCGGCCGATGCGGACCAGGTGGTCATCGATCAACGGGGCATCGCCGCCACCGGCACGCTGACGAAGATCGACCTGAGCTCGTTGCGCGCCGGGGCGAGTCTCGCGGTTGAGTTGCATCCGACGGCGCTCGCTTGGGACGAGCCCCGCGCACGGCTTTACGTGGCGAATGGCAACAGTGACTCGGTGTCGGTGGTGGATACGCGGACCGACACGGTGAGGTCGACGATCGCCCTGCGACCCTTTGCCGTCGCCACGCCGGGCGTGGCACCGACCGCGCTGGCGCTCTCCCCCGATGGGGCGATTCTCTACGTCGCCTGCGGGGGCATCAACGCGGTGGCGGTGATCGAGACGGCGGGCGGCACCTTGCGCGGTCTCATTCCCACGGGGTGGTATCCCAACGGCGTGGCGTTAAGCCGCGACGGAACCCATCTCGCGGTGTCGACGCTGCTCGGGGTGGGGTCCGGCGCGCAGGGAGAGAAGGAGAAACGTTTCGTGAAGGTCTACCGCGGCACGATCCAGGTCGTGCCCGTGCCCGATGCAGCCCAGCTCGCGAGCTACACGACCGCGGTCGCGGAAAACAATCACCTGCCGGTGCCGGCGCCCGCGGCCACGGCCACGGCGGCGACGAATGACTCCGCCCCGCGACCGGCGGCGATGGCGATCCCCCGCCGCGCCGGCGATCCGTCGCTCATCGAACACGTCGTGTATGTGATCAAGGAAAACCGCACCTACGACCAGGTGCTGGGCGACATGCAGAAGGGCAACGGGGATCCGTCGCTCGTGATGTTCGGCCCGGACGTGACGCCCAACCAGCACCGGCTGGCGGATCAGTTTGTCCTGCTCGACAATTTCTATGCTTCCGGTGGCAACAGCGGCGACGGCCACCAATGGATCACGCAGGCCAACGAAACCGACTACGCGATGTGGCCGGGGTGGGCCGGCCGCAGCTACCCGTTCGACGGCACCGATCCCGTCGCCTATGCCTCGGGCGGGTTTCTGTGGGACTATGCCTTGCGCGCCCGGAAGACGGTGCAGGTGTTCGGGGAGTTTGCGCCCCGGGTCACCCGCGCGAAGGGTGATGCCAGCCGCGCGGAGCTGTTCGCGCAGTGGCGGGCGGGGCGGACGTTCGATCGGGTCTGGCAGACGAAGTCGCCGATTCCGCCGCTCGATGGCCTGCTCGTGCGGAAGTTCCCCGGTTATTCCACCAACATCCCGGATGTAGTCCGGGCGCGAATCTTCGGGGCCGAGTTGAAGCAGTGGGAGGCGGCCGGGCGCATGCCGCATCTCGTCTTCCTGCAATTGCCGAGCAATCACACCAACGGCACCTCGCCGGGCGCGAACACCCCGAAGGCGATGGTGGCCGACAACGATCTCGCGCTGGGGCAGGTGGTCGAGGCGTTGTCGCACTCCTCGTTCTGGAAGACGATGGCGATCTTTGTGGTCGAGGACGATGCCCAGAACGGCGTCGATCATGTGGACGGGCATCGCACGGTCGCCCTGGCGATCAGTCCCTATGTGCGCCGGAATTACGTCGACTCGACCTTTTACGCCCATCCGAGCCTCGCCAAGACCATCGAGCTCATCCTCGGTTTGCCCACGATGTCGTTGTTCGATCTGATCGCGAACGATCTGCGGGCCAGCTTCCGCGACGAACCCGACTTCACGCCCTACGCCGCGCTCCAGCCGGCTCAGTCGCTGGATGAACTCAATCCTCCCGCCAAGGCGCTGCGCGGCAAGGCGAAGCAGGCCGCCGCGGCTTCCGGCAGGATGCGTTTCGATGTGCCCGACGCCGCGCCGACGGAGCAATTGAACCGGATTGTCTGGCACCAGGTCCGCGGCTGGGACGTGCCGTATCCTGAAATCAAACGCGCGGTGTTTGCGCCTCTTTCGGTCGATATCGACGATGATGACCGGTGATATGAACCGGTGATACCAATCGCCGTTGCGTTTTGGATTCCTGGTCGGTCTGGGTAGGGCTGGGTAGGGCGCAGACTCCGCTCCGCGCCGGGGCGCCGACGGAAGTACGGTACGAGTTTCATCCCGAACGCATGGCGGGGAAGGGACTCGCGTTCCTCGCTACGCCGGTGTCGCCGCGGGAACGTCAGAATGACCAGAAATGCTGGTATCGGGCGAAGCCGTGCCATCGGAGTGCGTTTCAGCCCCAAAAACGAAACCGCGGCACGGTGGGGCGCGTTGAGCCCAAGGTGCCTTGTCCGTTCCCTCGCACGTGGAGCGTTCCGGCGACAAGCCGCTCCGCCCTGATCGCCCGCTGCCGGCTGCAAGCATCCGTCGGGCCGGGCGCGGTTGGAGTTGCTGGTTACGGGGGCAGCAGGCCCGCCATGACCGCCACCGCTTCCTGGCGTACCGACAACACGGCGCGCAATTCGGCCTGCGCCTGGGCGAGCACGGCCCCGTTCTTCTCAAACACCTCGTGCGCCCGCGCCAGCCGCACCTTGACCTCGGCGTCGGGCAGATTGTCTTTCACGGCGGAGCGGAGCGCATCCTGCTCGGCATGGCCGGTGCCCGGGGTCCCGGAACTTTTCTTGCCTTTTGCACTGAGAGAAGGGGCCGCCTTGGATCCGGCGGCGCCGGTCCAGAGGGTGCTGCGTACTTCGCTCACCCGCATGATCCGCGCCGCGATCACATCCCACTCGGCGTCATCGTCCACTTCGAGCGACTCCCGCAGTTTTTCCAAGCCGCGTGACATCGCGGCGTTGGGAGCGGATTTGGCGGAAGAGGCGGAGTCCCGCGCGCTCTTTTTCCCGCCCTTTTCCGCGATCATTTCTCGTTTGTAATCTCGCACTTCCGCCTTGTTCGGTTTGGCCTGGACGGCCCACGCCAAGGCCAGCAGCGGACATAGCGTGAGGACCAACAGCGGGCGATGGCGAGCGAGGGGTGAAAGAGGGTTCATGGCAGCAGACGCAAAGGGGTTGGAGGTGGTGCTGAAGACGTGCCGACGGGGCGGACGTTACGCGGAGCGTGGCAGGTTCTTGGGCGGGTGGTCCCGGGCGGATCTCCAGGTTGACGGTGGCATTGAGCTCGGTCCGCCCCGTGGCGCCAGTCTTCGACTGGCGCCCGCCGGTCAGAGACGCGGCGCTACTCCCAGAGGCATCATCGCCAAACGACAACTGCGCCTGGCGGTTCCGCCCCGTGTTTTTTCGGCTTGGTCTCAGACCTCCTGACCCCGTGGAAATGACCTGATACCGTTCCTGCGCCAGCAATGCGCTGGTAGCTCGTGTAACTTGTGCACCTGTCGCTCAGAATCCAGCCCGGTTGGCCTGCCTCTGGGACGACGACGCGTTGTACGTGGCGTTTTGGATCGAGGAGCCGCAGGTGCGCGCGACCCTCACGGAGCGGGATGCCTTCATCTGGCACGACAACGACGTCGAGGTGTTCTTCGCCGGCGACGACTGTTATTACGAATGCGAGATCAACGCCTTCGGCACGCTCTATGAGGTGTTCTTCATCTATCAGGACGCGCTCCAGCCGGGCTGCCGCTTCCTGCCGGAGTTTGATCTCTACCGGCGGAACGTGGACGTGCTTTCGGGCTTTCAGGATGCGTCCCGGTACGGCAAACATCCCCGGGGCAAACGCTGGGCGTTCATGGATTATGATTTTCCCGGCCTGCGCAGTGCCGTGAAGGTGGACGGGCGCATCAACGAACCGGCGCACGTCGACCGGGGCTGGACGGTCGAACTGGCCTTTCCCTGGGCGGGCTTTCGCACGCTGCTGCCGGGGCGGAGTTTTCCGCCGCGCCCGGGGGATCACCTGCGGGCGTCGTTTTCGCGTTTCGAGGCGCTACGTTACCACGGCCGGACGGTGGCGGAAAGCCCCGGTTGGGCGCTCAATGCCCACGGGGTCTACGATTCGCACCTTCCCGAGTGCTTCTCTTATCTGCATTTCACGGAGTGAGGGCCCGGTTGAGGGTGAGCGGATCACTTCTTCTTTTTGCGGCCCTTGGCCTTTTTCGGCGTGTCCTCGTCGGTGGTCTCGACGCTGCCCGGGCCCTTGTGGGGTGCGTTGCTGGTGGGCAGAAAGGCGGCGAGCTTGGCCATGGCGGCAGCGTACTCGGGCTTCTTCGCGAGGTTGGTCCATTCGTAGGGATCCTTGGTCTCGTCGTAGAATTCCTCGCTGCCATCAGCATAACGGATCAGGCGCCATTGTTCGGTGCGCACGGCATGGTTCTTGTAGCCGTGGGTGGAGATGGCGGGCTGGTCCCATGGGGCGGCCGGGTTGCGGAGCAGCGAGACGATGCTCGGGCCGTCGACATGGGCGGGCCGGGCCACGCCGGCGAGTTCACAGAGCGTCGGATAGATGCTCATGAAATCGACCGGGCGCGTGCTGACCCCGCCGGGGCGGGTGACACCCGGGGCCACCCAGATCAGGGGCGCGCGGGTGGGTTCCTCCCAGAGGGCGAATTTGCGCCAATGGTCTTTCTCGCCCAGGGACCAGCCGTGGTCGCCCCAGAAGACGATGATGGTGTTGTCGCGATAGGCGCTTTTCTCGAAGGCGTCGAGCAGGCGGCCGATGTTCATGTCGGTGTAGGCGACGGTCGCGAGGTAGGATTGGATCGCGGCCTTCCAGCGGCCGGATTTCAGGAACTTGGCGTGGTCGCCCTCGGGCTTGGCCATCTTCACCCCGGCGGGAGGAATGTCGTCGAGGTCGTTCTCCAGGTAGGGCGGCAACTGGATGGTCTCGAGGGGGAACATGTCGTAGTACTTGCGCGGCACGGCCCAGGGGAGATGCGGCTTGTGCAGGCCGCAGGCGAGGAAGAGCGGCTTGTCCGAGGGCTTCTGCAGGTGCTCGATGCACCAATTGACGGAATGCCAGTCGTCGAGGTCCTGATCCTTCAGATCGTGTTTCAGCGGTTCGTGAAAGCCCTCGTCCTTGGTCACGCCGACGCCCGTGGCGCTGAGGCCGGCATGGCTCATGTACTCCGACCACTCCTCAGGGAAATACTGGTCCCCGTGGTAGATCTTGCCGGCGGCGGCCACGTGGTAGCCGGCCTTGAGGAATTGCGCGGACAGACCCTCGCCCGGCTTTTGAAACTTCTTCCAGCCGTCGCCGTTGAAATAACATCCGGTGGTCCAGGGTCGCCGGCCGCTCATGAGGGCGTGGCGGGTGGGTTCACACGCGGGTACCGGGCTGTAGGCGTGGGTGAAGGTTACACCCATGCGGGCGAGGCGGTCGATGTTGGGGGTCCGCGTCTGCGCGTTGCGGCCGAGGTGGGTGACCCAGGCATTGAGGTCGTCGCTGGCGATGAAGAGCACGTTGGGCCGCTGGCCGCGGGCCGGGGCGGCGAGGGCGGAACCAGGGAGCAGGTGACTGAGCGCGAGCAGAGCGGGGAGGAGGAGGCGGATTCTCATGGCGAGGGGGGAGGATTTTTTTCGGCGGAGCTTGTGCGTGTAGACCCTGCCGGGTGCGGTGACAATCCACTTCCGTGTCGGGGACGGGAAAGAGGCGCGGCGGATTTTTGCCCGACGAACAGGCCCGAAAATGGCTCGTCGGATCCCTCTTGTAGGAGCGGCTTTATGCCGCGATTCAGGGCGTGCGGATTTCCATCGCGGCATAAAGCCGCTCCTACAGCCCGACCAACCGTGCAAAAATCCGCCGTGGGGAAAGAGGCGCATCTCCAGGTTGACGGCCGTTCCCACGGGGTCTGCCGGTTGCTTGTTAACCTATTCAGAGTCCTGCCGTCTCGGCCGAGGTCGCTAACAAGTAACAGGCAGACCCTGTCGCCCCCGCCCTGCGGCGGCGCCGGAACTCGCCACCCTGCCCACGAGGCGACGATGAACAGAGGCGTTGAAATCTCGGATCGTCCTCGGCTCGGCCTCCTGTGCAAAGTCTGGAGGTCCGTGTCCTGATCGCCAAGTGAACCGCCCGGGTTGCAGGATCACCCGGGTCCAGATCTGTTCTGGTCACAGGAGCGCGAGCCGAGGTCAAACCGAGGAGGGCTGATAACGATCACCCTGTATTTGGATTCCGGGTGACCCCGTCGCCGCCGGCACTGAAAACAGCGAACTGGGGTTCGACCGTTACCTGCAGACGGGGCAGACGGCGAACCCATCATCGAAACTAACGCTCCACCCCGCCGGCATGGCTACGGCTCAGCGGGCGCTCCCCGCAGTCGCATCGGTTTGAATCGCGAGGGCAAACGCGTGTTTGCCGGGCGCCTTCGCCGGCAATTGCACGACGAGGTCGGCTCCCTGCTGGCTCCAGGGCATGGCGCCCGCAACGCCCAGCAGGCGCACGGTTGAGCCGGGTTTGGCCTTTACGTTCGGGACGGTCAATTGTGCGCCCGGCCAGCCCCACCGGATCGCGTAGACGTGGTCGCCCTGGCGGGTGAAGTAGAGCGGGCCGCGATCCTGGGCGGTGGCGAGCGCGCGCTGATAACGCCACCACCACACGTCCTGGCGCGCTTCCGGCGGAGGTTTCTCGCCGCGGCCGGGCACTTCCTGGAAATCGGCGGCGATCGGGAGGAGGGGGCGGGTGCCATAGATGGCCTCCCCGTTGATCGCCAGCCAGGCGCCCACTTCCCGCATGATACGCCAGCATTCCTTCGTATTGTCCATCTGGACACACCAGACGCCGCCGCGGCTGACGTTGTAGAGGAAGAGCTGCAGCACGTCCTCCGGCCGGCGGTTTTGCCAGACCCACTTCCGGCCCTGATTGCGGTGGATGCCGCTTTCGTTGATCCAGCAATTCCATTCGTTGCGGAGGGTGTCCCAGTAGATCCAGGGCTTGGGCGGGACGCCGGTGACGGTGACGCCCTCCAGATCCACGACATCGCCATAGGCCCAGTTTTGCACGGTGTCCCGGCCCAGGTCGTCGTTGACCCAGACAGGTTGGCCGCGCGCCGCGGCGCGATTGTAGTACCACGCGACCACCTCGGGCGACCGCAGATACGCCGAGGGAGTGAGGTGGCAGCCGTCAAAGAAAATGAAATCGGCGTCGGAGGCCACGACGGCGTCCTTCAATTCCCGCTGGTAGAAAGCCACGTAACCGGGATCGCCGATGGCGGGCACCCGGTCGCGCCGGAGGAAGTTGTAATGGATGCCCACCTTGAAGCCGGCGCGGCGGGCGGCGGCGATCTCCCGGGCGTTCATCCACAGCCCCTCGGTGCCGGGGAAGGCCGCGGTGATCATGGACGTCATGAACCGGGCTCCGGTCGCGCGGTAGGCGGCCATCACTCCGTCCAGGTTGGTGATGGGATCGTGGATGTACGCCTGCGTGCGTTTGGCGCGATCGCCGATCGCGGCGACGTGGCGACGGGCATCGTCATCGGAACGGTCGAAGCCCAGCTCCCGCATGCGTTGCTGCGAGCGTTGCCAGGCGAAGTATTCGGCGTCGGTGAAGTCGTGGGGTTCCCCCACGAATTGAATGCCGAGCTTCGCGTCCAACAGCCAGTCCGGGGCGGCATGCCGCCCGATGCTCTCGAGGGTGGGCTGCCATGGCTCCGCGGCCCTCAGGCTGGAACTCGGCGCCACCCAGAGGGCGACGATCGTGAGCGTGGTGCGGAGTCGCAAGACGAGGCGTGGATTTGGTTTCATGGCAAAGCAAGGATCGACGGGTCGCGCCGTAGCGCGGGGACCGGGACGGTGCAGGGTGACGCGGAAATGGCTCCGGCGAAACGCTATTTCTTGGAAAAAAACTGAGAGGAGACCTGGCGCCCTGGTTTTTTGGATTCCGGGTGGGGCGCGGACTCCGCTCCGCGCCGGGATCAAGGACCGGGTTGTATCATGATCAGGCGGCGGCGAAGGGACTCGCCGCGCCACCCATGGGGCGAAGGGGCGTATCTCCAGGTTAACGGTATCATTGAGCCCGGTCCTCCCGGTAGCGCCGGTCTTCGACTGGCGCCCGCCGGTCAGAGACGCGGCGCTACTCCAGCGGCATCACCGTCAATCGACAGATGCGCACCGGGCGACAAGAAAAAGTCCCAAGGACAAGGGGCGTTGGCAGGAGGTCTCGGATCGTCCTCGGATTGACCTCCGGTGCGATGTCTGGGCGCCCGAGCTGGAATCGACCGGGGCGGCGGTGGCACCGGGCGCCCGGTTCACCTATGTCTGGCAGCTCGACGCAGCCGCGGGCCCCCGCCCGGACGAGCCCAGTTCGAAAGCCTGGCTTTACCACAGCCACGTTTCCGGGGACTTCGATCCGAACCTCGGCTTGATCGGGGCCCTCGTGGTCACGGACCCGCGGCGCGCGCGGCCGGACGGCACGCCGAACGACGTGGAGCGGGAGTTTGCCACGCTCTTCATGATCTTCGACGAGAGCGGGCTCGACGCGGCGGCGCACCGATGTGATTGAGTTGCTGCCGGCGTCGATGAAGGTGGCCGACTTCACCGCCGAAAATCCCGGCACGTGGCTGTTTCACTGCCATGTGGCCGAGCACATGCGCGAAGGCATGACGGCGCGCCTGACGGTGCTCGGGCGCGACACCGTGGGGGTGGATCGCGGGCCGGCCCGGGCGTTTCTGGGCCACCCCGCCGCCGCGCAGTCGCTGCGCCTCGCCCCCGCGACCCGGCAGGCGGGGAACGCCTGGTCGGTGCGGGGCGCCGTGACGGTCTTCGACGGGTTCGCGGTATTCAATGAGACGGTACGGCTGCGGTGGGGCGGGCGTTCGTGGGAGTTTCGGCCGGACCAGCAGGGCGTCGCCCGGGCGGGGACGGCGTGGTTCCGCGTGACGAACGCCAACGAGGTGGGCGTGGTCCGGGGTGGACTGATGGAGTTTGAACTCCAGGTCGATTTACCCGGGCCGGGCGAGGGCGCCCCGGAGCTCACGCTGGACGTGGGGCGGGCGCATCATCGCGCCCGCGTGCGTTTCGCGGGGGCGCGGTGAAGTGCGCTCAGGGCACCACGTAGATCTCGAGCAGACCCACGCCCACGCCCTCGTTCTTACCTTCGACTTTCGCGGTGTAGGCCCCGGGCTTGAGGGTGATGAGCAGCGCGGCGTCCTGGCTGTTGGGCAGCAATGGAAAAGCCCCCGCCTCACTGCTGGCGGCGCGCACCGCGGCGGCGCCCGTGCCCACGTCCCAGCGATCGTTGGTGGCGACCGCGGTGGCGCCCTCATAGATCGTGAGCACCGGATCGACGAGGGGCGTCGCGATGCCCAGCGCGGCCAGGCTCGGGCCGACGGCCCGGATGAGCATGCGCTGGTACGCGGTCCCCTCGATGACAAAGCCCCCGATCAGCACGCCTTCGCCCTGCTGCACCCGGGCGCGGCTCGACAGGTTGGCCGTGCGGCCGTTGGTGGCCAGTTCGTAGAGCTCGACGAGTCCCACCCCGGGCCGTCCGGAAGGGGTGGATACTTGAAACGTGTAGGCGCCCGCCGGGAGCTGGCTGGCGAGGGCGGCATCCTTGCTGCCGCTGGCCAGGGCGAAGGCGCCGGCCGCCCGGGAGTATTCCGGGAGCAGCGCGGCGTCCGGACCTTCCTGCCAGCCGTTGTTCCGAAAGAGCTCTTTGCCTTCGTCGGAGAAGATGATCAGTTGCGGGTCCGTCACCACTCCCTGGGCGCCGAAGGCGGTCAGGCCGGGCCCGACGGCCCGCGACAGGTAGCGTTTGCCGCCCGTGTCGGCGACGACCACCCCGGCGAACAGCGCGTCCTCTCCGCCGCCCACGACCGCCCGGGCCGAGAGGTTGACCACGCGCGATGCCGGGCGGAGCGGGGAGGAAGCGGTGCCGCCCACGGCCGAACTCCACGGGCTGCCGGGAAACACGGCCTTCCGATCATCGCGGTAGCTGCGGGCATGGACGTTGGCGTTGGCGGCGACGGTGAGCGCTTGGGTGGATACGACGGCGTTGGGCGCGATCCTGCCCCCCAGGGAGCGCGGGTCCGAGCCATCGGTCGTATAGATGAGTTGCGCTCCGGCCGGCGCGCGGACGGTGAGGTTGGTCGCGCCGGTCGTGACCGTCGGCGGCGCGACAAATTGTCCGTCGATCCACTGGGCGCGCTGGGTAATCCAGCGCTTTTGGTAGTCGATTTGCGCCGCGTAGCTCCCGTAGAGACTCACGTTGTCCGGCCAGCGGGCGGCGTCGCGGTTGGCCGCGTCGACGCCGACCTCGGCGGCCAGCGTGTCGGTCAGGCCGGTCAGGTTGCCGTCGGCCAGCGTGGTGCGGCGCAGGGTCTGCCAGCGGTCGACCCAGTCCTGCATGAACTCCGGGTCGCGGGCGATGAGGCCCCACCAGCCGCTATACCAGAGATCCGTCCCGAACGGGGTCGTCCACACGTCCCATTCCTTGGAGTTCCGCTCGAATTCCAGGCCGAGGGCCTTGTCGAAATCCCACACCGGGCCGGCCTGGAGCGGGCCGTCCCGCGGCTTGGTGAAATAGGCGCTGTGTTGAAGCGCGTCGGGGTTCAACACCAGCGTATTCAAGAGGTGGTGGTCGACCCAGGAGGCGCGGTCGATGTACTCGAGGTAAGTGCGCTGGGCGAAGTTGGAGTCGCGATCCGCTAAGAGCGCGTCCTCCATTCGCTGCACGTAATCGATGAGGTAGGAACGCTGCTTGCCGGTGATGTCGTCCTCGTCGGGCGCGACCAGCACGAGGGCGATCCCGGGATCCTCGAGCAGCCACCGCTTGGTCTTCCAACTGTAGTCGCCGTCCTCGGGATTGTCGATTTTCAGGATGTAGCCGCCGGTGAGGGCGGAGCCGGTGGTGTCGGCGGAGGTCAGGGTCGGAATCGCGACGCGGGCGGGGCCGGTTTCGATGCGATCGGTGACGGCGTAGAGCCCCCAATAGGTGCCGGGATCCAGGTCTTTGCCTTCGAGATTGAGAAAGACTTCGGTGAAGCGCGTGCGTGCCGCCCAGCGGCCCATCTGGTTGGACAGGGCGTAAACGAAGGCGTTCTTGAGGTAGGACGGGTCGAATTTCCACGTCGTGACCAGCGCCCAGCGTTCGTGGGCGGGCAGTCCCAGCAGGGGCAGCGACTGGATCCTTCCGTCCAGGTTGCGGGGCGAGAGGTTGTAGCTCTTCTTCGGGCCCTGGGCGGAGGTGTGGCCGCGCACCGTCATGTTCAGCCGCGTCGTCAGATTGGGTGGCGAACCAAAGGTGGGGGCGGGGGCGCCGCTTTGGCCGGGGAAGCCATACATCCAGGCCGGATACTCGATCTTGTCCTTGTTCAGTTCCCCCGTGCCGAGCGTGTCGATCGCCAGCACCGGCAGGCGGGAGGCGAAGCTGTCCCAGACCGGGTCGAGGCGCTCATAGTTCACCGCCGCAATCGGGCCGCGCACGCTGCCGTCGGCGGCGAAGAGGGCGGCGCGGTAGACCGTGGATCGGTCGACCGTCAGGGGAGCGGCGTAGGCCGGCGACGTGGGATCAGGAAGGGCAAAGGTGCCGTCATTGAGCCCCGGAGGCGTCAGCACGTAGCGGATGACCTGGCCGGCGCCGGCGCCGGACAACGCGAGGGAGAAGTTCGCCGAAAAGATTCCGGCCGCATGCGAAAACGCCACCGGGCCGAACGGGCTGCCGTCCGCCAGGCCGGGATTGGCGGCGCCGGGCGTGGGCGTGGGGAAATAGACCCGCTCGCTCCCGCCTCCGCTCCGCCGCGCCACCCCGTACGACACATCCTCGTTTTGCGGCGGGAACTCAGGGGCGTATTCAAAAGCCACCGACGTCCCGTCCGGGCGGATGAGCCCCAGGTACTCGCCGCCGCCGCTCAGGACGAAATTGGTGTGCAGCGGACTCCCCGGCGTGGTGCGATTCTTGTTGGACGCGAAAACGACCAGGTACTCCCCGGGGGCGATCGTGGTCACCGGAAACCGCCACTTGGTCCGGTTGGTCGCGGAGTCGGTGAGAAACCACCCGGTGAGATCGACGGCCGCGGCGTCCGGATTATGGATCTCGATCCAGTCGGGAAACGCGCCGTCCTCGTCCGCCAGGTTGGCGCGGTTCGAAGCCATGAACTCACTGATGATGAGTTCGCCGCGGAGCGCCGGGACCGAGGAGCTGGCGACGACGAGCGCCAGCATCATTCGAGCGATCAGATGGGTGGGTGGGAGCACGGTGCTAAACCTGATCGCTGTGGGCAGCGTCAGCAATGCCGATATGGATGCTTCCGGCCGGCCCCGTGACGGCGAAGCGGGGCGTGACCCGCGTGCGTCGCCCTCGATCCACTTCGGACCGGTCCGGGCAATCTCCCGCTTGACGGTGCCGCGGTGCTCGGGCGCGCCCGTAGCGCCAGTCTGCGACTGGCGCCCGCCGGTCAAAGACGCGGCGGTACTCCCGGAGACTTCGCCGCCCACCGGCCGTCACGCCGGCCGGCCTCTCCGAGAGTAATTGGATTTCAATGGCTTAAAAATGCCGGCTGGGTGCAGCTGCGCGTTGACGCCACCACGGGAGCTCCCGCGCGGCGCCTGGGGCGGAACCGCGCTGCGCCCCTTCAGTTCCACCGGCGTTCAACCCGGAGATGCACCCATGCCGGCTCATTTCGCAACAATCCCCTTGTGTCCTGGAGTATGCAGAGGAGAGTAGGGACTTCTCCTTATATGTACCCCGTCCGGCTAGTCCTGTTGGCGGTGGCGTTTGGTGCGTCATCTTGGGCCCAAGGCGATTCTCCTTTCGTGGGGGGGGTGTGGGCGGGGAATGTCACGCCGACGAGCGCCACGGTTTCCATTCGTTTCTATCAACCGGACCAGCGCATTCGCCTGCAAGTGAGCACGTCGGAGTCCCTGGTGCCGGCGGTGTTCTCCCCGGCGATCACGACCTCGGGCAATAACGGGAATACGACCAAACTCACCGTGCAGGGCCTCGTGCCGGACACGCCGTACTATTATGGGATCGAGGTCGGAGGGGTCTTGCGGTCAGAGACCCCTTCGCGCGGCCGCTTCCGTACGTTCCCGCTGGGCCAGGCCTCGTTTCGCATCGCCTTCGGCTCCTGCGGGGATTTTCGGGCGGCTGACCAGAGTGCCTTTCCGGCCATCATCGCGGAGAAGCCCCTGCTCTTCATCCACATGGGGGATCTGCACTACAGCGACACCAACGGCACCGAGGCCGAGTATTATCGTTACAATTACGACAACGTCCTGGGCCATGTCGCCCAGGGGCCTTTTTTCCGCAGCATGCCGGTCGCCTATACCTGGGACGACCACGATTTTGCCGGCAACGATTCGAATTCGACTTCCGTGGGGCGGGACACCGCGCGGGTGGTCTACAAGGAACGCGTGCCCCACTATCCGCTCGGGGCGGCCGGGGGCACCGTGGCGCAGGCTTTCACCGTCGGACGGGTGCGTTTCATCATGACCGATCTGCGCAGCGCGGCCTCCCCCCCTGCCCAGAAGGATACCGCGTCGAAAACCAAGTTGGGCACGGCCCAGAAGACGTGGTTCAAGCAGGAGCTGATCAGTGCGCGTGACAACGGGTTTCCGCTCATCATTTGGGTGTGCTCCAACCCGTGGATCGCGCCGCCCAACGCGGGCGACGACCATTGGGGCGGGTACACCACCGAGCGGACCGAGATCGCCAATTTCCTGCGCGACAACCGGATTTTCAACCTCGCGATCATCGCGGGTGACATGCATGCCCTGGCCTACGACGACGGCACCCATTCGGACTACGCCACGGGTGGCGGGGCGCCGATCACCGTCTTGCAGGCGGCGGCGTTGACCCAGGAGGGCTCCATCAAGGGCGGCCCCTACTCGGGTGGTGTCATTCCCGGCTCGCCCCACTACGGGATCCTCGAAATCTTCGACAGCGGCGGCCCGAGCGTGGCTTGTCGCTTCCTGGGGACGAAGGCCGGCGGCGGGCGCCTGCTCACCCATATCTTCAGCGGTTCCGCCAGCGGTTTCGCCGGTCACTCCATTGTCAACATTTCGACGCTGGCGCACACCAACGGTGCCGACGCGATTATCAGCGGGTTTGTGATCTCCGGCGCGCGGGAACACTCGGTGATGGTGCGCGCCATCGGTCCGGCGTTGAGCGCCTTTGGGGTGAACGATGCCATCGCGCAGCCGATGTTATCCGTCTACAAAGGGGACGAGGTGATCGCGTCGAATTCCTCCTGGGCCGGGGGCGACGGGAATGGCGCCGCAGCCATGACGGAAGCCTTTGATCGGGTCGGAGCCTTTCGCCTCGTCGACGAGGGGAGTGCGGATGCCGCGCTCGTGCTCTCCGTCGGAGCCGGGGCCTATACGGTCCAGGTGAGGAGCGGTGACGGCACGCCGGGCGCCGCGCTGCTCGAAGTCTACGAATTGCCCTGACGGCCGGGGCGTGCGTCGGCGGCCGAATGCCTCGGATTGACGGCGGCATTGAGTTCGGCTTCCCCGTAGCGCCAGTCTTTGACTGGCGCCCGCCGGTCAAAGACGCGGCGGTACGTCAGGAAGCTTCGCCCGCCGGCCGATGCTCCCCCGCCCGGGCCAGGCAGAACAAAATTCCGCTTGCGCTGGTTCGGCGGGCCTCGTTCGCTCCGCCTCGCCTGTAGGGGTGTCTTCCGCGGAAGACTGAGATTGCGGCACGATCGGCTGCTCGACCCTTTGAACCTGGACGGATCATGCCGACGAAGGAAACAGCAGGCGCCGCGACGAGCGCCCCCGGGGTGCAAGTCAGGCGCCCCTTCGCCCGGGAGTTCGTCTGGGTCAGGTCTCACGACCATGAAACTCCCGATCACCCTTCTGCTCGCCCCTGCGATCCTGCTGGCACCGACCTGCGTCGACGCGCAGACCGGACCCGGCGCGTCCCCGCCTCCGGTCACGTTGGCGCCCCTCCTGGTCACCGCCGACCTGTGGGAGTCGCCCCTCGATCGCATCCCGGCCAGCGTCAGCGTTTACGACGAGGCCGCCCTGCAGGCCGGCGCCGTGCGGCACTTTGGCGATCTGGCCGATCAGATTCCCAATCTGACCTGGACGGGCGGCACCTCCCGTCCCCGCTATTTTCAGATTCGCGGCGTGGGGGAGAATTCCCAGTACGAAGGCGAGACCCCCGACTCCACCGTCCGCTTCCTGGTGGATGATCTCGACTTCACCGGCCTGGGCATGGTGGGCGGCGCCTTTGACGTGCGGCAGATCGAGGTGTTGCGCGGCCCGCAGGCGGGGGCCTTCGGGGCCAACGCCGCCGGCGGGGTCGTGCGCCTCGTGACGCAGGCCCCCACGCCCTACTGGACCGGGCAGATCGAGGGCAGTGCCGGCGGCGACGGGCTGCGCGCCGGAGGGTTTGCCCTCGGCGGCCCCCTGCTGGCCGGCGCCCGGCCGGAGCGGCTCATGCTGCGGCTGGCGGTGCACCAGAGCGCGAGCGACGGCTTCCGCCACAACGCCACTCTCAATCGCGACACCAACGCCCGCGACGAGTTCACGGCGCGGCTCCGCCTCACCGCCAATCCCACGCCCGGCTGGCGCTGGGAAGGCGCGGTCCTGTATTCGGATATCAACAACGGCTTCGACGAATTCGCCCTCGACAACAACGGCCGCACCACCTTCAGCAACCGCCCCGGGCGCGATGCGCAGGACTCGCTCGCCGCCAGCCTGCGCGGGACCGCCACCGACTCGACGGCGGTGCGCTTCACCACCGTCACCAGCGCCAGCCGGGTGAATTCGACCTACAGCTACGACGACGACTGGACCGCCGCCTCCTACGACGGCTTCAGCGACCTGCGCCGCCGCCGCCAGGTCCTCAGCCAGGAGCTGCGCCTCGACTCCCTGCCGGGGCGGGCCACGGCCCCGGGGATCGATCGCTGGACGGTGGGGGCCTACCTGACCACCACCGACGAGACCAGCGCCTACACCGACGAGGACCCGGCCAACCTGCGGGGCCTGCGGACGAACTACCGGGCGGACAACTTCGCCGGCTTCGGCCAGATTGGTCGCGACCTGGGACCGCACGACCGCCTCGTCCTCGGGCTGCGCGCCGAGCGGATCGAGTTGGAGGGCGACGGCACCCGCACCCGTTTCCGCCAGGTCCGCGGCACCTTCGATCCCGAGGTCTCCTTCCGGCCGCGGTTTGCCGACACCCTCCTGGGCGGCAAGCTCACTTTCGAGCACGACCTCACGCCCCGCCAACTCGCCTTCGTGTCGGTGACTCGCGGATACAAGGCGGGCGGCGTCAACCTCGACGCCCGGATCAACCCGCCGGCCGATCCCCTCACCTACGCCACCGAGTACCTGTGGAATTATGAGGCGGGCGTGCGGGGCAACTGGCTCGAACACCACCTCACGGGCGAGTTCACGGCGTTCCTCCTGCAGCGCCGGCATACGCAGGTGCGGGACTCGGCGGGTTTCGGCGGCACCTACCGTTTCTTCACCGGCAATGGCCACGCGGCCCGCGTCTCCGGGGTGGAGGCGGCGGGCGCGCTGGCGGTGTCGCGGGAGTGGTCGCTGCACGCGTCGGTGGCCAGCATGGGGTCCTTTCTCGATCGCTTCGTGCTGACCAATGGCAATGCGGGCGGCGGGCGCCGGCTCGCCAACACCCCGCGTTACGGCTACACGGTCGCCGTGCGGTACCGGGCGTCCGCCGGATTCTTCGGCCAGGTTGAGCAGGTCGGGCGGGCCGAGCAGTATGATTCCAACAGCCACCACGAGGCCCGGCGGGCCTTCCAGGTGGTGAACGCCAGCCTCGGCTACGCCTGGCGCGGCTGGACCTACACGCTGTGGGGGCGAAATCTGTTCAACCGCCGCTACGACCAACGCGTGTTCTTCTTCGGCAACGCGGATCCCGACTACGTTGAAACCCGCTACGAGAGCCGGGCCGATCCCCGCCAGGTGGGCGTCACGGCGGCGTATCGGTTCTGAGCCGGCGCCGGTCCGCGTTCACTTGGCCAGCGGCAGAGTGAAGGAAAACGTGGCTCCCCGGCCGGGCTCGCTGGGGGCGGCCCAAATCCGCCC
Organism: Opitutales bacterium; assembly: GCA_038249085.1. GTDB lineage: Bacteria > Verrucomicrobiota > Verrucomicrobiia > Opitutales > Opitutaceae > ER46. Next base: position 26,810 of record JBBRWR010000106.1, read on the forward strand.
GCCGTGGTCCTCGACGATCTTCTTGCAAATCGTCAGACCGAGGCCCGTGCCGTGGGGCTTGCCGTGGGTGGCGAACGGCGTGAAGAGCGTCGCGGCGATCTCGGGCGCGATGCCCCGGCCCGTGTCCTCGATGTCGATTTGCAGCTCGTCCGCCGTCGCCCGGAAACGCAGGCGGATCTTGCCGCCGTCCGGCATCTCGTCCACGGCGTTGTTGAGCAGGTTGTGGAAGAGCCGGGAGACCCGCTGCGGCTCGATCCGCACCTCGACGGGGGGCGGATCGTTTTCGAGCACGACCTTGACGCCCCGCTCCGCCAGCTCCTGGCGCATCTCCCGGGCCAGCGGAATCATGTACCGGGAAAAACGGACCGGCCGGAGGGACGGGCGCGGCCCGCTCGGCTTGGTGAACTCGATGAGTTCCTCCAGCATATTGGTCATGCGGGTGACCTGGCGGGCGATCCGGTTCTGCTCCCGCTGCCGGACGGGCGGGGTGGTTTCATCGCTGCAGGCGAGCTCGGCGGCGAGGCCGATCACCGTGAGCGGATTTCTCAGGTCATGCACGATGGTGCGGGCGAAACGGCCGACGATGGTCAGCCGCTCGGCCTGCAGCACTTCCTCCACGTACCTGACGTTCAGCGCGCGCATGCGGGCGCTGAAACTGCGGATCAGATCGAGGGCGAGTGCCGGCTGCCTTTCGATCAGCTGCAGGAGCTCCTCCCGGCTCATGTGGCGGGTCTCGGTGGCCGTCTCCGCACAGGCGGTGGCGGAACGCGGGGCGTCGTCCAACACCGCCATTTCGCCGACGGTGTCCCCGGGGCCGAGGGTGGCCAGCAGCCGGGGTTCCCCCGCGCCGACCGCCGCGGTGATCCGCACGCGACCGCTTTCGATGACGTAGAACCCGTCGCCCGGCTCGCCCGCGGAAAACAACACTTCGCCGGGCCGAAAGCGCCGGATGCGGCCGGTGTTGCCCGGCAACTTGATCGCGCCAATCAACAATGAGCCGAAATGGTTCCCCCCGGAGACAGACATCACCGGGCAGCGTAGGCACGTTCAGGTTCACGTAAAGCGGAGAGATGGCCCGCCGGAGGGCGCGGCTCCGGCAGCGCCGTTGCCTTTTGCCGCCGGGATCCGGAGCGCCGCCACGACGGCGGGGGTGACGAGCGCGAGCGAATCGACCCGGCTCCGGGCATCGCAGCGCACGACCAGCGGGCCCTCGGCGTTGCGGTCGCGCGGCGGCGGGGGCCACGGCGTTGGTCCCGTCACCGAAAACCAACGACGGAACCTTTCCCGCGGGAGCGGCTTCCCGGCCCCGCGAAGTTGTCACGTATTACGTGACAACTTGCCGGAAAATTCGTCAGCTGGCCAAAACAATTCTGAATAACCCTGTGGAAGTGAAGATTGCTATTTCCCGTCCACCCGAAAACATAATGCAAACGGCTTATATCTGTAACGAAGCTCAGAAAC
>JBBRWR010000107.1:0-28188 GCA_038249085.1 Opitutales bacterium
AGGCCGCCGGTGCCGGTGGTCTGGGCGTTGACGTAGAGCAGGCTGCTGCCGCTGCCGCCCGCGAGGGTGAGGGTGTAGGCGCCGAGGGAGAGGGTGGAGGGATCGACCGGCGGACGGGAGAGCACGCCCGGGTAGATGCCGAGGGCGAGGAAGTTGCCGCCAGAGGAGGAGGTCTTGATCGTGGTGTCGCCGGCGAGGGTAAGGTTGCCGTCCCAACGGTTGCTGCCGGCGATGTCGTAGAGCGCGCCGCTATTGGAGACGCCGGTGCCGCTGAGGGTGAGGGTGCCGTTGCCGATGCCGGTGCCAGGGATGCTTTGAAAAGCGAGGGCGGCGCCGGAGGCCACGGTCGTGCCGGCGGTGCCGGTGCCGAGGGCGGTCGCGCTTTGGGCGATGAGGGTGCCGGCATTGATCGCGACAGCGCCCGTGAACGTGCTCGACCCGCTCAGCGTCAACGTGCCGGTACCGGTCTTGGCTAATGCCGCGTTGGCGCCACCGGTGATCGATCCGGCGTAAGTCGTGCTGGTGGAGTTGCCGACGGTGAAGGTCGTGGCGCCGCCGGGTGAGCCGAGTTGGACTTGTGCGCCGGAGTTGCTCGATGCAAGGGAGCCGATCTGTTGGGAGAAACCGTTGAGGTTGAGCACGGGGCTGCCGCCGGCGGTGAGCGTAACGCTGGAGGTGCTGGCGATCTGGTTGGCGGCGTCGAGCCGGACCGAATCGGTGCCGGCGCCGTCGCCAATCACGAGGTTGCCGGCGACGGCCGTCGCGCTGCCGGTCTTGGCCAGGGCGAGCAGGCCACCGTTGACGGTGGTCGTGCCGGTGTAGGTGTTGGAACCGCTGCCGGCGAGGGTCCAGGTGCCGGCGTCGCTCTTGGTCAGCGTGCCGCTGGTGGTGCCGATGATGCTGTTGATCGTGCCGTTGCCGGCGCCCGCGAGGGTCAGACCATAAGTCGCGCCGGTGATTGTGCCGGTGTTGGAGAGGGTGAGGGCGCCGGCGTCGGACTGAAGGGTTGTCGCCCCGGTGAGCGTGAGGAGCCCGCCATAGGTGTTGGTGCCGCTGAGATTGCGCAGGGCGCCGTTGGTGGCGCTGCCCGTGCCGGCGATCGACAGCGCCTCGGTCCCGACCGTGATGCCGTTCTGCAACTCCAGCGAGGCGCCGCTCGACACGGTCACGCCGCCGGCGGTGGTGCCGAGGGCCGTGTTATCGGAGATGCTGAGAATGCCGCCGGTCACGGACGTGGCGCCGGTGTAGGTGTTGGCTCCCGACAACGTGAGGGTGCCGGTGCCGGTCTTCGTCAGGAGGCCGGCCGAGGTGCCGCCGTTGGCGACCACGCCGGTGATCCCTGTGTTTCCGGTCCCGGCGATCGTAAACGTTCGGCCCGTGTTGTTATCAGACAGATTGACGTCCGCGAGGGTCACGGTTCCCGTGCCGTTGTTGGTCAGCGTGCGGTTGCCGCCCGAATTCGTGAAGACGCCGTTGAAGGCGATCCCGTTGCTGCCGGCCAGGGCGACGTTGTTCGTGAGGGTCGTCGCCCCACTCGCGGTAATCGCATTCGTGCCGCTGAGGGTGAGCGTGATGGCGGAGCTGAGATTCAGGGCCGTGAAGCTCAGGCCGCCGGAAGCCGCGTCCCACGTTTGCGTCGCCCCCGCGACCACGGTGCTGTTGAACACTTGGTCGATCGTGTCGTTGTTGGTGATGCCGCCGCCGTTGACCGTCAGGGTGAACGCATTGCTGAAGGAGAACGCGTTGGTCCCTCCGGCGCTGTTGAAGGTCATGCTGTTCGTGATGCGATTCGCGCCGAGCGTGATCGCATAACGCGACGTGCCGCTGGAATCGAAAACCAAGCTATCGCCGTTGGCCGGGACGGAACCGCTGCTCCAATTCTGCTTCTTGCCCCAGGTAAAGTTCGAGCTGCCGTCCCAGGTGATCGTCGCCGCCGAACCAATGCCAAGTGAGAGGGTCAGGACGGCGACGAAACCCAGCGCAATCCGGAACATCTCATTTCCCGCCAGCAGCGCGGCCACGCGCGAAAGTTGGCGCCCCACCAAATGTCCGGAATCCCTCCATCGACCCGGGGTACAGAAGGCGCGGAAATTGCGGCCGAACCTCCGCCTGCGGTCAACGCAATCTCCTGGCAATGACTCCTCCGTGGAGCGGGTTTTGCCCGGTGTGTCTGGCGGAAGATGGGGCGGAGAAGACACAAGAAGAGGAGACTGGAGGCGACCGTAGCCGCTCTCCCTCTCAAAGGCAATGCGTTTCTAGGTGTTTAACCCTAACCGTCGGCAGGTGTTTTTAGGGTTCCGGAGCGAAGGATTCCGCCCCTGGATCGACCCATGGCGGTCTTCGGGTGGCGAAGATCGGGAGACGGAAAACCGCTCGACGCCCGCGGAGCCGGCTTGCTCTGTAGCTGGTTCCAATCATGGGGCTGCCAGGGCGGAGAGTTTTGGGCTTGGTTGCGCCCATCGACCCTGCCGGACTGGATCGGAATCGGAACACTACGCAGGCCATCGCGTAGAAACACCTAATGTGCCTTTTCCGGGTAGACATTTAGGGGGGAATACCTAGCTTGAGGAAGGGAAAAGCCCAGTCCGACCCAGGCCCCCTCTTGGTCAGGCGCAATTAACCACCTCTGCTTATGAAGACTCACACCCTCTCCGCTCCACCCCGGCTTGGCCGGCGTTTTCTTGGTCTTGTTGCGTCCGTTTGCCTGCTCGCCTCCGGGAGTGGACTCTGGGCACAAGGATCCGTTTACGCATCCGTTAACTACAACCCCACGGCGACGACTCATCAAATTAATACCAGCCAATTGCCCTATACCAACGCCTATCCGCTGACGATCACGTCGCCGGTTAGCGCCGCGGGATTGAACTATTCGGGCGGAGGGATCACGGTCCCGCTGAAGAAATATGTGCCCATTCCGGGTTCGCTCCCACCCGGGGTGACGGAGGTTGCGGCTCTAAATTACGTCACTCTTTCCGGATCCGACCTGACGCCGGTTCCGGGTGGCGATCCGACTTTGACCTTCACCGGTCCAAATCAGACCAAGACCGTGACGGTCACGGTCTCGTTTCCTCTGGGCATTGTCCCCGGATCGTACGTTTACAAGCTGGTCACCGTGGGTTGGCCTGCTGGCAGTGGGTTTAATCCCCTTCCGGGCGGGGCGAGCAATCTCGGTTCCGACATCAATGGCAGCGTCAGCGCGAACAACACGCCCAGCAGCCCGATAGTCGAAATCACCACGCCGGCCGACGGCAGTTCCTACAACATTCTGACCTCCCAGCTTCCCTATGCCGTCCCGCTGAAATTCAAGGCTGACGTGCCCGGACTGACGCCCACCAACATCACCGGGGTGAGCGCCGATCTTTCCACGTCGGCGTCGGGCGGCGGAACGTCCGTCACCCTGACAACCGTCACCGGGCTCAATACTGCTCACGTCGTAGGTGCGGGCAGCTTGGTGGTCAACGGCCCCGGAACCTATTACGTATCGGTGTATGCGGTCAACGCGGGGAAACCAGGGAGCTTCATCCGTCAACACACCTTCACCGTCGTCGTATCCGGCCCCCCGCCGACGATCTCGATCACGTCCCCGGTGGCCGAGGCCGATTTTCCCCTCTATGCGCCGGCCCAGAACGTGACGGTGCCCACTAGCTTCACCGCCACCACGCCCGCCGGCTCTACCCTTCAGACTTGGGCGGCGACCCTTACTTATCCGGACGGAACGTCCGCGGTCCAATCGATCTCCCCGTCGTCGGTCCCGAGCGGTCTGACCTCGACCGGATCAGTCACCCTCTCCCTCACGGTTCCGGGACACTACACGCTGGGCGCCACGGTCTCCAACCAGTACTCGAGTGCTTCCGACACGAAGTCGTTTTGGGTGAATCGCATCACCAGCCCCACCGACCAGACGGTTGACGCCTTCACCAACGCCACCTTCACGACCACGGCGGAGGGCCGAGCCAACCTCACCTATCAATGGCAGCGGCAGTTCAACGGAGCCGGCGCTTTCTACTCCCTGAGCAACGACGCCACCTATGCCGGGGTCGCCACCCCGACGCTGACCGTGAATGCGGCGAAGGTGCCGATGACGGGTGACCGCTTCCAATGTGTCGTCAGCATCCCCGGCTTTCCGCTCCGCGATATGGTGACGAGCTCCGCCCTGCTCACGGTGCGGAAACTGACTCCGGTTCTGACCTGGCCCGCGCCCACGGCGATCATCTACGGCACCGCTTTGTCCGGCACGCAGCTCAACGCGACGGCGAGTGTCGGGGGTACGTTGGTCTACACGCCAGCCAGCGGTGCGAATCCCGGCGTGGGCAGTGCGCCCTTGCGGGTCGATTTCACCCCGGCGGATTCGGCCAACTACAATCCGGCGTTTGCCACGGTGACCCAGGTGGTCACCAAGGCGCCGCTGATCGTGACGGCAAGTTCGGCGTCCAAAGTCTACGGCGCGCCGGTGCCCACGGTTTTCACGGCCTCCTATAGCGCGTTTGTCCTGGGCGAGGGCCCTTCAGTCTTGGGCGGTGCGCTCACGTTCACGACCAACGCGAGCACCTCCTCCGGGGTCGGCTCCGGTTACACGATCACGCCGGGTGGCCTCACCTCGGCCAATTACGCGATCACGTTTGTCCCTGGGATCCTCACCGTCACGCGGGCACCGCTCACGATCAAAGCGGACGACAAGACGAAGGTCACCGGGGCCGCGTTGCCGGCCTTGACCGCATCGTATTCTGGCTTGGTGGGTGCTGACACTGCGGCGGTGGTGACGGGCCTTGCCCTTACGACCACCGCGACCGCCAGCAGCCCGGTTGGGTCCTATCCGATCACGGCGGCCAATGGTACGGCGGCAAATTATGCCATCACTTATCAACCCGGCACCCTGACGGTGACCGCGGCCGGCACTCTGGCCCTGACCATCACGCAGCCCGACGGCTCGGTGATCGTCCGCGTGGCGGGCAGTGCGCCGACCGTCGTGCCGTTTGCCTTTACCGCGGTGGCGACCGGTGGCGCGACCGTGACGACCCTCGCGGCGAAGCTGGGCAACGCGAGCCTCGCGGTGACTCCAGCCGGGCTCGGTACGACCACGGCCACGGGCACCGGCACGCTGACCGTCAGCGCCGCCGGAACCTATACGTTTACCGTCACGGCGACGGCGACGGGCGGGCTGATGACGACGCGGTCGGTCACCTTTGTGGTGAAGGAAACCCAGCCCGCGCCGCAGCCCTGCAATCGGCTGCATTGGCTGCCGCCCATTTCCCTCGACCAGGTGCAGAAGGGCGGTTCGACGCTGCCCATCCGCTTCCACCTGCATCTCTGCTGCCAAGGTGTCGGCACCGGTTACTGCGACGATCATGACGACGATCATTACGGGAATGACGACGACGATCACAAAGGTGGCGACAAGGACGATGATCGCTATGGCGATGACGACCGCGGCAAGAGCAGCGGTAAGGACGACGACAAGGACGACAAGTACTCCAGTTCCAAGAGCAACAGCGGCAGCAGCTCGAGTTCGTCCGGCAAGCATGTGTGCGACGAAGACGACAAGCGGAATGACGACCGCCACGATGGCTGGAAGGACAACGGCAACGGGCATTGTCCGCTGGTCAAGGATACGAGCGTGATCATTTCGATCTACGAAGTGGGCAAGAACTCCCCCGCGGCCCGTTACACTTACAGCGCCAACGGCAAGCCCAAGGACACGACCTATGCGATCGACGGCGACAAGGAATACCACCTCGATTTCAAGACCGCCAAGGGCACCCATCGCTATCATGTCGACGTGGACTATTTCCCGACTGGGTCGACCGTCCCGGTGCTGCTCGACGCCAAGGAGTTTTCGACGAGGTAAGTATCAGCGAGGTTGTGCGGCGGGGGTTCCTGGCGAACCCCCGCCTCTTTTTTGCCCACGATCCCGGAGGAGCGAAACGGGCCGGCCGCGGTCGGGCGATGGTTGCCGCGTCACGTTTCCCGCGGAGGCGCGTCTCGCCGCCGACCTCCATGAATGCTCCTTTCACCGTCGGGTTTCCTCTGGTGCTGCTGATTGCCACCGTCGCTTCGGCCGGGGCTGCCCCGGCCGCGGTGCCGGCGTTTCCGGGGCGGAGGGTTGCGGCGCGATGACCCCGGGCGGGCGGGGCGGTCGGGTGATTTTCGTGACCCAGCTCGACGACGCCGGGCCGGGAAGTTTCCGCGCCGCCTGCGAGGCGGAAGGCCCAAGGATGGTGCTGTTTCGGGTGAGTGGCCTGATTACCCTCAAGCGGCCGATCCTGGTGCGCGAGCCCCACCTGACGATTGCGGGGCAGTCGGCGCCGGGCGATGGCGTTTGTCTGCGCGGCGCCTCGTTCGGGATCGCGACCCACGATGTGATCGTGCGCCACCTGCGCAGCCGGCTCGGGGATGAAAACGGTCGCGAGGACGATTGCATCGATCTCCTGCACGGCGCCCGCAACTGCATCCTGGACCATTGCTCCGCCACGTGGTCGATCGACGAGTGTCTCTCGCTCTCCGGCGACGTGCAGGACTGCACGATCCAGTGGTGCCTGATCGGCGAATCGCTGCGCCAAAGCAAACACGCCAAGGGCGCGCATGGCTACGGTTCGCTGTCCCGGGCCAACGGGCCGATCTCGTGGCACCACAACCTCTGGATCCACAATGATGGCCGCAACCCGCGGTTGGGCGACAATTACGGACTGGGTTCCTCGCCGCGCTTCGATGTCAGGAACAATGTCATCTACAATTACGGCGGCACGGCGTCGGGCCTCACCCAGGGCAAATTCGAGGCCAACTATGTCGGCAACTACCTCCGCCCCGGACCGAGCAGCCGGGCCCAGGCTCCGATTACCCTGGGCGACAAGTCCGACCTGCGCTTCTTCATTCGCGACAATGTCTTCGAGGGCCACACCGCCCTCACCGCCGACAATACGCAGTTTTTTCAGCCGGCGGAATATCGGTCCCAGGTGCGCACGGTGGACGCGCCGTTTGCGGCCCCGCCGGTGGTCACAGTGGGGGCGGCGGACGCGCTCGAACTCGTCCTCGCCACCGTGGGCGCCTCGCGCCCGGTGCGCGATGCGGTGGATGCCCGCCTGGTGGGGCACGTGCGCACGCGCACCGGCACGATGATCGACTCCCAAAAACAGGTGGGGGGTTGGCCGGCACTGCGGGCGGGGGTGGCGCCCGTCGACACCGACGGCGATGGGCTGCCGGACGATTGGGAGCAATCCCACGGCCTGAATCCACGCGATCCGACCGACGCGGTCCGCGAGGCCGGCACCGGCGGCTATACCCACCTCGAAGTCTATCTCAACGCCTGGGCGGCGCCGGCGGGGGCGACCCCGCGGACGCCGTAGTCCGGAGGCATCACAGTCAGTACGAAATCAGCCCCAGCGTGTCGCGGTGGCGCTACTTTTCGCTCGATCCCATGTGATTTCTCCGTGGCAGGGGCGAAAGCGCCCGCGCGGGGGGCATCTGCAAGTTGGCGGTTGTAGGCGGGGTGCCCTCACCCCGCGATGTATCGTCCCCGCCGCGCCCACAGGGAAGTCGCCGCCAACTCGGAGATGTACTCGCGCGACGAAAATCCGGGAGATCAGAGTTGTGTTTGCCGTGACAGTTGCGTCTTTTGCGCGGTGCAATTCGATCGGCGGCTGACCTCGTCGGCCGGGTTTATGTCGGTGCCTGGCCCCCGTCGCCCCTTCCCCACCTCAAGCAAACTCTCCCGCCGTGTCGTCGCTCCAGCGATTGATTGTACGCTCTGCCGTCACCCGGGTTGCCCCCGAGGCGATGTGGCGCGTCGCGCTGCTCTTGGTCGCCGCCGCGGGATTGTTGATCGCGCGGGCGTGCGGTTTTGAGTTTCGCGCGATGGCGGCCTACGCCGCGTACCTTCTGCTCTACGTGGTCCTGCCGGGAGTCGTGGTGATGTACCGGGTGAATCGCGGACCGATCTCGCTGGCCCGGGTCCTGGCCCTCGGGGTGCCGACAGGGTTTGCGCTGGAGATCCTGCTGTTCCTCGGCCTGGCGGCGACGGGGGCGAAGGCGCTCTACGTGTGGTCACCGCTGGGCTGGCTCGCGCTGGCGATCATGCTGGGGGGGACGCGCCGGGAGTGGCCGGTGCGGCTGCGGGTGACCGGCCACCATGCCGGCATCGCCGCGGGCTGCGCCGCGGCGTTCCTGATCACCGCCCTGACGGCGACCGGCCAGATGTACGTGGAGTCTCCGCTGGCCGGCGGGCTGCCGGCGCGGGCGATCTTTCACGACTGGGTGTACCTCATCAGCCGGGCCGCGGAGATTAAGAACAACTGGCCGCTCGACGACCCGAGCCTCGCCGGCACTCCCCTCCAGTATCACTACTTCATGATGGCGCACGCGGCGGCGGCGGCGTGGACGACCCAGGTGGAGATCTCCACTGTCATGCTGCGGCTGATTTATGTGCCCCTGAGCGCGGCGTTGATGGCGCAGGCGTACCTGCTGGGCCGCGCGGTCGCGCGCACGCCGTGGGGCGGGGTCCTCGCGGCGCTGCTGACGGTGGCGGCGTGCGAGGTGTCCTTTGCGCCGAAGTACGGCGACGCGCTGTTCCTGGGGATCTTCGAACGCTGGCTGTATGTCAGCCCGACGTTCTTCTTCGGGATGATCTATTGCGGGGCGCTGCTGCTGGCCGTGCACCGCGGGCTGCGCCGGAAGCGATGCGGTGGAGGGTACTACGCCTGGCTGCTGCTGCTGGGCCTCGCGGGCACCGGCGCCAAGGGCACGCTCCTGCCGGTGATGATCGGCGCGCTCGGCCTGTGGTCGGCCTGGCGGTGGCGGCGGGAAGGACGGGTGCCGGTGCGGTTGGTCGGTTGCGCCGGGATCCTCGGGGTGGCGTTTCTGGCGGTGTACGTGCAGACCATGGCGTCGTGGGGCACGGGCGAGGCGAAGTTGAACCCGTTGCATGTGTTTCAAGGCACGGGATTCTGGCGGGAATACCTCCCGGAATGGACCCGGATGCTGGCCCGCGGCCTGCCGTCCACCGCGGCCTCCGTGCTGGCCCAGGTCGCCTGCGGCGCGGTCGTATTTGCGGGCACCGGCGGGGTGCGGTTGCTCGCGCTTCCCTACCTCGTCTGGTCCGATCAGGACCGGCGCGATGACTTGCTGGTGGGCTGGCTCGGCGCCGTCTTTGCGGCGAGCGCCGGCCTGGGGCTGCTGCTGGAGTTGAACAGCTCGGGCGAGCTTTACCTGATCCTCATGATGCGTCTGCCCATGGCGGTGCTGACCGCCGGGTTCTTCGTCGCTGCCGGGCGTCGGATTGGGGCGTGGTGGCGTCCGCCGGTGGGAACGACCGAGTCGGCCTCGCCGTTTGTCCGGCCACCGGGGCACAATGTCGGGGGCGGAATGGCGCGTGCACCGTGGTTGCCGCGTCTGGTGGTGGCGGGTGGCGTTGTCGTCTTTGCGGGGGTCGCGGTGGTGCAGACCACGCTGTGGTGGACCCGCAACCGGGCGGGATTGGTGGAGTGGATGCAGGCGTCGACGGAAGCGGGGCCCGATGGCTACATGGGGGAGCTGCGGGAGGCGCTGCTGTGGGTCCGGTCGAACACCGAGCCGGACGCCGTGCTCATCTCGAATGCGTTCACCCCGGAAAACCTGCAGGGTGATCATTGGGGCGCCCTGGATCACACCCTCATGGGGGTGCATTTTTATTATTCGGCGCTGGCCGAGCGGCGGCTCTGGGTGGAGGGGCCGAATTACCTGCTGAACGCGACCCGGGTCCGGGTCCGCCTCGGCGTCGCGTCGAATTTTTTCTACCGGGGATGTCCGTTGCCGCCCACCTTGGTGGCGAAGGCGCCGAGTTATGTGCTGCTGGATCGCCGTCTCAACGACGGGGCGGTGGTGACGTTGCCGGTGGGGGCGCGCGTCTTTGCCAACGAGCGGATGATCGTCTACCGGTTGTCGGAGCCGATCTGGCGGCTCGCCGACGCCGAACTGGTCGTGGCCGCGGCGCAGCAATAGGCGGCGCGGGGCGGCCGCCCTCAGTCAGGCTACGGTGAATACACCGTCTGCTGCAACCGGGCGCCGAGCAGGCGCCGGAACGTTGGAAGATCCTTCACGGCGCCGAGGGCGATGAGCTGGCTCGCCAGGTTGCCCACGGCCGTGCCCTCGAGCGCGAAGCTCACCACCGGGACCCCGGCCGCGGTGGCGGTGGCCTGGCAGAGGAGGCGGTTCTTGGAGCCGCCGCCCACGATGAGGATGCGCTGGAACTTCTTTCCGGTCATCCGCTCGAAGGCGCGCATCGCATCGGCATGGCCCCGCCCGAGGGAGCCGCAGATGAGGCGCATGTAACCGGCGAGGTGGGCCGGTGGGCGGAGGCGGCGCTGCTTCAATTGGGCGTCGATGGCCCCCTTCATCGAGGTGGGATTGGTGAAGGCCGGGTCGGTGACATCGAGGAGGGCGGCGGGGGCGGGGAGCTTCTCCGCGGCGGTGATGAGCGCGGCCCATTCGCGGTCGGTCGACGGGCGCGAGGCGAAGTCCTTCAGGGTGCCTTCGAGCAGCCACAGGCCGATGACGTTGGTCAGCGGGCGGTAGCGACCGTCGCCGAGGCGCTCGTTGGAGATGCGCGCGGCCATCGCCTCGGCGCCGAGCACGGGCTGATCGCTTTCGAAACCCACGAGCGACCAGGTGCCGGAGCTGAGAAAGAGATCGTTGCCCTCGGGCGATGCGGGCATCGCGTCGTAGGCGCAGGCGGTGTCGTGGCCGGGGACGGCGAAGACCTGGGTGCGGGCCAGGGCGGGGGAGGTGGCGGCAAGTTCGCGGCGCAGGCGGCCGAGTTTCGCGCCCGAGAGCAGGGGCGGGGAAAACCAATGCGGCGGGATGCGGAAATAATCGAGGGCCGCGCGGGACCAGCCGCGGGAGTGCACATCGAGCAATTGGGAGGTGCTGGCGATGGTGAACTCGTTCTCCATCCGGCCGGAGAGCAGAAAATTGAAGTAGTCGGGCAGGAAGAGGCAGCGGGTCGCGAGGTCTTCGATCGCGGGGCAGGCGGCCACCACCTCGGCGAGTTGGAGCGAGGTGTTGTAGAAAATATCCGGGATGCCGGTGGCGGCGTAGAGGCGCGCGAGGGCGGCGCGGGTTTGCGTCAGGCGCTTGAGCCCGGGTTGGGTGCGACCGTCGCGGTAGGCGTGCACGGGAAAGACCAGGCGGCCGGCGTCGTTGACGAGGGCGTAGTCGACGCCCCAAAAATCCACGCCCACCGAGGCGAGCTTCGCCCCGCGGGGCAGGGCGGCGACCGCCAGGCGCAGGCCGGTCTGGGCTTCGTGCCAGAGAGTGCCGAGGTCCCAGTAATCGTGCCCGCCGAGCGAGCGGAACGCATTGGGGAAACGGTGCACCTCGGAGAGTTCCAGGTGACGGCCCGACCAGCGGCCGAGGATGACCCGGCCGCTGGTGGCGCCAAAATCGAGGGCGACGGAATAGAGGGTGCGAGGCATGGCGTGAGCCGGCAGGATGACGCGAGGCGGCGCGGCGGGGCAAGATGACAGTGGGGGAGGGAGCGCTCGCGGGCAGGATCCGGCCCCGCCGCGGGCGAGGCAGGACGGGGTGGGCGGCCGGGTTTTCAGTTGCCACGCGGGAGGCCCGGCGATGATTTTTTCGGGTCATGCTCAACACCGCGCGCAGTCCCATCACGAGCAAACGGGTGCAACTCATGGCCACCTGCCTGTGCGATGCCTTTTACGACGACGTGGCGGCCGCCACGGTCGAGGTGTTGGAGCACCTCGGGGTCGAGGTCGCCTTCCCCGAGGCGCAGACCTGCTGCGGGCAGCCGGCCTTCAACGGCGGCGACTGGGTGGCCTCGCGCAAGGTCGTGCGGCACACGGTGCGCACATTTGCGGGCGACGATCCGGTGGTGGTGCCGAGCGGCTCCTGCGCGGCGATGATGTTTCACGGCGCGCTGCTCGAGTTTGAAAAGGAGCCCGACGCCGCCGAGGTCGGGGCGCTCGGCCGCCGCACCTGGGAGCTGGCGGACTACCTGGTCAACGGTCTGGGGGTGACGGCCTGGCCCGGGCGTTACGACGCCAAGGTGGCGTTCCACCGGTCGTGCCATTCGCGCGGCACCGGGAGCGTGGCGGCCGGACTGACGCTGCTGCGGGCGGTCGCGGGGGTGAGCGTGGTGGAGTTTGGCGAGGCCGAGCAATGCTGCGGCTTTGGCGGCACCTTTTCGGTGTCCTTTCCCCATATCTCCAGCGCGATGGGGGCGTTGAAGCTCGACCACGTGCGCGCGGCGCAGCCGGATGTCTATGTGTCGGGCGACATGAGTTGCATGATGCACCTGGGCGGCCTGGCGGCGAAGGAAGGCAAGCCCATCAAGACGCAACACCTCGCCCAGGTGCTGCGGGATGCGCTGAAAGGAGGGAGAAGGGATTGAGGGAGTGAGTGACGAAAACCACTGCGTACGACCCATTCCCTGACTCCCTCAATCCCTCCCATGCGCTTCCAACCCATCGATCAATTCGCGGCGCACCTGCCGGCCGACAAGCGCGCGGCCGTCTACCAGAGCACGAAGGCGACGCACGAAAAACGCACGCAGCTGCTCTTCGACCAGTTTGCCGAACCCGACCGCCTGCGCCAACTGGCGGGCGAAATCAAGCAGCACGCCCTCGAGCATCTCGACACCTACCTGCCGCAGGTGGAGGCGCGGCTGCAGGCCAACGGCGCGCAGGTGCACTGGGCGGCGACGGGCGAGGCGGCGTGTGCGACCGTTCTGAGTATCATGAAGGCGCGCGGCGCCACGAAAATGGTGAAGGCGAAGACCATGGTGAGCGAGGAGATCGAACTCGCGCCCTATCTGGAGAAGCACGGCCTGGAGGCGCTCGAGACCGACTTGGGCGAGTTCATCATCCAGATCGACCACGACCACCCGAGTCACATCGTCCGGCCCATCATCCACAAGAACCGCCGCGAGATTGCGACGAGCTTCGAGCGCGAGGGGTTGGGGAAGTACAACGACGATCCCGGCACGATCACCCGGCGGGCGCGGCAGCATCTGCGGCACAAGTATCTCGCGGCCGACGTCGGCCTGACCGGGGCGAACTTCGTCTCCGCCGAGAGCGGGCGGATCGTGGTTGTGACCAACGAGGGCAACTCGCGGTTCTGCCTCGCGGCGACGAAGTGCCATATCGCGCTCATCGGCATCGAGAAGATCGTGCCTCGCGATTGCGACCTCGGGATCCTGCTCAACCTGCTCGGCCGCTCGGCCACGGCGCAGGACCTCACGGTCTACACCGAATTCATCAGCGGGCCGAAGGGGCCGGCGCAGCCCGACGGGCCCGAGGAGATGCACGTCATCTTTGTCGACAACGGCCGCACCGAGGTGCTGGCGGGGGATTGCCGCGAGATCCTGCGCTGCATCCGCTGCGGGGCGTGCCTCAACGTGTGCCCGGTTTACCGGCAGGCCAGCGGGCATGCATACCGCAGCGTGTACCCGGGGCCGGTCGGTGCCGTGCTGTCGCCGTTGCTGCTGGGGAAGAAGTTTCCGCAGAAGGCGGATCTGGCCAAGGCGTCGTCGCTGTGCGGGGCTTGCCACGAGGTGTGCCCGGTGAACATCCCGATTCCGGATCTGCTCCTGCGGTTGCGGAACCGGGCCAAGGAGGAAAACGTGCCTTCCCCCGGCACGCCACCGATGGGCGCATGGGCGCTCATGGCCTCGCAACCCACCGCATGGAAGGCCGCGCTCCTGGGCGGCAAGCTGCTGGACTACGTGCCGGCGAAGCTCATCCCGGTGCCCGCCATGCAGGCCTGGTGCGCCACCCGCACCCTGCCCGCGTGGCGCGGCGGCGAATTCAGAAAATGGATGCGTCAGCGGTCGAAGCCGGCCGGCTGAAGGGGCGCCCGCACGGCCGGCGGCTTCCGGGCACAAAAAAGGCCGCCGGACGGCGGCCTTCTTACCGGGCGGGCCGGTCTCATGCCGCCGGGTTGAAATGATGGGATCTTGTAGGGCCGGACCTTGGTCCGCGCCTCTCGTACGAGGTGTCACCACGGTGACGCCCTACAGTCCAGAAATCACGAGCTGGTGGGCTCAGAACTTGGTGCCCACCGTCAGCACCAACTGGCGCGGCCGGCCGCGGGACTGGTTGGCCGGATAATAGACCTTGTCCCCGAGGTTCTTGAGATTGAGCGTGAGGTTCCACGACTGCTTCTGGCGCTTCCAGTCGTAGCCGATGGCCGCATCAAACAGGGTGTAGGAGGGGAAGAAGAGCGCCGGGTTGGCGGTGCGCTGGGCTTTCGGGGAGGTGTAATTGCCGCCGCCCCCGATCCAGACACCCTTGAAACCGCCGGTCTTAAAGGTGTAGCGGGTCCAGAGGGATGCCAATCGTTCCGCGGAACCTTCGGGCACCGCCCCCTTGAGCGAGGCGATGGCCGCATTAAAGCCGGCGGTGTAGGAGGCATAGTCGCCTGAGACCTTCGGGTCGGTCGCGAGCCGTGGGGTGGGCGCCGTGACCTTGGTCGTCTGGATGTTCATGCCGGCGTAGGTGGCGTAAACCTGCCAGTGATCGAGAGGGGAATAGGTCACTTCAAATTCGGCGCCCTCGCTTTGGTCGACCGTGCCCTGCTTGCTGAACGTGACCTCGGTGGTGGTGAGCACGCCGGTCGAACTCAGCCCGACGATCGGCTGCCGGACAGTGACGATCCGGTCCGCCCGCTCGAGGTGAAACAGAGTCAGGGTGGAGGAGATGCGACCGTTTAGGAAATCGGTTTTCAAGCCCACCTCGTAGCCCAGGCCGGTGGTGGGCGCGGCGGGCGTGCGGATGAAATTCGGATTGGTCGTCGGGTTGAGGTTGATCGCCGGATTGTAGGTCGGGTTCTCGATGGTGAGGTTCACGCCATCGACCAGGAACGACTTGCTGTAGTTGGCAAAGAACAGCGAGTCCTTGGTGACGTGGTAGCCGACCCCGAATTGCGGGGTGGTTTTCTTGGCGTCGTAGCTGAAGCCCGCGATGCCGCCCGAGCGGAAATGATCATAGCGGGCGCCGCCCACGATCACGAGGCGATCGTCGAACAAATTGGCCGTAACGACGCCGTAGTAAGCATCCTCCTGGGCGAGGGTCGTGTTGCCGGCGGAGCTGACGGGCAGGGAGTACTCATCGTAGTCGAGCGATCGATTCCAGGTGGAGGAGTCGAAGTAGTTCCAAGGCGTGAAGGGCAGCGCGCCGTTGGTGTCGCTGTAGGAGCCATAGCCCGAGCTCGAGCTGAGGGTGTAGCCTTCGCCGGAATGGGATTTCTGCCGGTACGCACCCAGCAAGGGGCTCACCTTGATGCCGGCAAAGTCATATTTGCCCGTCACGTCGACCTGATAGGTGTTGTAGGAATCCGTGGAGGTCTGGATGCGCTTGCGCCGGGCCAGGAGGACGCTGGTCGTCTTGGCGGGGTCGCTCAACACGACGCCCGGGTTGGCCAGATAGTCGTTGAGATAGTCGAAGTAGGACTTGCCCGCCGTGCGGTAGGCGGCGGTGGGGGTGACATCCCACTGGGCCAGGCCGCTCAATTTGTAGAAGGCGTCGCGGTTGTTCCAGCTGTAGTTGGCGCGCGCCGCCCAATGATCCCCCAGGCGGGCGTTCAGCTCGACGTTCATGTTTTCATACGTCGCCTTCTTGTAGTCGTGGTCGCCCTGGTAATTGAAGGTGCTCTTGATCGGGATGGCTCCGAGAAAGCCCGCGTTGATGGCCCCGGCGTCGTAGAGTCCCTGTTGATAGCTGCGCCCCGCCAATTGCACGAAGGTCGTGGCGGAGGGCGCGCCGCTGAAGCCGGCGATCTGGACGTTGGGCATCATGCCCAGGGGCGGCGTCTCCAAGCGGCGCAAACGTTCATAGTCGACGACCAGCGACAGATTCTTGGTGAGCTGCGCCGAAACGGACGGCGCGAAGAGCCACGACTTGGTGGAACCGGATTCCGCCCAGCGCGGATCCTGATTGTAGGACCCCACGACCCGCGCGGCCACGCGACTGCCCACGGGCGTGTTCACGTCCACCACCGTCCGGTAGTCTGACTCGCTGCCCACAGACTGCTTGAGGCTGACGAACGGCTTGGCGGTGGGCCGCTTGGTGATGTAGTTCACGGTGCCGCCCGGGATGATCTGGCCATAGAGGAGCGAGGCCGGGCCCTTGATCACCTCGACGCGGGTGACATTGGCGCTGTCGACGTTGCGGTTGCCCGTGAAGCCGTTGCGCTGCGGGGGCACGTCGCCGTCGAAGCCGCGAATCGAGAAACGATTGTTCCCCGCCACAAACGACTTGTCGCCGCTGGTGACGCCCGGGGCAAAACGCAGGATGTCCTGCAGATCGAGGGCCGCGGTGTCGTCGATGAATTGCTCCGTGAAGGCGCTCACCGTGAACGGCAGGTCCTTGATGGCGGTGTCGATGCGCGTGGCGGAAACCGAATTGGCGGCCCGGTAGCCGCTGTCGGCCGTGGTGGACACGAGGAAGGGCGAGAGCTGGACCGCTTCGTCCTGGGAAGCAGCCGTCTGGGCGGCGATGGGGGCGGGAACACAGAGTGCTCCGAGGAGGGAGACGAGGGCGAGGGCCAGGGTGCCGGGCAGGCGCGGCGTGAGCGTGGTATTCATGGTGGGGGAAAAGGGTTGAGGGGGTTCCCGGCGTGGTGATAATTATGAACTTGGTCGGCCGGCAAGCTAATAATTTTTTCACCCGGGCGATCGTTCCTGGCTGAGGGGGGAGGGAGTCTGTCGCCACCCCAATCCAGTGGAGTGATGTTTATTATTTCCGCGCGGGTTTTCCGGCGCGGCGGGCGACCCGCGGCTCCAGGGGATCACGCGGCGGCGCCTCTGGGAGTAGCGCCGCGTCTCTGACCGGCGGGCGCCATTCGAAGACTGGCGCTACGGGAAGGACCGAGCTCAACGCCACCGCCAACCGGGAGATGCGCCCTCCCGCCGCGGGCGCAACTCGGAGTTGGCGGTTGTAGGCGGGGTGCCCACACCCCGCGCCATGTCGCCTCTGCCGGGCAGCGCGGTGAGGGCACCGCGCCCACATGGAAGTCACCGCCAACTCGCAGATGCACCCCCGCGGGAGCACTCCTGTGTTGTCAGCCGGCGGGCGCCGGTCAGGTTGATCCGGCACCGCGGCCCGACCATGCCTACGCCCTCCACTCCTCCCCCCTTCGAGCCCTTCATTCCGGCCCATGTCTCGATGCGCGAATTCACCGTGCGGGCGGTGCTCACCGGCACGATCCTCGGCATCGTTTTCGGAGCCTCGTCGTTGTACCTCGTGCTCAAGGTCGGCCTCACCGTGAGTGCGTCGATTCCCGTGGCGGTCATCTCGCTGGCGCTGTTCCGGGGTTGGTCGAAGCTCGGTGGGCGCGACTCGACCATCCTGGAAAACAACATCACGCAGACCGCCGGTTCCGCCGGCGAGTCGATCGCGTTCGGCGTGGGTGTCACCATGCCGGCCATTCTGATTCTGGGCTTTGATCTCGAGCTCACGCGGGTGCTCCTGGTGGCGCTGCTCGGCGGGTTGCTCGGCATCCTCATGATGATCCCGCTGCGGCGGGCGCTCATCGTGAAGGAGCACGGCATCCTGAAGTACCCGGAGGGTACGGCGTGCGCCGCGGTGCTCAAGGCCGGGGCCAACGAGGAGTCCCGGGCCCTCGCGTCGCCCTCGGCCCAGGCGGAGATCCGGGCGGCGCAGGCCGCGGGGCTCGGCCGGTCGCCGGGCGCGAAGGTGGTCTTCACCGGTTTCTTCGTCGGGCTGATCTACAAGACACTCAACGTCGCCTTCAAGGGCTGGAAGGACGTGCCGGAGCGGGTGTTTGGCGCGCCGTTGAAGGGGGGATCGGTGGGCGCCGAGATTTCGCCGGAACTGCTGGGCGTGGGTTACATCATCGGGCCGCGCATCGCGTCGATCATGTGCGCCGGCGGCGTGCTTTCGTACCTGCTGCTGATTCCGTTGATCAAATTTTTCGGCGAGGGGCTGACGACCCCGCTGGCCCCCGGCACGACGCTCATCTCCCAGATGACCCCCAACGGAATCCGCGGGGCCTACATCCTCTACATCGGCGCCGGCGCGGTCGCGGCCGGGGGCATCATCAGCCTCGTGCAGGCGCTGCCGACGATCTGGCACGGCATGCTCGGCGGGCTGGCCGACCTCGGTTTCAACCGGGCCGGCAGCGGGGGCGGCGAGGTCCTCCGCACCGACCGGGATCTGCCCCTGAAAGTCGTGGGCATCGGGATCGTCGCCCTGATTGCGATCATCATGATCGCGCCGACGCTGCACATGAACTTTCTCGGGGCGGTGCTGATCGTCGTGTTTGGCTTCCTGTTTGTGACGGTCTCATCGCGGCTGACGGGTGAGATTGGCTCCAGTTCCAACCCGATCTCGGGCATGACGGTGGCGACGCTGCTGTTCACCTGTCTGGTCTTCCTGCTCGTGGGCTGGAAAGGCGGGACCTATTACGTGACCGCGCTGTCGGTGGGCGCCATCGTCTGCATCGCCTCCTCCAACGGTGGCACGACCTCGCAGGATTTGAAGACCGGGTTTCTGCTCGGGGGCACCCCGCGGTTGATGCAATACGCCATCCTCATCGGGGCGTTCGCCTCCGCCGTGGTGCTCGGCCCGATTCTGCTCAAGTTGAACGAGTCGGCGATCGTCTACATGCCGGCGACCCAAGTGGCGCCGGGCCTGCACACGGACGTGGCGAAACTCGAGGCGGCGAGGCAGACGCTGGTGGGCCCCCAGGCGCGGGACGATGCCGCGGCGTACCGGGCCTGGCACAAGACCGACGACGTCGGAGGGCCGGCGGGAAAGTATCTGGTCAACGATCGCGGCGAGGCGGTGTGGTTCGTCGATCCGGGCATCAACGGGGCGTACAACAAGCGGCCCGACGGCTCGGAGGTGCGGAAGTTCGACGCCCCGAAGGCGACATTGATGTCGTATATCATCAAGGGCATCCTCGACCAGAAGCTGCCGTGGGCCTTGGTCCTGCTGGGCGTGATGATCGCCGTCACGCTGCAGATGTCGTTCGTGCCGGCGCTCGCGTTTGCGGTGGGGGTGTATCTGCCGTTGTCGGCCTCATCGCCCATCTTCCTCGGCGGGTTGGTGCGGCTGCTGGTGGACCGGCGGACCCGCCGCCAGGCGGCCTACGCCGCGATGACCGAGGAAGAGTTCACCGCGGAGAGCGACAAGAGCCCCGGGGTGCTGCTCGCCTCGGGCTACATCGCCGGCGGCGCGATTGCAGGCATCCTGATCGCCTTCCTCGCGGGGGTGTTGGGCGACTTCGATGCTGCCGTGACCCAGTGGTCGACGGCGCACAATCCGTTCTTCGCGGGGCCTAACTCCGACTGGCTGTCCCTCCTGCCGTTCGGTTTCCTGCTGGCCCTGCTCTTCCTGGTGGCGCGCGAAAAACTTCTCACGCCGAAGAAGAAATAGGCGGAGCTATTCCTTCTCCGGAGAAACAAGGATGGTAGGGAGTGGCTGGAGAACCGGCGCGAGGCACTTCAGCCGAGGCTGCGGAGCGGAGAGCTGAACATGCGACAGGCAATTACCAGATGAAAACCAAGGTGTTGCATTTTGGTCTTAGGCGTAAATACTAAATCGAACTAAATTAGTAATAGATTGGTAACTCCGCCGCACGCATGAAACACCCCGACATTCCGCCGCTCATGGTCAAGCTGCTCACCGGGCTGAAGGACATTTCCAAGCTGGGGCAAATCTCAGCGCTGGTCCGAACAGATCGCTCCACGCGGGAATACCTGCACTGGGACAAGCTGCGGCATTTGCCCGCCCCAAAAGGGTTTAGTCACGAAGAATGGTGGTTGGCGCTCAAACTCTCCCGGACCGGCAGGCTGCGGCCGGTGCCGCTGACCGACCTCAAAGGCCAACAATTCCAGTTTGGTGTGCCGGAACAGGTGCAGGAGGAATTGCACCAGATCGACATCGGCGCGGGCGGCGCCATCGGCAGGCCGGAACCCATCACCAATCCGCAAACCAAAGACAAATACCTCATCCGAACGCTGATGGAGGAAGCCATCACCTCAAGCCAGCTGGAGGGGGCGGTCACCACCCGCGAGGTGGCGAAGGAAATGATTCGCACGGGGAGACCTCCCCGGGACACGAGCGAGCAGATGATCGTGAACAATTTCGTGACCATGCAACGGATCACGGAGCTAAGAAAGGAATCCCTCACGCCGCAGATGGTTTTTGATGTCCACCGACTGGTGACGGACAAAACGCTGGATGATCCGACCGCCGCCGGCCGTTTTCGCCGGGCCGACGAGAAGCGGGTGGTCGG
The DNA here is from genome assembly GCA_038249085.1 of Opitutales bacterium. Lineage (GTDB taxonomy): Bacteria > Verrucomicrobiota > Verrucomicrobiia > Opitutales > Opitutaceae > ER46. Next base: position 20,245 of record JBBRWR010000107.1, read on the forward strand.
CGATGAATATGGTGAGTTCTTGCACGAACCTCCGCCCGCCGGGGGACTGCCGGAGCGGTTGGCGGCGATGTGCGATTTCGCCAATGGCAAAACCCCCGCATTCTTTATTCATCCCGTGGTGCGGGCGATCATCCTGCATTTCTGGCTGGCTTACGACCATCCGTTTGTGGACGGCAACGGCCGGACCGCGCGGGCTCTTTTTTATTGGGCCATGTTGCACCACGGCTGCTGGCTCTTTGAGTTCATCTCCATCTCGACCATCCTTCGCAAGGCGCCAATCGAATACAGCCGGTCATTCCTCTACACCGAGACCGATGAAAATGACCTGACTTACTTCATCGTGGCACAGAGCAAGGTGATCAGGAGGGCCATTACCGAGTTGCACGCCTACATTGATCGCAAGACAGCCGACCTGCGGGAGGTGGAGATGCACGTGCGCGCGCTGAATCTGTTCAACCACCGGCAGTCCGACCTCATCCGCCATGCGCTCAAGCATCCCTTTCATGACTACACCATCAGCAGCCATGGAAGGAGCCACAACGTCGTCTACCAGACCGCCCGAACGGATTTGCTGAGCCTGAAATCTTGCGGAGTGCTGGAGCAAAAGAAGCGGGGCAGGCAGTTGGTTTTCACCGTGCCCGGTGATCTTTCGGCCCGGCTGCGCAAACTTGAGAAAAACGCCAGAACGTGAGCTTCAACCAATCCACCGTAGAAGCAGCCGCCCAAGAATAGCTCGGAGAGCTGTCACCTTCCATGCGACGAAGCCGGGGATTGGATGTGCTTCGCGTCGACTCCCGGATAAAAAACCGATGGAGATGGGTTTCATCGATCCCAAGACCATGAAACACACGGCATGGAGCCGAATTTTGTCCACCGGCGACGGGAGCTTGTGAACTCGCCGCAGAAGTCAAACCCAACGCGCGCAGATGGTGCAGGCCAGGGTTGATCTCGCGCTGGAGATAGACCGCGCCATGCGCGAACACGCTCCCGCTGGCAAGAAAGGGGACGAAACCCGGGAGAAGCATGTCCACCTCTCCGTGCAGCAGAAGCGTGGAGCGAGTAACTGCGCCGCCCATTTTGCGAACCCGGATGGCTTTCTCCCGCCCGCCAGGCTGCGCCACGAAAATGACCCGGCGATTTCGCGGGATGGTCGAATGCGTGAGATGACAGATGCCCGATGCCGGATTGCACGACTCCCCATTCCTTTTGGTTGCGGCGCCCGGACCCTTTTGCGGAATATCACAGCCATGACTGACGATCGTGAAACCATCCTCGGGCGCGTGCGGGACGCCCTGCAGCCCCTGCCGGCGCGCGCGCCGCTGCCCGACTACGATTCCGCCATGGCCGTGATGCGAACCTTGATCGCCGGCCGCGACCTGGTGGAACTGCTGGCGGAGCGGATGCAGCGGGTGAACGGCCGCCTGTTCACCGCGCCGGCGAACCTCGTGGCGCACCTGCGCGCGGGGCAGCGGTGGCACGGCTATTGCGATCCGGTGCTGTGGCCGGCGCTCGCGCCGTGCTTCGGGCCGGATTTCCAGGTCGAGGCCACGTTCGACCGCAAACGGGTCGACGACTATGCGTTCGGCATCACCCGGGCCCGGGGGGCCATTGCGGAGTCCGGCACGATAATTCTCGATGACGCTTCCACCTCGAGCCGCCTCGCGGCGCTGGCGCCGTGGGTGCATGTGGCGGTGGTGGCGCCGGCGACAATCTTCTCCGACGTGACGCAGGCGATTGCCGCGCTCGGCTCGGATCGCAACGTGATCTGGTGCACCGGGCCGTCGAAGACGGCGGACGTGGAAGGCATCCTCATCGAGGGCGTGCACGGCCCCGGGGAGCAGATCGCGCTGATCCTGTGAGGGCGTCCCCGGACGGCAGACCCGCGGGGTGTTACATCCCGTCCCACGGACCCAAACCCAGTCAAGTCGTCGTCTTGCGGCCTCACCGTGGGGCGGCAGTCCGGCCTCCTTCCAATGTCCCTTGCCCATCGGACGTTCCGGCGTCGCCCCATGGTGGCGGCGAGTCCCTTCGCCGCCGCAGCATCTTTATGAGACCCGGTCGGTGACCTCGGCGCGGAGCGGAGTCCGCGCCCTACCAACAGTCCGAAAGACAAGGGCGATTGGTCTTACGGATCGAGATCGTAGACCTCGACCAGGGCGGTGCCGGTGGTGTTGCCGACGCCGGAAACCACGACGGTGTACGCCCCGGGCGGCAGGCGGACGAGCACGACGGCATCCTTGCTGCTCGTCGGCAAGGCAAACGCCCCGGCGGCGGTGAAGGCCGCCTGCAGCGCGGCGGAACCGCCCCAATTGTCATTGGCCGCGACGTTGAAGTCCTGCCCGAGCGGCACGAGCGAGAGCTGCGGATCCGCCAGGGTGTCCGGGACGCCGAAGGGGGCGAGGCCCGGCCCGACCGCGCGGATTAGCAATTGTTTCGGCGCATCGCCGCCGATCACAAAGCCCGGCACCAGGGCCTGGTCGCCGGTACCGACGAAACCGATGGTGGAGACGTTGACGAGGCGCACCGGGGAGACGATGCCCTCGTCGTCGTACACCTCGGCGAGCGCAATGCCGGCGCCGGTGGCGGTCCGGGAGGTGATGCGCACGGTGTAGCCGCTCACGCCCGTGGATTGGAGGGTGGTGGCCACGGCGGAGTCGGCGGAGGTCGAAGCCGCGAGCGGAAACGCACCCACCCGTTTGAACGCGCTCATCAGCATGGGTTGGCCACCCCACCCGGCGTTGGAGGCGATGGCGGTGGTTTCGCCCTGCCGAATGACGTCCATCACCGGTTCGGGCAGGGTGCCGTTGACGCCAAAGGCGCCCAGGGTCGGCCCCACGGCCCGGATGACGAGCGCCTTGGTCGCGTTGCCCTGCAGCACAAAACCGGGGGTCAGCGCCCCGCCGGGGGGCACGTAGCCCCGGGTGGAGACGTTGACGAGCCGGCTGGTGCCGCCGGTGTCAACCGTCAGGGTGGCGACGGCCGAGGTAAGTGAGGTCCCGCCCCCGGTGACAATCGCGGAGTAGAAACCCATGTCGTCGCCCGTGACGAAGGGCAGCGTGAACGCCGCCTGGGTCGCGCCGGGCAGCGCCACGCCGTCCTTCTGCCACTGATACGAGAGGCCCGCGCCGGTGGCGGTGACGGCGAAGGTGGCGGCGGCCCCGGAGGCGACATATTGCGGCGGCGGGGAGGAGGTGAGGGTGGGGCGGGTCGAGCCCGTGAGGATGGTCAGCGCGGCCGGAGCGCTGGTGACGGACCCGACGGAGTTGGTGACGACGACCTGATACGAGCCCGCGGCGGTGGCGCTCACGCTGGCGAGGGTGAGGCTGGCGCCGGTGGCGCCGGCGAGATTGACGTTGTCCTTGCGCCATTGATACGCGGGGGTGGGATTGCCGGTGGCGACGACGGAGAAGGAAACCGTGGTGCCGGCCACGACCGACTGGGCCGCGGGCTGGGTCGTGATGCTCGGGCCGCTGGAGCCGGAAGAAGTGACGACGACCGTATAGGGAAAGAGCGAGGACTTGTCGCCGGCGCCGTTGATCTTCTGCCAGGCGCGCAGGCTGGCGGTGTAGGTGCCCGGCGTGGTCGGGGTACCGCTCAGCACGAGGGTGGAGACATTGACGTTGCCGCTGGTCACCCCGCTGAAGGTGAGGCCGGGCGCAACGGCGCCGGCGATGGTCCATGACAGCGCGGCCGTCTGGGCGCCGGTGACGACGAGGGCGATTTGCACGGGGGTCCCCGTGTTCACGGTGACCGGGCTCGCGTCGCTCGCAACCAAGCGCGTGGCGCCCGCCAGCGTCTGCACGGCCCCGAGGGAAGCCGCCGTGGCGATCGTCGCCTTGAGCAGCGACACGATCCGCGTCGGCGCAACGAATTCGCCGGCGGTGACCGCGAGGCGCACCACCGGGGAACGCTGGAGCAGCAGGAGCAGCGAGGCGACGGGAAGGCCGGAGAAGGTGCGGAGGAATTTCATGAATTTGAGACAGGGAGGAAGCGCCAAACGCAAAGGGCGCCGGTCTATGACCGGCGCCCTGCAGTTAAGTTGCAATTTTATTGGGTGGGCGGCAGCGGTTGGAGTTCATCGCGAGTCAGTTGACCGTCGCCGTTGGCATCCAGCGCCTTGAGGCTGGTGGCCGCCCGATCGATCTCGGCGGCGGAGAGCGTGCCATCTCCATCGGCATCGAGGGCCAGCATCACGGGGAACACCGGATGGGGCCGTTGCGCATTTTCCGGCCGGCCGGGGCGATCGGCGGTACCCTCGGGCCGGGTGGGACGGCCGGTGGCGGCATCAGGCCGGCCAGGGGCGGGACCGCGGCGGGGCGGCATCAATTCGTCGCGGGTGACGGTGCCGTCGCCATTGGCGTCGAGGGTCCGGATGGCGGCCGGCGCGTTGGCGATTTCCGCGGCCGAGATGTCGCCGCTGCGATCGGCGTCCAGGGCGACCAGGATAGCCGGGAGGTGGCCGGGACCGTGCGGGCCGCGACGATGCGGGCCGGCTTCACCCGGGCCGGCGGGTTGGGCGGTGAGGAGCGTGGCCGAAGCGAGGCTGGCGACCAGGAGGAGATGTTGGATTTGTTTCATAGGAGACCGGCTCTGGCGGCGACCGCCGCCTTCCGGAAGGAAGGCGAAGAAACGGGCACCGGTTGGAACCTGCCCCATGAAACCACACCAATGTTTCGCGATGGTGTGCCCACAACCCCCTCTTTGTAACGCGTGGGTAAATCTTTTGTAGCAACCGTAAGACCCAGAACTCCTGACGCGCTGGAATTATGCTGAGCCCAGTTTGCCAGGGTGGCGCCAGTCTCTGCCGTAGAAATTCAGTCGCGGTGGAGCGGCTTGACCCCAAGACGCTCAACGTGAGAGCGAACGCCCGAAGGCGCGTTGGGGTCAACGCGCCCCACCGTTCAGTGGTTTCCTGCTCACGGCTGAAACGCACTCCGATTGAATCGTTACGGCTCAGACTGGCGTCCCGCCCGTCGGAGACCGGCGCGACGGGCTCATCGCGCCCCACCGGTCCACTCGATTTCGCCCGCGCGTCAGGAGGTTCTGAAGCTACGCGGCCAGCCGGGAGCCGGAGGCGGCTCGCCAGCCCTTGCCGCCGGGCAGGCGGGTGTCGGTCATCTCGCCGACCCAGGTGCGGAGGAAGGGCCGCACCCGGTGCAGGCGGACTTTCACCGACGCGAGGGAGAGGCCGGTCTGGGTGGCGATATCCCCGTAGCTTTCCCCCGCCACGAACTGCGAGACGAGGCGGCGGTCGAGCGGGTTCAGTCGGGCCAGGGCCCGATCCAGGGCGTTGAGGATTTCGGCGGTGGCGGACTCGTTGCCCGGGTCGGGAATCTGGTTGATCTGCTCGTCGATCGCCACGGTGTTCGGCCGGCAATTGCGGCGGCGGATGAAATCGAGGCCGGTGTTGCGGGCGAGCGTGAACAGCCACGATTCAAACACGGCCGGATCGCGCAGGCGTGACAGCCGGCGAAACATCTTGATGAAGATCATCTGGGTGACGTCTTCGACGGCATCGGGCTGGCGGATGATCGCACGGACGAAGCCGGCCACGCGGCGGGTGTAGCGGCGAACCAACTCGGACTGCGCGGCCGAATCACCCGAATCGGCCCGCTGGACGAGGGCGATTAACTCGGCCTTGTCGTCGGTCCCGACGACCGGCACGACGCGGGAAGGGGCGGCATCGACCGCGGCACCGGGGGGAAGAAATTCGGCATTGGGGTGGATCATGCACCGCCATTAGGGTGGGTGCGTGTTAGCCGATTGTGTACCTGGGAGGGAGAATTGTTAAGGCCGTGTAAAGGCGGTGCAGCTCCGAGTTGAACGAAGGGAGCGCAGGCACTCCTGCCTGCAGCCCGGCGCAGAGGCGGGCAGGAGTGCCCGCGCACCCTTGGCCCACGTTCCGGACCCGCGGCGGCGCGCCGACGGCTTCAAGAGGCCGCCAGGCGGAGTTCGGCCCGGAATCCGCGCGGTTCCCGGTTGGAGAAGCGCACCTCACCCTGACAGGCGGCGATGCTGCTGCGTACGATGGCGAGGCCCAGGCCCACGCCGCCGCTTTCACGGGTGCGGGCGAGTTCCGGGCGGAAGAACGGCTCGCCCAGCCGGTCGAGGTCGGCCGGGGGCACGCCCGGTCCCGCGTCCTCGACGGCGAGCACGACCCGGTTGCCTTCACGGACGGCCGTCACCGCAATCGGCCCGGCCTCGCCGGCGTAGCGGAGGGCGTTGCGCACGAGGTTGGCCAGGGCGCGGGCGAGGAGGTCAGGGTCGGCCATGGCGGTGAGCCCCGGGGGCACGGCCAGCGTCGCGCGATCCCCGGCGCCCTCCTGGGCGAGCGTTTCGCGGGCGAGGGGCTCCAGGGGAACCTTGGTCAGGGCAAGGTCGCGGGATTGCATGCCGGCCTTGGTAAAGGCCAGCAACTCGTTCACCAACGTGCTCATCTGCTGCACTTCCTCCCGCACGTCGGTCACGGTGGCCTGGAGTTTCTCCGGCGCCTGGTCGGCGAGGATGCCGGTCGCCATCTGCAGCCGGGCGAGTGGAGAGCACAGTTCGTGCGCGACGTCGCCGAGGAATCGTTTCTGCCCGGTCATGTGCGTGTCGAGGCGGGCGGCCATGCGGTTGACGGATTCCCCCAGGCGGCCGAGTTCGTCGTGGCGCCGGGTGGTGACCCGCGTGTCAAAATGGCCCTCGGCGATCTTCTCGGTCGCGGTGGTCAATTGCCCAAGCGACCGGGTGATGCTCCCGACCAGCGGAAGCCAGAAGAGGATCGACAAGGCCAGCACGCCGCCGCCCGCCAGCAGCCATGACTGCAGGCCGATCAGCTGGAGCAGTCCCCACAGGGACGTGACGCGGGCGACGAGGAGCGCGGGTACGGCCCGGTTATTGCGTTCAGGGGGCGCGAAGGGCACGCGCAGCCCCACCCAGTAGGCGGTGGGTTCCGTGGTCCGGGCCAGGAATCTTCCGGACCGCCGGTCGGGGGGGGGCGGGCCGGCGAAACCGGGGCGGGTTTCGGAGTGGCGACCGGGTTCGGCCCCGCTGCGGGCAGCCTCGGCCTGGTCGTGCGCCTCGCGGCTGGAACGATCTCCGCCCGTGCGGGAAACCCGCGACGAGGACTCGCGCTTGCGGGACCCGTCGGAACTCACCTCCGGGCTGCGACGGGTTTCACCGGTTGCCGCGGAGCCGCCTTCCGCTGCGCGCCGACTGTCGGCCGCGGTCCCGGTGCCGGGATCCGCGCTGCGCCGGACTTCCTTTGCTCCTTCGTTGCCACCATCCGGGCTGCGGCGGCCATCGCGTCCCGAACTTGGGGATCGCGGCCCGGGGAAGCGGCTCGAATACATCCAACTGGGGCCGCGCAATTCGATCCGCTCCCGCACGGCGGCGGGAAACTCCACTGAGTTCCCGGCGAGGCGGGTATCGTTCATCCCGAGCAGGAAAAGCTCCGCGCCATAGGCCGTGCCGAAGCGCTTGAGCACGGCGTTGCGCGCGTCGCCGCTGGCCACGGACGCTTCGCCGGCGATGACATTAAAGAGGGATTGGACGCGTTCGCCGGTGGGCCCGCCGACGAGCGCATCCCAACCCAATCCGCCCTGGATGATGAAAAACCCAATGCCCAGCCCCGCCAGTAGCAGCAGATTGACCATCAGCCACAGCGACACTTTCAGGGAAAGTGGGTAGGAAACCTTCATCAGCAGGAAGCGGGACGCAGGATTCACGATAGAGTTAACAGGAAAACTCCCGGGCGTTTACCGCAACTGAACAATACTCCGCCGGCCGCCTACGGGTGCATCTCCGAGTTGACGCCGGTGGAACTGAAGGGAGCGCAGGCACTCCTGCCTGCGGCCCGGCGCAGAGGCGGGCAGGTGTGCCCGCGCTCCCTTGGGCGCCGCGCGGTTCCGCCCCGGGCGCCGCTCGGGAGCTCCCGTGGTGGCGTCAACTCGGAGATGCACC
>JBBRWR010000108.1:0-27600 GCA_038249085.1 Opitutales bacterium
CCCCCGGCATTATGGCAATCGTTTTTGGCCGTCTGCGCCGGTTTTGCCCTCGTCTATCCCCCTTGCGGCGAGGTCTCCCGTCCGCTTTTACCTATGCAGAATCAGCCGGCGTCCGAGTGGGACCAGCTCTACGGTAGTTCGTAGATCTCGATCAGGGCGTTGCCCGTGGCACCCGCGGTCCCGCTCAATTGCGCAGTGTAGGCGCCCGGCGCCAGGTTGATGAGAATGGCCGTATCGGCGCTGCCCACGGGAAAAGCGAAAGCTCCGGCCTGGGTCGCCGCCACCGTGATCGCCGCGACGTCCGGCGAATTGCTCCAGCCGGCATTGCGGCCCAGCACCCCTTGCCCCGCAAAGAGGGCGAGCTCCGGTCGGGCCAGCACCTCGGGGACGCCAAACTGGGCCAGGGCCGGACCCGCCCCGCGCACCAGCACGCGCTTGGGAATCCTGCCGGCGATCACAAAACCCGCAATCAGAGCACCATCACCTGAACCCGCCCGGGCCCGCGTGGCGATGTTGATGATCCGTTGCGCGGCGGGAATCGGCCCGGCGGTCGCGTCGTACACTTCCACCAGCGCCACCCCGACCGCCCCGCCCTGCCCGGTCACGACGGCGGTGTAGTCGCCGGGCGCGAGATTCATCACGAGGGCCGCGTCGCGACTGGACCGGGGCAGCGCAAACGCCCCGACCCGCATCGCGGCCTCTTCCGCCTCATTGGCGGCGACCGCCATCTCCCCCCAATTGTTGCCGACCGCCAGCGACGTACTGCCGTGGAACACCTCGAGTCGCGCCGCCCCGAGCACGTCGCCGACGCCGAAGTTCGCCAGCGTCGGGCCAATCGCGCGCACCAGCACGGGCTTCGGCACCGTCCCCGTGATGATGAAACCGGCGATGAGGGAATCCGTGGCCGTACCCGTCCGGCTGCGGGTGGAGACATTGATGAGTTTCTCGGCGTCACTGCGCGCATCCGCGTTGGCCCCCTGAAACGTCACCGGGGTTCCGGTGACGGGCGTCACGGTGGAGGTAATGACATAATCAATACCCACCTGGCCCGCAATCCGGGCGTTGGCCGTGGTGGTCACGGTGAAGCTTCCCCCGGCCCCGACCGTCCCGCGACCGCCATCCGCGGCCGCCCCGGCAATCGTCACCACCATCGCATCGCCCGCCGGGCTGAGGATCGCATAACTCGCCGCCGCGCTGCCCGCCACCCCCGACTGGTAAAAGCCCGCCACCCCCGCCGTGGCCCCCGTCACCACCGCCGCCGGCGCCGAGAAGGACAGATTCAACGCGGGAACCGCCCCGGTCAGCGCCCCGTCGGCGGCCACGGCTCCGCTGATTTGAAAGACCCCCTCCTGCGCCGCCACCGGCGGCCGGGCGCCCGGCTCGATGCGCGGACTGACGCCCGCGGGCTCGTCGACGCTAAACCGCCCGTCAGCCCCGATCACAATGTTCCGGCTGACCACGGCGGCGCGGGCCGCCGTCGCATAACCGACGAAGACGCCCGTCCGATCCGCCCGCACCAGGAGCGAAAAACCGCCGCCATTCCCCTCAAACGTACCGACGTAGGTGCCGGCGATCCCGGAGACACGCACCGTGAGCACGGCCGGGTTGGACGTCACTGAGCCTCCGCCGTTGCTCACGACCACACTGTAGCTGCCGGCCGTCGTGGTCGATACGTTGGTCACCGCGAGCGTGGCGCCCGTCGCCCCGGACACAACCGCTCCATCTTTTCGCCATTGATAGGAAAGCGGCAACTCGCCCGACGCCACGACGGTGAGCAACCCCGTGGCCCCGGGGTTCACCGTTTGCGAAACCGGCTGCGCCGTGATTTGGGGCGGCGCGCCGGACCTCACCGCCAGCACCGCCGGAGCCGAAGTGGCGCCTCCGACGGCGTTGGTCACCACCACCAGATAGCTGCCGGCGGCCGATGGCTGCACATTGGTGAGGCTCAGGCTGGCATTGGTCGCCCCCGGGAGCGCCGAGCCATCCTTGCGCCACTGAAACGTCAGCGGCGCGGTGCCCGCCGCGGCCACGCTCAGCGTCACGTTGGCGCCGGCATTGACCGTGGCCGAGGCCGGCGGCGCCGTAATCTGCGGGGGAGTCGGCACCGTGACCGGCTTGACGGTAATTGGGGCGCTGGCCGAGGTCGCGCTGCCGGCGGCATTGGTCACGACGGCCGAGTACGCCCCCGCGGACGACGGCGTTACCTTGGTCAGCGCGAGCGAGGCCCCCGTCACACCGACGAGGGCGACCCCGTCGCGCCGCCATTGATACAAGAGCGGGGCGGTGCCGCTTGCGCCCACGAGGAGGGTGTAGGAGTCGCCTTCATTGAGGTTGGCGCCGACCGGCAGCAACGTGATCACCGGCGCCACCACCTCTGGCGGTGGGCCGCCGGACGCGGGCGCCAGGACGATGCTGGCGATGGGCACCGCCACCTGCCGGGAGACATTGTTCTCGGTGAAACGAAAGATCGCCGAGATCCCGGCGAAGGTCTGATTGCCGCTCAATCCCGCGGGACAGGAGGCCGAAAACGTAAAGCTGATCGGGCTCAGGGGAGTTGTGGTGTAGGCGAAACCGAAAGCGGTGGTTTCACCGATCCCCTGGGCAATCTGCGGTCGGTTCGCCCCGCCAGTGGCGCCAAAGGTCCAACCCGGTGGAACCGTGCCAATTTCCAGGGCCACCGCCGATGCCTCGCCGGCATAGGTCATGCTCACCGTGAACGACACGCTGCCTCCCGCCGCGGGATAGGTGGTCGCAGCGGTGGTCACGCTTGCCGTCTGGGCCCGCGCCGCCACCAACCCAACGAGGGCGAAAAATACGTGACGAAGGAATTTCATACAAGGGAACGCACGGAGCCGACCAACATGGTTTGGTTTGCCCGGAAAGCACACCAAGAAACCGCGCGCCCGCAAGCGCAGGGCGCATCTGTCGTTCGGCGGTAATGCCTCTGGGAGTAGCGCCGCGTCTTTGACCGGCGGGTAACAAAGAGTCCATCCGCACCGGAATTCGTTGATGGTTGGCCGTATCGAGGCAGGCTGGATTGCCCTGCGTTCTCTCGTTTTTGCGGTCCTGCGGAGCCTTGCCGCAGGGCTTCAAACGCGCCGTAATCTCGTCCTCGAGAACCTCGCCTTACGGCATCAGTTGCTGGTGTTGAACCGGAAGGTCAAGTCCCCGGCCCGCCGCAGTTCCGACCGGCTTTTCTGGGCCGTCCTCAGCGCGACGTGGTCCCGGTGGCCGAAGGTGTTGGTGATCGTCCAGCCGCAGACGGTTGTCCGTTGGCATCAGGCCGGATTCCGGTTGTTCTGGCGGTGGAAATCGCGACGTCGCTCGGGTCGCACGCCGAAGGACCGCGAGTTGATCGAACTGAACCGCCGGATGTGCCTGGCCAATCCGACCTGGGGCAGTCCGAGGATCCAGGCTGAACTGGCTAAACTCGGTCGCCCGGTCTCCGCTGCGACAGTTCGAAAGTATCGCCCGAAGGGTGAACGCGGGCCTCCCTCGCAGACCTGGCGGGCGTTTCTCCGCAACCACACGAAGCAACTCGTCGCCGTCGACTTCTTCACGTTGCCGCCAGTCACGTTCCGCGTGCCATTCGTCTTTGTCGTGCTCGCCCACGAGCGCAGGAAGGTGCGGCATTTCGCCGTCACCGCAGCCCCCGCGGCGAGTTGGGCCGGGCAGCAGATCGTCAACACCTTCCCGTTTGCGACTCCGCCCAAGTACCTCCTGCGCGACCGCGATTCCATTTACGGCGCCGAGTTCGCCAGGCGCGTGGCGGCACTTGGCATCGAGGAAAAGCTCACTGCGCCGCAGGCGCCGTGGCAAAACCCGTACGCCGAGAGACTGATCGGCAGCATCCGCCGGGAATGTCTGGACCATACCATCATCCTCGGCGAGCGACACCTTCAACGGTCAACTGGGCCATGACCCGGCACGGGAGAACGGCAATGGCGCCGGCGGCAGCGATGGTTTTGAGGAGATCGCGGCGGGTGAGGTGAGACATGGGTGGGATGTTTTTTTCGTTGGGCCGGTTGAATACGGACCCTTGGTCACGGTCCAAATTACCGTCGGTTGAATTCAGGGTGGGCTCGCATGACCTTAAACGCGTCTTCAAAGACGAACTGCTGGGGATCGCCGGGATAGGACTTGGAGCGCGAAATCTCGTAGGAGTAGAAGATGTAATTCAGAAAAAGCTGGTCGCGACCAAAGCGGAAAATCTCCTCCAGGGTGACGTAACCGTCGGGATGGATGGGCTTCTTGCCTTGATGGAAGACCCGCTTGTCACCGTTGCGCCGGTCGTCCTTGTGATGGCGATAGGAATCGTTCTGCGCGGCGCAGAAGAGTTTCAATTTGTCCTTGAACCGCGCGTAAATCGGATACGTCCGGATGAGGGCATCCCGGTAGGGCAAAATATCGGGACCGCCCATTACGACCCGATACGGCACGCACGCCGCAGCGACCTCGTAAAGATAGTCGTTATTCTGCGGGAGAAAATTCTGATACCAGAAGACCTGCGAGCGAGGGAACGCCTTGCTTGATTCGGTCAATAGCTGAATCAGACCGTCCCGCATGAGCTCGGGCGTATAACCGCCTTGGCGGAGCCCGCTCTCTGAGACCGATGGCGCGGACTCCTGATACGCGATGCCTTCAAAAAAGGGATTGTCGTCAAAAACCTTCGCGAGCGCTTTGCATAGGGCGACCTGCCGTTCGATGATAAACCGATCCCATTTCTTGGCCGAGACTCCTCCCTTTTCATTGATGACTCCATGGGCCCGCGCATAAACTGGAATCGGATTTGAGCTGTCGGGAGAAAAGGTTTTGTCGGTGATGAAAACGACCAGCTGTTTCTTGAACCCGGCCAGGTAAGCGAGGTCCTTTTCGATCGCGGAGAAATCATACCGGTCTTTTTCGGGTTCCAGACTGGACCAACTGTATCGCTTGCTCACACCGGCAACCGCGTCGTCTTTGACCGCGTTCACCTGCGCGAAGTCCACAGGCCCATTGAACGCGATATAGTGACCGGGATGATATTTTATCCCTGGATCCGCGGCCGCCGAGACCACCGACGCCAGCGCAAAAAAGGTCAAGAGAAGTGACAGCGCGGTGGTGGGACCGGGGGTTCCGCGCGACGTGGGCACCCGGCGGAATGCACGAAATCCGCTGATGGCCGCGGAGGGAAAGAGAGCGCGGCGAGCGGTGGCGGGAGGCTTGGTTGTGGCGGTCGGGTTCATCGTTTTGTTGGTTCTGGCGTTGGATTCATACGATCAAAGGCGTTCACGGATTAGGTCGCCTGCATGATCAGCACGAGGTCATGTTTTCTGGTTCGCCGCATGGACCAGACGCCGTTCGCGTCGGCTTGGATTTTCCCCAGCGGCAAAGATTTCCCGCTCGAGGGCACGATGAAGCGGGCTTCATAAGCGATACCTTGCTCGAGGCCCAAGACTTTCAGCTCCATCGGACTGAGGCTGCTAAAGTAGATGACGCGCAGCCTTCCCGGGATGCCGGCGGCGTAGGCGATGAAGGATTTCAACAGCGGATTGTTTCCCGGTTCGAGCCACTCCGGATGAGGCTCCATTTCCGACCAGTTGAGCTCCGCCAGGACCTTCTTCCCGACGCCGACCTGGCGGGAGCCATGGTAGTGCATGGAATCCTTCCACGAGGCTTCGCCCCACGATAGGCCCTGCGGTTGGACGTGCGACGGATGCTCCGGCGAATTGAACTGCGTGATGCCGTGCGCGCCGTAGGTGAATCCGGGCGAGCCCGACAGCACGCTGGCCCAGAAGAGCTGACGCTGGCAGTCTTCCCAATTGGTTTCGCCAATGCCTTCGTAGGCCACCTCATCGACCAGGGCGGGCATGGTCGGCGCCGAGTCGCGCGACTCGCGCAGCATCGTGAGGGTTCTTGGCAGGGCCTGGAGAAAATTATGCCCGGTCTGCAGCATGTCGAAATCCAGCAGCTCCGGATTCATCACCTCGGCCTTCGCGCTCGACCCGTGTTTGGGGTGCACGGTAATCAGGTGCCCCCAGCAGTTGATTTCACGGAGATGCTTCAGCACCTCGCTCCAGGCTTCACGTTGACGGCGGGCGTCATCCTCCCGTGTCGCAGACGTGTAGTACGGCATGGAGAGTTCGCCGGCGGCGCACCACACGACGGGCAACGCACCCCAGCGCGCCATGATATAGGCCCAGAGTTTCTTCATGGGTTCGATGCCCATGCGCAGCACATAAAACCCCCAGGCGGGAACGACGACCGGCACCATTCCGGCCGACACGAGATGGAGGACCCGCTGGTCCGCCGCTTCGAACCAGGCGGGATTGATCGCGTTGGTCGCCTCATCCCACGGGAGCCCGGCCTCGTTTACGTTCTTGCGGTCGAACCAGGTGCCCGACGGAGCCAGGCCCACGGTAAACTGGATCGCGTTGAACCCCTTCGCTCTTCGGTCTTCCGTTATCAGTTGGAATTCGTCCGGCCAGCGCAGGCGCTTGGTCAGGCCGCACCACCAGGTGTCGCCGAGCCAGAGAAACGGCTTGCCGTCCAGGTGGGTGAAATAGCGCCGGTTGGGCGAGACCCGCAGCGGGCCGTGCTTGAGCAGCTCGTTGGTTCCCCGATAGGCCACGACCTGGAATGTCCCGCTGATGCGATGCAGGCCCGCATCCTGTGGATTTGAACATTCGGTGACGTAGCGGTACGCGCCGACCGTGGGCGACGAAAACCGGAACCTGAACTCATCCCCGCCGGACCAGAATCCTGGATACATCTGTTCCCGGCCATCGGGAAACGTCACACGCACATTGAGCCCGACGTCATGGAACGGGTTGCGGTATTTCCCGGCGGCGCGGAAGCTTTTTTCGAACGCTTTGTTTTGCTCCACGCGCTCACCGCTCGCGGCAAACGCCGTCCCGGCCAGACTGGAAGCGGCCACCGCGGCACCGGAGATTTTGAGGAATTCCCTGCGTTTCATTTGGATTGATTGCCTTGCTCGCCAGCCAGCAGCCGCTCGACGAAGAGCCTGGTCTTTTTCGCCTCTGCCGTTACCTGCGCGAGGTCGCCCGCGGCGAGGCACTCGATCACCACCGGGCCGCGCGTGAAACCACCGCGGCGGAGTCGGGTCATCACCCGAGGAAAATCGACCTGTCCGGTGCCGGGCGTGATCTCCACGTCGTTCGGGGCGCGAAAATCTTTCACGCACATGCCGGCGACGATTCCGTCAACGGTTGCCGCATCGTCGACGGGGTTGACCGTATTCCCCGAATGTTTGCAGACGTTGCCCGGGTCGTAGGTGAGCCGAAGGTTCCTGTGCCCTACCTTGTCGATGAGGCGGCGGCACAACGCGCCGGTGGAACTCGGTCCATTGTGCGGCTTGATCGTGAAGCCGACGCGTTTGGCCGCGGCATAGTCGCAACACTCCGCGACGACCTTGTAGTAGTCATCGACCACTTCCGGAGAGCCTGCGCCGCCCAGAAGCAGGCCGGGGCAGCCGCAGGCCGCCACGTTGTCCACCAGCCGTCGGAGGCGGACGACACTTTCGGCAACGGAGGACTTCGTCATGAAGTTGGCTCCGAAAGCGGACACGATACTCAGTCCGCGTGCCTTCGCCGCCGCCGCCATCTCCGCCGATTGTTCGCGGGTGGTATCCGGGGTCAGGAGCATGCCCGATTTCGCGGTCATCAGGCCGGCGAACTTGAATCCCGCTGCGGCAATCGCGTCGAGCGCCACGCGATAGTCATGCTTGTTCCAAGGCCGCGTGTAGCACCCCACCTGCCACGGCGACTCGCCGGCCGCACAGAGGCGGCTGGCACCGGCCAGCGCGACCAAAGCGCCACCGACAAATGTCCGGCGGGAGAGGAGGTGTGGCGACGTGACGGGAAATGCGGCGAGTGCCGGAAGCGGAAACGAGGAGGTGTTCATGCGGCGTTGATCAGGAGTAGCTTTCGAACGAGAGGGAGCGCGCGGTTTCCTGTTTCGTCGCGATCTCGCGCACTACGGCGGTCGCGGTGTGTTTCCCTTTCGCCCAAGCGGCCGTAAGCGGGAAAAGGTGCGCATACTCACCAGCTTCGCCACCGTCACGTTCCGCTTCCACCAGCGAGGGAAACACGTCGCGACCGTCGCCGACGAGCGTGTCACGATTCGGCGGAGCGATTTTCAGCAGGTGATAGGCCCCGATGACGCCGAACATCGGCGTGAGATGTGACCGCTCCTGCCCGCCGCAACCGTAGGCTCCGTCCGATTTCCGCAACGATTCGAGGGAGACGGTGATCAACGCCGCCGACTTTGCCGCGAGCGTGGCGGTCTGATCGAACAACCGCGCCGGGCCCGCGGCGGCGAGCAGGCGCAGCATCTCACGTTGGTTGAAACTGGGGGAAACGGGAGGCACGACGCGGAATGAAGGGGAAGATCAAAACGTGAACCGATTGGTGAGCACCCACTGACGCGGGTCGTTGAAACGGTAGTTTAGAGCCCGTCCCCCAAGCGTCGCCCCCACGAGAGACGAGCAGTTCGGCGGGTCGCATAAGAGGTCAAAACGGGCTCCGAAGCTGAAAAACGGTGGCTATAATGGAAGCGGCCGGCCGTTTCCGAGGGGACGCCACGCTTGGCCAGACCGCGGAGTTCGGCGCGAGGGCGGGGCGCGGGCGCAGGCCGTCCGACTTATGCGCCGGCCTCCTGTTTCCGCATGAGGGAATGGGTATCGTAAAGTATCATACAGTAAAGCGCCGGGGATCAGCGCGGATAATAGGAGAGGCAGGCAACGACGAAAATCGTTCCCTGCCTCCCGTCCGGGCCCTATGGGTTTGGTGTGAAGAAAACAAATACGGCACGAACCGCGGCCATCATCGTATACCAACCCGCCCTGCGTCCAGCTCTTCCTTGCGTTTACGGCCCGGTGGAGTTCCGGGAGTTTCGCGACCAGCTCGTGACGATGGACGGTTTCCTCACCGCGGGCGGACTCGAATCCGCTTTCCTTCAGGCCGCGATGGCCGAGCACGCCACGACGACGCTCGCGCAGGCCAGCGCGAAGGTGGCGCAGGGGTTTGCGTCCACGACGGCCCTGGCGCTGCGCAGCAACGTCGCCCGCCTGCTCACCGGTTTGAGCTACCGGGACTTCGCGGTGCGGGTCGCCGAGAGCAGTCTCTTGCAATGGTTCCTGCGCATCGGCGAAGTGGATCGCGTGAAGGTGCCGGCGAAAAGCACCTCCGAACGCCTGAGCAAGTGGGTCAGCGAGGAGACCATGAGCCAATTCCACCTGCGGCTGGTCAGTCAGGCGGCGGCGGGGGCGGTCCTGCCGCCAGTGGACACCAGCGAAGTGTTCTTCGACAGCACCTGTCTGAAGGCGAACATCCACTTTCCCGTCGACTGGGTGCTGTTGCGCGACGCCACGCGCACCCTGGTGAAAGCTACCGTCTTGATTCGCCGGGCGGGCTTGAAGCAACGCATGCCGCAGGAGCCGCTGCAGTTCCTGAGCGCGATGAACAAA
Organism: Opitutales bacterium; assembly: GCA_038249085.1. Lineage (GTDB taxonomy): Bacteria > Verrucomicrobiota > Verrucomicrobiia > Opitutales > Opitutaceae > ER46. The sequence continues at coordinate 9,467 of JBBRWR010000108.1, forward strand.
CTGGCCATGGCGACGAGCGCGCAGCGGAGCCAACCCGAGTCGAAGAAACGGCGCAAAGCGATCCTGCGGCAAATGAAGGCGCTGCAAAAAAAGGTCACCGGCCACGCCAAGTCGCATCGCGATCTCCTCGCGACGCACTGGGCGGAAACCGAGCTGACCGAAAAGCAAGCGCAGGTGATGCTGCAGCGCATCGACAACGTGCTGGCGCAATTGCCGGCCGCCATCGCCCAGGCGCACGAACGCATCATTGGCGAACGGCCGGTGCCCAACGCCGACAAAATCCTGAGTTTGTACGAAGCGGAGGTGGCCGTGCTCAAGCGGGGCAAGGCCGGCGCGCAAGTCGAGTTCGGCAACAAACTGTGGCTGGGGGAAACAAGGGAGGGTTTGATTGTGGACTGGGCGCTGTTGCGGGACGCCAAGGCCGACAGCAAGCTGGTGATTCCCGCGGTCAAACGCCTGACCGGAAAAATGAAACTCGAGGTTACGCAGGTCTGGGGCGACCGGGGCCTGTCCAGTCAGGCGAATGAAAAGCAGCTTGCCAAGCGCGAGATCAAAAGCGGGCTGTGCCCGCGCGATCCGGCGGAGCTGAAGCGCCGCCTGGACGACGATCCGGCTTTCCGCCCGGGCTTGCGGCGCCGGGGCGGCACCGAGGCCCGGATCGCGATCTTCAAACACGTTTTCGCCGGCAGTCCTTGTCTGGCCAAGGGTTTCGCGGCGCGCTCGCTCGCGGTGAGCTGGGCGGTGATGGCCCACAATTTGTGGGTCCTCGCCCGCTTGCAGCTCGCGCGAGAAAAAGTGGCGCGCCAGGCGGCAGCCTGAGGCCGCCGCCGCCCGCCCACGGGTCAGGAATCAATCCCGCGCTTCGACCGCGGTCAGGTAACCCATGTTCGGATACATCGCAAATCCGGCCTTTCCAACCTGAAAACGCGATTGGCCAGATGAACTCGTCCCAAAACGGTCGGAAAAGGTCCGGCCAACGCACTTCGCGGCGGCCCGATTTTGGCCGTTTTCCGAAACGACCGATTTTGGGACAAGCTCTAGTTTAGGATCTCGCCGGTCGCGTTCTGACGGAGGACGACAAATTTGTCGTTGTCGAAGAAGTTGTCGATGTTGAGCTGGACGCTCCAGTTGACGTTGCGGCCAAAGAGCGCGAACGCCCGTCGGTAGCTGACGTTGAGATCGGCAAAGACCTGCCGGGCCCCGTAGGCGACCTGCGAAGAGGACGCGAGCGTGGCGGGCGCGACGAAGCGGACGATGGGACGGTCCGCCCAGCGCACTGCGCCGCCGATGCCAACGCCCTTGAGGGCGCCTGTCGTGAAATCATACGAGGTGCGGAAATTCAGTTTCTGCGGCACCTGGCCGAGTGGACGCCGGCCGTTGGCGAGCGTGATGTTGTTGAGGATGGCGGCATCGATCACGTCGAGCTGCTCGGTGATGGTATCGGCGGTGTTGTTACCGTCGCGCTCCTGGGGTGCGAGGCCGGTGCCGCGGCCCACGAGGTAGAGCCGCCCACGGGTGCCTTCGGTCCAGAAGCCGCGTTGTTTGGCGATGTAATTGACTAACTCGGGCGCGATGTCGGTACGCGCGGTCTTGGTGCGGGAGTAGTTCAGGAAGATGCGCCAGTTCTCCGTCGGGTTGGCCGTGAGATCGACTTCGTAGCCCTGGGTGCGGGAGGCAAAGGTTGCGCCGGTGAGGACGTCGCGAGGGGAGATGACCGGGGCGTTGGTAGCGGGGTCGTTGATGCCGTTGGCGGCGAGGGCGTCCCAGATCGAGTTGACGCTGGCTTGGGTGACGGGAGGCGTGAAATCGAAATCGTTGTCGGCGCTGGTCTCGAAATAAAGGGCGGAGAGAAATAGGCGGCGCTCGAACAGATCGAGCTTGATGCCCATGTCTTGGCTCCGGCCGAGTGGGCGCGGCGGGCGCTGGTTCGCCAAGGTGCCGTCGGGCGACGGGATCGAGCCGCTGGAGTTGGGCAGACCACTGTTTTCAGCTTTGCTGTAGGTGAGGCCGAGCCAGTGCGTGGCGTGGAAGACACCGCTGAAAGTAATGTTCCGGGCGGACGCTTCACTGCCGACGCGATCGCGCACGGCGGTGAGCGTGCCGGCGGTGAAACCGGCCAACGGGGTGCGCGTCTGCGTGGAATTGTAGGCCGTGCGCTCATCGCGGCTCAGGCCGACGACGGTGTTGATGCGCTTCGCCCAAAAACTGCTTTGCAGCATCCCGATGTAACTCTTGCTCTCCGTGGACGTGAACTGCGTGCCGTTGCCGAACGAAATCCAATCGGTCTGGTAGGTGCGGCCGCTGATCGGATCGGTGAGGCCGGTGGGGCCGGCGGGGCGCCAGTCGGCGAGGACGATATTGCCGGAGGGGCCCTTGAGATCCACGTAGGTGCGGCGCCAGATGCGGTTGTTGTTGTTCTCGGGGTTGGCGAGGGAGGGGGCGTTGGGGGAGGTGACGAACTCCCGCAATTGCACGCCGGTCATCTTCCCGAAATTGTATTCGCCGACGCCGGCCAGCGTGTGAGCGCCGAAAATCCGGCCGAGGTCGAACTTGTAGCTGCCGCTGGCGCGCACGGCATCGGCGCGCGTATCGCGGTAGTTGCGCTGCAGGTGCGACTCAAGGTAGGCGCGACCGACGTTGGGATTCGGCGCGCCGGTGGGCAGCGTGGGACTCGGATCGGCACGAAGATACGTGCCGAGGTTTTGCTGTGCGTCCGCGTTGAGGAAATGATCGTCGAGCCGCATCGCGGCGACCTCGACGTTGAGCGCGGAGGTGAAGGCGTGGGTGAGAAACGCCGTGAAGCGATTGGTGGTGTTGTCCTGCCCCATGCCGGGCCCGAGGATGGAGGTCTCGCGGGGCAACACGGAGAAATCGGTGAGCGTGGGGTCGCCGCCGACAAGCGCCCGGGGCGAAGTGCGCGCGGAAGCGGAGCGGTTCATCAGCGTATTCGCACCGGAGTCGAACACGAGCCACGTGGCCGTCGCGCCCGCGGTGCGTTCGATGGAGGGAGCGAGGGCGCTGGTGGAGAAGGGCTTGCCCGCGGCGACCCACGGGGTGTAGCCGTCGAGCGCGGTGAAGGTGCGGTTGTTGCGCCGATGGGAGCGGCCGGTTTCGGCCTCGGCGTTGATTTCTGTTTTCGGCGAGAGCCGGAATTTCAGGGTGCCGAAGAGCCGATCCTCGTCGTTGAATTGATGATTGCGCCAATGGTTCGCCCGACTCTGCACCGCGGCGACGCGGAAGGCGAAACGGTCACGGATGACCACTTGGTTGTAATCGCCCTCGACGCGGGTGCTGCCCTCGGTGCGGACCTGGCCGGCGATGAGAGTGCTGTTGGCGTTGAGGCGGGCGCGTTTCGTCGTGGAGTTGATGATACCGCCGGGGTTGCCCACGCCGAAGAGGATGGCGTTGGGGCCGCGCGACTGGTCGACCCGCTCCAGGCTGAACGAGTCGCCGCGTCCGCCGGTTTTGAAGAAATTGGTGGTGAGTTCGCCGCCGCTGAGCCCGCGCATGCGCAGCGGCCGGGCGGCACCCGAGAAGAGGCGGTTTTGCCCGCCGGCATCCTCGCCGAAATCATATTCGGTGCTGAGCATGAAGCGCGCAAGGTCGTCGGTGTTGGTGATCGCGGTATCGAGGAGAAATTGCTCGGTAAACGACGAGGTGGGCGAAGCGATGTCCTTCAGATCGGACTTCATGCGGCTGCCGGTGAGGCTGCTTTGCGCCTGATAGCCGCGGTCCTCGCTGGCGTTGACCGTAAAGGGGGAAAGTTCGACGACTTCGCTGGCGGCGGCGTTGGCCAGGCGGGAGGGGGACGTGCCCGTCGTCGCTTCAGCCGCGAACGCCAGCGGGGTCGCCGTGAGCATCGCCAAACGTCCGAGCAGGCAGATGAGAATTCGATTCTTCATAGGTGGGGGTTTCCGCCGCAGGGCGTCACGGTTGGGAGAGGAGAGGCAATAGCGCCGGCCGGCCGGCGAGCAGGGGCGCGGTTAAACCGTCCGAATCGCGCGCTGGGCGTGATCGTAAACGGTCTTCCGGCCGGTCGCGAAAGCGGTGGCCGCCATCAACACGGCGACGGCGTGCTTGTAACCATCCTCGATCGCGGCGTGCGGGGTCTCACCGGTGCGCATGCATTGCAGCCAGTTCAGGAAATGATCCGGACGCTCGATCGGCGTGACGTCCACTTTGCCGCGAATCTTGCCATCGCGCTTCGGTCCGCCCTCGGCGCTGTAGCTGGGCGCGTTGGCGTTGTCCAACGAGAGCGTTCCCTTCGTGCCGTAATATTTGCGGGTGTTGCCCGAACTGTTGCCGAAGTTGGTCGAACTCGTGAGCATGAAGCCCTCCGGATAAATCCACGTCGCTTGCACGCAATCGGGGGTCGTGAATTGGTGTTCGTCCTTCCAGGTAAAGATGCCGCCGGTGGAGACACACGAGGTCGGAAAGCCGGAGCTCATGATATAGTTCGAGCAATCGACGAAGTGTGCGGCCCACTGCGCGGTGGGACCCTGGCTGAACTCGGAAAACCCATACCACGCTTCATATTGATCCGGCGTGAACGGGCGCATCTTCCGATCACCAAGAAACTCTTTCCAGTTGACGTCGGCTTCCTTCACCCCGCGTCCGAGGTAGTTATACCAGTAGGGCCGCTCGCTGTTGCGCGCCTCCTCGATGCGGGAAATCCGGCCCAGGATGCCGCTCTGCATGACTTCGCGGGCACCGGCCACGCCAGGATAGCTGCGCCACTGCGTGCCGACCTGAACGACGGTGCCCGCTGCCTTAACGGCCGCGACCGCGCGGATCAATTTGTCGAGTTCGGTGGCGAGCGGTTTCTCGACGTAGATGTGTTTGCCGGCCTTGGCGGCCGCTTCGAGCTGATCGGTATGTTGGTGGTCGGGCGAGGCGATCATCACGGCGTCGATCCCGTCCAGCGCCAGCAAGTCCCGGTGGGAAACGAACTGCTTCGCGTCGCGGCCGAACCATTTCTTCACCATGCCGTTCGCCTCTTCGCGCGCTTTGCTCCAAGGATCGGCGAGGGCGACGATCTCAAAATTCGTCGAACCCACGTGCTTGTAGATGCCCTCCATGTGCGCGGTGCGCCCGCGGCTGCCGCAGCCGATCTGGGCGATGCGGATGCGACTGTTGGCGCCCACCGAGCGCGTCCGTTCGGCGGCGGTGAGCGGGCGGCTGCCGACGGCCGCGGCGACCGCGATCCCGGCGGTGGTCTTGAGGAAATCGCGGCGCGGCATGGCGGATGGCAGAGTCGGGGTGGCGGAGGTCTGGGAGGTGTTCATGAAATTTTAGGAAGCGATAATCTGGTCCATTTTTCCGGAGACGTGGGCAAGCCACGCGGCATCGGAGAGGTCGGGGATTCTGAATTGCTCGGCGATGAGCCAGCCGGCATAACCGACGGCATCCAGCGCGCGCATCACGGTCGGCCAATCGTTGTCGCCGGTCAGCAAGTCGACCTGGGAACCAGCCTTCGGGCCGCGCTCGTCACGCACTTTGCGGCTGTATTCCTTGATGTGAATTTGGGCGATGCGCGGACCGAGGATCTGCACCCAATGTTCGGGCCAGCCGACGGGCACCACGTTGCCGATGTCGAGATGCCAGCGCACAGCCTTGGACTTGAACGCGTCGACGAAAGCCGCCGCCTCCAGTGGACTGAGGAGAAACTGATTGGCCTGGATATTCTCGATCGCGATCGCGACGCCGAGTTCTTCGGCGAGCGGAACCGCTTTCGCGATCTCGGTAAGAGAGCGGCTGTAGGCCGTGGCGTAGGGGACGTCTTTTCGGACGAATCCCGGCACGAGGAGGACCGAACTTGCACCGTAGGCTTTCGCATCGCGCAGGCCTTGTTTCAGCCCGTTGAGTCCGGTCTCGCGCATCGTAGGATTGGGCGAGGTGAGCGGGTGTGTCCCGTGGGTGGCGACGACGACGCTGGGGATCGCCAGTCCGGTCGCATCCTGCGCGGCGAGCACGTCCCTCTGGTTCATCGCACTCGTTACCTCGGCGCCTGCGAAGGCCGCCTCGCGGATCAGTTTGAATTTCTCCAGAACACCGAGCCGGTCCGCCGTCGGACCTTGCAGCGTGGAAAGCATGAATGCTTTGCGGTGCGTGCGCGACGGTTGGGCGGCGGCCCGGACACCCAGCGGTGCCAAGGCGGCAAGCGCGGCGGAGGACTTGAGGAAGAGACGACGATTCATGGGAGTTGAGAAACGCTCGCTGACGCCAAAGGTGTTGGTCGTGCCGTTGAAGGTCGTGCGTTGCAGCTGATCGGGGATGCCGCGATAGCCCACTTGGGGAACGTCGAAGAGATTGTTGAGATCGACGGACAGGGTGACGCCGGTCGCAGCTGATACGCGAGGCTGATGTTCACTACATTGCGGGCCCGGATGTAGAGATTGCGCCCCGGGCTCGCGGCCGAGTAGCTCGAAAGAAACGGCCCCGTGTAGTTGGCGTTGAGCCGAGTGCTGAAACCGTGGTAGCGCCACGACAGACTCACGTTGCCGGTGCGCGGGATGAATCCGGCGACCTGGCCGGTGCTGCGATAGACGTTGCCGCCGAAATTGCCGTGGGTATCGAGCAACGTGTAGTTCGCCATAAACGCGAGCCCCTTGAGCGGCCCAGGGAGAAACGTGAGCTGCTGCTGGTAACTGAGTTCCCAGCCCTGGACAAACGCGGTGCCGGCGTTGGCCGACGAGAGGCGGGTAAAGCGGCCGTATTCACCGTTGTAGCCGTTGTCCGTGCCGGTGGCGATCTTACCCCCGTCAATCCCCGTCACGATGTAGTCCTTGATCGTCTTGTGGAACCAGCCGACAGAAAGGTTGCCCACCGGCTCGAAATAGCAGTCGAGGGAGGCATCCCAGTTTCCGGCGGTCTGCGGGAGGAGACTGGGATTGTTGATCGTCAGGGTCTGGTTGGTTTCGTTGGCGGTTTCGTTTGGGACGAGGTTGCTCATCGCCGGGCGGCCGAAACTGGTGGACCAACTGAGCCGGGCTTTGAGGTTGCTCGTGAAGTCGTGCGCAAGATGAGCGCTCGGGAAGGCTTTCGTGTAGCTGCCCACGAATGAGCGCCGCTTGTTGGCGTAGTCGCGGTCGGCGGCGCCGATCGGATCGGCCGCCTGTTGCGCGGCGGTGCTGGGCGTGCGGGCGCGCACCCAGCCCCAGCTTTCGTCCTCGGTCTTTTCCCAGCGCACGCCGGTGAGCAGACTGGTGCGGCCGACTTTGCCTTGGGCCATGAGATAGCCCGCCTTCACGGTCTCGGTCACAGCGCGCGTGCCGGTGTAGCGGGTCTGGGCGCGAAAATACAAATCATCGCTTCAGAGCGCAGGCTCGACGGGAACGAGGTCGCGGCTGATGGCGTTGGCACTCCACAGCGGGATGCGGCTGCCGTTGTGCTCGGTGGCAGAGATAAATTGGGAACGGATCAGGCCGACGTTAACCGGGGATTTCATAATGCGAGAAAGCCGGGGATCCTCCGATTGAAATTCGAGGTCCGTTTGTTCGCATAGCTGCGAGCGGGCGAAACCGCCGCGAGGGCGCTGCCGGCGGCTGGAACAGGCGAGAACGACGGAGGGGCCAACGTCATGCCTGCATCCTACCGGACAGCATTCGGCGCAACAACCCACGGAAACAAGGGGGCGATGTGTGCACCCCCGTTTGGAGCCCAACAGAAGTGGAGGATGCCGGCGGGGGCTGCCCCAGATTCGCGACACCCGGGAGACCGAACATATCGAGCAAATCGCGTGTGACTAAACGCATTTAGTAACGGTGATTTTGCACCGCCCGAAAAAGATGTGCGAGCTTCGGCGCGCCACATTCTAATCGGCGCAAGTTACCGCTCTTCGGGACTCCACGTTCCGACCGAAACGACCGCAAGCCGTCAACCTTCCGTTCAAACCACCATGAAACAACCCCCTCGCATTAGAACGATACGCGGCATGTGCCTCCTGACTGTTGGATTGCTTCGCCTTACCGTCCTCGCTCCCGCGCAAATTCCTTCTCATGGAACGATTGAAGGCCGGGTTCTCAATTCAGCAAACGGTGAGTATGTAGAGCGTGCGCGGGTCACGGTTGACGGCACATCGCTTGAGACGTTCACCGATGCTTCGGGATGGTATCGCTTCATCAACGTCCAGCCGGGCGTGGCGAACGTGAAGGTGTTTCGCACTGGCGTCGCTGAGCAGACCAAACCGGTCTCGGTTCCTGCGGGTCAGACTGTGCAGCAGGATTTCGTCCTGACCGCCCTCCGGCGCAAGTCGCAGGACGAGGGTATCGTGAAACTTGGCGAGTTCGTCGTGTCTTCGACAAAGGAAATGGACATGGCGGCCCTCGCGATCAACACGCAGCGGTTCGCGCCCAACTTCATGAACGTGATCTCCGCCGACGAGTTTGGCGGCGCGGCCGAGAGCAAGGTCGGTGAGATTCTGAAATATCTGCCAGGGCTGTCCATGACCGCTGGCGGAGGCGGCGAGCCGTATGCGGTCTCGATTGATGGCGTGCCTTCCGATAACGTTCCCATTACCGTCGGTGGGTTCAATCTCGCCACGTCGCTTTCGGGCACGTCGCGCACAGCGGGTCTGCACCAGGTTGCGATCAACACGATTTCGCGTCTCGAGGTGGTGCATACCCCCACCCCGGAGAGTCCCGGCTCGGCGCTCGCGGGTTCGGTCAATCTGGTGCCGCGCAATGCATTCGAGCGGGCAAAGCCGCTTTATACGCTAAGCGCCTTCATCTCGATGCGCGACGCCGAGCGCAGCCTCGACCGGACGCCGGGCCCGCTGCGGCAGACCACGTTCAAGATCCGTCCGGGCACCGAATTCACAGCGGTGGTGCCGGTAAACCAGCGGTTCGGATTCACTCTCTCCGCGAGCGCCTCAACGCTCTATCGTGTGCAGGACTTCTCCCAGAACACGTGGCGCGGCAGTGCCTCCCCGACGAATGGCACGACCTTCCCCGACACTACGCCCGACAAACCTTACCTGAGCGACTACGCGGTGCGCGACGGCGGCGCCCTCGTTACGGCGGCATCATTCGGCGCTACCCTCGATTTCAAGTTGAGTCGAAACGACCAGATTTCTTTCGCGTTTCAGTGGGCCTACTCGGACTTCGCCCAGAGCATCCGCCAGTTGTCCTTCTTCACGAACGGCGTCGCCGCGGGAAATTTCACAACAACCTCCACGCACGGCCTCCGTGGCGTTGGCGAGATCCGAATAACCAACACTTCGAACGATCAAGGCGGCAACCTCTACATGCCGACGCTCACTTACCGTCACAACGGCCCGGTCTGGCAGGCCGAGGCGGGACTCGGCCACTCGCAATCGATGCGCCAGCGTGTTTCTGCCAACAATGGGTATTTCTTCAGCTCCCAAGCCCGTCGGCAAAACGTCACCGTGTCCTTCGATGACATTTTCTATTTGCGCCCCGGCCGGATCACAGTCGGCGACGGCGCCACCGGCGCGCCGATCGATCCCTTCCGGCTCGACAACTACACGCTGACCACCGCCTCGGGAAACGCCTTTCACGCGATCGATCTGCAGCAGACCGCCTACGCCAACCTGCGGCGAGGCTTCTCCGGGTCGCTGCCGGTGACGTTGAAAGCCGGGTTGGATTTCCGACGGCAGAAGCGCGATAACCGCAATCCGAACCCGACCCTGACCTTCGTTGGCCAGGACGGCCGCGCGAACTCGGCCGACGACAACGCCAACGTCGTGCTCGACGAACCTTTCTCGCAGCGCATCGCACCCTATGGATTCCCACGCATCCAGTGGACGAGCAACGAAAAACTCTGGGATATCTATAAGGCCAATCCCCAATACTTCACCGAGAACAAAGCCACGAGCTACACGCAGGAGATGTCTCAATCACGGCACGCTGAGGAACTCGTCTCCGCCGCTTTCTTTCGCGGCGACCTGCAGTTCTTCAAGGGCAGACTCAAGCTCGTGGGTGGTGTCCGGGCCGAACAAACCAATGTCGAGGTGGAAGGCCAGCTCAACGATCTGACGCGCAATTTTCGGCGCGATGCGTCCGGACGCGTGATCGTTGGCGCGAACGGCCAGCCGCTGCCGATCACCACCGATGCGCTGGAAGCGGCGAAGTTGACCAATATCGATCGCGGGCTGCACGCGAAGAAGGAATATCTACGCTGGTTTCCGAGCCTCAACGCCAGTTACAACATCATCGAAAACCTCATCGCACGCGCAGGTCACTACTGGTCGGTGGGTCGGCCCAATTTCAATCAATACGGGGGCAGCGTCACGCTGCCCAATACCGAGAATCCGCCGGGCCCGAACAACCGGATCTCGATTGGCAACGCGGCCATCAAGGCCTGGAGCGCGAAAACCACCAAGGTTGCGCTGGAATATTACTTCGAGCCGGTGGGACTTGTGGCGGTCAGCGCCTTTCAACGCGATTTCCGGAATCTCTTCGGTTCCACCGTATTCCGGGCGACTCCGGCATTCCTGAGCCTTTACGGGATCAATCCCGCCATTTACGACGGCTACGACGCCAATACCCAATACAACATTTCCACCACGGTGCGCACCACCGGTGTAAGCTTCAACTACAAGCAGGCGCTCGCCTTTCTGCCCGATTGGGCGCGGGGCCTCCAAGTCTTCACCAACGTCAGCGCGCAACGGGTGACGGGTGACGTCTCCGGCAGCTTCACCGGCTACACGCCGCGAACCGCCAATTGGGGAATCAGCCTCACGCGGCAGAAGTTCACCACGCGCGTGAACTGGAATTACACCGGACGACGACGGCTCGGCCCCGTGGCTGCGGGCAGGAGCATCGAAACCGGAACGTTCAACTGGACCTCAAAGCGCCTCATCGTCGATTTCAGCGGGGAGTATTTCCTCAACAAGCGGCTCACGCTCTTCGCCAATCTGAGCAATCTCCTCGATGCGCCGATCGATGCCGAGATCTACGGTCCCAGCACTCCAGCGGAGGCGCAGTTCCGCCAGCGGCAGAACTTTGGCGCGCTGTGGACATTTGGGATCAAAGGTTCGTTCTGAAGCCAATGACAGCAGAACTCGAAACGAAGAACTGGTCACAGTTCGCACGCGTGTTTCTCCGGAGCCTCGCCAGCCTCAGTCTCGCCACCGCCATCGCGCGGGCGGGCGACGGACCGGCGAGTTCTACCCTCGGTCCCGGTGGAAAGGTAACCGGCCATTGGAGCACCGACACGGCGGCGCTGGCACCGCACGCTTGGGAAGCACAGTGGATCTGGAGTCCATCGGCACGCGGCCCGAACCAGATGCTGCTGGCGCGCACGCAGTTTGCGCTGCCGCCCGGCGTGCACCAAGCGCGGCTCTTCATCACGGCGGATTCGCGCTACCAGTTATATGTCAATGGCGAGTTCGTCGCCCGCGGGCCCGCGCGCAGTGCGCCTCATCACCAATCGTTTGACGTGCTGGAGATCGCCCCGCTGCTCCACGCCGGAGTCAACACGCTGGCGGTGCGCGTGCATCACACCGGGATCGCCCGCGCCTATCACCAGGCGGCCCGCGCCGGACTGCTCGTCCAACTGGAAACTCAGGCTGGCCAGACCCGGCGCGTCATCCGCTCCGATGCGACGTGGAAAGTGCACCTTGACCCGGCCTGGAGCGCGGACTCGCCGCTCCTCAATCGGGCGCGCTCGCCGCAGCACGACGGGTATCAGGACTTCGTGGACTGCCGGCGGCGACTCACGGATTGGATGGCTCCGGCGTTTGACGATTCGTCCTGGAAAAACGCGGTTCCGTTGCTGCCAGAACGCTGGTGGCCCGCGCCGCAGCCCGACGATGAACCGCGCGCCGTCACGCCGCCGTGGACGACGCTCGTCGCGCGCGACCTCCCCTATCTTCGCGAAACCACGATTCGCGCCACCAACGTGGTTCACTGGGGTGACGCGGAGGCTGGTCGCGACGACCCTGCCGTGCGACCGTTGCCGCCCGCGGTTCTGAAGTTTCCCGTGCAACCGTTGCCTTCACTCGATCCGCGCACCGCGCAGAATCTCGACGCGTATCAGCAGGGAACCGCGCCGCTGATCATCGCACCGTCCGGCACGCCCGGCCGGAGTGTCCGGGTGGTGTTTGATCTGGGCCGAGTGGTCAATGGCTTGCCACGGCTCGACCTTGCGGGACCGGCTGGCACCGTCGTGGATGTCCTGTGCGCGCCCTACCTGCTCAAGGGCACTTTCGACGCCGGCATGCTGAATTCAGTCCACGCCGACCGGCTCACTCTCTCCGGCGGCCGTGACGAATGGGAGGCGTTCTACTTCAAACCCGTGCGTTATTTGGCTCTCGTGATTCGCGGCGGCGCCGGGCCGGTGAAAATCCATTTTGCCGGCGCGACGGGCCTCGCGTATCCGTGGAACCAGCAGGGATCGTTTCGCGCGCCGCAGGCTCCTTGGCTGGAGGCGTTCTGGCAGGCGGGCGTCGAAACGCTGCGGGTGGTGACGACTGACGCCTACACCGACAACTACCGCGAGCGGCGGCAGTATTCGCAGACCTCGTATTATGCCGCTCAGGGTAACTACGCGGTTTTCGGCGACCGGTTTCTGCAACGGCGATATTTGACCCAGATCGCGCAAGAGCAGGAGCCGGACGGCAATCTGCCCTCTTACGCGCCGCTGGTCGGCGAGGATTTCATGTCCATCCTCGACGGCCCGCTTTTCTGGATGCTCAGCCTGCACGACTACCTGCTCTACTCCGGCGACGAGGCGACCACACGCGTGCTGCTGCCCAACGCCAGCAAAGTCATGCAACGTCTGGAAACGCTGGCCAACCGCGACGGCCTGATCTCGCAGCCGCCGTATCCCTACTGGATTGACCACTCCTGGCTCGATCGGCGCGGTGCAAATTTTGTTCTCAACGGCTACTACCTGCTCGTGCTGGACCACCACGCGCAACTGCTCCAATGGCTCAATGAGCCCGGCTGGCAGGAATGCCGCCAGCGCGCCGAGAATCTACGCCGGGTGCTGCGTGAGCGGTTCTGGGAACCTTCGCGGCAACTGTTCGTGGACGCCGTCGTCAATGGTCAACCCAGTCTGCGGTTCAGCGAACACAGCCAATCCATCGCCATCGCGGCCGACATCGCCACCCCGGAGCAAGCCCAGGCACTCGTGTCGCGCCTACAGCGCGGCGACAACGGACTGGTTCCGGTGACCCCGCTGTTCATGCATTTCAAACTGGGCGCGCTGTTCAAAGCGGGCCGGGCCGACGATGCGCTGGCCGTGATGGAAGACAGCTTCAAACCAATGATGGCCCAAGGCCATGGCACGCTCTGGGAGGAATGGCATCTCGATCGCACTTTCCGGACCGGGCAATGGACGCCGAACTCCCGGGCCGACGCTCAAGCCGAGAACGCTTATCCGCCGATGCTCCTCGCCCGCTGGCTGCTGGGCGTGCAACCGACTGCACCCGGCTGGCGCGAAGTGCGGATCACCTTCCGCCCGACCGCCCTGCCGGCGATGTCGACAGTGGTGCCGACGCCCCTGGGAGAGCTGCACGTTGCGTGGTCCACGCATGACCGGGGCCGCGAACTGGTGGCGACGATTCCTCCGGGGATGATCGCTAGGCTCGACCTCGCGAGCATCGGCGTGGCCGCTGGGCGCGAACTGATGTTGGACGGCGTCCGGATCGAGCCCGCTGGATTGGACGGTAGCTGGTATGTCATTCCGGTCGGCGTCCACCGGCTGCTTTTCCAAACGCGCTGAGGCACCGCCACCGGTAGCGCCATTTTGCTTCCTCTCAACCCCAAAAAACATGAGCGATCTGTTTCTTCCCCTGATTCTCGTGATCGTCGCCAGCCTTTTCCTCGGCACCTTCGGCCTTGGCATGAAATACATGAACCCTTTGCCGTGGGAAGCATGGTGGCTGGTTCACTCCGTCGTAGGCATGCTCCTCTTTCCGCTAACGTGGGCTTGGCTGACCGTGCCGGATCTTTTCGCGGTGATTTCGGCGGCACCACCCGATGCGATCAAAAAGGCCATGCTGTTTGGTTTTCTCTGGGGCGTGGGCGGCATGATGTTCGGGGTCAGCGTGAGGTATGTGGGAGTCTCCATCACCTATGGGTTTGTCATGGGCCTCGCGGGTGCAGCCGGGTCGCTCATCCCGCTGGCGCAAATTGAAAATGTCGGCAGCAATCCGGCGCTGCCTTACGTGATCGGCGGCGTGCTCGTGATGCTGGTCGGCGTCGCCATTTGTGGCGTGGCCGGCGTCAAACGGGAGCGTCTGGCGGCAGGCGTTGCGACCACGACAAATGCGTCGGAGGCCAAGTCGTTGAGAGTCGGTCTGGCGATCGCGGTTACCTCTGGCGTGTTGTCGTCTTTGATAAATGTTGGTTTCGCCAACGCGATTCCCGTCGCGGACGAAGCGGTAAAAGCCGGCGCACTTGTCCGCAACTCCGCGCTCGCGGCGTGGGTCGTGGTGCTGCTGGGCGCCGCAGTGATGAACGTGGGTTACACCTCCTATCAGCTGACCAAGAATAGAACGTGGGGCAGTTTCGCCACGCCCGGCAGCGGCAAGGCCTACAAATGGGCCGTCGCCTCCGCGCTGCTCTGGTTCGGATCGCTCGGCATTTATGGCCAGGGCGCGACGCTCATGGGCCCCATCGGTCCCGTCATCGGGTGGCCAATCCTGCTCGGGCTTTCCCTGATCACGAGCAATGCCCTCGGCTTCTTCACCGGCGAATGGAAAAACGCCGGCGGCCCGTTCCGACTGATGATTGGCGGCGTCGCCGTCCTGATTGTCGCCTGTGCGATCATCGGCTACGCCAATCGCGTTTCGGCCCAGCCGAATGCCCCGCGCACGTCCCGACTGCACTCGCCGGCCGAGTTCCGAGTCTCGATTCCGGACCGTTCGATGTAAACCACCGTGGCGTGACCCGCAGATGAGTTCCTACACAATCAACCTTCTGAAGTATGCGGACTGGTTTGCCCCCGGGACGACGGTCTACGACCACGCCTACGGACGGCACGATCCGGTGAAGATTTGTTTGGTCGGTTTTTTGGTCCGTGGCGAAGGCCGGACGATCATGATCGACACCGGTATGGACGGGATTGATGCCACATACACCGACGCCGACAAGTCGCGCTGGAAACATCTCGGTCCGAGCCGCAACACCGCCGGCTTGCTCGCCGACCTCGGGCTCGCATTCGACGACATCGAGACCGTTGCGCTAACGCATCTTCACTTCGATCACTACGTCAACGCGCCACTTTACCGCAGAGCGCGGTTCTTTGTGTCGGCGCGCGAGTGGCGCTATATTATGGACCCGGCTAATGCGGCCGGTTGCCCGCTGATCGGATTTCCCCGCGAACCGCTGAACTGGCTCGCCAGCCAGGGCGACCGTCTGACGCTGATCGACGACTGGCACGAAATCGCACCGGGAATCACGATGCACTGGACCGGCGGCCACTCGCCCGGCCACATGGTGGTCAAGGTTCCCACCGCGAAGGGCACCGTGATCGTCGTCGGCGATGCGTTCTATCTCTACGAGCACCTCGAGCAGGACATCCCTTTGGGTTATCGCACCAGCCTGACGGAGGTGCTCGACGGCTACCGATGGCTGCGGCAGCAGAACGCGATTCTCCTGCCGGCACACGATTATGGCATCTTCGAGCGACATCCTACACTTCAAATCGGTTAATCGATGAACGTATCCTCCTCTCAGCGTCGTTTTCAGAACAGGAATCTTGTCGTCACGGGCGCCGCCGCTGGTCTCGGTCGCGTAATCGCCGCGACGTTCGCCCGCGAAGGCGCCAACGTCTTCATCCTCGATCGTGACCCGGCCACTGCGACGCTCGCGAGCCTCGCCAGCTTCGGTGTGCGCACCGGGTCCGCGCCGTGCGACGTCACGCGCGAAGCCGAGGTGATCGCCGGCGTGAAAGCCGCAGCCACGTGGTGCAATGGCGCGATCGACATGCTGGTGAACAACGCCGGGTTCAACGGGGTTTGCCAGCTCGTGAAAGACATGCGCCTCGAGGATTGGAATCGCACCATGGCCATCAACATCACCGGCACGATGCTCGTGACGCGCGAGGTCATTCCCTACATGGAGGCGCGGCGCTCCGGCCGGATTTGCAATCTCTCGAGCAATGTCGGACGGCGCGGTCTGCCGTATCGCGGCGATTATGTCTGCACCAAGTGGGCGATGCTCGGTCTCACGCAAACACTCGCGCTCGAGCTCGCCCCGCATGGCATTCGCGTCAACGCCGTGTGCCCCGGCCCGATCGAGGGCGACCGGATCGAGCAGGTGATGGACATGCACGCCGCTGCGGAAGGAAAATCGCGCGCCGAAATGCGCTCGGCCTGGGAACAGGCTGCGCCGATGAAGCGGTTCGCCAAACCCGAGGAAGTCGCGGCGCAAATCGCGTTTCTTTGCTCGGACGACAGCTCGTGCATGACCGGCCAGGGGCTCAACGCAACCTGTGGTTTCATCATGACTTGATGAGGTCCCTACATACCGAGTCGGAACAATCAACCCAGACAATCACCATGGATTCATCCTCCCGTGTTAAAGTGGCGCTCGCTTATTGGGCGGCCGAAACCTGCGGTGATCTGCCCGCCGTCCTTCATCATTTTGCCCCGGACGCCAGCTTCACGGCTCCGGGTTTCTCCCTACGCGGCCAGACAGAGATCGCGCAATTCTACCAGAAAATCATGGGAACGTATAAACAGATGCGGGTCGAAGCGCTGCGCACCATCGAGGCAGGCGACGACGTCGTGGTCGAGTTCGGCTTCCACTATACGCGGCCGGACGACACCCACGGCTACGCCGAGGGTTGCAACGTCTTCACGATTCGCGACGGTCGGATCGGCCGCTTGCGCGCCTATTTCAATCCTGCCGATTACTGATGAGTTCCCGAATCGAGCG
The DNA here is from genome assembly GCA_038249085.1 of Opitutales bacterium. Classification (GTDB taxonomy): domain Bacteria; phylum Verrucomicrobiota; class Verrucomicrobiia; order Opitutales; family Opitutaceae; genus ER46. The sequence goes on from JBBRWR010000108.1 coordinate 26,317, forward strand.
TGTCCTGGTCCATGTTGTGCGTGCTCCCATTCCGGAGCCTTTCGCCTTTTCCCAAGGCTGGGCGACCCACCGCAGTTCAGTATTGGTCGAAATTCAATCCACCGATGGCGCTTCGGGCTGGGGCGAATGTCTCTGCCACGGATTGCAGCCGCCGCAGATCGCGGCCGAGATCATCCGCCAGGCCTACGCTCCGCGATTGATTGGGCGCTCGCCCTCGGATATCGGGGTGATTTGGGAGGAACTCTACAACCTCACCCGGCCCTACGGCCAGGGCGGCGCAGTGGTGAATGCGCTGAGCGGAATCGACATCGCTCTATGGGACCTACTGGGCCGGTCGCTAGGCCTGTCGATCAGCCGCTTGCTCGGCGGTCGGTTTCGCGAGAGCGTCGAGCCTTACGTAACGGGCTTTTATCGGAGAAAAAATTCGAAATATCCCGAGGATGGAATCGCGGAGGCACAGCAGCATGTGGCGAATGGATTCCGGTCACTGAAATTGAAGCTCGGCTTTGGCCCGGCCGAGGACATCGAATACGTCCGGGCGGTGCGGGCGGCGATGGGACCGGGAATGCGGTTGATGGCCGACGCCAATTGCGCCTACGGCGTGCCCGCGGCGCGCGAAATTCTCCAGCAAACGGCCGACTGCCACCTGCATTTTTTCGAGGAGCCGCTCGCGCCAGAGGACATCGAAGGCTACCGGTTCCTCCGTGAGCTGGGCATCGCCAGCGTCGCTGCCGGCGAAGGATTGCTGGGCAAGCACGCGTGTTGCCGGTGGATCAGCGGAGGTGCCTTGGATATTTTCCAGCCCGACATTTGTTCCTCCGGCGGATTCACGGAGCTGCGGAAAATCGCGGCGTTGTGCCAGTGCTGGAACACCCGGCTGATTCCGCACGTCTGGGGCTCCGGCATCTGCCTCGCCGCCTCCCTCCAGTTCATTGCCACGCTGTCGCCAAGCCCGATGTGTCTGCACCCGGTGGAGCCGCTCCTCGAATACGATTGCTCTGATCACCCGTTTCGCACGGCGCTCATCTTCGACGCGATCCCGCGCGAGTCCGGCGGCTGGGTCGGCATCCCGGATGGCCCGGGCCTCGGAGTTGAAGTGAACCGTGAGGTGATCGAAAAGTTTCGGATCTGAGCGGGGGCAGTGGCAGGGTCCCGCACTGCTAACACTTAAGTGGTTGAAAAAGCTCGGTTAGGGCGGTGTGGCGCCGGGCTTGGTTGCGCTCCATGAACTGCGGACCACTGAGCAGCGGGTGGCCTTTGCGCCACCAGACCAGCACCAGTCCG
>JBBRWR010000109.1:0-27355 GCA_038249085.1 Opitutales bacterium
GGCCGCCGTGCGCTCATCGTCGCACGCAAATTGACCGAAAATCTAATCATTCCCGCACTCCAGCCGGTCGCCCAGTGACCCTGAGCCTATATCAAGTTTCTTGCGCATTTTGCGCGGGATTTGCCGGATAAGTGACTATTGCCATCAACTCCCGTTCGCCGACTTCCACCAATGGGAGATGGAGACGCGGAACCCGAGTTTCTTCAGCCGGGAATTCGAGGATTGGTGCGACTATGTCGCCCGCAGCCAATGCGCCCGGATGGCCGGTGACCCCAAGCTGATCGGGTATTTCTACCTCGATTGCCCGACGTGGGTCCATGTGCGGCCGGACAATGCCTGGAAGGGTCCCATCTTTGATCCGGAGAAACTCAAGACCGCCGCGGGCCGGGCGGAGTTGACGCGGATCGCGACCCGTTATTACCAGGTCACGCACGACGCCATCCGCCGCTATGATCGCAACCACCTCATCCTCGGCGATCGCTACGAGGCGATGGCGGCGGTCGACGACGAGGTGCTGCTCGCGGCGCGGCCCTTCGTCGACGTGTTCAGTTTCCAGGATTTCGGCCCGGTGGAAAAGATCCGCGCCGATCTCACGCGCTTCGCCGCGCTCACCGGCAAACCGGTGCTGCTGGCCGACAGCGCGGGCAACCTCAAGCAACCCGACGGCACGATCCGCAACGATCCCGTCAAGTACCGGGACACCCTGCGCGTCCTGCGGGAGGTGCCGGCCTGCGTGGGTTTCCACCTGTGCGGCGCGTACCTGCGCAACCTCGCCCGCAACCGCGGCCTGCGGGGGCCGGACGAAACCCCGGATCAGGTCGCGATTGACGGCATCACCGCGGCCAATCGCGAGCTGAGCGCGTGGGCGAACCGTCAGGTGAACGGATAGGTTTCCTGTTTGGGATCATCAGCCGACGGGCCGGCAACGATCGGGTCCCAGACTGCCGCTGGAGTTGGAGCGGCCGCTTCGCACCCGCCCCACTCCTCAACGCCCGACCAACCGGAACCCGTTTTTCCTCAGTGCCCGGCGCACGGCGGCGGCGTGGGCGTGATGGCGGGTCTCGACCGTGCACACCGCGTTGACGGCACTCATGTCGGGACCACTGAAGGCGCGGTCGTGGGCGATGTCCCTGATGCTCGCCCCCGCCGCCGCCACGACCCGGCCGAACTCCGCCAGTCCGCCGGGGCGGTCACTGATGATGGCGGTGAAACGCGTGAGCCGGCCATCGTGCACGAGCCCCTGTTCGATCACCCGACTGAGGATGGCGGGGTCGATATTGCCGCCGCCCACGATCAACGCGACCCGTTGGCCGGCCAGATGCGCGAGGCGGCCCGACATCATGGCGGCGAGAGGCGTCGCCGCCGCCCCTTCCACCACCGTCTTCTCCAATTCGAGCATGCGCAGAATCGCCAGCGCGATGGCGTCCTCGCTCACCGCCACCACTTCGTCCACCCGCGAGCGGGCCAGCGCAAAGGCCCCGGTCCCCACCGTCAGCGTCGCCAAGCCATCGGCCAGGGTGGGTCGGCGCGGGACCTCCACGGGTTTCCCGGCCCGCAGCGCCGCCGAAAAATTTCTCGTCGCGGTGCTTTCCACCCCGATCACGCGGACGCGCGGACGCAGCGCCTTCACTGCCACCGCCACCCCGGCGATCAGGCCACCCCCGCCGATCGGGCACAGAATGGCATCGAGATCGGGAACCTGCCGCAGCATTTCCAACGCCAGCGTTCCCTGGCCGGCCATGATATCCGGATCATCGAAACCATGAATGTAGGTGAGCCCCTCGCGGGCGGCGAGTTGATCGGCGGTGGCCCGGGCGGCGGTGAAATCGCGGCCGGCCATGATCACGCGGGCACCGAGTTTTTCGCAGGTCGTGATTTTGATCAACGGGGCGTGGTCGGGCATGACCACGGTGACCGGCAGACCCAGCCGCCGGCCGTGATAGGCGAGGCCCAGCGCATGGTTGCCCGCACTGGCGGCCACGACCCCGCGACGGCGGCGATCCGGGGTGAGGCAAAGCAACGCGTTGCAGGCGCCGCGTTCCTTGAACGAGCCGGTGCGCTGCAGGTTCTCGAGTTTGCAGACAATCCGCGCGCCCGTGATCTCGGACAAGGGGATCGACTCGGGGCAGGGCGTCACGACGACGCTCCCGGCGATGCGGCGTTGCGCGGCCCGAATGGAGGAGAGGGTGACCGGCATGGGTCGAGCCTGTCAGGTTCGCGCCGCGCGGAAACCAAAAACCAGCCCGACCGGGGATGGCGGTGAGGGCAGGGTCAAAGTCGTCCTCTCGCCTCGTAGTCTTTCTCTTTCCTCTTTCTCTTAATCTTTCTCCCTCCCGGACAAACCCTGACGAAAGATAAAGAGGTGAGAGAAAGATTGGGCAGTCGACTTTGACCCTGCCCTGCGACAGCGGCACGGCCTTCCCCGCCCCACCCTTCACTTCGCCGGCGCGGTGGTCCGGGCCAGGGCTTCCTCCTGCGCCTGACGCCGCCGCACGAGTTCCGCCGCCACTTCCTGCTGGCGCCGCTTCTCGTCCTCGGGAGCGGTGAGGATGCGCGCGATCCGCAGCCGCGCCGACGCCCATTCGTCTTCGCTCAGCCGGCCATCCTGATCCAAATCAAACCGGCCCCGCAGCCCCACCTGGGACTCCACGGTCGCGCGCAACGCCTTTTCAAGTTCGTCCGCCGGGTGGGAGGGCGGTGCGGCCACGGCCGCGCCCGGCCCCATCCGTTCCCGCCAAAACGCCTGCAGGGCTTCCCGTTCGTCCTCGTCGATGCGCCCGTTCCCATTCGTGTCGAAGCGCTGCAGCAACGCCGCCCGTTGATCTTCGCCCAGGGTGAGACCACGTTCGGCGGCGTACTTCTCCGCCGCGGCCCGCTCCTGCTCGTCGAGCCGCCCATCGTTGTTCACATCGAACATGCCCAGCATCCGATCCCGCAAAGTCTCCGGAGCCTTGGGCGAAAGGGCGGGAAGGTCGGGCGGCAGGCGGGTTGCCTCCCGTGTCATCGGCTTCCGCGTCTCACCCGGCTTCGGGCCTTCGCGGTCTCCACCCTCCTGGTGATAAAAACGTTCCAGCAGATCGGCCGACCGACTGGGATCCGGGACGACGCTGACGGACGGAGGCACGGTCGCGGGGCGATCCTCGGTGGCCGGCGTGGTGCCGGCACCGGCGGAGGTGGCAAGGAATAGCGTTGCCGAGAGGAGGCGGCGGGATAGACCGGGGCGTTTCATGGATCAATCGACAGCATTCTCCGGAGGCGGGGCCGGGACGACGGTGACGCACCCACAGAGGTCCGGTTACGGCCGGGCGAGGGAGGATCCATGTACCAGGTGACGTTTTCCGATCAAGCCATGCGCGAATTGAATCGAATCGACCAACTCGCTCAACTCGAGGCCATCGATCCGATCAGCAATCTCAAAGCCGCGGATCTGGCGAATCCGCGCGAGCCGCTGGGCCATTTCCGCCGCGGCCTCCGCTCCCTGTTTCGGCTCCGGGCAGGCGACTTCCGGTTTTACTTCGAGCAGCACGGTGACACGCTCCACGTCGACTACATCCTTCACCGCAATTCCCTCGAGGACTTCCTCTTGAGAAACAAGCTGCCCGTGAGCGAGCAGCAATTGGTCGAACAGCATTCCAAATTCTGGAAGTACTTGGAGAGTCTGACCAAATGATCAAACGGCCCCACCCGGCTCCGACGAATCCCAACGATCCCTACGCGGTCACGCCGGCGAGTCGGATTTTCTTCCTGCCGAACCTGATGACGGCGGGGAACCTGTTTTGCGGTTTCATGGCGATCCTTCAGTGCATCCAGGCGCGCCTGGCTGAAACGTTGCCGGGCGGAGAATACAGTGGCGCCAGCAATTCCGAGCATTATCGGTTCGCGGTTTGGTTCATCTTCGGCGCCGCCGCCTTCGACATGCTGGATGGCCGGCTGGCGCGCATGGGCGGCCGCGAGTCCCTTTTCGGGGCGGAGTTCGACTCTCTCGCGGACGTGATCTCCTTTGGCATGGCCCCGGCCCTGCTGATGTTGTACCTGATCATCTCGCCGACGCAGGCGCAGGATTATCAATGGTTTAGAAACATAGGATGGTTCGTTGGCTTCATCTATCTCCTCTGCGCGGCCATGCGGCTGGCGCGGTTCAATGTCATCACCAACCCGTACGTGCGGCCGGGCGTGAAGGATTCCAGCCGGGACTTTGTCGGATTGCCGGTGCCGGCGGCGGCGACCACGGTGGCCGCCACCGTCCTCTTCATCCTCCGGCTTGGGGAAATGGATCGTTCGCTGAAAGCCTGGGCCCTCGCCCTGCCGCCGCTGATGCTGCTGGTGGCGTTTCTGATGATGAGCACGGTGCGGTATCCGAGCGGAAAAGGCCTGAACATGCAGACCCGGACGCGGCTGCGGCCCTTTGTGGGCTTCCTGATCGTCGTGGGTCTCGTCGTGCAGTACAAGGAATACGCCACGCTCGGCATCTGCCTGGGTTACGTCTTCTTCGGGTTGTTCCGGTACGTGCGCCGGGGCCGCCCCGGAATCGAGCCGCCGGCTCCCGCCACCCCGCCATCGAAAAGCGTGTGAAGAACCTGCGGGGCGATTCCGAACAAGCCGGCGGCGGTGCATAACCGGCCACCTTTCGGCCGTTCCTCGGAAGTTCCTCACCGGCAAAAACCGGCCGATTCCCGAGTGAAGCCGCGCGGTTGCTGGGCTTGTTCGCACCTCATATGAATACGGATAGAATTCCTTATTGAACCTCTATTCTTTTACCCTTTGTTAGTTTCCACCAGACTTGCATCAAGTCGCCCCGATGAAATTCAAAATCAACCGCGATCACTTCGCCAACGGATTGGCCCAGGTTCTCAACGTAGTCGGCTCCAAGGCCACCATGCCAATCCTGAGCAACGTCCTGATTGAGGCGGAGAAGGATCAAATCTCGCTCACCACGACGAATCTCGATCTTGGCATCCGCTGCAAAATCAAGGCGGAGGTCAAGGAGACCGGTGCCGTCACCCTGCCGGTGAAGCGACTGGCGGGCATCGTGCGCGAGCTCCCGAATGTCGACGTGACCTTCGATGCCACGCCCAACCACCAGGTGAAGCTCACCTCCGGAGGTTCAACTTTCCGCATCATGGGGATCGGCAAGGAGGAGTTTCCGCCCCTGCCGGAGTTTGGCGAGGAGAAGGCCTACAGCCTTGAGCAGGGGGAGCTGGTCACGATGCTGCGGAGCGTGGCGTATGCCCAGTCCTCGGATGAGACGCGTTACATCCTCAACGGCGTTTATTTCAATTTCCGGGACGACAAGCTCTTCCTTGTGGCGACCGATGGCCGCCGGCTGGCTCTGATTTCCAAGGAGATGGAGGTTCCGGCGGAGAGTAGCGGGGCCATCATCCTGCCCGCCAAGACGGTGGCGGAATTGATGCGCCTCCTCGACAAGGGCGAAAAGGTGAAGATCAGCTTCAACGACCGGCGGGCGGCGTTCGAGATCGCGACCGACAAGGATTCCAGCGGCCTCATCGACCACGTGTACCTCTACTCGAAGGTCGTGGAGGGCAATTACCCGAATTACCAGCAGGTCATTCCCAAGGAGACGCACCAGCGGATCAAGCTCGAGCGGGAACTTTTCCTGCAATGCGTGCACCGCGCGGCGCTCGTGTGTTCGGAAAAGGCCAACTCGGTCAAAATCAAACTCACCAGCAACCTGCTGGAAATCACGGCGCAGAGTCCCGATTTCGGCGAGGCGCACGAATCGATGGCCATCGGCTACAGCGGCCCCGACCTGCAGGTGGCGTTCAATCCGACCTTCGTCATGGATCCGTTGAAGGCTCTCGCCAAGGACGAGGTGTTCTTCGAGGTGAAGGACGAGATGAGCCCCGGGGTGTTCAAGACCCTGGAGAATTTTGTGTGTGTCATCATGCCCGTGCGTCTGAGTTGAGCTCGGTCTTGCCTCTTTCGCGTCTGCCTCCCGCCTGAGCCTCATCGCAGGTCCGAGTGGCGTCCTCCGGGCGCCGGCGTCCCGTGTCCACCTCCTACGTCATTCTCTCCGCCATCCTGGCCGCCATGCTGGTGTCCATCGTGCTGATGCAGGTGAATCAGCGGCTGGCGTCGCCGGTGATCATGATTCTCGATCGCTGGCTGCGATGGTTCGTCTTTGCCTTTGGCAGCGCCCAACTCTCCACGGAGTACGGTTTGATCGATCGGCCCTTCTGGGCCCTGGCGGCGGCGTTCTTCATTCTCTGGTTCCTGTTGATTTCACTTTATGACTGGTTGGCGATCACCGCCCACAGCCTGAGCCCGTTGCCGCTGTTTCCGCGCTACACCATCAACTCCTCCGGCGACGAGTGGCCGGTGCAGCCCCGCCTGCTGAACGCCCGCGAATGGCTGCGGGCCCAGGGCTTCCGCCAGGTGCAGGCCCTCAAGGCGGAAATTGGCGGCGGCATCTACCTGCGGACCTCCATCTATCAGGACGCCCCGTCCACGTTGCGCGTCCAGGTGAGCTTCATCCCGCAGGGATCCGGCGCGATCTCGGTGTGTTATGCGGTGTCGTCGATCACGGCCGACGAAGCGCGCTACCTGACCGACAATCTCTATATCCCGTTTGCGGGCTTTTATCCGGAAAATTGGTTCGTGGAGCGGGCCCCGTGGCGGCGGTCGCTGCCGTGGTTGATTGAGCGGCATCGCGCCCGGCTGGGACGTACCGCCGCGGCCGTCGTGCCCTTTGCCACGGATCCCCTCACCGATCTGAACGCGGTGCAGTACGAGCTCGACCAGCTCAACACGCAGCTCGGTTTCCTTCATCCGCGCGCGGAACGCGAGGACCTGGGCAAGTTCACCGCCGAAGGCCGCTACCGCGTGTGGAAGGAAATCTGGATGTTGAACTATCTCGGGCGGTCCGCCCGGTATCAGTAGGCTTGCCGCCGCGGCGGCAAACCTCAGCCACCGATGTAGCTCATCTCCACCTTGGCGCGGGCTTCGCCGGTCGCCAGAATCTCGGTGCGTTCGTCGCTGTAGCGGTCCATGCGCCCCTGCCAAACCCGCCGGAGGAAGTGCTCGAGTTCCGCCGCGGTCGCCCCGGGCGCCCGGGCGGCCCCAAGCACATCCCAACCCAGGGAGGTGAAGAGGCAGGTGTAAAGTTTGCCGTCGGCCGAGAGCCGGGCGCGATGGCAGTCCCGGCAGAACGGCTCGGTCACGGAACTGATGAGGCCGATCTCGCCCTGCCCGTCGCAATAGCGGTAGCGCGCGGCCACCTCGCCGCGATAAGCGGGGTCGACCGGTTCGATCGGCCACCGCGCGTGGATCCGCTCGACGATCTCCCGCGCGGGCACGACCCGGTCGCGCGTCCAGTGGTTCGTGTTGCCGACGTCCATGAACTCGATGAAACGCAGGGGATGACCCCGCGCCCGGAAGTAGGCGCAGAGCGCGGGCAGCTCGGTGTCGTTGACGCCGCGTTGCACCACGCAGTTGATCTTGATTGGCAGCCCCAGGCCGGCGGCTGCGTCGATGCCGCGCAGCACCCGCGCCACCTTGAAGCCCAGGCCGTTCAGCTTGCCCGCGGTGGCGTCGTCGAGGGAGTCCACCGAGACGTTGAGTCGGTTCAGCCCGGCGGCCTGCAGGGCGGGGGCGAGTTTTTCCAACAGCCAGCCGTTGGTCGTCAGTGCGATGTCCTTCACCCCGATTTCCTGCTTCAAGGCGCGAATCAGGTCCGGCACATCGGGGCGGAGGAGGGGTTCACCGCCGGTCAGCCGCACTTTCTCGACGCCGAGGGCGCAAAAGGCCCGCACGATGCGCGTCAATTCGCCCAGGGTCATCAGCTGGGGATCGCGCAGGAACGCGTGCCCGGGTCCGAAGACTTCGGCGGGCATGCAATACGGGCAGCGAAAATTACACCGGTCGGTGACGGAGATGCGCAAATCGTGCAGCGGGCGATTGAACTGGTCGGTGGGATGACCCATGAAGGTGCGGCCTTGCGCCGCGGTGGGGTGAGATGAAGCTCGAATCCGCGCGGCGTAAAGCCGCTCCTGTCCTTTTTCCCCATGCTCACCCCCGCCGCGGCCGAAAAGCTCATCCTCGAAAACCTCATCCCCTGCCACCGGGAGGATTGCCCGTTGGCAACCGCGCACGGCCGGGTGCTCCGCGCCGAGGTGCGGACCGATCGCGATCTGCCGCCCTTTGATCGGGTGACGATGGATGGTTATGCGTTGCGGGCGGCCTCGCTGGCAGCGGGCGTGACGACCTTCCACGTCGATCGCGTGCAGGCGGCCGGAATGCGGGCCTTCAAGCTGGGGTCTTCGGCGTCGGCCAGCATCGAGGTGATGACCGGCGCCGTGCTGCCGGTGGGGGCCGATTGCGTCGTCCCCTACGAGGATACGCAGCGCGACGGCCGCGCGGTCACCCTTGTGGGCGCCGGGGTCCGGCTGGCCGCGGGCAACGCCATTCACCGGCGGGGCAGCGACCACGGGAAGGGCGAGGTGATGTTGACGCCGGGCACGCGGTTGACCGGGCGGGAAATCGCGGTGGCCGCAGCGTGCGGCCAGGGCGTGCTCACGGTCAGCCAGATTCCCAAGATCGCCGTCGTGGCGACGGGCGACGAGCTGGTCGAAGTGGAGCACGCGGTGGCTCCCCACCAGATCCGCCGCAGCAATGACCACGCGCTGCGCGCGGCCCTTGTGCTGGCGGGCTATCCCCACGTGGAGCGTTTCCACCTCCGCGATGTGCGGCACGAGATCGAACACCTGATCTGGCACATCCTGGCCGAGTACGACGCCGTCGTCATCACCGGGGGCGTTTCCAAGGGGAAATTCGATTTTCTGCCGGGGGAACTCGATCGCCAGGAGGTCCGGAAGATCTTCCAGGGGGTGGCCCAACGACCGGGCAAACCCCTCTGGTTTGGCCTGACCCCGCGGCAGACCCCGGTGTTTGCCCTGCCGGGCAATCCGGTGTCGGCCTATACCTGTCTGCACCGTTATGTCCTGCCGGCGCTGGCCTACGCCAGCGGGGCGACCCCGCCAGCGCCCCGTCTGGTCGCGCTGACGACCCCGATCACCTTCCGGCCGAGCCTGGCCTACTTCGTGCCGGTGAGGCTCTCCAGCGGGCCTGAAGGCCGGCTGCTCGCGACCCCGGATCCGAGCAATACCTCCGGAGATTTCGCCGGCTTGGTGGGCACCGACGGTTTCGTCGAGTTGCCCGCGGGAGAGAGCAAGTTTCCCGCCGGCACGGTGGCACCCTTCCGGCCCTGGTAGGTTTTGCGCGGCAAAAACCTTCTTTTCAGTCGTCATGACGACCTCTGCTGCCATTAAGGCATTCTTCTTCGGCGCGGATTCCTTTCGTGGCTAATGTACGAGTCGCAGGCCACTTTCCTGACGCCGCGGAAGAATTCCTTTCCCATGTTTTCCCACCTCGATGCCGCCAACCGCCCTGCCATGGTCAATGTGGGCGACAAGGCCGTGACCCGGCGAACGGCCCACGCGGTCGCGCGGGTGACGCTGCCCGGGGCGCTGGTGGCGCTGCTGCAAGGGGGCGAGATCACGACGAAGAAGGGGCCGCTGTTCCAGACGGCGATTCTCGCCGGCGTGATGGGAGCCAAGAAGACGGGCGAGCTCATTCCGCTCTGCCACCCGCTGGCGCTCGAGGATTGTCAGATCGAAATTGAACCCGACGTGGCCGGGGCCGGGCTCGTCATCCACTGCCGGGTGCAGACGCACGGGAAGACCGGCGTCGAGATGGAGGCGCTCACCGGGGCGAGCGTGGCGGCGCTGACGATCTACGACATGGCGAAGTCGGTCTCGCATGACATCGTGATCAAGGAAGTGCGCCTGCTGGAAAAAACCGGCGGCAAGAGCGACTATCGCGCGGTGTAACGGCGGCACCCGGCCATGATCACCCTGCACGTTCAGTATTTCGCCATCCTGCGCGAGCAGCGGGGGCTCGGCGAAGAAAAGCTCGCCACGCCGGCGGCCACCCCCGCGGCACTCTACGAGGAATTGCGGGCCCGGCACGGTTTCACGCTGCCGGGCGATCGCGTGCGTGCGGCGGTCAACGATGTCTTTGTCGGGAGCCACACGAACCTGAGGGAGGGCGATCGGGTGGTGTTTATCCCGCCGGTCGCGGGAGGCTGAGGGTGATGTGCTTCACGCGGTGTGATCACGTTTGCGACGATGGTAGAAATCTTGAAATCGGTCATCTGGCATCGGTCATCTAAAATGGAGAAATCAGGTTCGGCCTTCCAAATGACAGATTCTCGATGCCCGCTGACCGCTTTCACGCTACGCAGACCCCTTTGGTTGCGGCCTCCGTGCCGCGCTTGGAAATTTCACCGGTAGCGATGTTCACCCTTTCCGCCATTCCGCTCGATCCTGCCGCGTTGCAGGCAGCGCTTGCCGACGTCCGGGCGGGCGCGTGCGTGACGTTCGAGGGTTGGGTGCGCGATCGCAACGAGGGTCAAGCGGTGTGCTCGCTCGAGTACGAGGCCTACGCCCCGCTGGCCGAAACTGAAGGGGCGCGGATCCTGAACGAGGCGCGGCTGCGTTTCGCGCTGGTGGGTTGCCGCGCCACGCATCGCGTCGGGCGCCTGCAATTGGGCGAGCTGGCGGTCTGGGTGGGTGTCACGGCGGAGCATCGGGGGGCGGCCTTCGACGCGTGCCGGTACATCATCGACGAGGCGAAGGCCCGCCTGCCGATTTGGAAGAAGGAACATTACGCCGGGGGTGCGACGGCCTGGATCAATTGTGCCACCCGCGGGGACCACGGCGGAGCCGGCGTGGTGCCGCCCGGCTGAAAATGCCCTCCGCCGGGGACGGCGGGCTGCTACCGCCGCCGGATTTTCCGGAGCAATCGCGAAAAGTTTGCTAATCCGGACCCCCTGACCGTTTCCTCTGGTTGGGCCGCCCGCTTGGCGTATCACCGGGGCATGAAGTCCGTGTTCGCCGTCGTCGCCTCAAAGTCTCAAGCCCATTTCGTCGAGCACCTGCGCGCGATCCCGGCCGAGTTCTGGTGGAAGACGGCGGTTGGCATCCTGATCGTCATCGCCGCCGTGTTTGTGTTGCGCAAGATCGCGGGAATGAATCGTTTGCTGCTGGCCGTGGGCGTTTTTCTGGCGGTCGCGACGGTCGGTTTTCATTGGATTTACGAACGGAACGAACCGAGTTGGGCGACGCCGGTCGTGCAATTGGTGTCGGGCTTTTTCCCGAGCAAGGGTCGCGTGTTCTAAGCTCGGGCCGGGGCAAAAGGTGCGGCTTAGCCGGATGAGGGCGGTTGGTATTAGATTCTGCCGGGTCTCCCGGAGGGAGGCGTCATGGTTGGCAGATGCGGCCAGAATGGGGTTGGTTTTCGCGGGCATTCCCGTAGTGCTGGTGATTCCTCCTTTTCGCCATGGCTAAAACGCACTCTGACATCGGACTCATCGGGCTCGCCGTGATGGGTCAGAACCTCGCCCTCAACATCGCCGATCACGGCTTCAAAATCTCGGTTTACAACCGCACGACGGAGAAGACGGAAAAATTCGTCGCCGAAAACCCAAACACTCCGGGCGGGGTCGTCGGCACGAAGACCCTGCCGGAGTTTGTCCAGTCCCTGGCCAAGCCCCGCAAGATGGTGATTTTGGTCCAGGCGGGCAAGGGCACCGACGCGGTCATCGACAGCCTCGTGCCGCTGCTGGACCAGAACGACATCGTCATCGACGGCGGCAACGCGCTCTGGACCGACACGATTCGCCGGGAAAAGGCGCTCCGCGAAAAAGGCCTGCGCTTCATCGGCTCCGGCGTGTCGGGCGGGGAGGAAGGCGCGCGTTTCGGTCCGGCCCTGATGCCGGGGGGCGATCGTGCGGCCTACCAGGAACTCGAGCCGATTTGGAATGCCATCGCCGCCAAGGTCGACGCCAAGACCGGCCAGCCGCTGGAGGGTGCCGCCCCCGGCAAGCCCATCGTCGGCGGGGTGCCGTGTGCGACCTACATCGGCGAGAATGGCGCCGGCCATTACGTCAAAATGTGCCACAACGGGATCGAGTATGGCGACATGCAGATGATCTGTGAGGCCTACGCCCTGATGAAGGGTCTGCTCGGCCTGAAGCCGAAGGAGATGGGTGAAATCTTTTCCGCCTGGAACGCCGGCATGCTCGGCAGCTTCCTGATCGAGATCACCGCCGACATCCTCAAGCAGAAGGATCCGATGACGAAGAAACCCTTCGTCGACATCGTGCTCGACACCGCCGGGCAGAAGGGCACCGGCAAGTGGACCTCGGTCAGCGCGCTCGACATGGGCGTGCCGGCGCCGACGATCGCGGAATCCGTCTTTGCGCGCTGCATCAGCGCGATCAAGGAGGAGCGCGTCGCCGCCTCGAAGATCCTGAAGGGGCCGAAGAAGAAGTACCGCGGCTCGAAGAAGGCGCTGGTGGCCGCGATTCACGACGCGCTCTACTGCTCCAAGATTTGTTCGTACGCCCAGGGCTTCCAGCTGATGCGCGAGGCGCAGAAGGAGTACAATTGGAAGCTCAACTTCGGCGAGATCTCGCAGATCTGGCGGGGCGGTTGCATCATCCGGGCGGTCTTCCTGCAGAAGATCACGGAGGCGTACTCGCGTCAGCCGGACCTTGCGAACCTGCTGCTCGATCCGTACTTCAACAAGACGGTGCAGAAGGCGCAGGAGAACTGGCGCAAGGTGGTGGCGCTGGCGGCGGAGTGTGGGGTGGCCGCGCCGACGTTCAGTTCGGCCCTCGCCTACTACGACAGCTACCGTTCGGCCCGGCTGCCGGCGAACCTGCTGCAGGGTCAGCGCGACTTCTTTGGCGCCCACACTTACGAGCGCACCGACCACCCCCGTGGCAAGTTCTTCCACATCGACTGGCCCGAAAAAGGCCGCCCGCAATTGGCGATGTAGGCTCGAAGCTTTGGTTTGGGCTGTCCCCGCGGCCAACCGGAGGGGAGGAGAACAACGGCCTCGGCTGCGCGGGGCGCCGCCGTCGCTACCGCACCTCGACCCCGCGCAGCGCAAAACCGAGGCCGCGTGCGCCGGGCTGCGGACTCTCGGGCACCAGGGCGCCGGACGAACGCAGCTCGAGGCGAAACTCACCCGGCGTTTCCGGCGCCACCGGCGGCAAATCGATCCACGCCAGCTTGGGAACCAACGTGCCGCGAAAGATCACGCTCCCCGCGTGCCACACCTCGAGGTTGCGCGGGGCGAGGGTCTCAAGCTTCAGGCGGACACGGCAGGGCGAGGAGCTGCGGGGTGCAGTCTGGAAAAACAGCATCCCCCGGTTCGGCGCCCAGGCCCAGACGACGCGGCCCTGCCGTTCGGTTCCAAACCAACCGGATTCGATTTGCACGACGTAGGCCCCGCCGGCGAAGCGCCCCGCCTCAATCTCGCGGTCATCGTAAGGCACATCCCGGAAGGCGAGCAGGCCGCTGGCGACCGAAAGGCTCCCGCCGACAATCCAGGCCCAGCCGGCGCGGTTCCGCACCGCGAGCACGGCAAACGCGACGCCCATGGGAAGCAGCACGCGGGTCGCCGCCCCGGGATGTCCCTCCCAAACCGCCGTGCCGAGCAACGCCATCAAAACCACCCCGCCGATCCCCGCCCGCCACCAACGGTCGTGCCAGCGCGGTCGCATCACCAGGTAGGCCGCCTGGACGGTGAGGGCGATCGTGGCGAACAGCGTCGTGGTGATGAGCAGGTGGAAATCCGGATGGCGCACGTAGTCCGCCGCCGTTTCGCTCCACTTTTCGAACCAGGCGACGAAGGGCCAGGCGAGATTGCCGAGGCCCGGGTCGGAGGGGCCGGTCTTCCAGCGAACGTACAACATCCAGGCCAGCAGCGGGAGCGCGGCGAGGACGGTCCGAACCCCGTTGCCGAGCCAGGCCCGCGGGGAAAGCCAGGGACTCCGCCAGAAGGCCACGATGGCGGTGAGCGCAGTTTCGCGGGCGAGCCCGGCCGCGGCGAGCAGGCCCAACGCGCTGCGACCCCGGTTCCGCTCGCCCAGCCAGAGGGCGGCGGTCACCAGCGTGGTCGCGAGCAGGTCGGTCAGGGCGAGCCGCACGGAATGCAGGGCGCCGGCGGACAGCAGCACGCCGGCCCACGCCACCCCACTGCGGGCATCCGTCACCGGCAACACACGCCACAGCAAGCCGGCGAAGCCGAGCCAGACGAACAGGTTCAGCGCGGCGTAGGTCGAGGCGATCCGTTCCGGCTGGCCGCCGGCCAGGACCCAGGCGAGCGCACTCCCGAGGATGCGCCGGGCCCGGTACGCCAGATTGTCCACGGCCGGCTTCAGTTCCGGGGCGTCGAGCAACGGGTGAAACGCCAGCTGCACGTACGCGGTGCCGTCGTAGCCGCTGAATTCCGGGTAGGAGAAAACCGGGTATTCCCTCAGCTCGTGGATGCCGGTCCGGTGGTCGCCCGCGTCGAGTTGCACGAAGCGCGTGAAGCCGTAGTAGGGATGCCAGAACCGGCCCGCGAGCACGGCGAAGGCCGCCACCAACGCCAGTCCGGCCACCGGCAGGCGCCAGCGGAGAAAGGCGGACCGGAGGGCATTCATGCCGGGGACCTCATGCTCGTCCCCGAGTGAGGGTCGGACGCCCGGCGATGGCAAACCTCCGCTGGCGGGCGGATCGTCTTCAGCTAGGTTCGTTCATCGCCATCAATCGGGGGCCACAACGAATCCTGGCCATGGGCGGGCTTGAACCAATTTCGTCGGTTCCGAAAACTCGATCGCTGATCATCGGGGGTTTGGGTTTTTTCACCCTCGATTTTCGGCACGACCTTCGCGATTTCGCGGGTACCCTTGGGTAGGCGCAAACTGAGGTGAGCGAAGAGTTGAGCGGTGGCGGGATCGGGCGGGGCGAGCGAGTCCCGGGGGTGAAAACTCATCGGATCACGAGAAACACGCGGCGTGCCACCGCCGCAAGCCCTCACGGGCGCGGCCGCCATACCGTCATCACCGGCGCAAACCAGTCGAGAGAAGATCCGCTGTCCGACCCACCGGGCAATCTCGACCGTCCGCTCCGCCTCCCCCCTCGTTCGATCGACGGCATCACTTTGATGCGCGCGAGGTGTCCGCAGCGACTGGCGCCTCACGGCGGTGTTTCGTTGGGATCGGTCGTGATGAACAGGCGGTCGAGCTTGGCGCCGGCCTCGCGCACCCGAATTTCGAAAGTCGCCGGGCCTTGGCGCAAAGGGATCGGGAAGGGTCGCTTGCCTTCTGGCATGAACCTGACCCACGTCCACTCCCGGTGTACGCCGGTCGGCCAGGCGGTCGGCTCCAGGATGACATCGTCCTCGCCCGCCACCGTCACGAAGAAGGAATCGTTTTCCGGGGTGGGCGTGAGCACGCGGCCCCAAACGTAGCGGGCGCCGGTGGCGGCCACGGCGAGGTTGAAGCGGGCGCGGCCCACGGAACTTCCCGCGCGCTCACCCGGTTGGGCGGGCATCCAGAGAAAGGCCCCCGGCCCCGCCCCGGCCTCCCGCTCGACCGTCATCGGGGGGGAGATCACGCCCGCCTCGGCCTCCCACCCCACCCCACCGCGGGCCGGGACCGCGATCGGCTCGTGGCGGGTTCCACCGGTTCGCAGCGTCCGCACCGGCTCGACGTTGGCCAGCAGGCGGGCGCCCAAGTCTTCGCCGTCGCAGGCCAGGACCGACCGGGAGGGACGCGGATCCATGAATCCGGTCGTTTGATACGGAGCGGACGCCCGGACCGCGACGGGGCCGTCCTGCCCGCTGACGCGGATCGCAACGCCAGCCGCCCCGGCCTCGACGCTGGCGGTGGCGGCGGCGAAGTCGCGCCGCCATTGGGCCGCGGCTTCCGGGGTGGCCAGGCCGCTGCCGATCCGCACCCAGAAGGAGGCCCCCGGAGGAAGGGCGGCGGCTTGGACGACCTCGCCGGTGTGATGGGTTACGGTCAGCCGCATGGCTCCGGGGCTCCCGGCCTCGCGGACGAGCGTCACGGCCGCCGCGCCGCCGTCGACGGAGCGCGCCCAGGGTACCCGCACGCCCACCAGCGCCGGGCCGCGGCGCACGACCAGGGCCGTCGCCGGCGGCAACGGCTGCGCGAACGCGTGGCCGCGAGTGAGAGGGATCGGCTGATCGCCGATCCAGAGGTCATCGACCTCGTCTGGCAGCACAAAGTGTGACTCGAGCGTGCGCGTGCCTGCGGGCACATCCTTGGGCCGGTAGAGCGCGAAACCCAGGGCGTCGACCCGCCGTTGCGCGGCGATCCAGTACGGTTGCAGATGGAGGGTTTTGCTATGGGCCTGGCTCTCCTGAATCTTGATCTTCCCGTAGGGATCGCCGCGGCCATCGGGAATGAAATATCCCCGAACACCCTCGCGCGGGCCGGGTAGATCGATCGTCAGGGGGAGGTCCATCCGCCCGCCATATCCCGCCCCGGAGGAACTCAGGGTAACATCGGCGCAAAGATAGTGGGTGCGGATCTGCCCGCGATCCAGTCCCCAGGTTTGGGTGACGAGGCGGGGAAATCGTTCGCTGAGCTGACGGATGGCGGGAGCCACCGGCGCGGGCAGATAGGCGAGGTAGATCACCCCACTGGCGCGGTGGGCGGCCGGTGGAATCCAACCGTTGGCCTGCAATTGTTGATCGAGATAACCGAGGCCGCGCAGGTAGTCGTAGTCGCGGCTGCGGGTGCCGGCCAGCTTGGCGGCCGGGGCGAACCAGTTGAGCGCGATGTCGGTCCAGAGCAGATCGCGGATGGCGCGGGCCTGGGTGCGAACGAGGGCGTTGGTGGCGAACACCTCGATCAACATCACGTCGTCCAGATCCACGCCGTAATACGTCGGGCTCACATACTCGTGAATGCCGGCTTCGGCCACATAGAGAACGATGCGGTCCAGGCGAGCGGAGCCTTCGGCGGCGACGTCCGGGCGGCCCAGCGCCTCGCCGAGCAGCAGGAGGTTGCCGGCGTTCATGAGGGCAATGTTGGTGTAGCTCTCGTTGACCCGGTGTTTGAGGGCCCCCGCGATCCCGCATTCGAGCAGGGGTTGGAGCAGGGCGCGGGCCGGGGGAGGCAGGGTGTCGCGGTGGCGCAGCCAGAGGATCGCGCCCGCCTGAAGGCAGAAGTCGACGGCGTTGAAATCAAACACGTCGGCATGGCTCCAGCTCCAGCGGAAATTGCCGTATCCGCGGCTGGCCGGGTCGCGTTGCTGCATCCGGGTTGCCACGGTGAAGAGCCGCTCGAGCCGCTCCGGATGGGCGGAAGCCTCCGCGAGGGCGAGGGCGTAGGTGAAGAGATCGCGGGAGGCGAGATTGGGGGCGGGCTCGGCCTGCACCGCCCGCCAGATCTTCTCTCCGTCCCGGACCGCTTGTTGCACGATGGCGGAATTTACCGGCAGCACCGGGGCGGCGGCGGTGGCAACTGGCCCTGGCGGGCTGGCCGCGATCAGGAGCAAACCCGGAGGCAGGCGGCGGAAGAATCGGCGAAAGCAGGTCATGAGGTTTCGATCCAGAGGGAGGAGACGATGACGAGAGACGAACGGTCCAGAACAATGCAGGTGTCGCCCGCGCAGAACGAGGGCGGCGACCCGGCGGACGGAGGGGAGGAACCGACGTTGGACCAACGGTTGCGCAGCAAAAACCAATGAATGCGTGCGGGCTGGGTGGGAAAGGGCGTCATGTTCGTCTCATGGGGGCCTACCCGATGCAGCGCGTGAATCGACGAAACAAATCCCTGAACGAAGAAGAATCCCGGCGTGCCGGCATGGCGATCGGTGGAGTGCTTTGCCTTGTCCTGGTGGTTGGACTTTGGCTGGTGGTTCGGGGTCTACTTTGAGCGGTCACGGTCCATTCGGGGTGCGGGCGGGTCCGCGCTGGAGGCCCAAGCAACCTCCGCTGCCGGTTGGGGCTTCGCCAAAGGGCCGGGCGACGCGAAGCGATGCCGGTTGGCGGGCGAAATCCCGGGAGCACGGCGGTCTGGCTGGGCAGGAATTGGCCTCCGTTCCCTTATGGTTGGTCGTGATTACCCTCCGGAAGTGGGTCTGAAACCAACGGCGAGCCCCTCACCTCCCGTTGCGCCACGCTGAACGGCCGGCGGGTGACCTCACCGCGAAGTTGGTTCCTCGGGGGCCGGGGCGGGGCATGGGTGGGGTCAAGGGCCGGGTGGCAGGTCGAGGAGGAAGAGGCAGGTGGCAGCAACGGCATCAGTTCAACTCGAGCATGACGACCGACTTCGCGGGGAGATCCACCGAGAGATCGGTGCCGGCCAGCGTCGCCCCCGTGAACGGCGCGGGTTTCACGGTGTCCGGCTGTGCGAACGTGTTGTGGGCACTGATGGTGGGTGCGGTCAGGACGCGGCCGGTCACCTGTTTCGCCGTGGCGCCGGCGAGTTGGGCGGAGACGCGGATGGAGCGGTTGGCATCGCAATTCGCGAAGGAGAGATGAATCCGGCCGGCCTGGTCGCGCGAAGCCGAGGCACTGATGGCCGGAATCTTGTTGGGTCCGACGACATAATCGGGCGACGTGAGGGTGAGGGGCAGCGACGTGGCGCCCTGGTGGACCTTGAACATTTCGAACACGTGATAGGTGGGCGTGAGCAGCATCTTCTCCTGGTCGGTGAGAATCATCGCCTGGAGGACGTTCACCATCTGCGCGATGTTGGCCATCGTCACGCGGTCGGCGTGCTGTTGGAAAATGTGGAGATTCAGCGCGGCGACCACCGCATCGCGCAGCGTATTCTGCTGGTAGAGGAAACCCGGGGTGGTGCCCGGCTCGACGGCGTACCAGGTTCCCCACTCGTCAACGACCAGACCGACGCGCTTCTGTGGATCGTATTGATCCATGATGGCGGAATGCTTGGTGATGAGTTCCTCCATCTTCAGCGTCTGCAGGAAGATCTCCTGCCAGGCCGTTTCGTTGAACCCCGTGGCGGAGTCCTTCTTCCGCCAGTCGCCGCGCGCGACGGTGTAATAATGCAGGGCGAGCCCGTTCATACGGTTGCCGGCGTGCTTCATCAGGACCTCGGTCCACTCGTAGTTGGCGCCGTTCGGGCCGCAGGCGATCCGGGTGATCCGGTTTTCCGGCCCGGGGATGTAATTTTTGACGAACGTATTGTAGCGCTTGTAATTGTCGGCGTAGAAGGCGGGGGTCATGTTGCCGCCGCAGCCCCAGCTTTCGTTGCCGATGGCGAGGTAGGGGACCTTCCACGGCTGGGCGCGGCCGTGGGCGCGGCGGAGATTGGCCATGGGCGAGGCGGCGGGGGAGGTCATGTATTCGACCCACTCCATCGCCTCCTGTACGGTGCCGCTGCCGACGTTGAGGCAGACGTACGGCTCGATGCCAAGCAGTTCGCAGAAATCGAGAAACTCATGGGTGCCGAAATGGTTGTTTTCCACGACGCCGCCCCAATGGGTGTTGATCATGGCGGGGCGCTTTTCCCGCGGGCCGATGCCGTCGCGCCAATGGTACTCGTCGGCGAAGCAGCCGCCGGGCCAGCGGAGCTGCGGCACCTGCAGGGTCTTCAGGGCGGCGAGGACATCGTTGCGGTAACCCCGGGTGTGGGGGATGGGGGAGTCTTCGCCCACCCAGATGCCTTCGTAGATGCAACGGCCGAGATGCTCGGCGAATTGCCCATAGATGTTCTTGTTGATCACGGGACCGGGTTGGGCGAGGTCGAGCCGGAGCGTCGCCGCGGCGGCGGCGGCGGCGATCGCGGGGGGGACCGCGAGGGAGAGGAGGAGCAACCCGAGGCGTACTTGGTTTTTCATCACAGGAGGGGGACGAGGAGTGGCCACGGACGCGGACGCGCGGCAGCCAGCCGGATTCAAACCCGGCCGGCCAGAGGGCTCAAGGCGGACTTGAGAGGGGGGAGGGAGGCGGGGCTGATCTTTCGCGCGCCCGCGGGGTGAGGGCTACCCGCCCACTCTCTGGTGGCTAGGGCGGCGCGAGCTGCTGTTGCAGGCGGATGAAAGGGGCCCGCGTGGGTTCGTCGCTGGCGACCGAGAGGCCCAAGGCGATTAACGTGGCGGCGACGTCGGGGAAACCGTGTTTGAGGTTCAATTCGGCGGCGCGCAGCACGAGATCGGTGTGACGCGGAAACAGCCGGACGCCTTCATCGAGCACGGCGAGGTGCTGGCGCGTGGGCGGGCTGATGCAATGGGCCCACGCTTCGCCGATCAGTTCGTAGACTTCGGGCAGGGGTGGTTGCTCGGCGCGGGCGGCAAAGAGCGGGCGCAGCACCTCGGCGGTCTGGTTGACGTCGAGCCGCCCATCGGCGGCGGCAGGCTGGGCCCGAAAGGCGGCGAGACGCAGGCGGGCCAGTTCATAGTTGGCCCGGGGGCGAATGGGACCGATGCGCGCGGCGGACTCCAGGTACTCGCGCGCCGCGGCGTCCTCGCCCGCGTCGCATTCGCACAGACCCATGACGGCGAGGAGCCGGGGATCACGTTCATCGCGATCATAGGCGCGCCGGAGGGTGCGGCGGGCCTGGGCGAGGTATTTCGGCGCGAGGTCGGCGGAGATGCGCTTGACGTAGGGGACCTCCATCCGCTCCCAATCGCCCTTGATGCGGGCGATCTGGCCGTCGCTGGCGTTGGCGAGGGGCAGCTGAGGAAGCTCCACGCGCTTGGCCGGCTGGAAGCGGGCGGTCTTGCGCACGGCCGTGGGCAGGTAGGCGGTGAGCTGCTCGCGGGCGGCCGCGTAGTCGAAACCGAAACACGCGGTGAAGAGTTTTTCGCTCGTGCCCTCGACGGCGGAGCGCGCGACGAAGGTCCAGAGGGCCTGGCGGTGGGCGCGGCGATCGGCGTCGAGTCCCCAGCGGACCACGAGCGCCGCCTGCGCCAGCCAGGCCTGCACCGGATCCACGGCGGCCACGGGATCCCGCGGCGCCAGCCGGACGCTGAAGAAATCGGCGAGCGGCCCGACGGGCGGGGCTGTCTTGGGATCTTTCTTGAGGGCGGAGGTGAACGCCTCCGAGATCCATTCCAGGGGTTCGACGGTCAGCTGGCCTCCGCCGTAGGTTGTCTGGTGATA
This sequence comes from Opitutales bacterium, assembly GCA_038249085.1. Lineage (GTDB taxonomy): Bacteria > Verrucomicrobiota > Verrucomicrobiia > Opitutales > Opitutaceae > ER46. The sequence continues at coordinate 20,953 of JBBRWR010000109.1, forward strand.
CAAGGCCAGGATGCCGCTGACGAACCAGGCGGGGAGCGCGGGCAGCCGGTTCTTGACGAGAAAAGTGACGTAATCGTGGGTGAGGGAGAGGCGGTCGGCCTCAAAGTCGTCGCGGCGCACGATCATGAAGACGGCCATCACATCGCGGTCCCAGAGGCGGAGATTGGGGAGGAAGCTGTAGCGGCGGGCGGGCGCCGGCACGCGGAAGCCGCGGCCGCCGGGCATGGCGCCGAAATCCTCCTCCGGACCCGCGGGGGTCGAGCGGACCATGGAGCGGATGACCTCCTGGGAGGAGGCGGGCTGCAGTTCCTCGTCGTACAGGATCAGGGTGCGGGGGACCGAGAGTTTGAGACGAAGTGACGGGGGGAGGATCTCGTCGAGCAGCACATGGAGTTGGTGGTGGGCCTCCACGACGCGTTGGGTCGTGGCATCCGAGCAGCGGGAGAGAATCTCGAAACCGTTGGACTCGGCGTAGCGCCAGGGCGGGCCCTTGGCGAGTTCCTCGACGATGAAGGGAGGCAACGCCACCGCGGCCTCATCCGCCGCCGCGGCATTAAGCCACGGTCCCACCATCCCGAGCGCGAGCGCCAGCCACCACCAGGCGGGCGCAGGGCGAAGGGGGGTCACGGACATAGGCCAGGCGGGCCGGATCAAACCGGCCGCGGCAAACGGCGGAGGCGGAAGCACCCCGGCGGCAGAATAACGGGGCCGGCCCGACGGGTGTGCACCGGTCTGATCCCGGTGGATGACCTAGGCCATCCGCGCGAGTTCCGGCACGACAAACGGCGCCCGGTAGCTTCGGGTCAGCAGGGGGTTGGCCTGGCGGGCAAATTCCCCGGTGAAGCGTTCGGTTTTCGCGTCGACCGACAGCGGCAGGCCGAGGGTCAGCGGGGTGGCCGTCAGGTCGACGTGGTTGGATCGCAGGTGTTCGGTCATGCGGCCGACGGCCTCGACGAGGCCGGTGTCGCCCTTGATTTTTTCCTGCAAGGGCCCGGGCGCGGCCGCTTGACCGAGTTGGTGCGAGATGTTGCCGAGATGGCACAGGGCGCTGGAGGCGTGGCCCTCGGCGATCGGCCCGTATTGTTGCGCGGTTTTCCGGCTGCGAACGACGTCGATGAAATTCTGCATATGGCGGTCGACGCCCTTGAACTCCTTCACGACCTTGCCCGCCCGGTCGTGGGCGGTGGCGGTGAAATAGTTGGTCGTGATCAGGCTGCCGCCCGCGCAATCGATCACGTTACCGACGCCGACGCCGCGGTAATTGTCCATCCCGCTGGATGCGCCCCGCTTCTTGCCCTCGCTCTGGCCGCCGGAGGCACTGGCCTGCGCCGGCAGTCCGCGGACCTCGAAGATCAGCGGGGCGCTGGCGTAGTCGTGGATCACCACCTGCGTGTTGGGGGTGTTGCCGTCATCCACATAGCCGAGGCGGCCGCCGACGCTCAGGGTGGCGCGGGGCAGGCCGGATTCGCCGAGGAACCAGCGGGCGACATCCATTTGATGGATACCCTGGTTGCCGACATCGCCGTTGCCGGTGACGTACACCCAGTGCCAGTCGTAGTGCAGGCGTTTGCGCCGGGGCGGGACGAGGGGCGCGGGTCCGCACCACAGATCAAAATTGATGCTGGCCGGAATCTGCAGCGGACCGTCGGCCAGGCCGATGCTGTCGCGGCGTTTGTAACAAAAGCCGCGCGCGGCGGTGATTTTGCCGAGGTTGCCGGCTTGAATCCACGCGACGGCCTCCTGCAGGCCCTCGCCCGATCGGATTTGCGTGCCGGCCTGGACGACGCGGTTGTACTTCGCCGCGGCGGCCACCAATTGACGGCCCTCCCACACATTGTGGGAGACGGGTTTCTCGACGTAGACATCCTTGCCGGCCTGGCAGGCCCAGATGGCCAGCAGGGAATGCAGGTGGTTGGGGGTGGCGATGGTGATCGCGTCGATTTCGCCGGAGGCCAGCAACTCGCGGAGGTCCACGTACGTTTTCACGGTCTGGCCGTCGGAGGCGAAGCTGGCCTTGGCCCGGGCGAGCACGGTGCTGTCGACATCGCAGAGGGCGACCACGCGCACGCCCTTGATGCGCGCGAGGCTGCCGAGATGGCTCTTGCCGCGGCCGTTCAGACCGACGACGGCGACGCGGATGTCGCCATTGGCGCCGGCGACCTGGGCCCACGAGCGGGCGGAAAGGGCGGCGCCGGCCGTGACGAGGGCGGAGGTTTTGAGGAAAGAGCGGCGATTGAGGGATTGCATCGGGAGAGTTGGGGGAGCAGGGGAGTTTACTTGCCGGCGGCGTACGCGGCGAAGTGTTCGGCGACCTTCGCGGCCTTTTCATCGCCCAGATGGAAGTAGAAGCGCCAGCGGAACGTGACGGTGCCGCCGGCGGGGATGGTCATGTTGCCGGCCTCGGGCTCGCTCTTGAGGTTTTCAAAATCGTGTTTGCCGAAGGGATTGGCGGCGAACAGGGCGTAGGTCCGCACATGCCACCACGTCGGATGCCGGGGGTTGGAGGGATGATCGAACATCGCGACCCCATAGACCTTGCCGTCCTTGGGGCCGTAGTAATCGACCCAGGGCGATCGCTTGCCCCAGGTGGCGTCGTTGGTGATGCCTTCCGCGTTGATGATGGTGCCCTGGCCCACGTACTTCTTGCTTTTGCCTTCGCTATGGGAAGGCGTCATCCACAGCGGCAACCGGATGGCCATCGACCCCTCCTTCGTGTCGCCCATGACCACCGGCTTGTTGGCCGGAGCCTTCAGGGTGACCTCGTAGTCCAGGATCCGACCCTCAGGAATACCCTGGATGCGAATGGTCGTGTCGTCGGTGAGGTGCAGCGTGCCGTCCGGGCCGATCCACTTGTTGCGGGCGTGGATGACGCCGGCGCCACCTTGGGTCGAGGCTTCCACTGACTCGCTGACAATCCTCCCCTGTTTCGGACCGTTGGTTTCGGCCCAGAAATCCAGGCCGTTGACCTCGCCGTGCGTGAACCAGAGCGAACGGTGGTGCGGGTGGTCCTTGGCCTCGCCCGGAACGTCGCTCTTCATCGGGTAATTTCGCGTCAGTTCGGTGCCATCGGCGGCCAGTAACGGATAGAGATAGGGCTTCTGGGCGCCCTTGAAGATATACTCGGTGAAGAGTTGCCCGCCGATTTCGACGCGGACGCGATCGTCGGCTGACGTGAGCTTAACCTTGCCGGCGGTGGCGGCGCGCAGCGCACACGGAGCCAACAGACCGGCCAGGATGACAAGGGGTAGGACGCGAGTCTTCATGGTAGAGGGTAAAGACGTACAAACGCGCTAAAGGGAGCAACAGGAATTCGTGCACAAAAAAGGGCCGCAAAAAGCGGCCCTTGGCTTCACAGCGAAAAGGATGGGACCACGGCTCAGCGCCAGTTGAGCACGAAGCGGCTGAAGTAGGTTGTGTCCATCTTCTCCACGCCGAGGCCGGGCTTGCTGTTGTAGTCGTTGGAGAGGCCGAGGCGCAGTTTCCACGAGGGATTGGCGAGGGGAATCTCGAGGAAACTTTCATGTGCCGCGCGGAAATTGGCGAAGTCCTCGAAGGTTGGGACAAAGGTGAGCCGGTTAACGAGGACCGAGTTGTTCAGCTCCAGGCGATGGGCAAAGCCGAAATCGAGACCGGCGCTCTTCACATCCGTGGTGAGCGGGTTCTTGTAACCCTCATAGCGGAACGAGACACCGAAGCGGCCGGTCAGGAGTTGCTTGGGTTTCTTGATCATATCATAGCCCATGCCGACGGCGGCGACGTCGTAGAGTTCGATGTCCTTGACGCGGTCAAAGCCGCCCTCATTGCGGACGTACCACGAGTATTTGCCCGAGAAATTATTAGCGTAATCGACGCCCGCCTTGAACTGATCGGCGGACTTCTGGTTGTCGGTCACCTGGCGGTCGTAGGCGGTGTAGAACTGGAGGTTGTCCGTCAGTCCCTTCAGGGTTGCACGCAGGCTGGCGGAGGTGCCCAACTGGCTTTTGTTTCCGGTCTTGCCGGTCACATCGACCGCGGCCTCGTATGCCCAGGAACGGTCGAGGGCGACGATCTGCGGATCCCGGCCACCCGCGTCCCAGGAAGCGGCCAGCTTGCCGATGTCGGAAGCGAATTCACCCTCGTTGTTGCCGACCTTGACCCGACCGTCGCCGGAACCGGAAATCCTGCCGTCGATGCGCGTGCCGTTGGCAAAGCGGACCGACACCGGGGCGTCGGTGTTGATGCTGATCACCTCGGTCTGTTTGATGGTGATCGCGCCGGCGTAATCAGTCGCCACGACCACGGAGCCCCCATCGATCTTCGAAACCTTGCCGACGATCCGGGCGCCGCCCTTGATTTCGACGACATCGGCTGAAGCCTGGGCGGCCATGAACATGGCGGCGAGGAGGGATAGGGAGGCCCGGAGGACTGGGTAGGGTTTCATGGTTTTAGAAATGAGGACCAAAAACAGCAAAAGGTCCCCGCAGGCGTCAATACCCTAGTGTGTTCACCCTATGCGGTGTTTACGTAGTTTGATTCGGGTTTCCGGTATAAGGGACAGGTTATTATAGCCGGCGTGGTGCGGTGGGGTGGAATAAGGGACAGGTTAATAACGGCGGCGCGGTCCGGCGGGGTGGGCCAGATAATGGGGTCGGAGGTGCAGCGGTGGCTCGACAGCAGGGGAACGCCGGAATTGCTTCACGGGTATTCGCGCCATGCCTGCCGCCTCGATTCAACGCCCTGCCCTGATTTTGGCTGATCGCTGGGAGGATTATGAACTCATCGCCAGCGGCGACGGCATGAAGCAGGAGCGTTGGGGGAAGTTCACGCTGGTGCGGCCCGACCCGCAGATTATCTGGCCGCGGCATCAGCAGGAGCCCGGCGCCCCATGGGAAAAGTGGGATGGTTTTTACCACCGGAGTGAGCAGGGCGGTGGCAAGTGGGAATTCCGCCGTCCCCTGCCCGACCACTGGAACATCGGCTACGGGCCGCTGGACCTTACCTTCAAAATCCACCCTACCTCCTTCAAGCACACCGGTCTGTTTCCCGAACAGGCCGTCAATTGGGAGTGGTTTTCGGCGAAGATTCTGCACGCTCGTGCAGAATTGGGTCGTCCGATCAACGTGCTTAATCTCTTCGGTTATACCGGGGCCGCCACGGTGGCCGCCGCCAAGGCGGGAGCGGCGGTCTGCCACGTCGACGCCGCCGAGGGCATGGTGAAGTGGTGTCGGGAAAACGCCGCCTTGAGCGGCCTGGCCGGCGCCCCCATCCGTTATATCGTCGACGACTGCCTGAAATTTGCCCGGCGCGAACTCAAGCGTGGGCGGAAGTACGACGCGATCATCATGGACCCGCCGACCTACGGCCGGGGTGCCACCGGCGAGATGTGGAAACTTGAGGACCACCTGTGGGAACTCCTCACCGAGTGCCGGGCCCTGCTGAGCGCCCAACCGCTTTTCTTCCTGGTGAACGCCTACACCGCCCGGCTCTCCCCCACGGTCGTCGCCAATCTGCTCGCGGAATTGATGCATCCCCGCGGCGGTGCCATCACGGCGGGCGAGGTGGGCCTCCCCATCCGGTGCGACGGCAAGGTGCTACCCTGTGGGATCTACGGGCGGTGGGAGGCGTGACGGGGCGTCACTGATACTCCGCCAACTCCAGGATCACGCCATCGGGGTCGAGAAAGTAGACGAGCGTCTTGTCGCCCGCGTCGTGTTGCACGACTCCGCCGGGCACGCGCTCGGGCTCGTTGAACAACGTCACGCCGGCCGCCCGCAGCCGGGACACCGTCGCGGCCATGTCGTCCACGCGGAGGGCGACATGGCGGAGCCCGATCGTGTTGGGCCGGGAGTTATCGGCAACCGCGGGGCCGCGGGGCGACTCGTAGTGGAGCAATTCGATCCGCGGCTCTCCCGCCGGCGCGACGACATAAGCCACCCGGGCCCGCACCCCTTTCAGCCCGACGATGCGCTCGATCCACTCTCCTTCCAGGTACGCCTCCTTGGTTTTGCGGAAGCCCAGCACCGCAGTGTAAAATTGGACCGCCCGCGCCAGATCGGCGACGACGATGTTGATGTGATCGATGGCGCGAACCATGCCGGCAGCGTGAAACCTCTCCCGCGCCCCGCAAGGTTCGTTTCCGGCCTGGCCCGCCGCTCCCGCCACCCGGGACCCGGACCTCGGCAAGCGCGCAAATCAGAAATGGGAGGACCGGCTCGGGAGGGGCGCTTTTCCAAGTGCCCGCCGGCGGTTGGAAGCCGCCGCTCCGTCTAATTCCCTCACCCGCTCAAATCCTGAGGTGCACCCTCGGCCAGGGCGCATCTGCAGTTGACGGTGGCCTTGAACTCGGCCCCCCCCTGTAGCGCCGGTCTTCGACTGGCGCCCGCCGGTCAGAGACGCGGCGCTACTCCCAGCGGCATCACCGCCA
>JBBRWR010000110.1:0-26966 GCA_038249085.1 Opitutales bacterium
AAAAAGGGTCAGGTTTTACCCTTTACCTTGACCGGTGGCGGCGCACTTGAAGGCGACGACGGATGTGCGCAACGGTTGGTTGGCGGAGCGGCTGGGCATGGGATCAGGAGTGTACGTGAGCAAACATACCGGATTGCTCAAGCGCGGGGTGGGCGGCGGCCAAACGGTGTTGCTGAAACTGGAATAAGGTGAAAGGTAAAACCTGACCCCATTTTCAGCTCTCCTCTGCGCCCTGGCGCGATGAATGAGTTTGACTAGGCCAGATGACTTGCGCCTGGGCTGGGCCGTCAGGGGGCGGTTACCGCCCGCCGCCGGCGGGTCAGTTGAATCGCCGGCGGGTCCATTCCCCGTGGCTTGCCACGTTCCTTCATGCGATTCCACGAGTCCGTCCGCGCGGCGGTCGCTTGTCCATGAGGCCCCGAGGCTTGCCTCGGGGTGGCCAAGCAAAGGGTGGGTGTTCATTTGGTCCGCTGGTTTTCACCGTGCGCTGATTGGCTTGCGAGGTTCACTCCCTTCACGGGCAGGTCGTCAACGCAAACAGGAATCTGACGAAGTACGGCGAGATTCTCCGCGAAAAAACTCGCTGCGACGGAATCGTTGGCCACAAAGGCCGCGATCAGTTTTCGCCGTGCCCCCCCAAGATCCAGAACAAGCTCGTTGGTTTGCCCAGCATCTCCTCGCGCACGAGCCGAGGCTGCGCATCTGGCTGCAAAGTCGCTTTTCGGAAACCACTGACGTGGACGACGTGATCCAAGACTCTTATGTCAGGGTCTTGGCCGCACGGGAAACGCGGGAGTTGCAGTCCCCGAAGGCGTTCTTTTTCGCGACGGCGCGAAACCTGATGATTGAGCGATGGCGGAAGCGGCAGATTGCAAACGTGACGTATCTGGGAGATTTAAGTGATCTTCCTGCCTTGGAGGATGGCGACGATGTTTCTGAAACCGTCGCCCGGCGTCAGGAAGTCGAGCTCATGATCCAGGCCATTCAGTCGCTGCCCAAACGATGCCGGCAGGTCATGATGTTGCGCAATGTCTACGGTCTGTCGCAAAGAGAAATAGCCACCGAACTTGGCATTTCACTTCGCACCGTGGAAACACAGGTGGCCATTGGAGTTAAGCGCTGCACGCGGTTTGGGGAGCGTTTCCGGTAGGACGAAGTAAATTTCGGCCATGCTTTTTCGCAAATTCGGTTCGCATCGGAATGATGACATAGAGCACGCGGCGGCAGTATGGCTCGCCCGGTTGGACCGTGGCTTGACGCCTGGCGAGCAAGATGATCTTTCTCAATGGCTCGGCGAGAATCCGCAGCACGGGGTGTGGCTGGCGAAGCACAAGCGTACAGATCGGAATCTGAAAAAACTGGCGTCGTGGCGGCCGGTGCACGGGATGCGGCCCGATCCTGACCTGCTACGGGCGCCTGGCCGTGCCAGCCACTGGGCGGTGGCGTCGGCGTTGGCTCTGTCGTTGGCGGCGTGCATGGTGTTGGTGGTCGCCTCTCGAAACGGACGGTCCGGGCGAACCGGGAGTCCGGCCCCGCCCGTTTTCGACGGAGCGGTGGTGGGGCACCGAGTACTCGCAGACGGTTCCGTGGTGGATTTGAACCGCGGAGCGGAAGTCGACGTGACCTATACGATCGCGGAACGCCGGGTCCGCCTGGTCAAAGGGGAGGCGCACTTCGCCGTCGCAAAAAACCCGAACCGACCTTTCGTCGTGCAGGCCGGGCCGGTCATGATACGGGCGGTCGGGACCGCATTTCAAGTCAGCCTGCAACCGGTGGCGGTGGTGGTTCTGGTTACCGAGGGCAAGGTGGCCGTAGCCAAGCCGGAAGCGCCAGCCGTCGGCCGCGCGCCTGCAAGCTCAAGTCGAGCGGTTTGGCCGGATAGTCCGACAACCACGATGGTCGAGGCGGGTCATCAAGCGGTGGTGTCGCTGGACGCATCGGCGCCCTCGCCGCAAGTGGTCCACGTTTCGCGGGAGGAAATTGCCCGCATCCTGGCGTGGCAGCCCCGCCAGCTCGAATTTACCGATACCCCGCTGGATCAGGTCGTGGCGGAGTTCAACCGGGAGAACCGGATCAAGATCGTGGTGCAGGATTCTTCCCTCAGTGCGCTGAGGATCGGCGCCAGTCTGCGCTCGGATAACGTCAATGGTTTGGTCCGATCGCTCGAGACAAGTTTCAACGTGAAAGCGGAGCGCCGGGGAAACACGATCCTCCTGCGGCGAAGGGAATCGATTCGGACCGGTCCCGCCGCGGACAATCCCTGAAGCGCGACGTCGCCCGGGCGGGAGGATCGCGTACGTTCCGTGGCCGGGGGAAAAGCACCGAGGATTCCGACGCGGCGGACCACCGCGAGGAGCGGCGCCGAACCGGCTTATTGCGGCAATATTCCTCATGTCTCCTTACGTAGTCACGGTGATCGAATGCGTCTTGGAAGGAACCTCGTCCCCTCTTGCCGCCCTCAATACCCCTCGCTTTGCTATTGCTCATCAAATCCCATCTTAAACTTGCGGGTCTGGTGTCGCTCGCGCTCGCCGCGTTCCCCGTGCCCGCCCGGGCGGCGGAGGCGGGGAACAACATCGATGGGACGACCGCTTCGGCCTTTGCCAAGACATGGGCCGCGCGCTCGGCTCTGCTCAGAGGGAACATCGTAACTCTTTTGGGACTGCCGCTGGAGAAGACCGCTCTACTCCCACTGGTGCGCGAAGTCGTCACGACGCGCAATTATCGCATCGAGGCCGTGAGCTACGAAAGCGAACCCGGCTCGCGCGTGTCCGCCAGTCTCTACCTCCCGATCGGGAGCAAAGCGCCCGTCCCCGCCATCGTCCTCGCTTGCGGCCATGGCGGTTCGAAGTCCGGTCTCGATGCGCAGTATGCCGGCCAACTCTATGCGACGCTGGGCTTCGCCTGCCTTATTCCCGATACCATCGGCGAAGAAGAGCGTGAAGCCTCGGGCCGCCTGGGCGCCCGGGGTCATGATCTGCTCCATTTCGGAAACCAAATCGTCGATTTTGTGCAAACCCGATTGAAACGACTGGTGCTCGGAAAAATTGTCTGGGATCTCATGCGTGGAATCGACTACCTGCAAACGAGAGAGGAGATCGACGCCTTGCGCATCGGCATAGCCGGCTATTCCCTCGGAGGGACCTCGGCGGGAATGGTCGCCTGTATCGACCAGCGAATATCCGCGGCCTTTTTATGCGGCTGGGTATTCAGCCCGCGCGGTGCGGAAACCGGCAAACCTTGCTCGAAGATGCCTTATCAGGAAATCAAGCAGCTCATGGGTTTCGATGAAATGACGGCCCTGCCCGCTCCGCACGCGACGATTTTTTTCATGTGCGGCGCGAACGATGACGTTATCGACAAGATCAAAGGAGGAACCATGAACGTCGACGACCTCACCACGTTTGTGCCCGCGGCGCGGCGCATTCTCGAAAGAGCAGGCCTCAAGGGCGAAGTCCGGTATGAAATTGTTCCCGAGGCCGGACACCGTCCCTTCTTCCTCAGCGAAAACGCGGTTGCCTTCTTTCAAGAGAAACTCATGCAGGCCGCCGAACGTCGTCCGCTGCCTTCGCAGCGGATCCTCTTCGGCCCGTGGGTGGATTCACAGGGGCAGGCGATCGAGCCGCATTACAATACCGAGCGCCGTGAACGGGGGTTGGTTGCCGTCGATTGCGGCGCGGTCTATCGCACCCCCAGACAACTTGCCTGCAATCCCGGCCTCGCCATTCCTGACCCGTCGTACACCATGCAGGGCTGGGTGTTCAACACCGTCCGGGCCAACTATCCAAAGGAATTCGCCCGCTGGCTCGCTCCGCAGAACTGGCAGCGTGACCGCGAGAGTCCGGTCATCTCCTTGGGACGGAGCGGCGCGTTCGACGATACGCATGTTTCGAATCCCAATGTTATCTTCGAAAATGGAACCTATACCATGTGGTATACGGGAGGAACGGGAGCGGTGGAAGATCGGCTCCCCTCCAAGCTGGGAATTGCGCGCAGCACCGACGGCATTCGGTTCAACAAAGGCGCCGAATCGCCCGTGTACGAGTTTGGCGACGGCAGGACCTCGATTGTCACCTCTCGTCTGCTCCGTAACCCAGACGGATCCGTTCTGCGCGAAAACGGCAAGCTGGTCATGTGGTTTGTGGCTAAAGACAAGACCGGGCCCATCGCACGGAGTACGCTCCGTTCCGCGGTAAGCGCGGATGGGACCACGTGGTCCTCTCCCTCGCCGCCACTGCTGGAAAATGCCTATGCTCCGACGGTCATCAAGGAGGGCGATACCTATCGAATGTGGTACTCGGACGTCACCTCGGATCCCTGGGTCGTCAGACACGCCTCCAGCCGAGATGGCATCTCGTGGATGGTCTCGCCGGAGTTCGCGCTCACGGTCGATCAACCCTGGGAGCAGAAACGTTTGTTTTATCCGGAGGTGTTGAAGGTGGATGGGTGGTATGTGATGTGGTACGGCGCGTACTGGTCGGCGCACGAGCAAAAGACCGCCATCGGCTGCGCTGTAAGCGCGGATGGCCTCCATTGGGTCAAGAATCCGGGGAATCCCGTCTTCATGCCCGATCCTTCCCATGACTGGGAGTCCCACTATACCACGGGCCACACGGTGCTTCGGCTGCCGGACGGGGCCTTCCGCATTTGGTACGGTTCGCGCAGAAAGCCGCCGTTCGTGAATAAATACTTCGCGGTCGGCACCGCCCGATGGAAGCCTTGATCCGTCGGCGCCATTTAGCCGGTTTCCCGCGGAATCGCATCTTCACTCGCTTTCTCGCAAGTCAAATCCCGGGCGTCAGCTCACGGACCTGCTCTCAGCTTCGACGGGCCCAACCTCCCACCCCCAAGGTGGTGGGTTTGAGGTGACTCCGGACCTCAAGAGTCTGCTGGGGTACGTCCGGGAGGCCGAGGCGGTCGGGGCGGACCGACCGGCAACCGCAACTCCTCTGAAACTTTTCTTACGTAGTCGAAGTGACCTGCAGCGTCTTGTAAGGTACTTCACCCCATCATGCATCAAACCTACCCCGCATCCCGAAACCCCATGAAATTGCATCTTCGACTTGTCTATCTGTTCTCGCTCGCGTTCACCGCCCTGGCGGTGGCGGCCGAATCCAGGATGGCCTTCGATGTCTCGGCCGGGGACGCCGCCGAAACGCTGAAACGGTTCGCCCAGCAAGCGGGTCAACAAGTGGTCTATCCTGCGGCAGAGGTGCGCGGTGTGACCACCAACCAAGTGAAAGGCGATCTTACCGTGCAGGAGGGCCTGACCGCGCTATTGACCGGCACCACTTTGACGGCGGTTTTTGACGAGAACAGCCGCACGTTTGCCATCAAAAGGGTCTCACTCCCAAACGGGTCAAGGGCGGCGCAAACGACGGCAAGCGTCCGCCCGGCCCCGGAAAATAATCCTGAACCGGCGGTGGTCACACTCAGCCCGTTTCAGGTGACTTCAACTCTGGATACTGGATACCAGGCGACCAATACCCTGGACGGAGGCCGGCTGAACACGGCGCTGCGCGATACCCCCGCGGCCATCGGGGTCTTTACCAAGGACTTCATGGCCGATATTGGCGCGACCGATATTCAGCATCTGTTGCGCTACGACATCAATGCCGCCGAATCGTCTCAAGACGATGCCTACGGAGCGACAGGATCGAATGCGGGAAATATTGGCGAAGCCGTCAACTTTCCGGGCTGGCGGATCCGGGGGCTGATTGGTTCGATCTCGACGGATGGTTTCAGGACCGCCGGGGCCGAACACGACACCTACAATATGGACCGCGTGAGCTCCGCCCGAGGCCCCAACGCCATCCTCTTCGGCACCGGTGCCGCCGGGGGGACCCTCAGCTTTCGGACCAGGACAGCCGAAGTAGGTCGCAACTCGACCGGCCTGGAGTTCAAGGTGGCGGAATTTGGTACCCGTCGCGCCTCTCTCGACGTCAACCGCGTTCTGGTCAAAGACAAGCTGGCGGTGCGCGTGATGGGCTTGGTGAACCGGGAAGGCAGCTACAAGCCGTATCAATACACCGATAAGGATGCGGTCACGCTTTCCGCGCAGTATAAGATTGCCCGGGAAACCAGTCTCAAGGTGTCCTACGAAAGGAATACGACCTTCGGCGTAACCAGCCGGCCTTGGTCACAGGCCGATAGAATTACGAAATTCATCAGTGCGCTCAACGGTGGTCAGGTAATCTGGAACGTCGCGCGCGAACGCTATGAAACGCCGAGCGGCGCGGTGGTCGGCGCGGCCGCCGGAGCAGGTCAGGTCAGCGATCGGACCGTCCTCGTTTATGGCCCGGAATTGTCTCCCCCTCCGACCCTATGGGAGGGAACCGCCGCCAATGCGAGCCGGGTCACCCTCGCCACCAGCGCCAGCATCTTTAACGGGGAGATTCCCAGTCTGCCCGAATCGATCACCCCGACGAGGTCCATCAGTCCCTCCGGACCGGGAGAATACGGCACGGTCGCCTTCAACAATTTCACCGCGCTCTTTACCCATCAGCTCTTCGAAAAAACGTTTATCGAACTGGGATATAATCGAGCCACCCGCACGTCCGACGCGATTGTCGGCGGCGCCCCGGACCTGCGCGCCGACCTGGACTATCGCCTGCCGAACGGCGCGCTGAACCCGTACTCGTATCGTAATGGGTACTATTTCAGTGAGGGCAACAGCCTCCGAAACCAGAACGGGAACGACAATGAGACCGTGCGGGCTTCCCTTTCCTACGAGTTGGATCTCGGGCGCCGGTGGGGTAACCATCGGTTTGCCGCCATGATCGAGCGCAATGTAAACGTCCAATCATATAATCGCCTGACCGAAGTATGGGCCAACCGGCCGTACGGTGGGTCGGCCGAGGCGGCCGCCAACAAGGTCATCCGGCGGCATTACTTTCTCATCGACGGCCCCTATTCCAACTATACCCGGGGATATAATCCGGTGAATCCCTTCGCGCTCGAGACGTACGACTCGGCTTACCTGGGTTCGCTCCAGACCAAGTGGGTTCCGACCAACGCCCGATTTTATGACGACAAGGCGACGGTGGACTCGTTCGCTCCGGCCATGCAGAACTTCTTCTTTGACCGACGCCTGGTGACCACCGCCGGATTTCGTTTCGATCGGATCAAGACGTTCGGGGTGCGCGTTCTCCGGGACGCGGCTACCCAAGAATATCGTTTCGCCAGCGCCAGCGATCAAGCGACATTTGCAGCACAGGGGAATGACTGGTTCACACGTTCAGAAATCAAGAACCCGCGCCGAACCGTTGGGGCCGTCCTGCACGTGACAAATAATTTCTCCCTGACCGCCAATGCCTCCAGTGGCGTGGAATTGCCGCTGCGCAATCGCACGGTTCTCCCCAATGACGAAGTGCCGGACCCATTCAAGGGCGTGGGACGTGACTATGGGGTCAGCTTCAGTTTTCTCGACAACAAGTACAACGGCTCCCTCAAGTACTTTGAATCCTCCAGCCAGGGTCAGAACGCCAATGGCCGGATCGATGTCGTGTTTGGCAGTCCCAACAATGACGTCATGGCGTCGTTCGACTATTATCTAAGGCAGGCCGGCGTCACCAGCTTTGGTTCGAACGATCCCCTGCGCTCGATCGACGAATTGAGGACCTCCCTGACGGACTCGGCCAGTTCGTTCCAGTTCGATTCCGAAAGCAAAGGCTACGAATTCGAGTTCATGGCGAATCCAACGCGGAACTGGACCATTCGGCTGAACTATTTCTACACCGATTTCACCAAAACGAATGTAATGAACGAAGGGGTCGGCTGGTGGGCGGATCGAGTCGCCTTTTGGAAGCAGCTTGACGGCATCTACACTTCCCGCACCGGGTTGCCGTCGGTTCTTAACCAGCGGCTGTTTGGCGCCAACAACGCTCTGGGTACCGGCACGGTGGCGGATCGGATCGCCGATTCCGACCGGTTTCTGGCCGAAGCTCGGGCCCAGGAAGAGCACGGTTTTGGCAACCGGCCCCACAAGATCAACCTCTGGACCCGGTACACGTTTCCGCAGGGTTTCGTCAAGGGACTGGCGGTCGGTGGCGGGTGGCGGTACCAGAGCGAGAATATCGCCGGAGTAAACCTGCTCACCCAAACCGACTTGCATGGCAGTGCGCGCTCCCTCTTTGATTTCCTGCTGCAATATAAAAGCAAGAGCCTGTTGGGATGGTGGCAGGGGCGGGTCCGCACGACCTATCAGTTGAATGTGGAGAATCTTTTGGGCGCAGATACGCTGATCACCACCACCAAGGCGGTCGATACGGTTACCCAGCAGCCCTATTTCTCCCGGGGGTATCTCGAGGCCCCGAGGATGACGTCATTCACGGTGCGATTCGATTTGTAGTCCCGCGCAACCCCGGCATCGGAGGCGATCCGGGGGGATGCTCGATTCGGGACAACCTCGGCGACGCCGCGAGCCGGGCGTTGACGAAGCGCAGGGTCCGAGTGCCGGCTTGCCGGAAGACCGGTTCGCCTTCGATTCTCCAATGAAAGGGCCGGCAATTCAGAGCTACCATCCATGAAGACGCTACACTCAGCCCGGCCGCGGCAATTTGGGAATACGTTCAATAGCATCACCGTGCTGGCGATGCTCGCCGTCACCCTCGGTTCGTGGCTGCCCGCGCATACCCTTGCACCGCCACGACAAGGACTGCTGCACGAGTTCGCCACCGATGCGCCGCTCGATCCAGCCGTTCCGGTCCTGCGTCTGGACATCGTGGGACCAGACGGAAACCCATTGGCCGCGAGATTTGAGCTCCGAGTCGACAATCGTCCGTACGATCCGGCAACCATTGGTCCGCACGGAGTCCGGTTCATTTCCGAGCACACGGGCAAACACCAGCGCTTGCAGGTCAACTATGCGCTCGGCACCGGGACGCTGGAGGTTGGCCTGCCAGCCGGGGCCAGACGCGTCGAGGTTTCCGTCGCGCGTGGGCTCGAATACCGCCCGACCGGCGTCGCGGTGGGCGTGACGGGACGGCTGGCCGAAGCCCGCATGGAGTTGAAGGCCTGGTCGAATCTTGCCGCCAGCGGATGGGTCGCCACCGACGAGCACCTCCACTATGAGCGACTCGACCCGGCGGACGATCCACGATGGCTCGCAATCTTCGAAGCGGAAGGTTTGCAGTGCGGCCATTTCCTGGTGCTCCGCCGAAAAGGAGCGAACGGCCTTTCCGCCCGGCAACGGGCTTACGGCCCGCAGGGCACCATTGCGCAGCGGGGAAAACTCATCATTCCCGGCGAAGAGTTTCGCGACAATGATCAAGGGCACATCAATCTCCTCGGCATCCATGAGATTATCGAGCCGGTCTTGAACATCGGGACGAACTGGCCGGCCAACTACGACGTACTGATGCAGGCAAGAAAGCAGGGCGCGATTGGCGGGGTCGCGCACGGATCGCTCCTCGGCGCGCATTCCACGGGAGTTGTCGACGCTGTCCTCGGGGCGGCGGAGTTCTGGGAAATCGCCAACTCGAACATTTATGAGGTCGAGCGCTGGTATCAGTTGATGAACTGCGGCTTTGCCCTGCCGCCGGCCGCCGGAACCGATTTGCCCAACTATCCTTTTCGCGATTCCTGGCAGCCGTTTCTCGGCGGAGTGCGCATGTATGTTCGGGCCGGCGCAAACGCCGGGGCCGACGAATGGCAGGAAGGCTTGAGACGCGGCGAGGTCTTCGTGACCTCGGGGCCGTTGCTTCGCCTGCGGGCGGCCGACCGCGGACCGGGTGGTACCGTGCAGTTGCCGGTGGGTGGGGGTGACGTCAACGTGGACGCCGAGCTATCGAGTCCCTTAAAGCTGCAACGAATCGAGCTGGTCGTAAACGGCAAAGTCATCCCGGTCAAAGTCGACCGATCGGAAAAGAACGGCATCCACTCTCTGCGGCTTAGCAGCATCGTGCCGTTTGCGGACAGCGGCTGGCTGGCGGTTCGGGGCACGGGGGAACGAATCGCGGCCATGGAGTGCGACGCGATGGCGCACACCGCAGCGATACGCGTGCTGGTCGGAGGGAAACCGATCCGGAACTCTACGGACGCGCGCGCCTTGATCGCGCTCGCCCGCGGTGAGATGGCCCACTATCGCGACGAAGGACACTATCCGACGTCCGTTGAACGCGATCGGGTGCAGCAAATCTTCCAGCAAGCGATCGCGTTGCTGGAAGCACGCGCGAAGTGAGTATGCATCGCGAAACGACCGTGAAAACCGCCCCTTTTGGGAATTGCGAACTTCGGCGGCTTCACGACCTGGGAATACGCGGGCGGGCCTGGCCTCCAGCGCCCGCGGCCCCCTGAAGACGATCAGTGGATTAGGCGAAAGAAGGATCGGCGTGTTCCACGCGGCGTCGGTAGCGGTAATACGCCGCGCACGCTCCTTCACTCGAAACCATCGGGGCACCGAGCGGGTGCTCGGGCGTGCAGCGGACGCCGTAGGCCGGGCACTCGGCGGGCTTCGCCTGGCCGCGCAGGATGTCGCCCGCGATGCACTCCGTCGGGGTCGGTGGCGCCGGCTCCGGCCGGCCATGGCGCCGGAGCGCGTCGAACTCCGCGAACTCCGGGCGGAGGCCGAGGCCGCTGCGCGGGATCAGCCCCAACCCGCGCCATTCGCGATCGACCACGGTGAACACGTCCCGCATGACGCGCTGTGCGTGCGGATTGCCCGCCGTTCGCACCGCCCGGGCGTAGGCGTTGGTCACCTCCGCCCGGCCGGCCTCCAGGTGATCCACGCAGTCGAGCACGCCCTGCAGGATGTCCACGGGTTCGAATCCCGTCACCACGATCGGTACGCGGAAGCGCTCCGCCAGCGGGCTGTATTCGGCCAGGCCCATCACGGTGCAGACGTGCCCGGCCGCGAGAAATCCCTGCACCCGGTTTCCGGGCGAACCAAGGATCGCCTCCATGGCGGGGGGCACGAGCACATGGGAAACAAGCAGCGTGAAATTTCGCAGTCCGGCGCGGCGCGCCTGCAGCACGGCCATCGCGTTGGCCGGGGCCGTCGTCTCGAAACCCACGGCAAAAAAAACCACCTCGCGTTCCGGGTGCGCTGCCGCGTAGGCCACGGCATCGAGGGGCGAATAGACGATTCGCACCGCGCCGCCGCGCGCCCGCGCGGTCAGCAGGTCCACGCCGGAGCCGGGCACGCGCAGCATGTCGCCGAAGGAACACACCGTGACGCCGGGCCGCCCGGCGAGGGCGATGGCCGCATCGATGAGACCGACCGGGGTCACGCACACCGGGCAGCCGGGTCCGTGCACGAGGGTGAGGTTGGTTGGCAGCAATTCGTCGAGGCCGAACTTGACGATGCTGTGGGTTTGCCCGCCGCAGATCTCCATCAGGGTCCAGGGGCGCGTCGTGCGCCGCGCGATGGCCGCCGCCAGCGCGTGCACCGCCGGCGCTTCGCGGTACTCGTCGACGAACTTCACGGCGGCGGCTCAGGCTCGAGGTCGGCGAGTTCGCCCATCTCCGCGAGCAGGGCGAAGACCCGGGCCGCCTCCGCCTCGTCGACGACACTCAGGGCCATGCCGACATGCACGACGACGTAATCATCCACCCGCGCCTCCGGCACGCAGGCCAGGCTCACGGTCTTGATCACGCCGCCAAAGCTGACGCGGCCGGTGCGAAACATTTCGTCGTCACCGGCGATGTCGAGGAGCCGGCCCGGAACCGCGAGGCACATGAAGGCCATGATTCATGGCCGGACGGGAAGATGGCAAGAACTCCGCGCCCCGGCATTCAGTCTTGGATTTTTCCCGGGCCCCGGCGTAGTGGGAGGCGCAACCCCGTGGTTGGCCCGCGTTGATTCCCGGCGCAAACCGACCGTCGGCATTCCCACCCCACCCCCAAAACCCCCGATTCCGCATGAAAAAGTTAATCCTCTGCTGCACGGTGCTGGCCGCCGCGTGTCTCGCCCAGGCCGGCGAGGCGGGCCTCCGGATCCGTTTTGGCCTCACCGACGACTCCAACACGAAGTGGGATGGCACGGTGTCGGTCGCCCCGGGCAAAGTGGCCGGCATCAGCGGCTGGCGCTTCCAGATGCAGGACACCGTTGAGGGCACCACGGGCTGGAAGGCCGAGACCCGTCCGCTCACCGTGCGCCGCAGCAACCAGGCGAAGAAGGGTGCCACCAAGAAGAAGAAGGGCAAGGCCGCGGCTGGCCTCATGGCCGACAACGGGGTCACCCTGTATCTGGTCGATGTCACCGAAGACTCCGTGATCAGCGTGAAGACCGGCCCCGGTTCGTTCAGCTTCAAACTCCGCGACGTGCCCTACGGCAAGGTGGTCGAGAAGCTGGACGGCGGGGTGGATATCGAGCGGACCGCCGCGACGCGGCCGCTCACGAAGGAACGCACCGACGACGATTACCCCGCGGTGGCGGTCGCGGACGATGGCACCACCTACGAGGCGCACATCAGCTTCACCCCTGGAATCGATCGCGACGAGCGGGCCCGCCGGTGGACCGCGGAACCCGCCGACTACGCCTTTCTCGCCACGCCGGCCGGCGGCGATCGGCTTTGGCTGCGGGTCATCCAGGGGGCCAAAACCGGCGAGCCGATCGCCGTGACGCCGGGCCAGGGTGACCTTTACAAGACAGCGCTGGCCCTCGACGGCCAGGGGACGCTGTGGATCGTCTGGAGCGAGAACCAGGCCTGGCGGCAGCGCAGTGCCGCGCCCAATTTTGAGATCTGGGCCCGGTCCTTCAAGGCCGGTCGCCTTTCCGAACCGGTGAATCTTTCCCAGAACGCCGGCAACGACGTGAACCCCGTGGCCGCCACGGATGCCCGGGGTCGCGTTTGGGTTGCCTGGCAGGGAGTGCGCGACGGCGGCTTCCGCATCCTTGCCCGGCATCAAACCGACCGGGACTGGACCGCGGAGACCCGCGTGAGCACGCAGACCGGCAATTGCTGGATGCCGGCCATCTCCGGCGCGCGGGACGGGCGGGTCGCCATCGCCTGGGACACCTACGACAAGGGCGATTACGACATCTGGGTCCGCGAATTTGACGGCTCCGGCAATCCCGGCAACGCCCAGCCCATCGCCAACACGCCGCAATACGAGGCTCGGGCCGCCATCACCTATGATCTTGAGAGCCGCCTGTGGATTTGCTGGGAGGAAAGCGGTCAGACCTGGGGCAAGAATTGGGGCGGCCTCGTTCGCGATGAGGGCATTGGACTTTATCGCGACCGGCAGATCGGCATGGGCGTGCTCGATCATGGCAAGTGGCTGACGACCCCATCGTCGTTCGTGCGCAGCCTGCCCGGCGGCCGAGCGCGGCGGGGACCGGCCAACCTGCCGGTGCGCCGGCCCGAAGCCGAGACCACCACCCGCAAGGCCGGTCAGGAAGCCGAGGTCGTCGGTGCCAACACCTACAACAACCTCGGCCGCATCGCCTGCGACCGCGACGGCCGGATCTGGCTCATTGCCCGCTGCCGCGAGGGAAATTTTCACACGCCCCTTGGCTCCGTCTGGATGAATTACGCGACCTATTATGACGGGAAGCAATGGGTGGGCCCGATCCTCCTGCCGCACTCCGACGATCTGCTCTACAACCTTCCCGCCGTCGCGGCGCATCCGCAGGGCGGCATCGTGATCGCGCATTCCAGCGACCATCGGCAGAGCCGGCACATCCAGACGATGCGGTCCGGCAGCAACTCCGCCCTCGATTCCGACAAGGATCCGTTCGACAACGACGTCTTCCTCAGCCGGCTCGAGCTGGCCCCGGCGCCGGCCACCCTCGCCCTGAAGGCCGGCCGCATGCCCGCCAACGCCAGCGCCAAGGCCTCGCCCGCCACGGAGGCGGAACGCCAGGCGATCGCGACGGCGCGCGGGTATCGGCTGAATTTCGAGGGCAAGGAACTGCGCATCATCCGCGGCGAATTTCACCGGCATACGGAGATTTCCGGCGACGGCGGCAACGACGGCCCGCTGGAGGACATGTGGCGGTACGCGATCGACGTGGCCGGCATGGACTGGCTCGGCTGCGGCGATCACGACAACGGCGGCGGCCGCGAATACACCTGGTGGCTCACCCAGAAGACCACCGACGCCTTCCTGATCACGGGCGTCTTTATTCCGCCCTTCACCTACGAGCGCAGTGTGGTGTATCCGGAGGGGCATCGCAATGTGGTCTTCGCGCAGCGCGGCGTGCGGACGCTGCCCCGCCTGCCGCTTTCCGCCCGGAATTTTTCCGGCCACGCTCCCGACACCCAGATGCTCTACAAGTATCTCAAGGCCTTCGACGGCGTCTGCGCCTCGCACACCTCCGCCACCAACATGGGCACCGACTGGCGCGATTGGGGGCAGCAATTCGAGCCGATGGTCGAAGTCTACCAAGGCTGCCGCCAGAGCTACGAGCGGCCCGGCGCCCCGCGCAGCCCGACGGCCAACGATGCCATTGGCGGCTGGGAACCGCTCGGTTTCATCAACCTGGCGTTCAAGAAGGGTTATCGTTTCGCTTTCGAGTCGAGCAGCGATCACGGTTCCACCCACATCAGCTACGCCCTCGTGGTGGCCGAGGACAACACGCGCGAGGCCCTGCTGAAAGCGATGCGGCAGCGCCACACCTACGCCGCCACCGACAACATCGTCGCCGAGTACACCTGCTCGGCGGGCGGGCGAAGCTACATGATGGGCGACGAATTCACCTCCAGCGCGGCTCCGACCGTGCACGTGAAACTGACCGGCACCGCCCCTTTCAAGAAAGTCACGCTGGTGAAGGACGACGTCGAAATCGTGCTCGGCGCGCCCAACACCACCACGGTCGAATACACGTGGACCGACCCGAACCCGACCCCGGGCAAGACGAGCTACTATTATGTTCGCGGCGAACAATCACCCGGTCCCGGCCAGAGCCTGGGGGAACTCGTCTGGGTCTCGCCCATGTGGATCAAATACGATCCGTCGGCCCGGTGATTCCCGGTGACCGAACGCACCGGGCGCGTCTCGCGCCCAGGGAGTGGGATTGACCCCCGCCTGGCATGGCCGGCGGGGGTGGCGGGCCGCCCTGTCGGGGGGGCTGGCCCTGCTGCTCCTGCCGATCGCCGCGTGGGCGCACAACCCGGAGACCAGTTACGCGCGAATCGGCATCGGCGCGGGCGAGGTCACGTTTCGTTTCACCTACGATCTGTTCACCCTCCTCAAGATCGCCGAGCTCGACGCCAATCGCGATCGGCGGGTCTCACGCGAGGAATTGACGCAGGGATTGCCGGCCATCCAGGAGTTCCTGCGCCAGCACATCAGCGTCGAGATCGACGACGACGAGGCGGACTTCGGCGAGTGGGTGAACTTCGTCTGGCCGCCGGATGCCGGCGACACCATCCCGGAGGCGGACTATCACACGGCGGGCAGCCTCATTCACTTCAACTTCCGGCGCGCCGTCTCCGGCCCGCCGGTGAACGTTATTATGACCTTCGATTTCTTCGCGGAGCTGGGGGAGCGCCACACGATCCTCGGCTCGTTCGACTACCAGGGGGAGTCGCACGAGGTCACGTTCACGCGCTTCGAGCCGGACTACGACTACGTCACCGGTTACGAAAGCCCGCTCTGGCACCGGATCGTGCAGTTCCTCCGCCTCGGGGTTGAACACATCTTTCTCGGCTACGATCACATCTGCTTCCTCATGGCCCTGATCGTCGTCGGCCGCCTCAAGGATCTGATCAAGATCGTCACTTCCTTCACGGTGGCGCACAGCATCACCCTCATCCTCGCCACGCTCGACATTGTGCGCCTGCCCACCCGGCTGGTGGAGACGGGTATCGCCGCCACGATCGTCTATGTCGCCGTCGAGAATCTGTGGGTGAGGGGCACCGGCCACCGCTGGATGCTCACGTTCTGCTTCGGCCTGATCCACGGTTTCGGTTTCGCCAATGTGCTGCGGGAGATCGGCCTGCCGACCAACGGCCTCGTGCGCTGCCTGCTCTCCTTCAACGTGGGCGTGGAACTCGGCCAGTTGGTCATCGTCGCCACCCTGCTGCCCCTGGCCCTTCGCCTGCGCCGTTGGCGGCATGGCCGGGTGGCCGTCGTGACCATCTCGGTGCTGCTCGCCCTGTTTGGCACCGCGTGGCTGGTCGACCGCGCGTTCGCCCTCGCCTTGATGCCCTTCTGACGGGCCGCGCCGCGGCCCTGGCGACCTGGCTGCGGCCCGTCGATTCAGCCCAACGTTGATCCCAGTCCGCTCGCATCATCACGACTCTGTCGTGCCCACGCAGAAATACGTCCCGGGAAAAGTGTCACGTATTACGTGACACTATGGGGAAGAGGCGTTGGTGGTCTGCGACGCACCGGGCGTGGAAATGCCATGCCGGCTTGGTGGTGGCGCAAGCGGCGGACCCCGGCGGCGCTAAACCGGGGTCGGGTCGTGACTCGTGACCGTATGGGCCACTGGACGGGTTTCCTGGGCGGTTGCGCCGCGCTGGTCACGCATCACGATGTCCCTGTTGCCGTCCCAAGCCCCGGAAGTGCACAGGAGGGCAAACCGAGGTCAAACCGAGAGAATCCCAACCCATCAGCCCAGGAGTACTTGGCAATCCCAGGAGCAATTGAGCGTAGAGGAAAGTGTGCTCGGTTCTCGGTCTTACCTCGGCTTGATCCCCTGTGCCAAGGGTCTGGCTGTTCGTCGTTCGCGGGAGCGCGGTGCTGGTCACGATGCACCCCATGTCCCCGTCAGCGATCCCGCCGCGTGCGCCGGCGGCGGCACGACCGGCGAGTTTGTTTTCGTCCCAATTCTTCGCCTACGAAGGGAGGGGCGGGCCGAACGCGACGCGGTGCGCGTCAATAATCCCGAAACGGTCCGCGCGGCTCGGTGGCGTCCATGCGCTGGCGCCACGCGTCGAAACTGCGCGCCAATTGCGCCGCCTCCTTGGGATGGGAGGCGGTGAGATCGTTGTTCTCCCCAAGGTCGCGACTGAGATCGAACAGGCCGCTCCCCTTGGCCGCGGAGACCCATTTCCACTTGCCCACCCGCGCCGCGCGGTCGTTGCGCCGCTGCCAATACATTTCCGTGCGCGAGGATTTGCGCTCGCCGCGCAGCACCGGCAGCAGATCGAAACCATCCAGATCGACCTTCGCCGGCGCCTTCACCCCCGTGGCGGCCAGGATCGTGGGAAACAATTCGAGCGAGGTCAAAAACTCGTCCGTCACCACGCCGGCCGGGATCTGGCCCGGCCATTTGGCGATGAACGGCACGCGCAAACCGCCTTCCCACATCGTCCCCTTCTGGCCCCGCAGCGGAGCATTGCCGCCGTTGCCGGCGCCGCCGTTGTCCGAAAAGAAAATCACCAGCGTGTCCTGCTCCAGTCCGGAGGTCTTCAGCTCGGCCAGCAGTTCGCCGATCGCCGCGTCCATGCAGGTCACCGCCGCATAGTACGACGTCAACTTGGCCTTCGGATCCATTTTGGGATAGAGGCGGAGGTAGTCCTCCGGCGCCTGCACGCCGCTTCGGGCAAAGTTGGAGGCACTGTGGGGCGCGTTGAACGGGAGGTAGAGGAAGAACGGGCGGTGGCGGTTCTCGCGGATGAAACGCAGCGCCTCGCGCTTGAAGAGGTCGGTCGCGTACATGCCCTGGTCGGCCTTGGACCGTTGGTTGCCGCTGAACATGGAATGAATCCCGTAGCGCTCGTGCGTGTAGTAATCGATGCCGTTGTTGCCGTGGCCGTAGAAGAGATTGAAGCCGCGCTGCAGCGGCAGGTAACGCCGGGCCTGGCCCATGTCCCACTTGCCGAAGACCGCGGTGCGATAGCCGGCACCCTGCAACACGTCGCCGATGGTGGTCTCCCTGGGATCGAGTCCGAGCGTCATCTCGGGCGACAGCGCGTATTCCTCGAGCGTGTATTGGTGTTTATAGTTCACCAGGTCGTTCCGGACCATGTCGTAGAGGCCGTTGCGCTGCGGGTAGCGCCCGGTGAGGAGGCTGCCGCGCGAGGGGGTGCAGGCCGGCCACGTGACGTAGAAGCTGGTGGCGCGAACGCCTTCGCGGCACAGTTGGTCGAGCGTGGGCGTGATAATTGGCTTGGTGCCGATGATGCCGAGATCAGGATAACCCTGATCGTCCGACACGATGAGGAGCACGTTGGGCGTGCGGCCCGCGCCGCTGGCCGCGCTGAAGGCGAGGCCGGCGATTAAGCCGAGACGCCCTAGATGTTGCAGGGTAGGCATAGGGAAAATTTAACGATCCGGTCGGGGCGTCGCGCCGGGGGCCGCCGTCGGCGCCGGCGCTGGCCAGCGCAGGTGATGATGGAGAAATTCGTACGTGCCGACGCCGTGGATCATGTGCGGGCCGTTGAAATACTCGATCGCGGTGCGGGAGGGAATCCCAAGCTGATCGTAGAGCCGTCTGACCTTCGCGTATTCGAACGCCACCCACTCGTCGCTCGCGACGCCGTCGTTGTGCCCGCGCTCGACCATGAAGGGGCGCGGCACCATCAAGGCCGCCAGCTCGGCATAACCGAAGGTCAGGCCCAGCCGGAACTCGGGCCGCTCGTAGGCGTCGTTGTAGATGTAGGCCTTCAGGGTCCCCGTGGTGGCGTTCTTCCGGGTCCACTCGTTGAAATCGCCCGAACAGATCGCCAGGGCGTAACGTTCCAGGATGACCGGCACGCGCATCGCCGTCTGCCCGCCGTAGGAGAGCCCGTAAAAACCGATCCGCGCCGGATCCACCTCGGGCCGGCCCGTCAGGAAATCCAGCAGGCGATCGTGCTGCGCCAGGATGAGGGAAAAGATCGTCCGGCCGATGGGCTGCGCCTTCCGCTGCAGGACGCGCGACGCATCGTCGCCGCGATAGGGATTGTGCGGCGCGAACACGATGAAGCCGCGCTCCGCGAGGCGGACGGCGAAGGCCTGGTAGGCTTGAAAGGCGTGGGCCTTCGGATCCTCGTTGATCACGTCGGCCGGCAATCCCTTCACGCCATGCTGGGTGACGACGACCGGCCGCCGTTCGCCCGGCTTGAGGCCCTTCGGCACGAGCAGATAACCCCAGGCGAAAACGTCGGGCAAGACGTCGAGCACGACCTCGTAACCGGTCCACGTCGGCCGGTCGAGCAGGAGCCGGGAGCGTGGATGCAGCGGCAAGTCTCCCGCGGGGAAGCGGCCGATCATTTCGTTCCAGGCTTGCGCGCGATAGGGCCGCATCGCCTCGTGCCAGGCCTCGGGCGTCGTGGGCGCCACCTGTTGCCACAGGAACTCGTCGCGCACCGTGGCGGCGGATTCGAGCAGCCGTTGGGTGGTGCGCTCCATGGCGCGGACCTGGCGTTCCTGCCGCGCGGCCGCGTCGAACGCGATGCGCCGATCGGCGGCGGGCGGACCGGCGGGCCGCAGCGCGGCGACGTCGCGCCGCAGGCTGCGCAGAAACGCCAGCAGGGTGCTCTCCGCCATCGGCCCGATGGGCGTGTCACCCAAGCCGGCGTGCAGGTGGAGCGCGACCGCCTGCGGACCGGCAAACTGCCGCGCGCGGTCGAACTCGGCGCGCACATCGGCGAAGGCCATCGGCCCGATGCGGCCGGGGGCCGCGCCTCTGCGACCCGGTTGGACCGGTGGCGGTCCGTGCACCTCCGGCGTGGGCGCGTGTTCGAGGTGCAGGTGGCGCGGAACGATCAGCCGGGTGATTTCGGCGTCGCCAAACTCGTTGAGCACCCCGAAGAGATTCCGATAGATCGGCTCCGCCCAAAGCCGTTCGCGCGGTCCGAAATACCCACTGACGAGGGTTGCGGTGATCCGGGGGTCGAGTGCCGCGGCATACAGCGCGAGCAGGCCGCCTTCACCCCAGCCGGCCACGCCAATGCCGGTGGCGGCGGTGCGGTTTTGCCGCTCGAACCAATCGACGGCGGCGAGAATCTTCTGCAGTTCGTAACCGATCACGTGCCGGCCGAGGACGAAGGACTGCCGGTAGATCCATTCGCGATGGGGCTGGTTGGTGAACCGGCCCAGGGCCGGATTGCCGGAGAACGTGTCTGCGCGATCAGCGAGTGTCGGGACGATGACCTGGCAGCCGTTTTCCGCGAGGCGCCGGGCGTATTGCAGCGCAGGGGCGAGTCCCGGCGCCAGACCGGCAATCACCTCCGGCGTCTGGTCGGCATCGGGCAGCGCGACGACCCGCGCGACGACGGCCGTCTTGGGCTGGAGCAGCAGGCCCTCCCCGTGCATCCCTTCGAGGACGGGCCAGCGGACGGCGTAGGCGGTGAACTGGTCCGTTTCCGCCACCCTGGCCGGAACGGAAACAGTCGCGACATACTCGAGGTCGAGGTCGGGCAGGCGGCGATCGATGACGCCGAGCATCCGGGCCAGTCGTTCGCGATTCGGGCGCACCGATTCCTCATACGCGGCGCGATCGCCGGTAGCATCGACGGGCCAGAAAGCGGCGCGCCCCGTCGCGGCGCGAGCGGTTTCCGCCTCGAGAAAGCGGCCGATGCCCGCAATCATCTGGGCAGAAAGGTCGCCCTGCATCGTCAGCGGTGCGGTGCCGGGGAGCGGAGTTTGCGCGAGCAGGCCCGGTGGTGCGCCCAGCAAGGCGACAGCCGCCGCCACGCCCCAGCCCCGCCTCGCGGCCGCAGGCGTGAGTGACGTCAGCTTCCATCCGCGGTGCGAGCGTCGGGGTGCAATCTCCATCGCGCCTCAGAACCTCCCGTTGACGCCAAACGTGATGGTCGTGCCCGGGATGTTGAAACGCTGCATCTGGTCGGGGATGCCGCGATAGAACGCCTCCGGCTCGTTGGTGAAGTTGGAGATATCCATGGTCAGCGTGGCCGCGGGACGCAGGCGATAGGACACGCCGCCGCTGATGATCGTGCGGGCGTAACGATAGTTGTTCCGGCCGGCGCTCGCGGCACTGTAGCTGACGATATACGCGCCGGTGTAGTTGGCCGAAGCCCGCGCGCTGAAGCTGCGATAGCGCCAGGCGAGACTGACGTTCGCGTTGCGCGGAATGAAGCCCACCACCTGGTTGGTGGTGAGGTTCGAGTTCCCGCCGAAATCGCCGTGGGTCTCGATCCGCGTGTAGTTGGCGGACGCACTGAGGCCCTTGAGCAAGCCGGGCAGAAAGGTGAACTGCTGCTGATAGCTCAGCTCCCAGCCCTCGACGAAGGCGGTCCCGGCGTTCGACGACGTCAATTGCCTGAAGCCGGCGTATTCGCCGTTGTAGCCGTTGTCGGTGCCGGTGCCGACCGTGCCGACTTCCACCCCGCTCACGATGTAGTCTTTGATCGTCTTGTGAAACCAGGCGACGGAGACGCTGCCGACCGGTTCGAAATAATATTCGAGGGTCGCATCCCAGTTTGCGGCGGATTGCGGGAGCAGGCTGGGGTTGTTGATGGTGAGCGTCTGGTTGTTCTCATTGACCGTCTCGTTCGGCAGGAGACTGGTCAGTGGCGGGCGGCCGAAGCTCGTCGACCAACTGAGGCGCGCCTTCAGGTTGCGCGTGAGGTCGTGGTTGAGGTGCACGCTCGGGAACGATTTCGTGTAGCTGCCGGCGAGCTCGCGGCGCATGTCGGCGTAATCGCGCTGGGCCGAGCCCACGGGGTCGGCGGCCTGCTGGGCCGCGGTGCTGCCGGTGCGGGCGCGGACGCGACCCCAGCTCTCGGTCTCGGTTTTCTCCACGCGCACGCCGGCGAGGAAACCGGTCCGGCCGAGCCTGCCCTGCGTCATCACGTAGCCGGAGGTGATGTCCTCGGTGACGCCGCGGGTGCCGGTGAACTTGGTCTGTTCGAAAAAGTAAAGGTCCTCCCGCCAGAGCGCGGGATCGGCCGGCGTGCGCGCGCTGATGAAGTCGCTCGCCTGCCACTGCGGGATACTCCGGCCGGTCTTGACGGAATCGAACGTGACGGCGGCCGAGCTGGCCGGCAGGGGGCCCGTGCCGAGGTAGCTCCAGCGGCGCGACCGCTCGATGTCCTTCGCCGCGTTCTCGCGCCACTGAAAGCCGGCCTTGAGGAAGACGGAGGGCAGGCGCGGCAGGGAGTAGCGGGCATTGCCGTGGACTTCGGTCACCTCGCGATTGTTATCGCGGTTGCTGTTGAGGAGGAAACCGGTCGGGCGGTAGTTCGCGGGATTGGTGAAGTCGGGGCCCTCCGTTTGGATGAAGCGCGGGTACAGATCGGAGTCCGTGCGATCGAGGATCCAGCCGATGCCGGTGATGCGGTTGGTGAGTTCGCCGCCGTTACCGCTGCCGCGGTTGACGTGGGTCTGGTTGTAACTGGCCTTGTAGTCGATCTGCCAGTGGTCGAATTCGTGTTCGACGCCGAGATCCGCATTGCGCATGCGATTGAAAACGTTGTTGGGTCCGGTCGAGAGCATGTCGATGGTCGAGCCCGGGGCGGCGCGCACGCGGGTGATCCGATCGGTGTAGCCGGGCAGGATGCCGGCGGTGCCAGTGGTGCCCACGCTTTGCGTGGTGAAGGCGCGCGTCTCGTAACGGCGGCGGAACTTTTCGTTGTTGTCGTTGGCGATGGTGTTGAAGGAGAGCTTCGTGGTGGGCGACAGCCGGTAGTCGACCTTCATGTTCACGCTGGCCTGCACATGGGGATTGTAGGTGTCGGTCGTGCGGTAGTCCCAGACGTACGCCGGCGTGTTGGTGGTGTTCTGAAAATCGCGCTGGGTGATGAACCAGCCGGTCGCGTGTTCGCTGTAGAACAGGTTGGCCGCGATCCCCAGGTTGCGGTCGCCGCCGAAGACGCTGAACACCTCCTGATAGCCGACATTGAACAGCGGATGGAAGCGGTGCGCCTCGCGCAGCGGGATCTGCTGCGTGAACGCCGGCGCGAGCCGGCCCGAGAAGTTGTAGGTGACGCGCCGCTTTTCCTTCATGCTCAGGGGCGACCGGCTCTTCAGGTTGATTGTGCCGCCCAGCGAGTCGGCGCCCGTGTCGGGCGTGTGGCCCTTCGTGAGCTCGAGCTGGTCGAACATCGCGCTGCTGTAGACGTAGAGGTTGTTCGACCGGTTCAGGGAGTCGTCGCGGCCGGTCAGCAGCACGCCGTCCATCGTGATCGTGTTCAGGGTGGGCGCCATGCCGCGCACCGTGAGGCCGCTGACCAGCCCGGCTTCGGTGAGGGTCGCGCCGACGCCCGGGAGCTGGAGCGCCACCTCGCTCGCGCTCATGTTCGGCAGGTTGCCAAACTGATCCATGGCGACGACATTCATCACGTTGTCGGCGTTGCGTTGCGACGTGATCGCGGCGGCCGCGCCCTCGCGCTCGCCCGTCACCTTGAACTGATCCATCAGGTAGATCTTGCTCGACAGATCGAAATTGCGCACCGCCCGCTGGCCGGCCGTGACCTCCACCTGCGCGCGCACGGAATCGAGCCCCGTGTAGGAGGCGACGATCGCGTGGGTGCCGGCCGGCACGCCCGCGAAGACGAAACGGCCGGTCAGGTCGGTGCGGGTGGTGAGGCCGAGCCCGGGCATTGCAAGCTGCGCGCCTTCGAGCAGATTGCCGGTGGCGGCGTTGCTGACGAATCCGGTGACGGTGGTGCCGGGATCGGCGGCGCGCAACCGCGGGCTGACGAGGAGGCCGAGGGCCAGGACGGCCAACAGAGGCAGGTGGTTTATGGTTGAGGAGGGGGGCATGGTTTGGGGAGATGGGAATCCGTGCGCGGTTTGAAGCAAGGGAGGTCAGAGGGACCTGGGGTAAAGCGGCGTGATGGCAGTCGGAGGCACCGGCACACTCAACCCGAAAAAGCAAGGCGGCCACAGCGCGGCGGATTTTTGCACGGTCGGTCGCGCTGTAGGAGCGGCTTTATGCCGCGATGGAATTTCGCACGCGCTGAATCGCGGCATAAAGCCGCCCCTACAAGAGGGATAAGACAAGTCATTTTCGGGCCTGTTCGCCGTGCAAAAATCCGCCGTGGGACTTCCTCGCGGGTGACAGCCTTTGCAGCGGCGACGTCGCGCAGGAGGGCGTTGAGCGTGCCAAGGCGCAGCGGCTTGTGATCGGGCACCGACACGCGATGATGCCGCGGTGTCTCGGTCTGCAAAATGAGGTGACTGCCGACTTGGTTCACCTTCGGGTCGCCCCAGCGCGGTCGGCGTATGGGGTCAGGCTGGTCGACCCCGTCCGGCTGGTCCCGCCGAGCAGCTTCGGCGCGACAAGACACCCTGCAGGCGCGAGCCTGATAACTCCCCGATGCACTCCTCCCCCTGATCTGCTACAGGAGAACAAACGAAGGACAAACCGAGATCGGGCGCAATGCACCGTACGCCATATCCTGTCCCTTCTGTATATCCCGTCTAAGTGCGGGATTACCTATGGAAGTAGCGGATTCCCCCTCTGGAACGCAGTTTTGACCGTCTGGAACCGATTCTGCGACCTTTGGACTGGCTGGCGGTGTCGTTGGTCGGTCAGAAGGCTCTTGCGACGAAGGACACACTGCCCCATCGAAGAACGAGCCGACGAAAACGGCTTCCGCTATGCCACTCGTTGAAATATGGAAAAAGACGCCTGAACAAATCCGTGGGAAAACGATTCAGCAAATCCTCGTTTTCGCAGGTGATGGACGGCTGAAGGACGGCAACTCCACTTCCGCCGAGTTTCGGGAATACCTCGCCCACATCCCGTCCGAAGACCTGAGTTGCTTCGCTAACCAATGCCTCGATTCTTCTTTTCAAGATAGTGGGTTGGCCCTCCAAGACATCGCCAACCAAGTTGGAAAGCGTCTCGGCTTCACGGTAGAGAACGGCCGTTACCGTGGCACATCTGCCATGATTGGTTTCGATGGGCTCTGGCACTCCAAGGGAGACGACACCATTCTTGTCGAGGTTAAGACCACGGACGCCTACCGACTTTCGCTCGACACGGCAGCCGACTATCGGAGGGAGCTAATTCGGAACGGCAAAATCACCGAAGAAAAGTCGTCGATTCTTTACATCGTCGGACGAGCGGACACAGGCGACCTTGAGGCACAGGTTCGCGGCTCTCGTTTCGCATGGGACATTCGCCTAATCAGTGTCGATGCCTTGCTGCGGCTGCTTCGGATAAAAGAGGAATTGGAGGACCAGCAGACCGTCGATAGAATTCGAGCGATTCTAACCCCTCAGGAATACACGCGGGTAGATGGCATCATCGATTTGGTCTTCAAGGCGACAGAGGAGGTGCGGACCGATGCCCCTCCTGGAGAGGCTGAGGTTGAAACGACAGCTTCAGGAAAGAAGCCGAAGGTTTCTCAAGTCAAATTTCGGCCAGCCTGCATCGAAAGACTCCAAAAGCACTTAAGAGAAACCCTCGTTCGTCAGTCGGCTGCCGTTTTCGCAACGCCGGATGGAACAACCGCCGTATTGTCTGCCACCTCCAGAGAGTACGGTGAACTTGCAGATACCGCCTACTGGTTTGCATTCCATCCAGCCCAAAAGGAGACATTAGAAGCCTACAAGAATGCGTGGGTCACATTTGCATGCGGGTCAGAAAAGCAAATTCTCATGTTTCCTTTGAAGGAGTTCATCTCGTGGCTCCCTCGCTTCCATCGAACCAATCTTCACGACCGCTTCTATTGGCACGTAAGGGTTCGCCACGCTAATGCGAAATGGCACCTCATTGTGAAACGTGGCGAAGAAATCATCGATGTAACGCAGTTCTTTTTGCAGTAGCCGAGACCGAATTTCGATGACATCCAATCGACGGGCCGCCCTCGTTTGCTACCTCAATGGCAAATCCATCTCCGTCGCGGACGGTCTCCGCTACTTTGGGATTTCGGACAATTCTGCCACCGCCGCCAGCGAAATTTCGAGCGACCTTTTCCAATGCGTGACCTGCCGAACGTGGAAATGGCAATTCTTGAACAGGAAGACGGACGCTGCCCAACCTGCATGACACAGAACGCCTGAAGCCGATGGACCCAAAGGCACCAAACTTTACCCCGTACGACTTCCTTGGATACTTCTTTCCCGGTGCCTTCGCAGTGCTCTTTGCGGACGCCTATTTTTGGAATCTAGGCTCTACGGCTCCCTTTAACTATGAGACCTTGCTCCTGCGATATGCCGGGAAGGACCTTGGGATTGCGTTACCATTCATAATCATCTCTTACATCGTCGGGCATCTTCTCAGCTACGCTTCGTCACTTTCACTAGAGCGATACGCAATATGGAGGTATGGCCACCCTTCCCGGACTCTTTTCAAGATGCAAGTAGGGAAGTATCTCGAAACCTCCGGTCGGAATAGCCTCGCATCAAAGATACTCCGCATCATTGTATGGATACTCCTCCTCCCAATTACGCTCTTTGACTGGTTTTTCGGAACCTATGCAAAGTTGCGTTCTAACTACATTTGCGACTTTGACCCGTTACTTAGCAATATTGTCTTCAATGCCGTCAATCGCATCGTGTTGCTTAGTAGAATTAAGGAGCCAGAGAAATGCGGGCCTCCAGAAACCCATGACTTCTGGAAGCTTGCCGTTCACTACGCCATATCCCACT
The DNA here is from genome assembly GCA_038249085.1 of Opitutales bacterium. Taxonomy (GTDB): domain Bacteria; phylum Verrucomicrobiota; class Verrucomicrobiia; order Opitutales; family Opitutaceae; genus ER46. The sequence goes on from JBBRWR010000110.1 coordinate 26,383, forward strand.
CCCCAAATCACATCTATACACTGCGAAACTACGTAGTAATTTACGGATTCTTGAGAACAACGGCATTTGCCTTTGTGGTAATCTTTTGGGTGCTTACATTACACTTTATTGCATCTTCGTATTCTGCAATGAAAGCCACAGCTATCCTAGCGGTCGCTTCATTGATATGCTTCGGGACATTCGCAGCGTTTGTGAAGTTTTTTCAAAGGTATCACGAAGAGGCTTTGCTCGCTGCAACGATGGCCGTTTACGGCGATGAGAAAGCCCCTGAACTCAACGTAATCACCTACTCAAGCTCGGGTCTAAACGAAGCTACTAGTTCTTTTACTGGCTCAGTGGAGACTCAGCATTCGCAGCCCCTGCCGCCCAAACCCAACGAATAGACCACGATGGTCGAGGGTGGCGGGGACAGTCGGAAAGGGTCAGGTTTCGGAAAGTGATTTCAGCCTTCGCCACCACTGATTCCGCTCCGGTGGGGGTCGGCGTATGGGATCAGGCTGTTGCACGTTGCGAATCGCGGAGGCGCCAGACGCTGGAGCGCAGAGTCGTGGGATGGCCGAGCGACAGGGCGGGGACGAGCCAGG
>JBBRWR010000111.1:0-26957 GCA_038249085.1 Opitutales bacterium
ACTGGCGCCCGCCGGTCAGAGACGCGGCGCCACTCCCAGAGGCATCACCGCCAACCGCCAGCTGCACCCCCTTCCCGACCCAGCCCTCTCTTTCCGCTTTCCCCTGGCGGGCCGGCGCGCCAACGTGCGCCCAACCTTACCGCCCAACCTCCCCCATGACGCTCACCCCCGTCGACTGGATCATCATCACCGTCTACCTCGCGGGCTGCCTCGCCGCCGGCCTCTGGATGCGAAAATTCGTGCGCGGGGTCCAGGACTTCGCCGTCGCCGGCCGCGAGATGGACGTCAACCTCGGCATCGCGTCGCTCGCCGCCACCGAACTCGGCCTCGTGACGATCATGTACACGGCGCAACTCGGCTACGAGAAGGGTTTCGCCGGCGCCATGATCGGGGTCATCATTTGCGCCGCAGTCTGGATCGTGGGCCGCACGGGGTTTGTGATCGAGCCCCTGCGCGACGCGGGGGTGATGACGATTCCGGAGCTGTTCCAGCAACGATTCAGCCCGCGCGTGCGCTGGCTGGCCGGCCTCTTCGTGGTGCTCGGCGGCCTGCTCAACATGGGCATCTTTCTGCGACTCGGCGGGGAGTTCCTCGTCCACGCCACGGGGCTGCCGCCCGGCAAACTGGAATTAATCATGACCGCGCTGCTCGGGCTCGTGCTGGTGTACACCGCCCTCGGCGGCATGCTCTCGGTGCTCGTGACCGACTTCCTGCAGTTTCTCGTCATGGGCGCGGGCATCGTGGTGACTTCGCTGCTCGTGATCCGGCACGTGGGCTGGAACGATCTGCTGGCCGGCCTCGACTCCGCGTGGGCGGGCGGCACGTTGCAGGCGCATCCCTACAATCCCTTCCACTCCTCCAGTTTCGGCTGGGGTTACCTGGCCTGGCAGCTTGTCTTCCAGATTGCCGTCGCAACCACCTGGCAGACCCAAATCAGCCGCGTGCTGGCCGCCCGCAACGCCGACACGGCGAAACGCATGTACCGGCGCACCTCGTTCTACTTCGTGGGGCGTTTCCTCCTGCCGGGCCTCTGGGGTGCCGCCGCCTTCGTGTGGTTCGCGCACCACGGCGGCCTGCCCAAGGACCTGACCACGCTGACCGCGATGCCGGCCTACCTCAGCATCGTGCTGCCCACCGGCGTCATCGGCCTGGTCGTCGCCGCCATGCTCGCGGCCGAGATGTCCACCGACAGCGGATACATGCTCACCTGGGCCACGGTGATCTACAACGATCTCGTCACGCCCTGCCTCCGCCGGCCCCTCGCGCCCAAGAACCAATTGCTGCTCACGCGCGGGCTCGTGCTGGGCATCGCGCTGTTCCTCCTGGTCTATGGCCTCTGGTATGAGGTGCCGGGCAACGCCTGGGACTACCTCGCCGTCACGGGCAACATCTACCTGGCGAGCGTCTTCACCCTGCTCGTCGCCGGGCTGTACTGGCCGCGGGCCAATGCCACCGGGGCGGCCGCCGCCCTCGTGCTTGGCGCGATCGGCCCGATCGTCTTTCTGCTCGTGGGCCAGACCTATCACATCGCGCCCGAAATCGCCGGGGCCTCGTCGTTCAGCCTGGCGGCCCTCGGCATGATCGCCGGCTCCCTCCTCACCGCCCCCCCCGCCTCCCCGGCCCCCGCGGCCGCCTCCGCCGCATGAACACCCTGCTCGTCGCTTTCTGGACCCTGCTCATCTTCGCCTCCATCGCCTGGTACGGCTTCCTCGTCTTCTACGTGGGCTGGAAGGCCGGCCGTGAAATCAAGGTGCTGACCCGGACCCTGGGCGAAGCCAAGGCCCGGGACGAAGCGGGCCCCTAGCCTTATTTTGTTAAGTTGGTCGCCCCGAAACCCTCCGGCATTCAGAGGTATTTTCACGTAATACGTGAAAATGGAAAAAGCGCGTTTTCCTCAAGGCACATGACGAAGGAGTGCTCGCCGCGCGCCGGAGGCCCGCGGCCGCTTGACGCGACCCCGGATACCTACACCGTAGCTATATGACCGCCATCGCCAAACTTTTCACCACCGGAGGATCGCAGGCCCTGCGCCTCCCGAAGGAGTTTCGCTTCCCCGGCAACACCGTCCGCCTGCGCCGCACCAAGAGCGGCATCGTGCAGATCCTGCCGCACGACGACCTGGAGGAGCGGCGCGCCCGTTTCCTCAAGCTCGCCGGCTCGTGCCCGGACTTTCCCGAGGTGCCGCCGCATACGACCCCCGATCTTCCGCGAGACTTCTCCGCGTGACCCTGTATCTTCCCGACACCAACGCGTTTTCGGTATATTTTCGCCGGCGCGATGAGAGTCTCGTTGCCCGCGTGGCCGCGGCCTTCCCCCAGCTTCGACTATCAACCGTGGTGCTCGCCGAGCTTGAATATGGCGCCGCCAAAACGGGTCTCGCCCGGCACCGCGCCCGCATCGAAGGTCTGCTGGCCAGCCTAGCGATCGAACCTTTCCTGCCCGAAGATTCCGCCTGTTATGGCCGCTTGCGCGCGGATCTGGAACGACGCGGCGGGCTGATCGGCCCGCTTGACGCCCTCATCGCCGCCCAAGCCCTGCGGCTCGGTGCCACGGTCGTGACCCACAACGTGCGGGAATTCGTCCGCGTGCCCGGCTTGAAGTGCGAAGACTGGCAGACTTCCTGAACATCGCTTCCGGCGCCCCCGTGGCCAACTCGTCTCCAGGCAATCCGCCCCCCGACACCCTCAGCGGGGTCATCGAACGCATCATCTTCCTCAACGAGGAAAATCATTATACGATCGCGGAGCTGCGACCCGAGGCCCCGGCGAAGGGCGGCGGCGTAGCCAAGGCCCGCCCCGATCTCGTCACCATCGTCGGCCCGTTGCCGGGGGTCGAATGCGGCGAGACCCTGCACCTCGCCGGCGAGTGGACCCATCACGCGCAGCACGGCGCCCAGTTCCGGATCACCACCTTCAAGAGCGAATTGCCGTCCAGCGTGCACGGCATCCGCAAATACCTCGGCAGCGGCCTCGTGGCCGGGATCGGCAAGGTCTACGCCAACAAGATCGTCGACGCCTTCGGCACCGACACCCTGCGCGTGCTGAGCGAGGAGTCGGGCCGCCTGCGCGAAGTGGACGGCATCGGCAAGAAACGCGCCACGGCGATCAAGCAGGCCTGGGAGGCGAAGCGCACCGAGCGCGAACTCTACATCTTTCTCCAGACCTACGGCGTCACCCCCACCCAATGCGTCAAATTGGTGAAGCACTTCGGATCCGACGCGAAGCGCATCCTCACCACCGAGCCCTACAAGGCCGCGCGCGAGATCGACGGCATTGGCTTCAAAACCGCCGACCGCATCGCGATCAACCTGGGCTTTGCCAACGACGCGCCACCGCGGCTCGACGCCGGGATCATCTACGCCCTCGAAACCCTGCAGGAGGAGGGCCACACCGCGTACCGCGAGGCCGACCTCGTTGATCACACCGCCGCGTTGCTCGAGACCAGCGCGGCCCTCGTCGGCGCCCGCATCGCCGCCCTGGTGGAGAAAAAATACCTCGTCCAGCAGGAAGCCCGCTCGGGACCAGCACTGTCTCCGCTCCCGGGTAGCGCGATCATCCAACTCCCCCACCACGATCGGGCGGAGCAAAAAATCGCGGCGGCCGTCATCCGCCTCGGGCGGGTCCCGAGCGGGCTGCCCCCGATCAAGGTCGAGGCGGCCGTGCCGTGGGCGGAGCAAAAGGCCGGCTTCATCTTCCATGAGTTGCAGCGCGTCGCCCTGCGCACTGCGTTGACGGCCAAGCTCTCGATCCTCACCGGGGGCCCCGGCACGGGCAAAACCACCATCCTGCGCGCGCTGGTCGAAATCCTGAAGGCGAAGAAGGTCCGCGTGCACCTCGCCGCCCCGACCGGCCGGGCCGCCCAGCGCCTCGCCGAGACCACCGGGGGCTTTGCCTCCACCATTCACCGTCTCCTGCGCTACGACGCCTCCGCCGGTGGTTTCGTCGCCAACGAAAATTCCCCTCTCGCCACCGACTTCTTGATCGTCGACGAGGCCTCGATGCTCGATTCGCGCCTGGCCGCCGCGCTCTTCCAGGCGGTGCCGTCGCGCGCCCACCTGGTGCTCGTGGGCGACACCGACCAGTTGCCCAGTGTCGGCGCGGGCAACGTGCTCAAGGACCTCATCGCCACCGAGGGCGCACCCGTGACCCGCCTCTCCGTCATCTACCGCCAGGCCGGCCAGAGCCAAATCGTCACCACCGCTCACGCGATCAATTCCGGGGATCCCACGCTGCCGCCCACGGTGCCGGAGGTGGCCGCGGCGCCGGCCTGGGGCGATCTCACGTTCATCATCGCCACCGACACCGAGGACTGCGTGCGCAAGGTGATCCAATTGTGCACCGAATACGTGCCGCGCCATTGGAAATGGTTTCACCCCATCGACGACGTGCAGGTGCTGGCCCCGATGCACAAGGGCGTCGCGGGCGTCGGCAATCTCAACGTCCGGCTGCAGGAAGCCCTCAACGCCCGCCATCACGGGTTTCGCGTCCCCGCTGGCGAGTACCGCCCGGCCGACAAAATCATCCAGCTGCGCAACAACTACGACAAGAACCTCTTCAACGGCGACATTGGCACCATCGCGGGGGTGGATAAAGAGACCGCCTCCCTCGATGCGGACTTTGACGGCGAGCGCCACACCTTCGAGCGCGGCGAATTGGGCGACCTCGCCCTCGCCTACGCCATCAGCATCCACAAGTCCCAGGGCAGCGAATATCCGGTCGTGATCGTGCCCCTGCTCAAGGCGCACTTCATGATGCTCCAGCGCAACCTCCTTTATACCGCCATCACACGCGGCAAGAAAAAGGTCTTCCTCGTCGGGGATCCGGCCGCTTACGCGATGGCAGTACGAAATTCCGAATCCAAACTGCGCGTCACCCACCTGCGGCAAAAAATCGCGGCCCTCGCCGCCCCTCGCTGACCGCGCCGGGGAGTAACGGTCGTTCGGCGGTGATGCCTCTGCGAGTAGCGCCGCGTCTCTGACCGGCGGGGCGCCAGTCGAAGACTGGCGCTACGAGGAGGACCGAGTTGAATGCCACCGTCAAACTGGAGCCACGCCCCCGGTCTTGCTGGGCGGCGCCAAAATCGATTGGCCCATCTTTCTCGTTCCTCATTATCTTGGATGATGTCGCTTCGCTCGGTACTCTTTCGTCAGGGTTTTTCCGCGGAAGAGAAAGACCATGAGGCGGGAGAACGACTTTGCCCCTGCCCGGTCTGGACGCCCCCGTCCTGACGAACCGCCCCGTGGGTCGCGGCCGCCCTTGATCCGTGGCGTCAACGGATCGGCGCGGCCGGCCCGCGGCGAAACGCTTCTTGTCAAAAATTCCGGGCGCGCGAGCCTGCCAGCGTGCATTCACGTGATCCCAACGGCACCGGTGGCAGGGCGGCGCAGATCGGTCGACGTTCGGCGAACCGCTTCGGTGCGACTCGCGGGCGGACGCCGGGATCACTGGTTCCGCGGCTGAGTTCCGCGCTCCTCGGCGCCGCGCTAACCCTCCTCTCCGCCTGTACGAGCGTACCCCCGCGATCTCCGCATCGTGCCGCCGAGTTCTGGCTCGATCTGGCGCGCGGCGAGGAAGTGTCCCACCCCGAGGTCATCGCTGATCTCGCGGGAGCAGGCGTCGTCTACGTGGGCGAGGCCCACACCATCGCCCGGCATCACGCCGTCCAGCTTCAGCTCCTGCAGGAACTCTTCGCCCGCGGCGTGCCGCTGGTCCTGTGCCTGGAGCAGCTCGAGGCGCGGGATCAGCCGGCCGTCGACCGCTACAATCGTCGCGAAATCGATTTCGCCACCCTCGCCCGGGAGATCAATTGGGCCGAGAAATGGAGCAACTATCCCGATTACCAGCCGCTGTGTGAATTTGCCCGCCAGCACCGCATCCCCGTCCGGGGTCTCAACGCCCCGGCCGACGTCATCCGCGCCGTGAACCGCGGCGGTGGCCTCGCCCAGCTCCCGCCGGAGCAGCGCGCCCAATTGCCGACGGAGGTCATGACCGATGATCCCGTATACGAACGCCTGATGCAGCTGGAACTCTCCGTGCATATGGCGCTCGAACCCGCGAAGCTGCGTCCGATGTTCGAGGCCCAGGCCGCCCGCGACGAGGCCATGGCGGCCGGCATCGTCGCCGCCCGCCGCGCGACCGGGGAACCCGCGCGCACGGCCTTTGTCGTCCTCGGCGCCGGCCACATGCGCTTCGGCCTCGGCACCGCCGCGCGGGTCCGGCAGCGGGATCCCGGCATCGTCGAGCGGTTGGTGCTGATCACCGCCAGCGGCCAATTGCAGCTCTCCACCGCGGACCAGGCGGCCAGCCGCGAAGTCGACATTTCTCACGCCGATTTACGCGCGATCGGTCGCCTGCCGGGTGACTATCTGCGCGTCCTGCCCCGCGCCGCGACTGCGGTCGAGCTCCCGCCCGGACATCCGCCTCTGCCACGCTAATCGTTCTCTCGCGTCATACTCGCAATCATACTCGTAATCGTACTCGTCATCGTACTCGTCATCGTACTCGTCATCGTACTCGTCATCGTTCTCCCCGCCGCCTCGATCATGACGAATCCCGGTCGGGCGACCCCGGCGCGGAGCGGAGTCCGCGCCCCACCATTACAGAAATTCGTGAATGGTAGGGCGGTGAGTCCCTTCACCGCCGCCTCGGTTCGACCTCGGCTTGAGCTCCTGTGATCATCCAAGAAACGCAGTTTGAACCGCAGATGAACGCAGATGACAGAGGATCATATGAACGTAGCCGTTCACCCCATGAATGAAGCAAAAGGCACGCTTCGATTGGGTGACATTCCATTCTATCTGCGAAATCTGCGGTTGGTCTGAACGGCGGAATTTAAGAAGATCAGAGCTCAGGCCCACAGCCGTCGCACAGGAGGACAATCCGGGGATCATCCGAGAATGCAGACCAACCTCTATGGCTGGTGTGGACTCTTCATCGCCGCCCGCAACCTCCCGACCGGCCCAAGCGACGGTTACTTGCCCGGCAGCTTTACCTGCACGCCGGCCCCAGCCGTCTCGTCCTTCTTCGCCTCGCCCGCCGCGGCGGAGGGTGCAGGCGCGGCCGGCAGGCTGGCGCGCAACGCCATTGCCCGCTGGGTCCAGGGACTCGAAACATCAATCTGCATCAGCTGGTCCGAATATTTCTGCGCGTCGGTGGCATTGCCCGCTTCCACCGCGAGACTGGTCAGGTGATAGGTGGCCTCGGTGCGCACGGCCTTGAATTGGTTGGCATCATCCGCCAGCGACTTCAGTTCCTTCGTCGCCTCGGCGGCCTTGCCCGCCTGGGCTTGGGCCAGCGCATGGCCGATCTTGGCCCGGGCGGCCAGCGGACCGGTTTTCAGGACGCCCAGCGCCTTCTCGTAGCCAGTGACCGCATCGGCGGCCTTGCCGGCACCGTAGGCTTCATCCGCGATCCGCAGTTGCGCCAATCCGGCGAGGGCGTGATCGGAATGAGCCGCGGCAAACGCCTTCAACTGCTCCGTGGTCGTCGCCGCCGCATACGCCTTGCCCACCTCGACCTCCTTCTTCCGCGCCATGGCTTCCCAGGCACCCTTGGCCACAATCGCGAGCACCACGGCCACACACACTCCATAGATCCCGTTGCGGTTCTTGTCCCAGAAGACGTGCAGTTTGTCCTCAAAGGTCAGGGCATGGGCGGCGTCAGTGGCGACGAGGTTACGATCATCACCGGCAGGTGTCGGGCGGGAAGGAGTGGCTGGCTTGCTCATGCGGGTGGATTTTTTCGGATGGAACCGCCGAAGAGAGCAAATGCCCGGGAGCATGTAAATGCCGGAAACAAGACGTTTTCGCCTCGCCGACCGCTCCGTCGTCCCTCCCCCGGGGGACGATCAGTCAAAAACCACCGTCTTGTTGCCGTAGGCGAGGATCCGCCCCTCCAGGTGCCAACGCACCGCCTGCGCCAGCACCTGCCGCTCGAGATCCCGTCCCATCCGCACCAAATCCGCGACATCATGGCGGTGCGTCACCCGCACCACGTCCTGATGAATGATCGGCCCCTCATCGAGCTCGCGGGTCGCGTAATGCGCGGTCGCGCCAATGAGTTTGACGCCCCGGGCATGCGCCTGCTGGTACGGCCGCCCGCCCGCAAACGCCGGCAAAAACGAATGATGGATATTGATCACCGGCGCACCCGCCCCGTCGAGAAACTCCGCCGACAACACCTGCATGTAACGCGCCAGCACCACCAGATCCACCCGCAGTTCCCGCAGGATCGCCAGTTGCCGCGACTCCGCCTGCGCCTTGGTCCCGGCCGCCACCGGCACATGAAAAAAGGGCAGGCCGTAACCCGTGACCGTGGCTTCCAGGTCGGGGTGGTTGCCCACCACGGCGATCAGATCGCCCCGAAAGTCGCCGGCTTTCCCGCGCAGCACGAGATCATGAAAACAATGGTCCGCCTTGGAGACGAACACCGCCACGCGGGCGCGCTGCGCCGACGAAACCATGCGGGCCTTCATGCCGAGCGACGCCGCGAAGGCGGTAAACTCGGCCGCCGCCTCCTCCAGGGTCCGCACCCGCAGGCTCCCCTCCGCCGGGGTCGGGCCCGCTCCGCCCATGCTCGGCACCCACTCGACCCGCTGGAAAAACACCCCGGCCTCCATGTCGCGGTGCTGGTCGGCATGCAGAATATTTCCGCCGCGCTCAAAGATCCAACCCGCCACCCGCGCCACCAACCCCGGCTGGTCCGGACCGTAGAGGAGGGCGATCAAGGTGGGCGGTTCCGACGACATAAGGGGCCCAGCCTAGGGCCCCGGCCGGCGGGGAAACAACGTTTTCCGCTTCGTGCCGTACGGGGTGCATCTCCAAGTTGACGCCACCACGGGAGCTCCCGAGCGGTGCCCGGGGCGGAACCGCGCTGTGCCCAAGGGAGCGCGGGCACTCCTGCCCGCCTCTGCGCCGGGCGGCAGGCAGGAGTGCCTGCGCTCCCTTCAGTTTCATCGGCGTCAACTCGGAGCTGCACCCCGTACGCTTCGCCTCCACCCGCTCCACGGCAGGGCCGGCTCACGGTGATTCCAGCCACCCCTTCTCCTCCTATCCTCCCACCGGCGCCATCGTCGTGGTGAAGATCGCCCGCTCGGCCGGCGCCGCGAGTTCGAGGTACAGGCTCTGCCGGCGGTGGGGGGGCACATCCGGCGACGATCCGTGCCACAACCGGAATTCGCCGGGAACCGCGATGACCACGTGCATCACCACGCCGCCGCCGTATTCAACGTCGAACTCCGCCCGATCGCGGAAACCCGCCGCCTGCACGTTCCGCCAGTATCCAAATTCCTTGGGCCGATCCTGCGCCAGATCCGCCGCCGGCTGAAACGCCGCCGGAAGCCGCACCTTGCCCTGCAGGTGCAACGCCAGTCCGAGGCGCTGGGCGCCCCGTGTGCTCGTGAGGCTCGCGGTGTCGATCAGTTTTTCGCCCTCGATGGCCAACGTACGCTCCGCCCGCGCCCCGGAACGGTACTTCGGCTGCGCCACGGCGACCCGCGTCCCGTCCGCCGCGTACTCGCGGAGTTCCTTGAGGTCCGCCGCCTCCTGGCCCTCCCCGTTGAGGAGGGGTACGTTGTGGTTGAGCCCCCGCGTGTAATACCCGGCGTGCAACGGCGAACCGTAACCCACCGTGCCGGGATCGTGGGTGATGTCGGTCTCGCCGAAGCAGGCCGAGTAGTTCAACGCCTCGTGCTGACTATGGGAGCGGGTGAGCTGCCCGTAGTGGACAAACACCTGCCACGGCCCCGACTTCAACACGGCCATGCGCGTGGACTCGAGATTCTGGCTGGTCACGGGCGGAAGCACGAACGGCCGCGGCGGGGCCGGCGGCGGGTCGAGCAGGGTGTTCCAGTCCCGGGCCGACGCAGCCTCCTCGAGCCCCAGGGTGGTCGGAAACACCCGATACGTCTCGGCGAACAACTCGCGGTTTGGCACCCGTCCGATCCCGCCACTGTCCGCGGGGTTGGGCAGCTGCCCGTTGGGGAAACGCAGGTAGAGGGGGGCGAGCATCAGGTTTTCCGCCGTCGCCATCTCGGACGCCAGCTCCCCGGCGCGGCCCTCGAGACCCGCGGCCGTAAACAGCGACATCACCGCCTTCACCACGAAGCTGTTGTAACCGAGCGATTGCTCGTGCCAGAGGTAGTCGCTGGTGATGCCCTCCGCCATCTGCCGGCGCAGGCCAAACGGGCCGTCGAGCGCCGCGCGCCACATCGCGTCGTCGCCGAAGAGCAGCGCCACCTGCGCCACCGCACAACGCTGCCAGGTGGCGATGTTGTGGATGGTTTGGAAATTCGAGTTCAGCGCCTTGACCTCCGGGGCGAAGAACTGCTCCCGCCAGCGCTGCCGCTGCGCGGGGGTCACCGCGTCACCCAGCAGGCGCACCGCCTCGGTGAACTTCACGAGGTTCGACGCCTCCGTGAGCGTCTGCCAGAACAACCGCGCCTGCTGCCCTTTCTTCTGCGGTTCCCACTTCAGAAAATTGTCGGCGTAAAAACTCATCTGCCCCGTCACCCAGTCGGCGTACCGCGCCTCGCCGGTGAGCCGGAACAACCGCGCCGCCCGCAGCATCGTTTCCACGTGCCGCCCGCGAAACGACACCACCCACCACGCCTTCAGCTTCGGGGTGATCTCGATCTTCGGATCGGAGGGGCTCGCAAAATACTGCACTTCCTCGCCGGGGATCTGTTCGGTCCAAATCACCCGCGAGGCGTCCTTGGGGCTCACCCCGTCGTGCGACCAGCCGGGCAGCCACTCGACCCGGTCGCGGTGGCGCGCCATCCAGGAGTCGACCGCGGTCCGTTCCTTGGCCAGCCAGGCTGCCCAGGTCGGATCCTCCGCCACCCGCCGCCGCGCGCCCGCCCAATCCTCGCTCGCCGCGCGCCAGGGCCGGCCCGACGCATCGTAGACCTTCAGCTCCGCAAAGTGCCGCGCCGCGTCCGGCTTGGGATAGGAGGCGGCGGACGCCGCCACGACCGCGGAGAAACCCAGAGCCACTGGACCGAGGAGTGACCAAGCACGCATCCCGGCAGCAGAGTCCTCCCGATCCGCCAACACAATCCCGATCCGGCCGGCCCGCGTAGGTGGGGCGCATCTCCGAGTTGACGCCGGTGGAATTGAAGGGAGCGCAGGCACTCCTGCCTGCAGCCCGGCGCAGAGGCGGGCAGGAGTGCCCGCGCTCCCTTGGGCGTAGCGCGGTTCCGCCCCGGGCGCCGCTCGGGAGCTCCCGTGGTGGCGTCAACTCGGAGATGCACCCTCCACCGGCAGCAGGGCTCGAAAGCAGTTGCCCGCCCCCTCCGCCCAAGGCACGCTCCGCGGTTTGCCTGCCACCAAACCCACGATGCATCTGCCCCTGGACATGCAACGCCAACCGACCGATTCAAGCTGCGGGCCCACCTGCCTGCACGCGGTCTATCGCTACTTTGGCGTCGAGTCCGACCTGGTCCGGTTGATCGGCGAAGTGCCCCAACTCGAAGAAGGCGGCACGCTGGCGGTCCACCTGGGCCTGCACGCCCTCCGCCGCGGTTTCGACGCCCGGATCGTGAGTTACAACCTCCGCATCTTCGATCCCACGTGGTGGAACTTCGGGAGCGATGAACTCATCGCCAAGCTCCAGCAACGCATCGCCACCCTGCGCAACCCCAAGGCCATCGACAGCCACCGCGCCTACGTGGAGTTTCTGCAACGGGGCGGCGCGGTGCAATTCCTCGATCTCACCCCCACCGTCCTCGCCCGCCTGCTCGCCCAGGGCGTCCCCCTCATCACCGGCTTGAGCGTGACCTACCTCCATCAGGAACCCCGCGAGCAGCCCGACGGGCGCGAGGATGATGTCGCCGGTTCGCCCGTGGGCCACTTCGTCGTGGCCACCGGCTGGCGCAGCGAATCGCAGGAGGTGATTGTCGCCGATCCGATCCAGCGCGATCCCTTCAATCCCCACGCGGAATACCGCGTCGACGTCCAGCGGTTCATCAATGCCGTCATGCTCGGCATCGTGAGCTACGACGCCAATCTGCTGCTGCTCACCCCCCGTTCGCCCCGCCCGGCGACCTCATGAAAAACACCCGCAATCTCATTGTCGTCGACGACCTGCGCGACTGGCAGCCCGGCTGGGTCAACTACCCGGTCGTATCCGCCAACGATTACATCACCGGCGACGACTACACCGCCGCCGGCTACCGGGTCATCAACCTCTGCCGGCATGACCACAAGCTGAGCATGGGCTACTACACCTCGCTGCTCGCCGAGGCCCGCGGTCATCGCGCCATGCCCACCGCCCGCACCATCCAGTCGCTCATGAGCAAACGCATCTACGAGAACGAACTCGTCGAGCTCAACAGCGTGGTCAAACGCTCGCTCGCTCGCATCGTGCAGGAGGATTTTTCGCTGAGCGTGTATTTCGGCCAGAACCTCGCGACCTCCCACGCCCGGCTCGCGCAGACCCTGTTCGCCATCTTTCCCTGCCCCTTGTTCAAGGTGCAGTTCATCTATCGGGACGACGGGTGGGAGATCGGCAGCCTGCGCCCGCTCGGGCTCGCCCAGGTGCCGGCCAGCCACCTGTTCAAAGTCAAGGAGGCCATGGACGCGTTTCTGTCGAAACGCTGGCGCGCCGAGCGGGATCGCCCGGCGACCGGCTACGATGTCGCGATCCTCCACGATCCCGACGAGAAAACCGCCCCCTCCAACGCCCGGGCCCTGCGCAACTTCATCCGCGCCGGCGAGGCGATCGGCCTCGATGTGGAACTGATCACCCGGGCGGACTTTCCCCGCCTGCTCGAATTCGACGCGCTCTTCATCCGGAGCACGACCAGCCTCGAAAACCACACCTACCGCTTTGCCACCAAGGCCGAACGCGAGGGCATGACCGTGATCGACGACGCCGACTCGATCCGCCGCTGCAGCAACAAGGTCTACATGCACGAGCTCCTGCGGAAGAACCGTATCCGCACCCCGCGCACGGAAATCGTGTCGGCGCGCAACATCGAGCAGGTGGCCGCGGACCTGGGCTACCCGCTGGTGCTCAAGATTCCCGACAGCGCCTTCTCGCTCGGGGTCTTCAAGGTCGCCAATGAGGAGGAGCTGCGCGCCAAGGCCGGCCCGCTGCTCAAGGATTCGGACCTGGTGCTGGCGCAGGAGTTTTTGCCCACGGATTTCGACTGGCGGGTGGGCGTGCTCGACCGCCAGGCCCTCTTCGTCTGCCGCTACTACATGAGCCGCGATCACTGGCAGATCTACAATCACGCGGCCAAGGGCGACGACAGCATGGGCAACTTCGACACGCTGCCCGTCGCCGAGGCGCCTCCGGCGGTGATCGCCACCGCCCTCGAGGCGGCCAACCTCATCGGCAACGGTTTTTATGGCGTCGATCTCAAGCAGAAGGATGACGAGGTCTACGTGATCGAGATCAACGACAACCCCAACCTCGATGCCGGCATCGAGGATGGCGTGCTCGGCGACGAGATCTACGAGCGGATCATGCGCTCGTTGCTCGATCGGATCGAAGCCAGCAAGCAGCCGAACGAGGACCGGGCCCGCCCGCTGCAGGACGGTTGACCGGCCGGGCTCAGTCCACCGCGCGCACCGGGCCGGTCGGGTGCGCCGCAGGACCTCGTCAACCCCGCGCCCGTCCCCTTCCCCTTTCCCTTCCTCCCATGCCCCCACGCCTCCACCTCTTTGCCGCGGCCGGACTCGAGCTCGAGTACATGGTCGTGCGCCGCGACACCGGCGCGGTGGCGCCCGTCGTCGATCGCCTCATGATCGCCCGCACCGGCCGGCCGGCCGCGGACTGCCGACTCGGCCGCTGCGAGGCGTCGAACGAACTGGCGGCCCATGTCTTCGAACTGAAAGTCCCCCGCCCCGTCGCCGATTTCACCGCGGCCGAGCGCGCGTTTGCCCGGGCGGTCACCCAGGCCAACCGGCTGCTGGCCCCGGAGGGCTGCGAACTCCTCTCCGGTCCGATGCACCCCACGATGGATCCCACGCACGAATCCACGACGTGGGCCCACGAGGGCCGGGAGATTTACGAGGAGCTCGATCGCATCTTCGACTGCCACGGCCACGGCTGGTTCAACCTCCAGAGCTGCCACCTCAACCTGCCGTTTGCCGGCGACGCCGAGTTCGCGCTGCTGCATGCCGCGATCATCCTCCTGCTGCCGTGGCTGCCCGCCCTCGCCGCCGGCAGCCCGTTTCGCGAGGGCCGCGTCACCGGCTGGCGCGACACCCGCCTCGACACCTACCGGCGCAACCAGGCGCGCTTTCCGCACATCGCCGGCGCGATCGTGCCCGAGCCGGTCTTCTCCGAGCAGGAATATCACGAGCGCATTTTCGCGCCGATGATGCGCCAGGTCGCCCGCGTCAACCGCTCCGGCCTCCTCGAGGCGGAGTGGCTCAACTCCCGGGGTGCGATCGCCCGCTTCTCGCGGGGCGCGATCGAGGTCCGCGTGCTGGATGTCCAGGAGTGCCCCCGCGCCGACCTGGCGATCGCGGCGTTGGTCTTCGCCACCCTGCGGGAAATGGTCGCACGCCACGGGGCCCGGCTCCCGGATCTCGCCCGGCGTTCGACCACCGCCGCCCGCGCGGCCCAGCTGCTGGCGTGCGCGCGCCACGGGCTGGAGGCGCCGCGGCGCCTGCCCGACTTGCGCGAAGTTTTTGGCCTGCCCGCCACGGCCGCGACGGCCCGCGCGTTCTGGCGCCACCTGTGCACGCGCTTTGTCCCCGGGACCCTCTCCGATCCGCACGCCGAGGTCATCGCCACGATCCTGCGCCGGGGCAACCTCGCCGATCGCCTGCTCGCCGCCCATCGCCGCGCGGGCGGCCGCCGCACCGCCTTCCCTCCCATCGTACGCGGGCTGGCCGACTGCCTCGCGGAAAACCGGATGTTTGGGGCGGGCTGATCCGGTCCGCCGCCGCCCAACACGATCCGCGGGCGACGAGAGAATGTCCCATGGACAAGAGACGTTGGCCTGAAGTCTCGGCTTGGCCTCGGCTTGCCCTCCTGTGCAAAGTCTGGGAGCCCGAGCCCTCATCGACAGGTGCAATCGCCAGGGTTGTTGGATGAGCACGATCCAGATCCGCCAGGGTCACAGGAGCCAAGCCGGGGTCGAACCGAGGAACCTTCCGACGGCCTTAGCCGTAACGATTCAATCGGAGTGCGTTTCAGCCGGGAGAAGGAAACCACTGAACGGTGGGGCGCGTTGACCCCAACGCGCCTGCGGGCGTTCGCTCTCACCTCGAGCGTCTTGGGGTCAAGCCGCTCCACCGCGACTGAATTTCTACGGCTTAGTTGGCCCGCGGTTTCGAGTAATACCATGCCAGCATCTGCTGGCCGGTGCCCGCGTCGACGGTCTCGCGGGCGCTCGCCGCCGCAGGGGGGGTGGCGATGCGCGTCCCGGTGGCGAGGCTCAGGCCGGCCCGGCGAGGACCGCTTCCTCCCGCTCGCGGCGGAACTGGCTGGTGTAGAGATCATGGTAGTGACCCCGCCGCCGGAGCAATTCCGCGTGCGTACCCGACTCCTCGATGCGGCCCTGCGTGATCACCAGGATGCGGTCGGCGCGGCGAATCGTGCTGAGCCGGTGCGCGATCACAAAGCTGATCCGGCCGGCGAGGATCGTCTCCAGCCCGCGCTGGATGAGTTGCTCGGTCTCGGTGTCGATCGAGGAGGTGGCCTCGTCCATGACAAAGATCTGCGGGCGCGCCAGCAGGGCGCGGGCAAAGGACACCAGCTGGCGCTGGCCGGTGGACAGGCGGTTGCCGCCCTCCCCGACCGGCGACTCATAGCCCTCCTCCATCTGGCGGATGAATTCATGGGCGTTGACGAGCCGCGCGGCCGCCTCGACCTCGGCGTCGGTGGCGTCGAGGCGGCCATAACGGATCGCCTCGCGCACCGTCCCCTTGAAGAGATGCGGGGTCTGCAGCACGATGCCGAGTTGGGACTGCAGCCAGGCGAGGGGCAGCTCCCGGTAGTCGACGCCGTTGATGAGAATCTGCCCGGCGATCGGTTCATAGAAACGGCAGACGAGCGACACGAGAGTGCTCTTGCCGCCACCGGACGGGCCGACGAGCGCGATGGTCTCGCCGGCCCTCACCGTGAGATTGAAGTCCTGCAGCACCATCGGGCCCTGCTCGTAGCGGAAGTCGACGTGGCGGAATTCGATCGACTCGATGGGCGCCGGCCGGCCTGCCGGCGAGGGCGGCGGGTGGAGGCGTTCGAGCACGGCCGGGCCATCCTGGATCTTCGGTTCCGTGGCGAGCAGGCCCATGACGCGTTCGCCCGCCGCCTGCGCGCCCTGCATCTCGGTGAGCTTCTGGGCGAGTTGGTTGATGGGATTGAAGAACTGGCCGGCGAGAGCGATGAAGGCGACGAGGGTGCCGAGGCTCAGCGCCCCGCCGGTGGCGAGATAACCGCCGCGCCAGAGCGCCAGCCCGGCGGCGAGGGTGCCGAGCGTCGTGACGAGGGGGAAATAGAGGGCGCTCTGCCGCGCGTTCAGCACCGAGGCCGCGTACATCCGCGCGGAGAGTTGCTGGAACTCGCCGAGATTCTCCTGCTCCCGCACCAGGCTCTTGGTGGTGCGCACGCCCTGGATCGCCTCGTTGTAGCCGGCGGTGATCTGCGAGTTGAACTTCCGGATTTCGCGCGCGCTCAGGAGCAGCCGGCGTTGAAAATATTTCGAGACGACGGCGAGGACCGGCACGACGCCGATGACGATGAGGCCCAGCCGCACATTCATGTACAGCAGACTGGCGGCGATCATGATCACGAAGCTCGTGCCCCAGACGATGTCGAGGAAGCCCCAGGCGATGACCCGCGCCAGGCGGTCGCAGTCGCTCGTGAGCCGCGTGATCAGCCAGCCGACCGGGCGGGTGTCGAAGAACGCAAACTCGAGGGTCTGCAGCTTGTCGAAGCTCTCGCGCCGGATGTCGTGGGCGAGCAGGTGGGAAAGCCGGCCGGCGAGCTCGATGAACGCCCAGACTCCGACGCTCAGGGCGAGAGTGGCCAACAGGTAGGCGGTGAGATACCGGCTGAAGGCGGCGTTGACCCCGTCGCGCACGACCCCGTCGATCACCCAGCGCGTGATTTGCGCGAAGCTGGCGTCGCAGATCGCGATGCCGATCGCGGTGACGAAGAGCGGCCCGAGGAGGCGCTTGAACCGCAGGGCGCGGCGGAAAATTTTCAGCCACAGCCCGGCGTCGAGTCGCGCGCGAAACTCGTCTTCGGTTTGAAAGGAGGCGGCCATGGTCAGCGGGGACTGAGGTCGTGGGCGAGATCCGACTCGACGCTGGTCTGGATCTGCCAGAGGCGGCGGTAGAGACCTGCCTGCGCGGCGAGTTCGGCGTGGGTGCCGGTCTGGATGAGGCGGCCGTGATCGAGCACCAGTACGCGGTCGGCATGCGCGAGCGTGGAGAGCCGGTGGGCGATGATCAGGGTCGTGGCGCGACCGCGGCGATCCTGCAGCGCCCGAAGGATCAGCGCCTCGGTCTCGGCGTCGACGGCACTGAGGGCGTCGTCGAGGATCAGCAGGGGCGGCCGCTTGAGCACCGCCCGCGCGATCGCGACGCGCTGCCGCTGGCCGCCCGAGAGGGTGATGCCGCGTTCGCCGATGACGGTGCCGTAGCCTTCGTCAAACGACAGGATGGTGTCGTGAATGGCGGCGGCGCGGGCGGCGGCTTCGATCTCGTGGTCGGGGGCGGCGCCGTGGCCCAGGCGGAGGTTTTCGCGGAGGGACTTGGAGAAAAGGAACGGCTCCTGCATCACCACGCCGATTTGCGCGCGCAGCCACTTGCGGGGCAGCGCGGCGAGATCGCGGCCGTCGAATTGGATCGAACCGCTGGTGTAATCGTGCAGGCGCAACAGCAGGTGCATCAGCGTGCTCTTGCCCGCGCCGGAGGGGCCGAGGAAGGCGACGGTCTCGCCCGCCGCCACGTCGAAAGAGAGGCCGTTGAGCGCACCCCGGCCGTCGGCCGGGAGGCCGGGCGCGTGGTGAAAATGCAGGTCGCGCACCGCGATGCGGCCGCGGAGCGGCTCCGCGAGCAACGCCGGGGCCGCCACGGATTCGGTTTCGCGGGCCTCGGCCTGGATCTCGCGGATGCGCGTCAGCGCCACAGAAGTCTTGCCGAGATCGGTGAGGATGCGGCCCATCTGGCGTACCGGCCAGAGCATGATGCCGAGGTAGGAAAGAAACGCGAAGAGCAGGCCGACGGAGAGCTGGCCCGTCGTGATCCAATGCGCGCCGACGAGCAGGGTGAGCCCGACCTGGCTCATCGCCACGAAGTCGCTGATCGACCAATACCACGCCATCAGGCGCATCAGGCGGAGGTTGCAGTCGCGGAAGCGGTCGTTGGGGCTGGCGAACTTGGCGCGTTCGAACTCCTGCCGCGCGAACGCCCGCACCACGCGGATGCCGGTGAGATTTTCCTGGATGACGGCGGTGAGCGCACCCTCGGCCTCATCCACGTCCTTGAAGACATGCTTCACCCGCCGGAAGTAAAAGTAGCCGTAGAGGATGATGGGGCCGATCAGGGCAAACGACACCAGCGTCATGGGCACGCTGAGGGAAAGCAGCAGCGGGAGCGCGGTCGCCGTGAGGATGAAGGCGTTGCCGATCTCCATCACCTGGGTGGCGAGAAACTGGCGCGTGGTCTCGACGTCGCTGGTGCAGCGCTGCACGAGATCCCCGGTGTCGGCGCGATCGTGAAAGCGGGCCGGCAGGTGGTTGAGATGGTGGTAGAGATCGTCCTTGAGGCGGCGCGCGATGCCGTCGCTGGCCAGGGCGGACTGCCAGCCCTTGAGGTAGCTGAAAACCCCGCTGCCCAGGGCGAGCAGCACCATGGCCAGCGGCGCGAGCCCGAGGTGCTGGTGCAGATGTTCGGCGCCGCCGAGCAGGCGCAACAGCGTGGCGATCAACGCGGGGGTGGCGGGCCCGACCGGCTGATCCGCGATGGCATAGTCAATTGCGGCACTGCCCACCAGGGGCACCCCGTAATTGAGCACGGTCGCGGCCACGAGGCAGCCCAGCGCGAGACCGTAGCGCAGGCGGTAACCGCGGAGCAGGGACCAGATTAAGGTGAGTTGGGAAAACACGAAAACGAAAGGGATCAGGAGGTTGAAAAAAACAAAAATTGTCGGCTCTGCCGACGAGAATCACCCGCGCGCCTATAGGCGCCTGGAGCGCCAGGTTTGCCAACGAGTTCTTGCGACTCTTTGCGGCAGGAAAGTCTTAAGTTCGCCTGAGCTCCTTCGGAATTCTGCCTTTGGGGTTCAACGGGTGGAGTTGTTGGTGAATCGGCGCCCCGGGCACGGCGGATTTTTGCACGGTGAACCGGCCCGAAAATGACTTGTCGGATCCCTTCTTGTAGGAGCGGCTTTACGCCGCGATTCAGCGCGGGCGGATTTCCATCGCGGCATAAAGCCGCTCCTACCGCCCGACCGACCGTGCAAAAATCCGCCGTGGGTTTGCGCTCCTGTGACCATCGCGGATCTTGACCCTATCCTGACGCCGCACCGGTCGATCATGCCTCGGGTCCCAGCCAGGGCACAGGAGGACAATCCGAGG
Source organism: Opitutales bacterium (assembly GCA_038249085.1). Classification (GTDB taxonomy): domain Bacteria; phylum Verrucomicrobiota; class Verrucomicrobiia; order Opitutales; family Opitutaceae; genus ER46. The sequence goes on from JBBRWR010000111.1 coordinate 19,540, forward strand.
TCACCGACCGACTTTCATCACGACCCTGCGGCGGCGAAGGGACTCGCCGCCCTACCCCTGCGTCGCCGAGGGAAAGTCAAATTGACCAGGGATCTTGGGATTACTTCTTCGGCTCAGCGAGAGCAGGAGCCGCCGCAGCCGCGGTCGCGGCGGTCGGCTGCCAGAAATAGTGCCCGGACTGCTGCTGCTTCCAACGGATGAAAGCGGCGGCCGCGATCAGACCGACCAGGATGACGAGCGTGACGAGGCGCCGGCGACCCTGGGCGGCCTCCTTGTCCTCGTAGGGATCCTCCAACGAGCGCCTCGCCCCGGCGGGAAGGACGGCGATGTCGGTGAGGGCCGTGCCGAACGGGATGTTGATCTTGACCCGGCCGTTGACGGCCCAGCCGTTGCCCTCGAGGAGCGGGCCGAGCGTGCGCTGGCGCAGCTTGAGCCAGGCGATGAGCATCGAGGGGCCGGAGATCAACAGCACGATGCCGAGCAGGCCCACCGGCATCCAGATGCCAAGGTTGACGAAGTTGCCGAAGATGGCGGCGAGGAAACCGCCGATGGAACCGAGGGCGACGCCGATGCCGGTGATAAGGGCGAGGTCGAATTTCTTCGGCGGCTCGGCGGGTTTGGCCTTGTCGACATTGGCCGCCTTCTCCGCCGCGGTGGCCAGCTTCCCGCTCGACGCGGCGTCAGCGGCGGCGGCGCGCTTGGCAATCTGTTCCTCGATCAGGCGCAGGAACTTCTTGTAGGGCGACATGAAGGCCTGCCGGACACTGATGGGGTGGTCGACGATGCTGGTGATGACCGCGTCCCAATCGTTACCCTGGCGATCATAAAAGACGCCATGGCGGCCGACGAAGAGGAAGTCGCTGTCGCCCTGCGTAAAGCAGGCGGCGATATTCATCGGGGCGGCGCCGAGCCGGCTGCAGGCGCAATAGGCGATGTAGGTCTTGCTCATCGCCGCAAGCGGACTGGGCCCGTTGACGCGGATGCACAATTCGGTCGACCGGCTGTCGAGAAACAGCGTGCCGGCCTGGAAGATCGCCCATTTGTCGCGCGAATAAAAGTCGGCGAAGTTGACGAAATTATGGAGCAGAGCCCGCAGGTCCCGGTGCAGCCGGGCCAGCTTCTCGACGGAAGCGATGGGCGTGAAACCCGGGGCGAGGGCCATATCCTGCCCGAGCAGGGCTTCGAGCGCGGCCCGGCCGCCGCCAGCCAGGATTTCCGCCGCGCGGGCGGGGCCAAGCTTTTCGACCGCGGCGCCCGCCTTGGCGGCCTGCCAGGCTTCGTAGGCAGAAAACTTTGCCTTCAATTCCGTCCAGTCGGCCTCGGTCAGCGAGGTCTTCGCCGCGCCAAATTCCGGGGTCACGGCCGCGGCGTGCAATTGGGCCAGAGCCGTCGCCCAGGCCGGGTTCACGCCCTCGAGCAGCGACAGCGCGCGGCCGGCCTCGATGCGCGAGAGGGGAAGCCCCGCGGATTCCTCGCTCGTGGTCTTCATGTCCTTCGCCGCGATGGCGAGGTACTCCCCCTCGGGGCGGTTGAGCGCAGCGAGGGCGCGGGGGTCAAACGCGGCCAAACGGCACCGGGCAAAATAATCGTCGACCTTGGCGCGTACGGCGCTGACCGCGGCATGGGCCGCCACCGTGCCGGCACCGAGAGGCAGGAGGGCCGCATCAGCGGTGGCTTTTCCGGCCCACGCGACGTAGGCGGCCAGGTCGGCATGGAACGTCGCAATCTGATCCGCGGTGACCCCCATCACGCCGGTGCGATTGGCTTTCCCTCCGGTACAGGCAACGATCTCCTTGAGCAATTGCTGGACCGCCGTATCCGCGGTGGCGGTGGGCGGAATCACGCCGTCGCCGTTGAGCGGACTGGCCGCGAAAATCTTCGCCGTGTCGGCGGCGTCGGCGACCGTAAGGGTGGCGGCCTCTTTCCTGCCCAGATTGGCCAGGATTTGCCGGGCGGAGACCAGAGCCGCCTTCCCCTCGGGGGTCGCCGGGTTGAGGGCGGAGAGCGGAAGCCCGTCCGTACCCGCGAGCAGCACGCCGACATCGTTCAGATGCGCCGCCGCCCACTTCACGGCCAGGATGATCTCGTTGGCGCGAATGCGACCGTCACTGTCGGCATCGATGAGTGCCAGCGTCTTTTCGTCGCACTCCAGGCCCTTCACCGGACAGGAGAGCGCCACCCACAATTTCTGATCGAGTTGGTCGAGCGCGAGCAGATCCGCCCCGCTGGCAAGGGCGACCTGGTCGAGGCCGCCGGTGCGAAAGAATGTCCAAGTGTGTGATGAGGCAGATGAGGTAGACATGACGTCGGAAGGAAGAACTAGGTATTACACCCTATACACTGCAAGCCGGAACTCCGCCCGACTTACACCGCCGTTTTTTGCAGGGTGAGGACGCATTCCAGGTGCCGGGTTTGGGGAAAGAGGTCGAAGGGCTGCGCCGCGGTCAGCGCATAACCGGCGGTGAGAAAGTGGCGGAGGTCGCGCATCTGGGTCGCCGGATCGCAGGAGACGTAGATGACCGCCCGCGGTCCGAACGAGAAGAGTTGCTGGAGGAAGGATTCGTCGCAGCCCTTGCGCGGCGGGTCGATCACCACCGCCGTGTCGTGGGGCTCGAAGACGGGATCCAGCGTGGCGAAGATCGCGCCCGCATCACCCGCGGTGAACGTGGCGTTCGTGATACCGTTGGCGGCGGCGTTGGCGCGCGCGAACCGGACGCTGCTCTCGCTGATCTCGATCCCGGCGACGTGCGCGAAGGCCGGGGCCGACGCCAACGCAAATAACCCGCTGCCGCAGTAGGCATCGACCAGGCAGCGCGCCCCACTCGCCGCGGCCTGCTCGCGCACGTACCGGGCAAAAGCCGGGAGGATGTACGGATTGTTCTGGAAGAAATCGCGCGCCAGGAAGCTCAGGCGCAACGGCGCGCCGGCGGGCGGGGCCGGGGTGAGCGTTATCTCCTCGGTGACGATCGCTTCATGATCGGTCGTGACCGTGCCGCCAGCGTCGCGCAGCAGGAGCGTGGCCCCGCGCTGATAGGAATCCTGGCGGGCAAACACCGCCGCGCGCACCGCTCCGAGCGCATCATTGATCGCTTCGGTGGCGATGGGGCATTGCGGGACATCGAGGATGTCGAACCGGGTGCCCTGGCGCAGAAAGCCGATGGGCACGGGCGGACGGGCGCCCGCGGCGCCGCCCGCGTCCGGCGCCGCGCCCCGGCGGGGAGGCGCGAAGTGCGGAGTGATCTTGGAACGATAATGAAATTCGCGCGGCGAACCCACGACCGGGGCCACGGGAAAATCCACGATGCCGGCCATGTGCTGGAGCAATTCGGCCACCTGGCGGCGCTTCCACTCCAATTGGGCGGGATAGGCGAGATGCTGGTACTGGCAACCTCCGCAGCGGCCGAACAACGCGCAGCGCGGCTCGACCCGGGCGGCCGCCGGCGTGAGCACCTCGACCAAATCGGCCTCGGAAAAATTCTTGTGGTTACGAAAGACCCGCGCCCGCACCCGCTCGCCCGGCAGGGTGAACGGCACCATCACGACCCAGCCCCCCCCCGCCGCCGCTCCCGGGCGCGGCTCCCGTGCATTTTCACGTAATACGTGAAGATCATCTTCTGCCGCGCCCGGGGAAGGCGCGGGGGTATTTTCACGTAATACGTGAAAATCAGCGGTGGCCCCGGCGGGCAGCACCACGCGGCCGAGCCCGGAGCCGAGGTTGGTGAGCGTGCTGATTTCGAGTTCGATTTCGGCGTGATAGGCGAACGGCCGGTCGTTGAACTGCTGCTTTTTTCCCACGCCAGAGACGGAACACAGGGAAACCGCCACCGCGAGGAAAAGGTTTTTGTCTTTTGCGCCGATTCCGTGTCTTCCGTGTCTGTCGTGGGCACACACTTTAGAATCGGCGTCGACGGGGGGGGCACCAAGACCGAGGGCGTTTTGCTGGATGCGGGCGGTGGGATCGTCGCGCGCCACGTCGCACCCGGTTGCAACCCGAATGTCGTGGGGGCGGAGCAGGCCCGGCTGATCGTGACCGACGCGATCTGCGCGTTGCGCGAACAAGCGCGCCGCCGGGAGGCGGGCGCCACGATCACCCACACGCATCTTTACGCCGCCGGCAACCGCACCTTTTGGCGCGAGACGGCCGCCCGGCTCGCGGATTTCGGCCGGGTCCATACCGCGGATGATTCCCGGCCGGTGCTGGAACTGGCGACGGGCGGCCGGCCCGGCCTGGTGTTGCACGGCGGCACGGGATCGTTCGTCGCCGCCCGCGCGCCCGACGGCTCGGTGCACTACGCCGGCGGCATCGGCTGGCGCTTCGGCGATCCAGGGAGCGGATACGAACTCGGCCGTCGCGCGATCGCCCGGGCCCTGCTCGAACTGCAGGGTTGGGCGCCGCCTACGCGGCTCGGGCCGACCGTGCGGGATCACGCTTATCCGGGGGAAGAGGCGGAGGTCGCGGCCGTCACCCGGTTCTTCTACGCCCACCCCGACCCCAACCGCCAGATCGCCGGCCTCGCCCCGGCCGTGCTCCGTCTGGCCAGCGAAGGCGATGCGACGGCCCAGCAATTGGTAGCCGAGTCTGTCGCCGAACTGGTTGCCCTGGCCTTGCGCGTCGCCGCAAAGCTCTTTCCCGACACGGCGCTCGACACCCTCCCGGCGGGCCTGAGCGGCCCGGTGCTCACCCACCCGGCGGTCGTCGCCCTCCTGGCCGCGAGCTCCCCGCTCGCCCTGGCCCCGGTGGAGGGAACCCCCATCGAAGGGGTGCGCCGCCTGCTGGCCCGCGCCTCATGAAGCATCTCCGGGGCATTTGAAATAAACCCACATGCGCATACTCTCACCACCCATGGTAGGAACGGCTTCACGCCGCGAAGATCCCACGAATCGCGGCGTAAAGCCGCTCCTACGCCAATCCAAACCGAAGGGAGCTCCGGGGTATCGGACCCATTGCGAATGAAGGTATCCGCTCGATTTTCCTTTCTCACCTGGGGTGTCTTGCTCGTCGGCGCGCTGGCGTCCGTCCCCCGCGTACCCGCGGCGGAAAAGGTGCCGGGGCAGTCCTATTTTGGCCCGGCCCGCTACGTGGAACAGATCGCCGGCGATCTCTCCTTGGTCATCACCGTGCCCCACGGCGGCCGCCTGACCCCCGCCACCCTGCCCCTGCGGACGGAGGGTGTTACCATGATGGACGCCAACACCCAGGAACTCGCCCACGCCCTCGCGGATGAATTACACCGGCGCACGCAGGGCCACGCACATCTCATCCTCAGCCACCTGCACCGCAACCGGCTCGATCCGAATCGTGAGATCAAGGAGGCGGCCGCCGGCAACGCCGCCGCCGAGCGGGCCTGGCGCGAGTTTCATGCCGCCATCGCCGAGGCGCTGGGCGCGGCGGTGGCGCGCCATGGTTTCGCGTTTCTCGTCGACCTCCACGGTCACGGGCATCCGCTTCCCCGCCTCGAACTCGGCTACGCACTCGATGCCCGGCAACTCGGCCAAACCGATGCCGACTTCGATACCGCCGGACTGATCGAGATCTCCAGTCTCCGGGATCTGTACGCAGCCCACGGCGGCAGTGGGGCGGCGCTCCTGCGCGGGCCGCGCAGCCTCGGGGCCCTGCTCGTCGCCGGCGGGCTGCGCGCCGTGCCGAGCCCGGCGGAACCTCAACCTGGCGATCAGCCCTTCTTCTCCGGCGGATACATGGTGCGCACCTACGCGGCCAACCCGGCCACCACGAAGGTCGACGGCCTGCAGATCGAGAATCCGCGCCCGGGAGTCCGCGATACCGCGGAGAATCGCGCGCGTTTCGCCCGCATCACGGCGGAAGCGCTCCTGATCTTCCTGCGCGAGCAGTACGGCTACGCCCCGGAGGTACGCCCGTAGTTCCGCGGCGCTTTGCCCAAGGCTTCCGCCATGTCCGCCGACCGGCCGATCATCGTCCTGCGCGAGGCGGACTGGCGCGCCCGCCAATCCGCCCACGAGGCGCGGGTTCGCGCCTGGACGGATCCCCATCAGGCACGGGCGGCCTGCGGCGAACGACACCCGGTCTACGATTTTCTCTTCACCTATTACGGCTTTCGCGCGGCGTGGCTGCGGCGCTGGCATCCCGGTCCGGATGTCGCCCTCGCCGGTGATTCCGCGCGCGCCTTCCTGCGCTGGCCCGAATACCGCGAGATCACGGCGCCGGACGGTACGCCCGCGGTGGTGATCGACGTCGCGGCCCTGCCGGAGTCACGCCGCGGGTTCGTCGACTGGCTGCGGAGTCTCCTGACGGCGATGCAAGCGCGCCCGGCCTTCTTCGGCTGCCACGGCCTGCACGAATGGGCGATGCTGTACCGCCAGACCCCGGAGGAGGTGCGGCACAGCGCGTGGCCCCGCCGTTTTCCGCCCGAGGAACTCGCGCGCATCGTCGAAGCAACGTCCGTCACCTGCTCGCACTTCGACGCGTTTCGTTTTTTCACCCCGCCGGCGCGCCCGCTCAACCGCCTGCAGCCCACCCGGGCCGACGCCGGGCAAATCGAGCAGCGCGGCTGCCTGCACGCCAACATGGACCTCTACAAATGGGCGTTCAAACTCGCGCCGTTCTCGCCGGGCGAACTCGTCGCCGACGGCTTCGAGCTGGCGCGCGACATCCGCGAGGTCGACATGCGCGCCAGTCCGTACGATTTGCGCGCGCTGGGCTTTGCGCCGATCCCGATCGAGACGCCGGCCGGGCGCATCGAGTATGAGCAGCATCAGCGCGCCTTCACCACCCGCGGCGAGCCTCTGCGCACCCGGCTGATCCAGCTCTGCGAACGGCTGCTGGCGTAGGTCGTCGGCCGGTGATGGCTCCGGTGGCGCCCTGAGCCGGGGCGGACGGTCCTTCCTGGTAAAGCCGCGGTTGCCGCCCGCGGCGTGCCGCGGTCACTGCCGCACCTCGACCCCGCGCAGCGCAAACCCGAGGGCGCGCGCGCCGGGCTGCGGACTCTCAGGCACCAGGGCGCCGGAGGAACGCAGCTCGAGGCGAAACTCACCCGGCGTTTCCGGCACCACCGGCGGCAACTCGATCCACGCCAGCTTGGGGCCCAGCGGGCCGCGAAAGATCACGCTCCCTGCGTGCCATACCTCGAGATCCCGCGCGGCGAGGATCTCGAGCTTCAGGCGGACGCGGCAGGGCGCAAGGCTGCGGGGTGCTGTCTGGAAAAACAGCCCACCCCGGTCCGGCGCCCAGGCCCAGACGGCGCGGCCCTGCCGTTCGGTTCCAAACCAACCGGATTCGATTTGCACGACGTAGGCCCCGCCGGCGAAGCGCCCCGCCGCAATCTCGCGGTCATCGTAAGGCACATCCCGGAAGGCGAGCAGGCCGCTGGCGACCGAAAGGCTCCCGCCGACAATCCAGGCCCAGCCGGCGCGGTTCCGCACCGCGAGCACGGCAAACGCGA
>JBBRWR010000112.1:0-26930 GCA_038249085.1 Opitutales bacterium
ACCCGCCCTGCCGACAACCCAATTTGCCCGGATCGGCCGTTGCCGGGCGCATCTCCTGGTTGACGGTGGAATTGACCCCGGTCCCCCCCGTCGCCACATTCTTCGACTGGCCCCCGCCGGTCAGAGACGCGGCGCTACTCCCAGAGGCATCGCCGCCAAACGACGATGCGCTCCGCTCCGCGGCGCCCTTCCGGCCAACGTTCGCCTCGCTCCCCGGCCAGCGTCGCCCTTGCTCTAAATTTCGCAGTTCAGACCAACCACCGGTTTCCCCGATAGCACCGCTGGAATGGGAGGCCATCCAAACAAAGCGTGCGCTTTGCTTCACTCATTGGGTGGACGGCTACGTTCCGCCAATTCTCTGTCAGCTGCGGCATCTGTGCTCGGTGGTTCAACTTTCCTGGTCAGCTCCTTCGATTGCGGCCACCCGGGGATTGGGCTGCGCCATGGGTTGATGAAATCGTACTCTCCCGTCACCCGCCAGCCGAACGCCCATCCCCCGCGCCTTTGGGTGCGACGCAGATATCCGCCTGCGGGCAGAATCTCTTGCGACTCTTTGCGGCAGACTCGGATGGGAAGATTGGAGTCTTCTTCGCGCCAAAATGAATCTATTGCTCCGCCTCCATTCCTTTGCCCCCCCGCTGACGGCGTGTTTGCGGTGGGGCCTGGTTTCCGCGTGTTCCGCGTGTTCCGTGGGCAACGGTCTTGAGGATTTATCCTTCGGGCGCCATCTGTGGTTCAAACTGCTTTATCTTTAGGTTTACCTGAGCCTCACAATTTCCCGCCGCGGCGAAACAAGAAATTAACCCGCGGCCATGAAGATGACTGCCGTCATGATACCACAAAACGCCGACTCTCGCCTCGCCCGCGGCCCCGCCCGCGCCACCCCCAGCCGCAACCGGAACTGCCCGCGCCTTCGTGAACGCCTCCCAAAGCGGCGCGACGCCCGACGGCAAAACCTGGGCCACCGCCTTCCCCACCCTGCCGGCGGCCCTCGCCAGCCCCGGCGTCGGCGAGATCTGGGTGGCGTGCGGAACCTATTATCCCACCGCCGGCACCGAGCGCGACGCTACGTTCAAGCTGCGCGCGGGCGCCGCGCTCTACGGAGGCTTCGGCGGCGGTGAAACCCAACGCAACGAGCGCGACTGGGAGCAGAACCAGACGATTCTCTCCGGCGATATCGGCCGCCCGGGCGAGGCCGGCGACAACTCGTATCATGTCGTGACCGGCGCAGACGAGGCCGTGCTCGACGGCTTCACCATCACGGGCGGCAACGGCCTCGGCGGCGATCGCCGCGGGCCGCCTGACGGCGGCACCACCCGCGGTGGCGGGCGCGGCGGCGCGATCCACATGACGCCGCAAGGCATTCTGGCCGGCGCCAATGCCAGTGCCGGCGCCGGCCTGGTGAACTTCCAGGCGGCGCCGACGGTGCGGAATTGCATTTTTGAATACAACCAGGCCGGCAAGGGCGGCGGCGTCTACAACATGACCAGCACCGCTTTTCCTCCGCGCCCCGACGCAAACCGCCGCGAACCGGTGTTCATCAACTGCGTCTTCCGCCACAACACCGCGCGCGGACGCGGCGGCGCGATCAGCAACGACCTCGGCACCTCGCCGACCTTCCTGAACTGTGTCTTTGAAGCGAATGAGACGCCCCAAAAAGGTGGTGGCATGTACAACGACTTCGGTTGTTCGCCGACCCTCATCAACTGCCTGTTCACCGGCAATCGGGCGCAGAGCGCGGGCGGCATGGGCAACGACGGCGGCTCGTCGCCGGTGTTGCAGTATTGCACGTTCACGAAGAATCACGCCGAGGATTACGGGGCGCCTCTGTACCAGGGCACCGGGCCCGCCAGCAATCCATCGCTCCTCTCCTGCCAGATCTTCGGCAACACCTGCGACTGGGGGGAACCCGGCATCTACAACTGGCACGCCAACACGCCGCTCATCCAGGACACCGCCGATTCCGGTTACCGGCCCGGCCGTTTCACCGCGGCGCAGCTGCCCACGCTACTCCGCGACCTCGCGCGCTACCAGGCGCAACCCGGGCGCGAGCCGGCCGCCGCCGCCGCGGAACCGATTCCGTCCGCGGCAGAGTCCGCGCTGATGATACTGCAAACCGGATCATCATCCTGACCCCGCTCGGGCTCGCCGGAAGCCGCGCCGCCCGCGGCAACGCCGACATAGTGGCCGGGAGGGTTGCGTTTGGACAAAAACCCTTTCCCTTGGCGCTTCCCTCCCACTTACCATGTCCCACGCCGCCCTCTTCACTCCCGTCACCCTCGGTTCCCTCACCCTGTCCAACCGCATTCTCATGGCGCCGCTCACGCGCTGCCGTGCCGACGCCGACCATGTCCCCACGGCGGTCATGGCCGAGTATTATGCCCAGCGCGCCTCCGCCGGGCTCATCGTCGCCGAGGCCACGATGGCCATCGAGGGCCACTCGGCCTTCGGTGGACGGGAGCCGGGCATCTATTCCGCGGCCCAGGTTGCCGCCTGGAAAAAAGTCACCGACGCCGTCCATGCGCAGGGCGGGCGGATCGTCCTGCAGATCTGGCACGGCGGTCGCGCTTGCCATTCGCTGTTAAACCACGGGGCGCAGCCGGTGGCGCCGAGCGCGCTGCGGATCACCAACGACGAAACCCACACGCCGCAGGGCAAGAAACCGTACGAGATTCCCCGGGCGCTGGGCGACGACGAGTTGCCCGGCATCGTGGCCGGGTTTCGCCACGCCGCGCAGAACGCCCAACTCGCGGGCTTCGACGGCGTCGAGGTCCACGGCGCCAACGGCTACCTGCTCGACCAATTCCTGCGCGATGGCAGCAACCAGCGCGGCGGCGCCTATGGCGGGCCGCTGGTGAACCGCGCCCGTCTGCTCCTCGAAGTCGTCGACGCCGTGATCGGGGTCTGGGGCGCCAGCCGCGTGGGCGTGCGGATTTCGCCGCTCAACAGCTTCAACGACATGAAGGACAGCGACCCGGTGGCAGTCACGCGCTACGTGGCCGCCCAACTCAACCAACGCGGCCTCGCGTACCTCCACCTGATGCGCGGCGATTTCTTCGGTCTGCAGCAGGGCGATGTGGTCACGGCCGCCCGCGCCGAATTCAAGGGCGCGTTGATCGGCAACATGGGCTACTCGCCCGCGGAGGCCGCCCAGGCCATCACCGCCGGCACCCTCGCCGCCGTCGCGTTCGGCCATCACTACGTCAGTAATCCGGACCTCGTCGCGCGGGTGAGCGCAGGCGCGCCCTTGGTCGAACCCGACACCAAGACCTTCTACAGCCCGGGCGCGCGCGGCTATACGGACTATGCGACCCTGACGGCCGCGTAGACCGGCCGGCAGGGCAGCGGCGGGGTTGCAGGCTCGTTGCCACGGCGGATTTTTGCACGGTCGGTCGCGCTGTAGGAGCGGCTTTATGCCGCGATGGAATTTCGCACGCGCTGAATCGCGGCATAAAGCCGCTCCTACAAGAGGGATAAGACCAGTCATTTTCGGGCCGGTTCGCCGTACAAAAATCCGCCGTGGGCTCGTTGCGCCGTCTCTCTCTTTCGTCTCGTTTCGACGGGCCGACCAGTCAATCCTGCCAGCCTCCATGCCTCGCTACGCCACCCTGCTGCTCGACCTCGACGGCACCCTCGTCGATGCGTTCACCACGATTCATCGCAGCTACTGCCATGTGCTGCCCACCTTCGGCCGGCCCGAGCCGACGATCGCCCAGGTGCGCCGCGCCGTCGGCGGCGGGCTGGAAAACGCCATGCGCCACTTCCTCCCCGAGGAACTCATCGCCGAGGGCGTGCGCCGGCACATCGCGCACACCAACACCATTCTCCTCGAGGATGCCAAGCTGATGCCCGGCGCCATGGAACTGCTGCGCGCCCAGCAGGCCGCCGGCACGATCATCGCCGCCTTTACCAACAAGCGCGGCGACCACTCGCGTCTCGTCTGCGCCCACCTCGGCGCCACGCCGTACCTCAGCGGCATCTTCGGCGCCAAGGACACCCCGTGGCTGAAGCCGCAACCGGAGTTTGCCGCCTACGTGCTCAGCCAGCTCGGTGCCCGCCCCGAGACCACGCTGCTGATCGGGGACTCCCCCTTCGATGTCGAGGCGGCGCACCATGGCGGTTTTCCCTGCTGGGGCGTCACCACCGGCACGCACGACGCCGGGCAGCTCCGCGCCGCCGGGGCCGATGCCGTGTTTTCAGATCTCTACGGCGTGCAGGCGGAATTGGCGCGGTAGGCGGGTGTCGCGCGGAAGGGCGGCGGCGGACCCGGCGGCGGACGCGGAGGTCCGCCCTCCATCAAGAAAACGTTTGGCCTCTGGAGGGCGCCGCTCTGACAGCGCCGTTTCCTTTTTACGACCATCGGAGGCCCCGCGCCGTCCCCCATGTTCAGTTGCGTGTTGCGGCCTGATTCCGTCGGTTCAGATCAAGTATTCCGACTTCGCCACCCATGCTCGCACCACTCGGCCGACCCACCCTCCTCCTGCTTGGGCTGGCGCTCGCTTTGATGTCGATCAGCCGGGCGCAGGACACCGCGAGCGACGAGGTGGTCAAGATGGAGCCCTTCAATGTCACCGCGTACAACGGCAAGATTCCCATCATCGATGGCTTAACCGGCAAGGATTATGACGGCAACAACGACGTCGTCTTCAATTTCGCGAAGTCCTTCAACAAACTGCTGCTCGGCTATCACAAAAAACTGGTCGTCGATGAGGTGAAACACCTGCAGTTCCGCATCCAATTCGGGCAGGATTTTGAACGGGAGATGGGGCAACTCTCCGCCGCGTTCGGGTTTGGTAAATTCGCCCTGGACCAGTCGACCTGGTTGCGGCGCGAGCGCGCCATCATCACGCGGCTCATCCGCGAACCCTTTTTCAAGATCAAGTCCCTGATCGTCTGGGATCTGGAACGTCTGGGCAAGATTGCGCCCGACCACCCCCCCTCGAAATACGCCCGCGATATTCGCCTGAATCCCGCAACCGGAAAGTGGGAGCGACGCATCACCGATCGCTGGGATGTCGTCTTCTTCAACAACCCGAGCCGGCTGGGCAACACGTTCATGACCGACAAAACGCAGGGACTCAACCTCGACACCCAGGAAGGCTTTCACTTCATCGAGCGGGGGCTGCCGGTCAACGTACCGTCGTACGCCTTCAAGGAGGTGAGTCTGACCTACCCCATCTTCTATTCCGACCAGCAGGTCGGCGAAAAGGAACTCCGGTATTTGCAGGAAACCTTCATCGCGAATCTCTACTTCATCTACGATCCCTTCAGTTGGGTGGCGCGACGCGACACCCGCTTTCGCGGCGGGTTCAGCCAGGACTGCCTGGAACACATCCGGGACCAACGCATTTACGTCGACGACCGGGACTGGTTCAACGCGGTGTGGTCGCGCTTCGTTGCGGATGTCGTCACGATCAAGCTCCAGGGCGCGGACGAAATCTATGCCCTCCATATGTTGAGCAAACGCCTGGGCGAATGCCCGCGGGCGCTCGGCCTGGGCCTGGATCTCCTGAACTGGAACCAGGGGGAGAAGCGCCAGGCGATCGACCGGCCGGAAGCGGAAGCCCGGATCGATCCGACGACCCCGGGCGGTTTTCGCTATGTGATGATCGACGCTTACCAGCGCCTGGGTGAGGCCTTCCTCGAAAAAATCAAAGCCCGACTTCTGGCGCAGAAGGAGGCGCGCCAGAAGATCAACGGGCAGGCGATGCTCACCCAGGTCATCGCCGAACTCTCGGGCCGGCCCTACCTGGAATTCGCGCAGCGGGCGAAGGTCACCCAGGAGGCGCGCCTGGCCCGGCACAAGCTATCCCGCCCGAACCCGCAGCCGCGGCCTCCGCCCGCCGCGGATAGGAACTGACGGGAAGGAAACCGGGGGTCGGGCCGGGAGGAGTGGCCGGCTCGTGATGGGCGCGTTTTCCCTGCAAGTGATTCCACCCGATCGGGGACGATTCCGGGACCAATGCCCGGCGCAGGGTCGATGGCGTCAGACGGTTTTAGATCGCCCGGATCGGCCGCCCGCGAGTGCCACCGTTGATTTTCCGGTGCGCGTGATCCGTGTCCCTTGGAAAATGAGCAAGAGGGGTTAAGTCAGCCTCGTCATGGATATCGCCATCGCAGCCTTGGTCTTGGTCGGCCGAGAGGACCATGACCCCGCGCCTGCGTCGCCGCCGCCATGATCGGCCGGCGCTGCCATTAAGGCGGGGACAAAAGCAATCATGTTACGTTTTTCCCCTTCTGATTAGCTTTTTACGCTGCTCCCCGTTCTTGTTGCGACCTCAGAAAGTCCGGTGCAGAGCCTGTTCCAATCGAAACTCCCTTCCGTCGGAGTCGCTCCAATTTTATGAAGATTTCCAAGAAGACGCTGTTTCGAGGGGTCTGTGCATCGTCCGTCACTCCGTTTGACCAGCACGGCCGCTTGCAGCTCAAACAGCTGAAGCCGCACATCGACTGGCTGATTGCCGAGGGCGTAAACGCGATCTCCCCACTTGGCAGTTCGGGCGAGTTTGCCGTCCTTGAAGTGGCCGACCGGAAGCGCGTTCTCGACGCGGCGCTGGACGCCTGTGCCGGGCGGGTGCCGGTCATCGTTGGCACGCATCACGTTTCGACCCGCGTCACCGTGGAGCTTTCGCAGCATGCCGAAAGGGCCGGGGCGAACGCCCTCTTGATCGTACCGCCCTATTACATGGTTCCCACGTTGTCTCAGACGATGGACCACTTCCGGCGCGTCGCCGCCGCCGTGTCCATTCCCCTCGTGCTTTATCACAACGTGCCAATGACCGGGGTGGATCTCAAATCGCGTCATCTGCTGCAGTTGTTCGACGAAGGGGCCATTGCCGGCGTCAAGATGTCCCATCCCGATCCCGATCGCATGGTTGAACTTCTCCAGGCGACCAGCGGCAATCTGGCGGTGTTTGCCGGCATCGATGCCGTCGCGTTTGAGGGGTTGTGTCATGGCGCCCACGGTTGGATCTCCGGCATCCCGAGCCTCGTCCCCCGCATGGCCGGCCGGTTGTACGAAACCATCGCCGGACGTGGCGACCTCGCCGCGGCCCGGGAAATCTGGGCAAAACTCGCACCTTTGATGCGTCTGCAATTCGATGCCTACCTGTCGAAGGGTGACGGCGCCCACTGGTTCAGCGTCATGAAGACCGGCTTGAACATGATCGGACCCAACGTGGGCTACCCGGCACTGCCAATCCAACCCCTCTCGACCGAGCATCGGCGAAAGCTGGCGGGGTTGCTCCGCGACCTTGGTTATGCCGTCCGCGCCAAAGTCCCGTAGCCGGCACGACTGCGCAAGGCTCGCTGGCAGGGATGACGTGGGCTCTGGCAACATACCGCCACCCGGTTTCGGTCCGATCGGTTGGTCCCTGCCACCGGGGCCGGGTGGACGAGGAAGGCGTCGCACGGTTACGTTTTTCCACCTCTTGTTACGAATTTCTCCGCTGGCACCCGGCGCCTTCAAAGCATTCATGAATGCTCGGATTGGCCGGTTAACACAGCTTCTTCATCACACCCCACATTGCTCCATGGTACCACCGACGTCCGAGTCGTGTTTCGCATACGGTAGGATTTCGGGCATGACTGCCGAGTTGGCCCCCGTTGATGCCATGCGGGGTTGCGGCGTCCGGCTTGTCCGCCTGCTCTTGCTTTGCGGTCTGGTCTTGCCCTTTCCCCCGGCCCGGGCGGATGTCGCGCTCGCCCCTCTTTTTCGCGACGGCGCCGTGCTGCAAAGGGCGCAACCCTTGCCGGTGTGGGGGTACGCGAAGCCCGGCGAGCGCATCACGGTTCGGTTTCGGACGACGACGGTCGAAACGACCGCAACGTCCGATGGCCATTGGCGGCTGATCCTGCCCGCCCAAGCTCCATCGACCCAACCCGCTGAGATGATCGTGAAGGGCAACAACACGCTGCACGTGCGCGACGTGCTGGTGGGCGACGTCTGGCTCTGCGCGGGGCAATCGAACATGGAATGGATCGTGGGCGATTCGGCGAACGCCGCGGAGGAAATCGCGGCGGCGAACTTCCCCCTCATTCGCCATTTCAAGATTCCGCATCTGGTGGCCGCCCGGCCGCAAGCAGATCTCCCAGGCGAGTGGGTGGCGTGCAATCCGTCCACGGTGGCCGCGTTCTCGGCGGTGGCTTATTTCTTTGCGCGCGAACTGCAGCGGAAGACCGGAATCCCCATCGGGCTCGTCAACAGCAGTTGGGGTGGCACCCAGGTGGAGTCGTGGATGAGTCCCGCGGCGGTCCGGGCGAGCCCGTATGACGCCGCCCTTCAGTCGCGCTGGCAGAAGCGATTGACCGACTATCCGGCCAACCGGACCAAGTATGAGTCGGACCTCGCCAAGTGGCAGATGACCCAGGCGGCTTCTCCAGCGACCGGTCAGGCCCTCCTGACTCCCGCGCCGAGAGAGCCGGAGGGTCCGGACAGCCGCTGGATGCCAGGCGGACTCTACAACGCGATGATTGCGCCGCTCGTACCCGCCGCGTTGCGCGGTGTGATTTGGTATCAAGGCGAAGCCAACGCGCCGCGGCACAGCGAGTATGCCGTCCTCTTCACCAGCATGATCCAACAGTGGCGCGAAGCGTTTGGCCGGGAACTGCCCTTCTACTTCGTGCAGCTGGCCAACCACAACCGCGAGTTCGACAAGACCCGCCAGACGTGGGCCTACTTGCGCGAAGCCCAGGCCTCGGCGCTGGCGCTGCCGGCCACGGGCATGGCGGTCACGATCGACATCGGCGACGTGACCAACGTGCATCCCAAGAACAAACAGGAGGTCGGCCGCCGGCTGGCGTTGATCGCGCGCGCCCAGTTGGAACATGAGGCGATCGAGTATTCCGGACCGCAACTGGCTGGAGCCACGCCCGAGGGTCGGGCGATCCGCGTGCGTTTTCGCCATGCGGCCGGCCTGCAGGCAGGCGGCCACCCCCTGGCGGCGTTTGAAATCGCCGGGGCGGACCATCGCTATTTGCCGGCCGAGGCAACGATTGAGGGCGAAACGGTGGTGGTGATGGCCCCGACGGTGACCGCGCCGGTGGCGGTGCGTTATGCCTGGCACAACTTTCCCGACGCCGGCCTGTTCAATGGGGCCGGGCTGCCGGCGGCCCCGTTCCGTACCGATCGGTGGTGACGGGAGAAAATCCCCATGAATCCATCCGAACCTCTCCACGGCCGCACCCGCTTTCGCTGGGTGATCTGTGCGCTCCTGTTTTTTGCGCTCACGATCAATTACCTTGATCGGCTGGTGTTCGGCATCCTCGCGCCGGAATTGCAAAAGGTGTTTCACTGGAGCAACGCAGATTACACGGGCATCGCCTTCTGGTTCGAGGTCGCCTACGCGATCGGACTGACGAGCTTCGGTCGAATGCTGGACTGGATCGGCACGCGCAAGGGGTTTGCCCTGTCGATTGTCGGCTGGAGCATGGCGGCGGCCTTGCATGCGCTCATGAGTACGATCGCGGGGTTCAGCTTTGCCCGCTTCCTGCTTGGGCTCACCGAAGCCGGGGTGTTTCCCGCCGCGGTGAAGACGACCGCCGAGTGGTTTCCGCGCCGCGAACGCGCGCTCGTCGCCGGCATTTTCAACTCGGGCAGCAACGTCGGCGCAGTCGTCGCGCCCCTGGCGGTGCCCTGGCTCTTTCTGACCTACGGCTGGCAATGGGCGTTCATCGCCACGGGCACCATCGGATTCATCTGGCTCGCGCTCTGGCTTTGGTTGTACCGGGCGCCCGAGGTCCATCCGCGCGTTTCACCCGCAGAATTGGCCCACATCCGGAGTGACGTAGGCGAGGACGCGACCGGCAGCATCCCCTGGTTCTCGCTGCTGCGGCTCGCCCCGACCTGGGGTTTCATCCTGGCCAAGTTTTTCACCGATTCGGTGTGGCGCTGGTACCTGTATCTGCTGCCCTTGTTCTTCAACCAGAACTTCAAACTCGACATCAAGAACTTCGGGCTGCCCTTCGTGACGATATACTTGATGGCCGACCTCGGCAGCATCGGCGGAGGGTGGCTGTCTTCCTGGCTGCTGGGTCGGGGCTGGACGGCGAACGCCGCGCGCAAGTTTGCCATGCTGGTCTGCGCGCTCTGCGTGGTGCCGGTGTCGTTTTCGACCCAGGTGTCGAACATGTGGGTGGCGGTGTTCCTGGTCGGCCTCGCGGCCTCGGCCCATCAGGGGTTTTCCTCGAATCTCTTCACCACGGTGTCCGACATGTTCCCGAAGCGCGACGTAGCTTCGGTGGTGGGACTGGGCGGCACCGCCGGAGCGCTTGGCTCGATGGCCCTGCTGACGCTGACCGGGAAGCTTTTCCAGAGTGCGGGTTCCGCGACCGCCAATACCGCCGTGTATACGAAGCTCTTCATCATCGCCGGATCCGCCTATCTGGTCGCACTCGCCGCGTTGCACCTCCTGGCGCCGAAGCTCGCCCCCGTCTGCGCGGCAGACCACCGCTGAAACCCGCGCGCCCCAGCCTTTTCGTTCCCGATGACCTCTCCCTTCCGCATCCTCTACAGCAACGACACCGTCAACACGGTGAGCTGCACCAGCCCCTGGCACGCCCAGGGCGCCCCGTTCACCCAGGCGGCACTCGAGGCGTCGATCGACGAGACCGCCGGCACCGGGGTCGACGTGCATATGCTCCAGCCGGGAGTGACGATGGCCCCGTGGTGGCGCAGCCGCCAGTATCCGTATGCGGAACACGTGGCGTGGTACGAGCGGACCTACGGTACCCGCGTCCGCGACAACCCCTATGCCGCCTACATGCTCGGCGGCGGCGACATGGTGGGGGCCTTCGTGGCCCGCTGCCGCCTGCGCGGACTCGCACCGTTTGTCTCGCTGCGGATGAACGACAGTCACGGCAAGGAGTTCGTCAACACGCCCGGCGGCGGTGCCATCGAGGAGATTCCCGGCTACTCGCTCCACTGCGTGAACAAGTTCTACAAGGACAACCCCCAGTTCCGGATCGATCCCGTCAACGTCGACAAGGATCACTGGAACGTGCGCGTCCTGAACTGGGCGAACCCGGAGGTCCGCGATTGGATGTTCGGTTTTATCCGCGAAATCTGCGAGGGCTATGACATCGACGGGCTGGAGCTCGATTTCATGCGGCACTGCAATTATTTCCGCAGCGACGAGACGACCTTGGCCCAACGGGCCGGAGTGATGACGGGCTTCATCCAGCGCGTCAGAGCGCTGCTCGACCGCACCTCGCGCCGTGGGCGCCACCGGTGGTTGGGGGCGCGTTTGCCGTGCTACGTCGAGCCGTACGAGCCGCTCGGTTTTGACTTGCCGGCGATGGTGCGGGCCGGGCTCGAGATCGTGAACCTCTCGTCATATTACCTGACCGCCCAGCAAACCGATCTGGCTGGAATCTGCCGTCTCGTGCCGGACGCCGCCGTGCATCTCGAGCTCACTCACGCGGTGACCAGTGTCGGCCGGGTGCCCGGTGCCTACGACACCTCGATCTTTCTCTGGACCACCGATGAGCAGTTTTACACCGCCGCGCACCTCGCCTACGCCCGCGGCGCCCGCGGCGTATCGACCTTCAACTTCGCCTATTTTCGCGAACACGGCGCGCCAGGACGGGGGCCGTTTCACGAACCGCCGTTTCATGTCTTCAAACATCTGCGCGATCCGGCGTGGGTGGCGGCGCAACCGCAACACTACTTTCTCTCCGGTGGCGCCTCCTGGGCGGCGCCGTTGGGCCGGCCCAACCAGCTCCCCAAGGCGGTCAAGGCCGGCGCCGCGGCCGCGGCGTTTGCCCTGGATCTCGCGCCACCGCGCAGCGGCTGGCGGAAGGGCGGCCGGCTCCGGGTGCTCGCGCGCGACGCACTGGCGGACAGCCAGTGGACCGCGAGTCTGAACGGCATCCGGCTTACCGCGGATCCGGATCGATCCGATCCTTATCCGCATCCGTATGCCCGACCCGCGGGTTTGACCGAACGCCGGCGGGCGTGGACCGTGCCGGCAACGCTCCCGCGCGCCGGTCAGAACACGCTGGAAATCGCCCTGATCCAGGGCCGGGCCAGTGCCGCCATCGATTTCATTGACCTCGCCCTCGCCTGAAGCCCCGGCCCGGCCTCCTCCCTTTTTTATGAATACCTCCCTCCCTTCCACCGCCGTCGACGCCATTGAGCAGTCGGGGGTCGTGTCCATCCTCCGCATGGACGACGCCCAACTCATTCTCGACATCTGCGACGCCCTCTATGCCGGGGGAATCCGCTGTTTCGAAGTTCCGCTGACGGCGCCCGACGCCGCCGGCATCATCGCGCGCTTGCTGGCCCGGATGGCTCCAGACGCGGCGGTCGGCGCCGGCACGGTGTTGTCCGCGGCAGGCGCCGAGGCCGTGATCGCCGCCGGGGCGACGTTCGTCGTCAGCCCACATTTCGTGCCCGAGGTCGCGGCGGTGGCCCAGGCGCGCGGAGTCGCCCTCATCCCGGGCGCGCTCACCCCGGCGGAAATATTCCATGCCGCGAAGGCCGGGGCGGATGTCGTGAAGGTTTTCCCGATTCGCGCGCTGGGCCCCGCCTATCTCACGGACCTGCTCGGACCCTATCCCGGGTTGAAACTCATGCCCACCGGTGGCATCACCCTCGATAACGCCGCCAGCTTCATCAAGGCGGGCGCCTGCGCGGTGACCGTCGGCCGCGATCTGATTGGCGGCGGTCCCTGGACGGCGGATGCCTTTGCCGGGATTGCCGGGCGGGCCCGGAATCTCGTAACCAAGATCAGCCAGGTTAAGGCCGGCTGCACCCCATGACCATGCCATCCACTCCCAGTGTCGTCCTGTTCGGTGAACTGCTCTTGCGGCTCAACGCCGAAGGCTTTTCGCGCCTCGTCCAAAGCGATCGGCTGCAAGTCTACTACACCGGCGCCGAGGCCAACGTCGGTGCGTCGCTGGTCAATTGGGGCTACGAGGCGCTGGTCGTCTCGCGCGTGCCGGCCCATGAAATTGGCCAGGCCTGCGTCAATTATCTCCGCCGCTACGGGATCGACCCGCGCTACGTGCAGCGCGCGGGCGACCGGCTCGGGTTGTTCTACGTCGAGAGCGGGGCGAGCCAGCGGCAGTCGAAGGTGATTTACGATCGCCGTGACTCGGCGTTCACGACCTTCAGCGACGAGGGGCTCGACTGGGATCAGCTCTTCGCCGGCCGGCGTTGGTTTCACTTTGCCGGCACCGCGCCCGCGGTGGCGGAACGACTGGTGCCGGTGTTGCAACGCGCCGGAGCCGCCGCGCGCCGCCAGGGCGTCACCGTCAGCTGCGACCTCAACTACCGGCGCAAGCTCTGGACCCCGGCGCAGGCGCGGCAGACGATGACCGCGTTGATGGCGTTCGTCGACGTCCTCATCTGCAACGAAGAGGACGCGGAGATGGTGTTCGGGATCAAGGCGAATGACTCGGACGTGCGCGATGGCCGGCTGAGCCGCGCGGGCTACGAGGACGTGGCGCGGCAATTGCAGACGCAATTCGGGTTTTCCCGCGTGGCGATCACCCTGCGCGAGAGCATCTCGGCGACGGTGAACGACTGGTCGGCGCTGCTGTTCGCGGAGGGCGCCGCGGCTTTCAGCCGGAAATACCACATGCACGTCGTCGATCGCATCGGCGGGGGCGACTCGTTTGCCGCGGGACTGATCTTCGGGCAGTGCGAGGGCTGGTCGGTGCCAGACACGGTCGAGTACGCGGTCGCCGCCTCGTGCCTGAAGCACAGCATCCCGGGGGACTTCAACCTCGTCTCGAAAGAGGAGGTGGCCACGCTGCTGGCGGGCGACGGCTCGGGGCGGATTCAGCGGTAGGCGGGGCCGCGGCGCAGCGTTGTCAGCCACGTCACCCTCGTTCAAGACATGGGCCTCGAGACCTCCCCCGCCCTTGCCCATGCCCACTCCGAACGACCGCCTCCGCATCCTCGCGGCCCTGCGCAGTTGGCTGGCGGCGCCTTCCCCGCGCCCGGTCGTGCGCATCCTGGAGGGTCGGCGGCCGACGAGTGAACACCCCGTGTTTTTCAAAGAGGAGGCCCGACTCATCCTGATTCTCGCGGGCACCGGACGATATCTGATGATCGAGAACGACCAGGAGGTGATCTTCGACATCGTGGCGGGCCAGGCGCTTTTCCTCGCCCCCTGCACTTGGAGCTGCCCGGTGCCGCGCATGAGTTACCGCTCGCTGGCGATCACGCTCCGGCAGGACTTCACGCGCGTCACGATTCACTCGCGCCGGGCGATTCGGAAGGATGGCAAAATCCCGTGGCGCTATCTGGCCGAGTGGCAGACCGCCGAGTCGCTCGGCACGCGGGGCGAGCATCTGCTGGGGTTGCTCCTCGAGCGCACGCTGCCGCGGACGGGCGAGAGGATGTTCAACGCGGCGGCGGAAATGCTGGTGGCGGAGGTCGCCGGACTGGTGGAGCATGCTGCGGAACTGAGGCGATCGAGCGACACGATGCTCTGGCACTCGCTGTGTGACTACATTTCAGCGCACTGGTCTGATCCGGATCTCAGCCGGGAAACGACCGCCCGGTTCTTCAACCGCCACCCGAATCATCTTTCGCGTTTCTTCCACGAGCACACGCAGCAGAACTTCCGCTCGTACGTGAACGAGATCCGGCTGAAGCGGAGCCTCCGGTTCCTCGCCGACCTGCGCTACAACGTGACCGATGTCGCCAGTCTCTGCGGCTTCACCGATCTCCAGTACTTCATTCGCTGCTTCCGGAAACGCTTCGGGCTCACGCCGGGAGACTACCGCAAGCGGCACGTCGCTTAGCACCACCCGCCCGGCCCGGGCTCCCGTCTTTACCATGAACTCATCCGCTCTTCCCGTCGCTCCGATACCAAGCACCGCCGCTGAAATTCCCCGACGTGAATTCCTGGCGCAGGTAAGCACCGGCGTGATGCTCACTGTTGCCGTCTGCGGCGCCGGCCCGATGCTTGGTGCAGTGCTTCCGGCCCTGGCTGGCCCGAGGCCGGAAGCGGCGGTTCCGTTCCCGGCCGACGAACCCATGTATTACGTCGATCCCGGCTGGTCAGGGTAGCGGAGTCCGGGAACGATTCACGGCGTCCACGTTACGTTTGTCCCTGTCTTGTTAGGTTATTCCCGTTCCCCGTGTCGGCGGCGTTGGATATCGAATCGGGAGCGTTCAACCAAGCCCGGCAACCCCTCTGCGCCCGCCTGGTGCGTGCCGCTCCGAGTCGTATACCGGCCCAACCCGAATCCCCTATGCACCACCCGTTACATCCTCTTCCGTCCCAATTCCGTATGTATCCAGGTTTTCGTGGCCGCTGGGCGGCGTGGGCCGCCGGCGGGTTGCTTGCGCTTTCGGCGTGGGCGCAGACGCCGCCCGCGCTTCTGACGGCCAGGGAAGAGTCGGTGGTGCTGAGTCCGTTCATCGTCAGCACCGATCGCGATGAAGGATTCGTGGCCGCGAGTGCGCTCGCGGGCGGGCGGTTGGGAGGTGACTTGCGCGACACGCCGGTGGCCTATTCGGTCCTGACCCGCGATTTCATTGACGCGCTGAATCTCACCGATCTCGCCGACATGGCGCAGTGGACCCCCAACAGCAGCGAGCCCCGCAACATGGGCAACCTCGAGTGGTCGAACAACGACTTCTATCTCGCCTCCCGCGGGGTGACGGCCAACCGGCCGCAGCGCGACTTCTTTCCCTACGGCTTCAACTTCGACAGCTACAACATCGAGCGGCTCGATTTCGGGCGCGGGCCCAACTCGATTCTCTTCGGCAACAGCGGCTACGGCAGCACGCCCAATGTCGTCTCGAAACGCGCCCGGACCGACAAACGTTTCACGGAGGTGCGCACCTCGATCGGCTCGTGGGACAACTTCCGCGGTACCTTCGATCATAATCAACCGATCGGCGACCGGCTGGCGGTCCGCTTCAACGCGCTCTACCTCGATCGCGACGGCTGGCAGGATCGCGACTTCGAGCAACGCCGCGCCGCCACGCTCGCGTTGACCTGGCGGCCGGCCCGCCACACCGAGATCCGTTTCGAAGGCGAGCGCGGTAAGAAAGACAAGGCGGCCGTCGCGAGCAATTTCGACGATTTCATCAGTGCGTGGAACGGGACGAGCACCTATTCCGCCCGGATTTCCGCCGCGGTCGCCGCCGCCGGCATCGGGCGCCAGGCGACGCGCACCATCGTGTTCACGCCGTCCAATGGTCTGGACTCGCTCGTGAACTACGAAGGCTGGGCCCGGACGGAGGGCGGCAACCTGAACGCCTCGTATCCCGCCGGCGGCATGCTCGTCGCCGGCCCCAGCGCCAACATCCGCAACACTCCCATCCTCAACCAGCAGAACCTGCCTTCTAATCTCTTCGATCTCGCCATTCGTAGCTCCAACTTCCGCATTCCCTCGCGCGAATTCACGACCACCGTCGACGCGCCGCTGTACCGGGAGGACTACGAGAACTACACCCTCGCCGTCACCCAGCAGATCGGCGAAAGTTCTTTGCGGAGATCGCCGGGAACATCGCCGGCCTCGACAAGCAGGGCGACATCATCACCAGCCGCGGCCTCACGCAGGTTTTCATCGACGTCAATCGTGTCCTGCCCACCGGCGCGCCGAACCCGAACTTCCTCGAGCCTTACAGCGAGAGCCGCTCCTATCCGCACTTCCGGACCGGGCGGGCCACCAACACCCGGCTCGCGCTCGCCTACGTGCCGGAGGAGACGAGGTGGGGCGCGTTCCGCGTCAACCTGCTCGGCGGCACCTCCCGCAGCGAAGACGATCTCGACACGTACATCTACGTGCTGAAATCCAACCCGGACCCGCGGGAATGGCCGACCTACGAGCAGGTGCGTTTCCGCTACTATTTGAACACGGACAAGTCCCGGCCCTTCGACCTCTCCGACCGCAACTTGACCTATGCCAACCCGATCACCAACAGCACCCAGTCCGTGTCGGGCGGGTTGGTCCGGGATTGGACCAACGCCTCCTACAATGCGCGGGCGCGCACCGACTACGATTATCTCCAGGCGGCCGGCAACGCGCGGTTGCTGAAGGGCCGGATCAATCTGCTCGCCGCAATCCGGCGTGATCGTTACGAGACCGGGAACCGCATCGCCGTCGCTCAGCGCGACAACCCCGTCGATTGGGACGGGAAGGCCCTGTACTTGAAGCCCGATGCGCCATCGGATTGGGAGCAATTGACCTACCGGGAGCGCACGGCCAGCGGCACGCCGGTCGGCCCGGCGCTTCCGGCCGAGTTGCGACCCCGACTGGCCAGCGGCGCGGCGGATCCACGCTACGCCAATGAGCGGTTCCAGGACGACTTCAACTCACCGACCATCTCGGGCAACCTTGACACCTTCAGCGTCGGCGGGGTTTTCCACCTCACCAAACAGATCAGTATTCTCGGCAATTTTGCCGAGTCCTTCGTGCCGCCGATTGCGCGTTACGATGTCACCGGCAAGTTGCTCGCCGCCCGCTCCGCCGACGGTTGGGACTACGGAGTTCGGTTGACGCTGCTCGAGGGTCGTTTCGTCGCCAATCTCGTCCGCTACGAAGGCGTGGACAAGGGGAACATCATCTCGGGCGCAACCTATCGGAGTAACATCGCCGCCATTGTCGCTGCCAACCCGGTGGGCGATCTCACCCCCTCCGGCCTCAACGCGCGGGGCCTGCCGCTGCCGCCCAGCGGCACGCTCGATACGATCAAGAGCGAAATATCCGGCTGGGAATTCGAGATCACGGCCAATCTCGCGCCCAACTGGCGGCTGAACCTGAACGCCGCGCTGGCCGACGGTTACCAGTCCGACACCTATCCGAAGATCCAGACGTATCTGGCCGCCAACGACGCCGTCCTTCGCCAGATCGTGCAGGACGCCGGGGGCGCCTTCAATGGCACCACGGCCACCTACAATACATCCATCCCGGTGAGCAATTCACCGGAGGGACCGGGCGCGGTCGATGCCTGGAACAGCATCCAGCAGCAGCTCGCGTCGATTACGCGTGAGAAACAGAAGCTCAATCGGCTGGTTGAGGCCACGGGAAACATCTTCACCGACTATTCATTCCGCGCCGGGCGCCTCAAGGGCGTGCGTGTCGGAGCGGGCCTCAACTACCGCGGCCGGCAGGTGATCGGCTACCGCGGCGCCGATACCATCCGCAATCCCGCGAATTCCTCCCAGGCGATCGACGACCCTTCCGTCGGGCCGGTCGACGTCGTCTACCAGCCGGCCTACACGATCGGCACGTTGACCGCCAACTATACGCATCGGTTGCGCGGCAACCTGACCCTCGAGTTGGGTCTCCGCGTGAGCAACCTCTTCGATTACGCCAAGCCAGTCTACTTCGCCACTACGCTTCGGCCGCCTGGCGGCGATCTCACCAACCCCGCGCGCGTTGCGACTCCGGTGAGTTACTTCTGGATCACGCCACGCAACTATTCCTTCTCTGCGACGCTGAAATTCTAATCCGGCCAACCGGTCGACCACCCGACCATGCCAGACGCAGTTCAGCGAACTGAATCCTTCATCCGCACCGGCCTTGTGGCCATGGCGATTGCCCTTGGCTGGGCTGGCGTCGCCCGGGCGGTTGCAGAGCCCACCTCACAGACGAACGCCCATTTGCAGCGCTGGCTGGAGAAATTTCCCGTGGCCGACGAAAACAAGGACGGCGTCCTGACCGCCGCGGAGGTTTGGGCGTACCAGGACTCGGTCGGGCGCCAGCGGAGCGCCGCGCGGCGGCAGCGCGAGCAGGCCGTGGCGAAGGCCCAGGCTGCTGGCCAGCCTCCGCCGCCGGATGATTCGCCGCCGCGGCCGAAACCGGACCGCGAGAACGTTCGCTACGGACCGCACGAGCGCAATGTCCTGGATTTTTGGGCGGCCGCCTCCGCCCGGCCCACGCCGCTCGTCATTTACATTCACGGCGGCGCCTGGCGCATTGGCGACAAGCACGAGGTCACGCCTTCGTTGATCGCGCGGTGTCGGGCCGCGGGTTTTTCGGTGGCGTCGATTAACTACCGCTACACCACCACGGCGCCGTTGCCGGCGCCGCACCAGGATAGCGCCCGCGCCCTGCAGTTCCTGCGGGCCCATGCGGCGGAGTGGAAGCTGGATCCGCGGCGCGTGGCCGCGTGCGGGGGATCGGCGGGCGCTGGCCTCACGCTGTGGCTCGCGTTTCATGATGACATGGCCGACTTGCGGAGCGCCGACCCGATCGCGCGGCAATCCACCCGGCTCCGGTGTGGCGCCACCGTGGCCGGTCAGTGCACGTATGATCCCAATGTGATTCGCGCGTGGATTGGCGAGGCGGCATATCGCCACTCGTTCTCCCTGCCGGCCTATGGCGTGAAGTCGCACGACCAGCTCTCCGACCCCAAGCTCCAGCCGCTCTACGACGAGGTCTCCGCGATCAAGCACCTCACGCGCGACGATCCGCCGATCTTCCAAATCTACTCGGAGTCTGACGTGCCGCTCACGCCGAACGCCAAGAACGGGCAGGGCATCCATCACCCGATCTTCGGCCACAAATTGCAGGCCGCCATGCACGCGCTCGGCCTCGAATGCGGCTATCTTCACACCATCGACGATCCGGTCGATCCGGAGGAGGCGATGGTCGCATTCTTCCGCCGCCACCTCGGCCGGCCATGAACGCGTGGCTCGCGGCGCACGCCGGTTGCTGGTCGTTGGTCGTCGGGGTCGCGTTCGCCGGCGAGCCGGCGGGGCCTGGCCGGGTGCTCTACAGCAACGACAGCACCAACCTGCTGGGGGCCTCCGCCTTCGACCGCACCGACCTGGGTGCCTCCGTGCCGGATCGCCTGCACCGCAGCATTGATGAGGCCGCCGCCGCCAGGACGCATCTGCTGCAGCCAGGCAACGGCTGGGTGCCCTGGTGGCGGAGCCGGCTCTATCCGGCTGACGAGCATTACCGCTGGTACGCGGAGACTACACGCCTGCCGCTCGACGCCATGGGGGAATACCTGCGGCAAGGCGGAGACCTGGTGGCGGAGTTTGTCGCGCATTGCCGACGCCGTGGCATCTCGCCCCTGGTGTCGCTGCGCATGAACGACTATCACGGCACTGAAACGCAGGATCTCGTGCTGGAGGCGCTGCACGGCCGGCCGCCACCAAAAGACGCGCGTTTCAACCTCGGCGAAGCCGCCACGCAAAGCCGGTTCCTGCTCGAACATCCGGAGTATCGGTTGAAACCCGATCCCCCGGAATATCAGCAGGCCAGTCCAGAAGAGCGGCGGCGCTATATTGCCGATCCCACGCGACGCATTCGACTTCGGACCGCGCGCGTTCTGAACTGGGCGATTCCCGAAGTGCGGGCGCTGAAGCTCGGTTTCATTCAAGAACTGGCCGGGCAGTACGATCTCGACGGGGTCGAACTCGACTTTATGCGGTGGTCGACGCTGTTCCGGCCGGAGGAGACTTCCACCGGCGAGCGCGTCGCGATCATGGTCGGATTCATTCGCGAGACCCGGGCGATTCTTGATCGGACGGCACCACCCGGGAAGAAGCGCTGGCTTGGCGTGCGCGTTCCACAGCGGCTCCCGGGGTATCCGGCCCTCGGCATTGATCTCCCCGGTTGGGTGGCCGCCGGGGTCGATTTCGTCAACCTGAGCTGTCACTACCTCACCGAACAGCAGACCGACCTTGTCCCGATCCATCAGCAGATCCCAAACACGCCGCTTTACCTCGAACTCACCTTCGCCAATGCCCCCGCCAGCGCGGTCGTCGCTCCCGGGCAGACGGGGCGCTACCGGCCAACGACCGCCGAGCAACTCCATACCGCCGCCCACCTCGCGTACGCCCGGGGCGCGCACGGCGTGTCGCTCTTTAATTTTGCGTACTACCGCAGTCTGGCCATACCCCGGGGTGAACCGCCGTTTCATGTCCTCGACCGGCTGGGCGATCCGGAGTGGCTCGCGCGAGCGCCGCAGCATTATTTCCTGGCGCAGTCGAGCAATCCACCGTCAGGCCCCTCGCAGTTTGTCCGGCAGCGGATCTTATCCGTCGGTCGTTCGGTACGATGGACGCTCGACCTCGCACCTCCGGCGACCGGCTGGCGGCACGAAGGCCGGGTGCGGCTGCAGGCCGCCGGTCCTTTCCGCGACCGCGAGCTCAGCGTCGCGCTCAACGGCGTTCGTTTGCTCGAAACAGCGGACGTGGCGGAACCATTCCCAACCCCCTTCGCCCACCCTGCCAATCACTCCCACTGCCGGTCTTGGGTGGTACCGGTCGCCACGCTCCAGGCCGGAAACAATGAAGTAGTGATCACGCTGGCCCGCGGATCTCCCGTAGAGTTCGTCTTTGTCGATATGTCGATGCCTTGACCGGTGACGGGGCGGCGTGGGCTGCCGGCCCGGCTCTCAATTTGCGTAGTGGGTGGCGAGATCTCCCTCGCAAGGCAGCCTCCCGCCACTGCATCGCCGTGCGTGTAGAAAAAGATCCGGGAGGGAAAGCGGTGGGGAATCACGCGGCGCACGGGTGGGACCGGCGGTGTTGCCGGGTTCGGCTGACCCCATGGATCGTCCGCCCGCCAGCTTGACTTTCCGGTTCGCCATAAAACCATGAACACATGAAGACGACCCTCGACCTGCCCGCCGACGTGGCCCGCACCCTTCGCTTGGAATCCGCGCGGCGCGGCGGGCGCAAGGCCGCCTCGCTCACCCGACTCGTGACCGACGCCGTGCGCCGCGCTTACGCGACGCCAGGCCCGGCGGCCAAGACCCGGCTCGACCTCACACCGGGCCGCGTCGTCATCACGCCTCCGCGTGGCACCGCCAAGGTGACGAGCGAAGACGTCCGCGCCGCCCTCTACGACTGAGCGAATGCGCCACCTGATCGACAACGATGTGTTTCTCGCCGCAATTTACCGCGGCCATGTGGCGCACACCCGCGCCCGCGCGTGGCTCGACGCCGCCAAGCCCGCCGGCTGGGGTGTGGCGGTTGAAACCTACCTTGCGGCAACTCGGTTGCTGATGAACCCGTCCGTCATGCACGCGGCCGTGCTCACGGCGACGCAGGCGCTTGATGCCGTCGACGCGGAACTGGCCGGCCGTCACCCCGGTCTCGTGGTGAGCAGCCCGCACAAGCCAGAACGGGCTCTGCTGGAAAAAGCCGCCGGGCACCGGCAGATCATGGATTTCTGGCTCGTGCAGATCGCGCGCGACTGCGGTGCCACGCTCGCGACAACCGATGCCGGCACTCTGGCCAACTTCCCTGCCCTCACGGTCAAAGCCGGGTAGAGCTGTCGCAAGTACTCGGTCAAGTCCGGGTTTCCCCGCGGTAAATCGGACCGACCGATGGGAAACTGGATCTTCAGGGGTCGGGCCGGGAGGGGTTATCAAGGCCATGCCGAATCTGCACACTTCAAATCGGTCTTGTCACGATTCACCACATGACCCCGTCACGGCTGCTCTACCCGGAATTCGCCCAGCGGGCGAAGGTCACCCAGGAGGCGCGCCGGGCCCGGCACAAGCTAACCCGCCCGAAACCGCAGCCGCGGCCCCAGCCCCCTCCCGACGCGGGCCGGAACTGAACGGCTGACCGAAAGGAACCCGGATTGCTTAGGATCGGGGAGGCGATCCATTTCGACCCTTGGGCCTGCGTCGCGCCGGGGCCCCACCGCCGAACCGCCGGTGGGACGCAACGACGGGAACGATCCCCGGTCTCTTTACCTCCATCGCATCTGCATTCTTGCATTCCCTTGCCGACCGGGCTCGGCGAAGCTGGGGCGCCCCTGGATTCGTTGCCCTCCCCTGCCCCGCCGCGCTCTCCCCAAAAATTCTTCACCATGTCCACGCTGAGCCTCCGCGTCCGCCGCTCGTTTGCCTCCGTCCTCTTGCTGGGTCTCGCGACCGCGTCGCTGGCCGCCGCCGGGAGCGCCGCCGCGGCCTTCCCCGTCGCGATCCAAGTGGACGCGTCCAACCCCGTCGGCCCCTTGCGCCCGATCTGGCGCTTCTTCGGCGCCGACGAGCCCAACTATGCCACGATGAAGGACGGACGGAAACTCATCGGGGAATTAGGCGAGCTGAAGCCCCAGCAGATCTATTTTCGCGCGCACAACCTGCTCAACACCGGCGATGGTACGCCGGCGTTCAAATGGGGCAGCACCAACCTCTACACCGAAGACGCCCTGGGGCGCCCCATCTACTCCTGGACGGTGATCGATCGCATCTTCGACACCTACCTGACCCGCGGCGTCCGCCCGTACGCCCAAATCGGCTTCATGCCACAGGCGCTCTCGATTGCGCCCGAACCCTACCAGCACGCGTGGCGACCCGGTTTCCCCTACGGGCTCATCAGCACCGGCTGGGCGTACCCGCCGAAGGACTACGCCAAGTGGGCCGAGCTGGTCTTCCAGTGGGTGCAGCACTGCCTCGAGCGGTACGGCCAGGCGGAGGTGGAGCAGTGGTACTGGGAGGTCTGGAACGAGGCCAACGGCGCCTCCTACTGGCACGGGTCGCCCGAGGATTTCTACCGACTGCACGACACCGCAGTCGACGCGGTGCGGCGCGCCCTGCCGACCGCGCGGGTCGGCGGGCCGGATGTCGCCGGCCACGGGGGCGCGTTCATGGCGGGGTTCCTGAAGCATGTCGTGAGCGGGAAAAACTACGCCACCGGCCGGACCGGCACGCCGACCGACTTCCTCTCGTTTCACGCCAAGGGCTCGCCGGTGTATGTCGACGGCCATGTGCGCATGGGCATCTCGAATCAGTTGCGCACGATCGACACCGGCTTCGCGATGATCGCCGCGGTGCCGGAGTTGAAGACCCGGCCCATTGTCATCGGCGAGTCCGACCCGGAGGGATGCGCCGCCTGCCAGGGGCCGAAGCTGGGCTATCGCAGCGGCACGATGTATTCGAGCTACACCGCCGCCAGTTTCTTCCGCAAGCACCTGCTCGCGGACAAACACGGCGTGAACCTCGAGGGCGCGCTCACCTGGGCGTTCGAATTCGAGAATCAGCCGTACTTCGCCGGCTTCCGCGCGCTCGCCTCCAACGGCCTCGACCTGCCGGTGCTCAACGTGTTTCGCATGTTCAGCCGCATGGGTGGGCAACGCCTGGCAGCCACCAGCACGGCCGAGGTGCCACTCACCCAGATCATGCAGGCCGGGGTGCGCGAAACGCCCGATGTCGCGGCCCTCGCGAGCCGCGAGGGCCCCACGCTGAGCATCCTGGTCTGGCATTACCACGACGACGATGTGCCGGGCCCCGACGCGGCGGTCGAACTCACCGTCGCCGGGCTGGGCAATGGCTCGGGATCGGCGACGCTTACGCACTACCGCATCGACGAGCACCACAGCAATGCGTACGCCGCGTGGCAGCGCCTGGGCTCGCCGCTTGCGCCCAACGACAAACAATACGCCGCCCTCGAAGCGGCGGGTCGCCTCGCCCGCCTGGCCGAACCCGGGAAGGTCGCCATCAACGCCGGCACGACCCAGCTCGCCTTTACCCTGCCCCGCCAGGGGGTGTCCCTGCTGGTCCTGGAATTGGCGCCGACACCGTAGATGTAACGATGCCATCGAAGTGGAGCGCGTTGGGGACAACGCGCCCGCCGGTCGGAGACGCGGCGCTACTCCCAGAGGCGTCA
The DNA here is from genome assembly GCA_038249085.1 of Opitutales bacterium. Lineage (GTDB taxonomy): Bacteria > Verrucomicrobiota > Verrucomicrobiia > Opitutales > Opitutaceae > ER46. Next base: position 24,549 of record JBBRWR010000112.1, read on the forward strand.
CCGCCAAACGCCAGAGACCCCTCCCGGGTCCCTGCCTGCCAGGAGTGCTTGCCACCCCTCGGCGCGGACCTATCCCTTGCCACCGTCCAACTTGCCCCGTCCCCGGAAATCCCACGTCTTGTCCCTCCCGCGCTCCCTCCTCGCCCTGCCCTTGGCGGCCCTGCTCGTTATCGGGGCGGGATGCAAGCCGCGGCGATCCCTGGTCGAGGAAGGCATCCGCCACCAGGTCCTGCAACGCGGCGGCGGCGTCGAACCCACCACGATCGATCCCCAGCGCAATACCGGCGCGCCCGAAGCCAGCATCATTGAGTGTCTCTTCGACTCACTCGTCCTCGCCCGTGCCCCGAACCTGAACGAGGTCAGCCCCAAGGGCGCCGAACGCTGGGAGGTGTCGGCGGACGGGCTAACCTACGATTTCTTCCTGCGCCGCGACGCACGCTGGTCCAACGGCGATCCGGTCGTGGCGGAAGATTACCGGGCGGCGTTCGTGCGCCTGCTCGAACCCGCTCTCGCCGGCACGCTCGCCGACTTCGCCTACCCCATCCTCGGGGCGGAGGATTATCACCGCGGCCGGACGAAGGACCCCGCGACCGTTGGTCTTACCGTCGCAGGGCCGCATCACCTGCGCATCCGCCTGCGCCGGCCGATGCCTCATTTCCTGTTCATGCTGGAGGGATATCCCTTCGTCGCCGTGCACCGGCCTTCGATTGAGGCGCATGGGGGCTGGCTCAATCCCGCCAGTCCCTGGACCAAGCCCGGGGCCATGGTGGGCAACGGCCCCTTCCGGCTGAAGAGCTGGACGCCGGGGCAGGTCATGGTGCTGGAGCGCAACCCGTACTACTGGAATGCCGCCCACGTGACGCTGCGGGAAATCCATTTTCATCCGATCGACAGCATCGACGCCGAAGAGCGGACGTTTCGGGCGGGGCAGCTGCATCTGACCTACAGCTTCCCCACCAGCCGCCTTCCCACCTACCGCGCAAACCATTCGCCGGCCCTGCATGTGGCTCCGCGCCTCGGGATGCATTTTCTCAACCTCAACACCGAGCGGCCGCCATTGAACGATCCCCGTGTGCGACGCGCCCTCGCCTACGCGATCGACCGCGCGCAACTCGCCGCAAAGGTCCTGGACCAGATGCCCGTCATCCCCCTGGCCTATTATTGCACCGTCCGGCTGATCGATCCGTCGGTGCAAGGCTGGTCCGACAACATCCGCGACCGACAGTGGCCCGAGAATTTTTCCCTGGCCGCGGGCGCCGCGCCCTGAGTCCCGCTTCCCCTTCACGCGGGTTCGACCGAACCCAGCCCGGCCCGGTGGTGGATTCACCCCATCCTCAAAAGCGGTCCAACGTCCCGCCGTCCCCGCCCTGCGCGTCAGCGGACCCGCACCCCGGCGCGATCGACTTCGTCGAAGTATTCGTTCACCTCCCGCGTATGCCACTCAATGGCGCGCAGCAGGGCGGCGGCCTCGCGGTTGAACGCATCCACCTTGATGTTCAAGGCGACCCTGGCCGTCGGGTCGGAGGCATCCATGGATCGGTGCTCCTGCTCCAGGTTCTGCCGCCGGGTGTTCATCGCCGCCTTCTGTTCCTGCAGTTGCTCGTATTCCAAGGACAGTCGTTCCAAAATGGGTTTGAGCCGCCGATCGGCCTGGCCGGAAATCACGAAAACGTGGCCGTCTCTCCCGGCCACCTCAACCTCGGTTGCCGGCGGCGCGGTGACCGAAAAGGTCGGCGCACTCTGCTGCATCGTCACCTGCATTTCCCTTTCGAAGTCGGCCAGTCCCGCGCGAACGTCCGCCCGGGCCGGAGATGGGGCGAGCAAAGGTTCGTCCGACTCCGGGAATAACCAGTAACCCAGCAGGGCCAGAAGCACCACCGGAACCGCCAGGCTCACCAGCATGCGCCTCCGCCCCGGCGGCCGTACGGGTTGGGGAGGCGCGGCGGTCGCGCGAGGGGGCGGGGCGGGGGCGACGGCCGGCGTGAAAAAATCGTATCGTCTCCGCTGATCCGGGCTGCCCAGGACGGCGTACGCTTCTCGAATCCGATGAAACTCGACCGAGCTGTCGCTCCGCTGGTTGGTGTCCGGATGCAGGGCCTTGGCGCGCGCCCGGAAGGCGGCCTTGATCTCCTCGGGCGAGGCGGTGCGATCGACGCCGAGCACCGTGTAGTGGTTCACTGGATCGTGACGCAGGGACATGACTGGGTGCCGGAGAATCCAGCGTCGCCCGATGCAGTGCAATGTTCGTGTTGTCCCCCGCGCGCGCGCGGATTTTCGCTGGCCCGTGGCACCCCCTTCCCGACGGGCGCATCTCCGAATTGACGGTGGCGTTGAGCTTGTTCCCTCCCGTAGCGCCAGTCTTCGACTGGCGCCCGCCGGTCA
>JBBRWR010000113.1:0-26855 GCA_038249085.1 Opitutales bacterium
CCCGGCTACCTCGGCCCTGCCGGTTCGTGGCGCTCGACGCCGGTCGGCACGGTGCAGGTCGGCGACTGGAAGCTGCTGGAGTTCTTCGAGGATCACCGGCTTGAGCTTTACAACCTGCGCGAGGACATTGGCGAGACGACCAACCTTGCCGACCAGCTGCCCGACCGAACAAAGGAACTGCACGCGAAGATGCTCGCCTGGCGCGAAGCGATCCACGCGCCGATGCCGACACCGAACACCGCGATCAAACCCGCCGCCGATGCAAAAACCGGAAAAGGCAAGGGGAAGCGTAAGGCCAACGATTGAAAATAAAAGCAGATGAAATCAAAGCTCCACCACTCATGATCAAATCCACCCTTCGCCGTCTTCTCCTGCCTGCTTGGGCCCAATCGCTGACGGTTGCCGTGCCCTTCCTCGCCGCTCCGGTTTTCGCGGCGGAAAGGCCGAACATCCTCATGATCGTCGTGGATGATCTACGTCCGCAGCTCGGCTGTTACGGGCAAAGCCAGGTGCGCTCGCCCAACATCGACCGGCTCGCCGCGCAGGGCGTCCGGTTCGAGCGCGCGTATTGCATGGTACCGACCTGTGGCGCGTCGCGCGCGAGTATGATGACGAGCATCCGGCCGGCGCCGCAGCGCTTCGTGAATCATCTGACCTACGCTGAAAAAGACGCGCCCGGCATCACCACGCTCAACACGCACCTCAAGCAGAACGGTTATTTCACCCTCTCGAACGGGAAAGTCTTCCATCATCCCGACGACAACGCCATCGGCTGGTCGGAGCCGGCGTGGCGGCCGACCGCGGGCAAAGGCCCGGCCACGGCCGAGGAGAAAGCGGCGCGAAAGAAGGGTGGCGGAAAGAAGGAGGGCAAGGCTGCAGAAAACAAGGACGAGGATGGCAACACCCGCAATGCGCCTTACGTGATCTCGCCTTTCAATGACGATCAACTCGGCGACGGGCAGGTGGCGCAAAAGACCATCGCGGACTTGCAGCGGCTGAAGTCCAAGGGGCAGCCGTTCTTTCTCGCCGCCGGCTTTTTCAAGCCACATCTGCCCTTCATCGCGCCGAAAAGATATTGGGATCTCTACCCCGCCGAAACCATCAAACTGCCAACGAACTATTTTCTGCCGAAAGACGCGCCCGCTGCGGCGATCATCGACGATGGCGAACTGCGCGCCTACGCGGGTGTGCCGAAAACCGGCCCGCTGTCCGACGCTATGGCGCGCAATCTGATCCGCGGCTACTACGCGTGCGTGAGCTTTACTGATGCGCAAATCGGCCGGGTGCTCGCAGAACTCGACCGCCTCGGCCTGGCGCAGAATACCATTGTCGTCCTCTGGGGCGACCATGGCTGGATGCTGGGCGAGCATTCCTTCTGGGGCAAACACCGCTGCTTCGACATCTCGATGCAGGTGCCGCTGATCGTCCGCGCGCCGGGGGTGAAGGGCGGCGTGATAACGGCAGGCATCACAGAGCTGATCGATGTCTATCCCTCGCTCTGCGAGATGACCGGACTCCCCATTCCTACCCACGCGAAGGGTCGCAGCTTCGCGCCGCTGCTGAAGAATCCGGCGCAGCCGTGGAAGGAGCAGGCCATCGGACGATTCCAGGCCGGCGACACCATTCGCACCGACACGCACCGTTTCACCGAATATGCCAAAGCCAGGGGCAACCCCGCGGCGCGCATGCTCTATGACCTTCGGGACGATCCCGCCGAGAATGTGAACGTCAGCGAGCAGCCGCCCAACTCGGCCACGGCGCAACAACTCGCTGCTCGTCTCAACGCCGGCAAAGGCAAGGACGGCGACCTGCCAAATACCGCCGCAAAATAAAACGCATGCGATCGAACGGATACCGTCAAAATGCACTGGTTGCAACGGGCCTGAAGAACGGTTTTTGCCGGATCGTGTTCAAAATCGTCCCGCAATATTCGCTCACGAACAAGTTTAACTTCTGAAAGACCGCGACGTCGCGGCACTCGCTGGCGAGTTTGGTGTGAGGTTGCCGTCTGCGCGGCGCCCCCCGTGTTTCCGTGGGTTGTGACGGTACCGGCCGTCCGGTACTCTCTTCCCGCACCGTGCCGATGTTTCGGCGTAGGTCTTATCGTCATTCCAATTATCGCCCCACCACGACCCTCATCCCCATGACTATCCCCATGACTCCTCGCTTGGTTGCCTCCCAACGAACGCGCGCCTCGGCCTTCGGGCAGATCGTTGCGCTCGCCCTCGCACTCGCCGTCGGGTGCACGTTCGCATCCGCGCAGACCGCGCTGATGCCCCCCGGGCGTAACGAGACCGACCAAGCCATCGTGCTCTCGCCCTTCGAGGTGAACACCGCACGCGACATCGGCTACGTCGCGTCCAGCACCCTCGCCGGCACCCGTTTCAACACGCAGCTCAAGGATACGCCGGCGGCACTCTCGATTTTCACCGCGGACTTTCTCGAGGATATTGGCGTCACCAACGTCAAAGACGCCTATGAATATGGCCTCAACTCCGCGACCACCGATTCCGAGGTCACCGGTAACGGCCAGCAGAGCAGCGACATCACGCTCAAGATCCGCGGCCTTAACAATGCCTCGCTCGGCCGCAACTATTTCGTCTGGAGCAACAACTCCGACACCTACAACACCGAGCGCCTCACCTTCGCGCGCGGCCCCAATTCCGTCATCTTCGGCATCGGCGGGGCCGGCGGCATCATCAATACCGACACGAAGCGCGCCCTCTTCGCCCGCCGGCAGGAGTTGAAGCTCCGGGTCGGCAGTTGGAACGACACCCGGGCCACGGTCGATCTAAACCAGCAACTGCACGACAAGTTCGCCGTCCGCCTGAACCTGCTCTGGCAGGAGAAGGACGGCTGGCGCGACTTCGAATTCGAACAACGCCGCGCCGGCTCGCTGGCCGCCACGTGGCGCCCGTTTCCCAAGACCCAGGTACGCCTCGATTCCGAGACCATGCGGGTCGATCAGAACAAACCGATCAACTATTCGGTCTTCGACGGTGTCACGCCCTGGATCGCCGCCGGTCGTCCGCTCGCCCAAACGGTCAACCAGGTTGTGCCGGGGACCACGGCCTTCGCGTCGACGCTGACCAACAACTATATTACCAACACCGGCGAACTGCTGCGCCTCAACGGCTCGCGCGTCAGTGCCACGCCCGCGATCCCGCCGGCGGTGGCGTCGATCACCAGCACGTGGGTCTTGCGCGATTTTTCCATCGTCCCCCGCACCGCCTGGGTCGTCGGCCCGGCGAACAACAGCTATTCCAATTTCGACACCGTCGGCCTCTTCGTCGAACACGAGGTATTCAAGGACTTCGTACTTGAAGCCGCCGCCAATCTCCAACACCGGACCAGCCTCTGGGCCCGCCCGTTCAACTGGGCCACGATCATCCTCCGCGCCGATGCCAATGCGCTCCGCCCCGATGGCAGCCGTAACCCCTTCGCCGGACAGTACTACCTCGATAACGCCCAAGTGGGGGACTCGACCACCAACGTCTGGAACACCGACTACCGTCTCACGGCCTCTTACCGGGTCGATCTTGGCCGGTGGTTTGGCCGCCACCAGCTCGCCGCGCTTCTCTCGCGGCGCGACGACGAAAACTACACCGTCCAGCGGGTCGTGATGAATGTGGGCAACCCGACCGTGCCAACCAACGCCCTCCACGCCAACAACCGCATCAACTACCGCACTTACGTCGCGTTCTCCGGCCCCAACTCCCTGAACCTGCCCAACCATGCCGGCAATTCGCTCACCACCGAGGTGAATGTCGGCGGGATGCGTTCCGGCTTCCTGCGCAGTGCGGCCAACAACAATCTCACCCGCGTCGACACTCAGCTCCTCACCACGCAGAGTTCCTGGTGGGGCGGTCGGCTGATGACCACCCTCGGCCTGCGCCACGATGAGCAAAACGCCTATGGCTCGACTCCCGTGCTCAGCCCTCAACTGGTCGTGCTCAAAGCCACTCGGATTTCGAGCCCCAACACCAGCGACGGCAACACCCGCACGTTCGGTGCGGTGTTTCACGTGAGCCCGGCGCTGGGACTCTACTACAACAATGCGGACAACTTCACGCCGCAGAGCGGGACGATGTGGGACGTTGATTACCAGGCCAAGAACCGCCCGCAAGGCAACCGGCGCGGCGAGGGCCAGGACATGGGTCTCAAGTTCAACCTCTGGAGCGGTCGCATCAACGGCGCGGTCGGCTACTACGAAGCCAACGAGGTAAACTCCAGCAAGACTCCGCTCGCGCGATTTTCCGGCACGGCCTCCGACATTTACAGCGCCCTCCGCATTCCCTTCCTTGAGATTGGCGGATCGGACGTCACCGACTTTACCTCGCACGGCGTCGAGATCGACCTCACGGCAAACCCGACTCCGGCCTGGCGCGTGCAGTTCAACACCCAGCGCTCGATGTCGGCAGAAACGAACGTATGGCCGGCCCAGACCCGGTTCCTGGCGGCCAACCTCGCCTCGTTCCGCGCGCAGGCCGCCGTTCCCGTGGTCGGCAACGCGAATGGGACCACCGTCGGGCAACTCACGGACTTTCTTCAGTCCGTCCTCAATGAGGCCAAAGATGTCGCGGCCAGGGGCCAGCTCACCCACATCCGCTGGTCCGCGAATCTGTTTTCCAACTACACGTTCACCACCGGGCTCCTGCGGGGGTTCTCGGCTGGCGCCGGCGTAAAATGGCGCGGCCCGCAAGTCGCTGGATTGAATTCCGCCAGCGAACTGGTCTGGCGCGGCGAGCACATCATCGTCGATGCCAGCCTTGGCTACAGCCGGAAAATGTTCGGGCTGAGGAGCCCGGTGAGGTTCCAGCTCAACGTGAGCAACCTCCTCGACAACGATCTGCTCCTCCCGTCGCTTTCCGACGGCGTCGTCGACTACCGTTGGAGTTATCTCCGCCCCCGCAGTTGGTCGCTCTCCACCACCGTAAAATTCTAAGCCATGCCCGCGATGCCCAGGTCCACCCGCCGAGTCTTTCTCCAACGCGCCGGTACGCTCGCCGTCGCCGCGCAATTCCCGGCCATCCTTCACGCCGCGCCGGCCATCGATGCCGCGCGGGCCGCCGTCGAGACCGCGCACGCGGAAATGTGGCGCCGCTTGGTCGACCCCCACCACGTCGTGCTCGACTACACCGAACTCGACGGTTCCTACGATCGCGCCACCCCCGAGGAATGCCGGTTCGGCAAACCCAACGCGCTCGCTTGGTGGACGCCCTTCGAAAACGGCGCGATGTTCAACGGTCTCTACCTCGACGGCATCGTGGCTCGCGCGCTACACACCAAGTCCGATTCCGATCGCGACAAGGTGCGCCGCGTCGTCGAAGGCCTCCTCTTTTTAGCCAGCGTCAGTCCGGTCAAAGGCTTCGTCGCCCGGTGCGTGGCCACCGACGGCCGGACAACTTACCCGATGGGTTCCAACGACCAGACGGTCCCCTGGTTCCTCGGGCTCTGGCGTTATGCCCAGAGCGGTCTCCCCGACGCCACCCAGCGCCGGCGGGTCATCGCGAAGTTTGTCGAAGTTGCGGAGGTCCTCGCCGCCACGGATTGGCGCATGCCCGCCGCGCCGCCGTTCAATTTCCGCGGTGCCATGGGAGGTTTTGGTTGGGACAGTGCCTCGCGTTTTCTATTTGTTTTGAAGGCCCTGCACGATCTCACGGCCGATCCGCAATGGGATCGCCGCTACCGGCAGGCACTCCAAGAACGCCGGGGAACCGGCCCCACGCGTCTGGAAATGTCCGCCGGAGGCCTCGGCACCCGTCAGCCCAACCCGGCGGCGTGGACCGGTTCGATTGCGGCCCTCTCGACCCGCTACCTCTGGGAACTGGAGCGCGACCCTGCCGTGCGCGCGGTTTACGCGCGCGGGCTCGCGGCGAGCGCCACGTTCGCCGCCAAGAATCTGCCTGGCTGTCGTCGGTTTTCCAACGACAGCGATCCCTACTTTGAAGCCGACTGGCGCAAGCTCAACGTGCTCTGGCGCGAACAGAAGACCGAGGACGAGGCGAGTGCCCTCGCGCGCGAGCAGCTCGCGTGGATCAACCAGCATTCGCCCCGCCGCCGGGACGAACTCGGCCTCGTCCGCGAGCCGCTTTTTTCCGCGTGGATCGTCTCGCTCTGCCCCGACCGGGCGGTCGTCGCACCGCACCGCGACGCGCTGCTCGAAACGCTTTCGCACTACCGCTACGATCGCCTGCGCTACTCCCAGTTTTTCCCGGCGGAGAGCACATGGTGGCGGCTGCGCGAGGCGCTGGTGCTGTAGGGGCTGGCCCGGCGCCTGCGTCGCCCGGTGGGTCTCCGCCCGTGGAGGGCCGCCGCGACCTGCTCACACCAAGCCGTCGCGCATCGCCCGGGCGACCGCGCTGCTGCGCTTGTTGACATGGAGTTTGTCGTAGATCGCCCGGGTGTAGTCGTCGGTGGTGTGGGCGCTGAGGCCGAGGCGCGCGGCGATTTCCTTGTTGGTCAGGCCCTCCACCATGCCCTCGACCACCTGGCGTTCGCGCGGAGAGAGTTCCGGGAGCGCGGGCGTGCGCGGCGCGAGCCGCGAGAACATCGCCAACACCCGGCGCGCCACGCGCGGCGTCATCGGCGAGCCGCCGCGGCTGACTTCGGTGATGGCGGCGGCGAGTTCGTCGAGCGGGACGCTCTTGAGCAGATAGCCCGAGGCGCCGGCACAGATGGCGCGGTAGATCTTTTCGTCGTCCTCAAAGACCGTGAGAATCACGATGAGCGTACGCGGCGCGGCCGCCTTCAGGAGCGAGATGCCGTCGAGCCCGCTCATACCGGGAAGCCCCAGGTCGAGCAGCACCAGGGCCGGCGGCACGGTGGAATGGTGGTGCAGTCGCGCCAGCGCCTCTTCGCACCGCTGAAACTGCGCCGTGCAGCGGAAGCCAGGCACCGAATCGACGGCGCGCGCCACGGTGCGCCGCAGCGAGGCGTTGTCTTCGATCAGCCAGACGGATTGCGGCGCTGGATGGCTCATGCGGAAAGCGAGGCAGGTGGAGCGGCGGGGTGGAGGTTGCCGGATAAAACGACCCGCGTGCCATGGCCGGGCCTGCTGTCGAGTTCGAGCGCACCGCCGAGCAGCGTGGCGCGGTGGCGCAGGCTGGTCAGACCGTGACCGTCGACGGCCAGCCGGGGATCGAAGCCCTGACCATTGTCCCGCACCTCGAGCGAGAACCGGGGGCCTTCGGCCGCGAGGCGGATCTCAACGCGACCGGCGTTGGCGTGCCGGAGAACGTTGTGCAGAATCTCCTTCAGCGCGAGGAGGAGGTGGCGCTGAACGTCGAGGGCCGGCGCCACTGCCAGGCCGGTGATCTTGAACTGCCACTCCAGCCCGCCGAGCAAACGCCCGGCCGAGGCCCGGAGGCGTTCGGCCAGGCGGGGTGCGTCGTGCGGTCCCGGCTGGATGAGCCATACAATGTCGCGCATGGCGGCGGCAGACTCGTGGGCGAGGCGGCGGATTTCGGTAACGTCGGCGGAGGCGATGCCACCAGGCGCCCGCTGGCCGAGTTCAGTGAGCATGGCGATGTTGGCCAGGTTGCTCCCAATTTCATCGTGCAGGTCGCCCGCAATGCGACGTTGCAGCGCGATGACGGCCCGCGTTTGCGCAAGCCGGGCGCGGGCAATCGCGGTGAGGGTGCCAAGCACGCCCAGCGTCAGCCCAATCATCAGCATCCACCGCGTAGTGCGCGCCAGGGCGGGTTGCCGCGCGGCGAGGGCGGCGCCAGTCTGAGCGAGTTCGTGGAGGACTTCGCGACGACGGGAGAGCAGGTGCAGCCACTCCGGCCATTCGATCAGCTCAAGACTGCCGCGCAGTCCATCGGTGAGAAAGGCGGGCTGCCAGTGGCTGGGTTCGCCGCCCTGGCTGCTGCTGACGGATACGGTGGCGTTCCGGGCGACGTTGACGCCGCCGCTGTAGGCTTGCACCTCCGCCAGGGCGAAAAGGTGATAATCCTGCCCGCGGGGCCAGAGCTCAAGGGCGGTGATGCGCAGGTGACGGGCGGGCTGGCCGTCGCCGGGTACGACGACCGGGTTGAACGCTGGATTGATGAAAGGCTGTGACGACCACTCCGCGAGCACCCGTGGCGAAGCGAACTCCGCGTCAGACGAGACTTCAACGCGGAGGCGGCTGGGAAACCCGTAGGCCTGCCGCGTGGTGTATTGCTGGAGTCGCGCCGGCACGAGCCGCAGCTCGTCGAGCGGCCAGGCGCGGCCGAGATCAACTTGGGCCCGGATGGCCGTTCCGCCGTCGCCCGATCGCGCCGACTGCCAGCCGTGGGCGCGACGACGTTCGCCCCGCACCAACGGTGCGCCGACGGTACTTTGACCATCGGTGAGATGTTCACGACTCCAGGCAGGTGGAGATTCGAGGGAGCCACTGGCGCGCACTTTCACGCCGCGCAGACCGGTGGCGAGATTGCGATTGCCGCTCAGCACCATGATTTCACCCAAGGCGTAGGCCTCCAGCGCCTCGCTTGTCCAGGGTTCGATCATGGTCACACGCACGTAGCGGGCCTTCGCCTGGCGGGCGGGCAGGAGCACCGGGAGTGCGCCCGGATTGGGAAAATCGACGGCGCTGAAATCGGCGAGGGTCGCGGCCGGGGAGGAGTCCGCGCGCAGCTCGACGCGAAAGCGTCGCGGAAAACCGTAGCCGGGGCCGCCCGTTTCCGGGGTCGGTTCGTCCACGGGCACAAGCGCGACGGCGTCGATCGGATAAATTCCGCCCAGATCGACTTCAACCCATTGCCGAGGCGGCAGTGCGCCGCTGTAACCGAAGATCTTCCAGCCGAGGTGGGCGCTTTGCTCATTTTGTGGTGTGGCGGGCAGAGAGGCCAACTCCTTGGCGAGACGGATGCGACGGTCGTCGAGGTGGCGAAAATCGGCGCTCAACCAGCGACCGATCGCGGTCGGCACCGAAAGAACCGGTTCAACCGGCGTGGTTTCCTGTCCAGGCAATCCGGGGCCGCTGCCGAGCCAGCCGGCGACGAGGAGTGCGGGAACATGGCGGAACATCGAGATTAGCCTGCGGAACTCATCCGGCGACGACAAGGCAATGTGGCTTGACGCCGGCCGCGCAACCGACCGCCCGGCCGCCGGCGCGGGCTTTCACTTCGCGCCGCGGCGCAACAGGTCGCCGACCTTCACGACTACGAGCGAGTGCGAGGTTTGCGCTGTGACGAAGAGGTGACCGTCGCGATACACGAGATCGTGCGCATCGTCGGCGTCTCCCGGAAATGCGGCAGGGGCGGTGAGGCGGCCGATTTCGTTGGGCATGCCGGGATTCGTGACATCGATAGCCTGCACCGTCTGGCCGCCGGCCGCGAAGACGATGCAACCGGCCAGTTCGAGGCCATTGGGACCTCGTGTATCCGGAAAATCGACGCTCCCGCGCAGATGCGGCCGGGCAGGATCGATCAACTCGATGACGGAGACGTTGCTGCGGAAGTCGTCCCGACGTTCGCCGCCCGGCGCGAGCGAGCTGCCGACATACGCGTATTTGCCGCTGACCACCACCCGATTGGCACCGGCCAGGCGCGGGTGTTCGAGCCGGCCGACCAGGGCCCACTGCTCCGCCGGCAGCACGCGGTGCGACTGGGGATCGGCCACGCGATAGACGGCAACCCGGCCGGGGCGGCTGTTGCGGCCGAAGCCCTCGGGCGAGACAACCACCAGAAAATCGCCCACGAACGCAGTGTCGTGCGGCGAACTCAATTCGCCCCGGTCGCGCGTCTCGCGCGATCCGACCAGTTTGATGGTGTCCGGGTTGGCAACGTCGACGGCGAAGATCCGGCCGTTTTTGTTGGCGCCGAACACCGTGTCGCCGAGCCGGGCGAAGCCGTTGATGAGATTGATTTGGTCGCGGTCTTTGATTGCCGCGATCTGCCGGGGTTGCGTGGGTCGCGAGGTGTCGAACAGCAGCATATCGCGCGTGCCGACCAGGAGCCGGCCGGGGCCGAGAGGCAGGACGGTTTCCGCTTCGTCATAACTTTCCTGGTCGCGCACGGACCAGAGCAGCTTGGGCGCGGTGGGTTGTCCAACGTCGACGAGGGTGAGCGAGCCGCCTTTCCCGGCGAGCAAGGCGAGTCCGTCCCGCACTTCGACATCGTGCGCGCCATGGAGCGCGGTTTCATCGTGCAGCACGGCCGCGATCTGCAGGGCGTCCGTGTGGAGGAACAGCGGCGAAATCGGGCCGGTGCCGAGGGGTTTCGTCACCGTGGCGGCCACGTCGGCGCAGGCGATCGCCTGGTTGTTTTCGTAAAGAATGCGTTCACAAGCGCCGGTGACGGTGAGCGGCTTGGTGATGAGGCCGGAGAGCGTGTTCCCGGTAAGAGTGAGGTCACGGGTGGCTTCCAGCAGGATGCCGGCGGCGGCGTTGATGTTGGGATTATCGCCCCGCGGCCCGCGTTGGCGGGGGCCTTCGCCCGCGAAGGTATCGCAAAAGGTGTTGCCGCTGATGACGCTGCGACCGGAGAACGGCGAGACGCGGACACCGAATTGTTTGCAGCGCACAAAGGTGTTGCCGGTGATCGGAATGCCGTGCCCGTCGCGGAGGTCCACGCCGCCGCCGAAGTTTTGCGCAAAGACATTTCCGGTCACGGTGATGCCGTAGGCGTCGCGCGCGAGCACGAGGCCCGCGCCGCCGCATTGCTCGATCATGTTGGCGGTGACGAGCGAGCCCATGGTGTTCTCGATGACGACGCCGTGGCGCAGGTGGTCGTCAATATTGTTGCCGCTGAGCGTGAGGTTGAAGCCGTCGGTGAAGACCACGGCGTCGTAGTTCTCCTCGAACTGGCAGGCGGAGACGATCGTGTCATGGTTGCCCTGGGCCCGCAGTCCGGCGCCCTTGTTGTAGGTGATGAGCGCGTCGTTGAGCCGCATGTCCTCGACGCAGAAGTGGCAGCGGATGCCGTCGCCGCCGTGATAGCTGAGGGTCACGCCCTGGATGAACAACTCGTTAACCCAGACCGCTTCGATGCCGTGGCCGGACTTCGCGTTGCCGGTGAGCCGGAAGTTGGCAAGCATCACCCGCCAGAGCGGCTGGCGCTGCGTGGGATTTTTCTCCTCAAACGCGTCCGAGCGAATGACGATGGCGGGCAGACCGGTGGTGTTGGCGTTCCTGATGTGGGTGGCCGTACCCGCGCCTTCCAGCCGGAAATCCTCGTGCCGGATGATGAGCGGCTCGGTGATGACAAACTCCCCCGGTGGCAGGCGCACCAGGCCGCCCTCGGGCGCCACGGCGTCGATCGCGGCCTGCAGTGACGGATACTCCGCCGCGTCGATGACCGGGCGCGCGCCGGGCAGTTGCGGGGCGGCGTGGGCGACGGTGAGCAGCGCCAGTACAACGAGGAGGCGAAAAGCGAATGAACAGTGCATGAGAGTGTGAAGGGACTGGATGGGCATTATCGCAGGCAACCGGCATGGCCTCAACCCACGAGAACACGGGGGGTGTCAGGGGGATGCCGTTGAGGGCGATTGTGGTTCAGGACATCGCCGGCCGTTTCAATTCAGATCGACTATCGTCACATTTTCTCCGGTGGGGCCGGGGTGATCGCAAAGTCGTCGAACCAGAATACCTGGCCTTTCGCCACTTTCGCGAAGGTCGTGAATTCGAACGCATAGGCCAGCTTGAAGGCAGGCGCCGCCTGGCGGACGGCGCGAGCATCGAAGACCGCGGTGTGCCACTGGCCGTCATCCACCAATTGCAGGGCATGCACGTTCGGAAATTTTCCCGCCGAGTTGGCGGCCGAGCCGCCCACGCAGATGCCCTCCATCTTGTTTTCCGTCGGCCAGGAGTTAATCCACACGCCCACCGGCACGCCCCTGGGTATCCGGTAGGAGAAACTTACATACGGATATTGGTCGACGTTCCAGACGTGCATCTTGGCGTTGATGGCGAGCGCCGGGGTCTTGCCCTCGGCAAACACGCTCATGCATTGCCCCTGGCCGTCGTCGCGCTTCACCGGCCGGAAATTGTTGTCCCGCCTCGGGCGCCGATCCCACAGAAAAGCCCATTGCTCGAAGTTCCGCTCCTCGAAGTCGGTCTGCAGCATGGGAGCCTTCGGATCGGCGGTCTGATGCACCCGCGCCACCAGCATCCCGCGCGAGGTTGCCCCGGAGGCATCGGTGCAACGCAAACGAACGACATAGTCATTGTCCTTGGGATACGCATGGACGGGCCGCTCCTCAGCTGACTGGCTTCCGTCGCCGAGATCCCAGGCATATTTGACCGCGCCTTTCGCGCCCGAGATCAAGGCCGAGAACGACATCGGCGTGCCCGGTTTGACCAAAATGGGATCGGCCCCGGCCAAAACGCCCAATACGCCGGTTTCGCCGTGTTGAAAAGCGCCGATATCCGGCGCGTTCCCGTCGTACGGAAGACTCACCGGGTCTCCGGCCTTCCATGTCACTTCACGGTCCAGGGTGAGAACGTTTTTGGTGATGTCAGCCGTGCGCACCCGCGCCAGCGTCTTGGAGGCGCCGACGGCAATGACGTCGCCCGGTTCCCCTTCGAGGCCAAAACCATCGAAGAAGTAGCGTGCATCCTCCACCGGCATTTCCCGGCCGGTGCCGGAGCCGGTTGCCCGGGTGAGGGGGCGGCCTGCGTTAATCGCCGGACTGTCTTCCCTCAAGGCGAAGCTCGCGTTCGCCACGCTGACGAAGTGCGGATCGGCCTCCAAATTCCCCTTGAATTCCGCCGTGAGGTCACGATTCAACGCATCGGCGGTGTAGCGCCGGCCGGTTAACATGGCGGCCGCCCTGCCGCCGGATCCGCCAAAAAAGAGGTTGTTTCGAAACGGGTTGTCTTTGGCAAAACCGGGCGGCGTCGCCACGATGGCGTTATAGCGTCCGGCATAATCGTTGTGCCAAAACAGATTGTTGGAAAATTCGTTCGCCTTCATGGGCGCACCGTTCTGGGCGACGCTCATTTCCCAAGCGATGGCCGGATTGTTGGCGAAGGTGTTGTGGTAAAATCGCGAATTTCGACACTCGAGCGCATCGCCGTCCTCCTTGCCGTCGGGCACGTAGCTTCGGGTGACCAGAACGACGCCCCAGTTTTCGTAGATCAAATTTTTTCGACAAATCCCGTCGACGAGAAACACCTTGGAGGTCGAATCGCCGGATCGGGCGCCATCAAATGCGTCGGTGATAATGTTACTTTCAAACAGGGTGCGCTCGAGCGTCTGCAGCGAAAAGTTGCGACCCCAGCCATTGTGAAAACAATTGCCCCGAATCACATTGTTGATGGATCGATTCGGACCTGTGCGACCGAAATTCAGGGGACAGTGCCCGACCTTGCTAAACGAGTTGCCCTCGATCAAGGTATACGAGCAGTCGGTCAGCTTTAACATGTTTCCATTGAGTCGCTGCTCCGCATCCCGGGTCAAATGGCGGGTCAGGGTATTGTCCAGCAGCCGGGTGTGCGGGCTCTTCACGAACTCCAGCGCGATGTAAACCTTGGAGGAGCCCTCCAGGTGGCAGTCCCGGAGCGTGATGTGATCGCAGTTCTCAACAAAACCGAAGCCCCCGGATTGGGGTAGCATCTTCAGGCCCACCAACGTCACGAAACGCCGGTCCTTCAAGTTGAGGATATAAGTCGCTCCGGCCTGTCCGGTGAGCACGGCGCCATGCCGGTTTTCGCTGCGATACGTGATGGGTTTGGCCGTACTCGCACCGCTGGCCGCCGGACTGACAATTCCCGCATAAGACCCGTTCCGCAGGATGACGGTGTCTCCCGCTGTCAGCGTCGCGTTGGCCTTGGCCAACGACTGCCAGGGACTGGAGGCTGAGCCGGAACTGGCATCGCTGCCATTTGGCGCCAGATAATATTCCCGGCCGGAGTTCGGAGGCGACGCCGGCTCGGCGGCCCGGCCGCCGGGCAGGGATGAAATGCTCGCCAGCACCAATAGTCTAAAAAGTGAGGCCGATTTCAAAGGGTTCATAAGAGGGTGCGGCCCGCGTTGAGCCCCGTCATTTTTTATCCGTCAGTTTCACCGGAGCACCCGGACGCTCACCGGTCATCTCTCCGCGACGAATGACCGGGACGCCGTTCACAATGACTTCGCTGAACCCGACGGCGTATTGATGGGGCTTTTCGAAGGTGGCCAGATCGCCGACGGTCTGCGGATCGAAGATCACCAGGTCAGCGGTGTAATCCGGCCGGAGTTCGCCGCGCTGACCCAGCCGGAAAGTCTGCGCGGGGAGCGCGGTCATCTTGCGCACCGCCTCCTCAAGGGAAAGAAGCTTGAGTTCACGCACATAACGGCCGAGGACGCGGGCGTTGTTGCCGTAGCTCCGCGGATGGGGGACGTCGTCGCCGAGCGCACGCGGGCCGCCGTCGGATCCGATCATGGTCAGCGGCTGGATCAGGAACTCCTGGAGATCGGGTTCACTCATCGAGTGGAACACACCTTTGGCCCCGCCGTTGGCGGCGAGTTCGATCAGCAGATCGATCTGGGCGTCGAGAGAATCGGAGCCGCTCTTCAGCTTTGCCGCCTGGGCAATCGTCTTGCCGTTGAGCGCGGGCTCCGTCTCATAACTGGCGATTACGGCGAACGTGTAGTCAGTGCGCTGGCTGCGGCGCAGCGTGTCTTTCATCGCGGCGACGATCCGGGCTTTCTGGACCGGGTCCTTCGCCCGCTCGGCGAACTTTTTCATGCCGCCTTCCCGCGCATCGGCCGGGAGAAGCGAGTTTAGACCGGTGGCGGAGGCAGTGTAACTGTACTGGTCGTGGGTGATCGCGAGGCCGTCGGCCCGCGCCCGATCGAGGCGGGCGATGATTTCGGCGGCGCGGCCCCACGCATTGGGATCGGAAAGCTTCAAGTGGGAAACCTCTGCCCTGATCCCGGCTTCGCGGGCGATCACACACGTTTCTTCGATGGCTTCGAGGATGCGGGCGTTTTCGTAGCGCATATGGCTCGCGTAAATGCCGCCGTGGGCCGCGGCCACTTTCGCGACCGCGACGATTTCGTCGCTTTTTGCGTAGGTGCCGGGCACGTAGATGAGGCCGGTACTAAGTCCGACCGCGCCGTCCTGCATCGCGCGCTCAACGAAAGCGCACATCTTGGCGAGCTCAGCCGCTGTCGGTGGGCGCATGAACCCGCCGCCCATCGCCTGCCCACGAATGGTGTTGTGGCCGATGAGCGTGGCGACGTTGAGGGTGACGCGCGTGGCGACGAGGTCGCGAAAAAATGCGGCGACATCGAGCTTCGATCCGCCGCAGTTGCCCGTGACGATGGTCGTGACGCCCATGCGCACGTAGTTTTCGGCCAGGGGCAGTTGCAGGATGACTTCCGAGTGGGTATGCACGTCGATGAAACCGGGTGCGACGATTTTGCCGGCCGCGTCGATCTCGGTGCGACCGCGGCCGTCAACGCGGCCCACGACGGCGATGCGGCCGTTCCGCACGGCGACATCGCCGGCAAAGGCCGGCCGGCCCGTGCCGTCGACGATCTGGCCATGGCGGATGACGAGGTCGTAGTCTTGCGCGGAGACCCGCAGTGCGCACACCGCGGAAAGTCCGACGAGCGGGAAAAGGATGGCGAAGCCGGAAGGACTACGCCGGAGGGATGCAGGCATGCGCATCCCCGAAGGATGCCAGAAACAAGGACGACGATCAACCCACGGAAACACGGGGAGTGTCGTCAGGGCACCTCGTAGACCTCCACCAGCGCCACCCCGGCCGCGCCACCCGTACCCACGACTTGCGCCGAGTAGGCGCCAGGCTCGAGGGTGAAGAGCAACGCGGCATCGGCACTGCCGGGCGCGAGGGCAAACGCGCCCACCTGGGCGCCGGCCGCCGTGATGCCCGCGGCATCGGGCGACGTGCTCCAGCCGGAATTCTGCGCGACCAACTGCGCGCCCTGGAAGAGGAGCAGTTGGGGGCGGGCGAGCGTGCCGGTCAGCCCAAATTGCCCGAGGCCGGGTCCCACGCCGCGGATGAGCACTCGTCTGGGCACGGAACCCGAGAGGTAGAATCCACCGATCAGCGTGGCGTCGAGCGAACCCACCGTCGCACGACTGGAGAGGTTGATCAGACGCTGCGCGTTGAGGATTGGACCCTCCGTCGCATCGTAGACCTCGACGAGGGAAACGCCGGTGGCGTTGTTCTGCCCGCTGACGACGGCGGTGTAAGACCCGGGGCCGAGCGTGAGCAGCAGCGCGGCATCGCGGCTGTCGGCGGCGAGCGCGAAGGCGCCGACGCGCGCGGCCGTGGCGGCAAGCGCGGCGGCGTCGCTGGCCGCGCCCCAATCGGTGCCGACTTTGAGCGAGGTGGCGCCCTGGAAGATTTCGAGGCGGGCGGCGGCGAGCGCGCTCTTGACCTCAAACCGCGCGAGCGTCGGACCGACGGCGCGCACGAGCACGGGCTTCGGCTGCGGACCGGCGAGCACAAAGCCGGCGATGAGCGCATCGGACCCGATTCCGGTGAAGCTGCGCGTGGAGAGATTGACGAGTTTCGCGGTCTCGGCGGCCGGGTTCTGGATTAACACGGCGCCGCTGGCCGCATCAAAGGAAACGCGCCAGGCCCGGCCAGCCACCGTCAATGAAGCGGTCATCGTGGCGCCGCTGGCCGTACAGTCCGCCGCCGTGACGGGATTCGAAGACTTTACCTCGATGAGAAAACACGAGCGCAGCGAAGGCGCCGGGGCGAAGTCGAAGCTGTTGTGCCACTGCGCCGGCGCCCCAACCCCGGGATCGGCGTTGGCGGGCCAGGCGTTGTTGGTGGTGACACGTCCGACGATGGCGGGGTTGGCCAACAGGTTCCGGATCGTCGCCGCGGCGGGTCCCGCGGTGATCGTGACCAACCCCGCGGCGTCGACGGGCGCGGTGAGCGTGTGATACAGCCAGTTCCAGGAGGGCGAGGCTCCGCTGAGGTCGTGGGCGTCGAAGACCAGCACGACGTGCGGGCGCAAGTAGACCACCGCCCGGAGCGCCTTGGTATGCTCGTAGCCCGTATCCTGATAGGCCGGCCGGGCGTCCCCGACCACGAAGCCGTAATCCGTCGTGTCGACAAAACGCAGAATCCGGCCGCGCGCCCGACGGGCCGCCACTTCATTAAGGACGGACTGGCCGGTCTTGTAGAAGCGTTGTTGCCCAGTGCGGCCGTCGAGCGCGATGGTGTTGTGAGCGATGGAGCGTTTGGCGAAGTTCGCGCGATGGGCGCTGCCGTAGTCATCGTCGCCGTATTGGCCGTAATAGCCGGCGTCAATGAACAAGGGGGTCCCCCGGGCCGAGAGCACGAAGCTGTTCTGGTCGAGGTGCCGGTGGTTGTCGGCGCCCTCTGGCGAACTGCGGAACCACAGCGAAGTGCGCTGGCGATCGAGCGGATCGCTGTGAAACGCTCCCATGCCCGCCCCCGGGTAGACCACGGCCGGAAACAGCGGCGCCGCGGTGGATGGGTTCGGGCTGGTGCGGGCAATATACCACTCATTGATCTCCGCGTAATTCTTCAGGGTCGCCGCTTTCATCTGACTGTAACGAGCCATCTCGGCCGTGCCGTAGACGGGCTCAAACGCGAGGACGTTGCCCCACTCCGGCGTACCGACCGTCGCGTCGCCGAAGGGTTTGTTCCAGATTCGGCTGGCTCCGGTGTTATCCGGTGGAAACAGCCGCATCTGCGCTTCGACGATTCCGCGGGTGCGCGGATTGGCGAAGGCGTCGACCCCGGCGATATTGCCCAGCATGTCGAGGGTCTGCGCCCGATCGAAGGTGGTGCTGGCGTACCCGAGCGTGTGCCAGTGGCAGCCCTCCTGGTCGGCAAAGGTGTTGTAGGTCTTGAGGGCCTGATCGGCATTGTGGGCCCAGAGCGCGACATCGGCGGCGAGTGCCGGGCGCGCGGACACCTCCGCGTCGCCGATCAGGCTGAGTCCGGTCAGCGCGCCGATCATGGAGCCGACAATGTCATGGGAGTTCTCCAGACAGTCGGCGCGCATCGGGTAGGCGGTCAGATCAACGGTCATCTCGTGCAAACGAAACCCGATGGCGGCGAGCAGGTCTTCCTGCTCCTGAGAGGTGAGCAGGCTCTTCATGGCGTCCCAGCCGAACGCGAGAAAGCGCGTCAGGTTGGTCGCCGCGATGTCGTCGTTGAAGTACGAGGTCTTGCCCGCGGAGCTGAGCAGAAAGCCTTCGTTCCGGCCGGGCTGGTACGGCGTCGAGAACCAACGCAGCCGCCGCCGCGCCTCGTCCCGGTAGGCCGGATTCCTTTCGATCATCCACAGCCACCAGAACGCCGGAATGCGCTCGAGCTGGTTACCCAGGAGCCCGTTGGAAAACCCGGAGCCGTTCTCCCAGAACAGAGTCTGGCCGATGAGGGAGTTCAGGTTCGCGGTCGCCGCCAGCGTGTACGGATGCAGGTCGCCTCCCGCGCGAAACCTGACCAGCCGATTCTCGAAATCGTCCGGCGTGGAGCGCGGATGGGGGCGCGCCGCCGCGTGCGCCACCAGGGCCGCGGCGCTGGGTACGACATAGGACACGGCGTTCGCCGCGATGGCAAAGGGTCGCCAGTCAGACCAGACTTGGGTGAGCGGATGCTGCACCCGCCACTCGTAGGCGCCGGACCCGAGGTCACCGGCATCGAGCCAGTTGCGGCCCGGCCGATCCGGCTGGAGCACGAGGGTCGAGCCGCCGATGGGACGCAGGTTCACCTGATAGCGGGTGGCGTCCGTCCCCACGTGCGGCCAGACGAGAAACGGAGCTCGCGTGAGCACGATGTCGTGCGGCATGGGGCGAACCCCGGCGCGCGGGCCGTTCCAGTTATCGAGCAGAACCTGGATCCAGTCGGTGGAGTTGAACTCCGGCGCGGCGGTGTAGTCGAGGGCGAGGGGATCGGCCGGGCGTGCGGCCGGCGCAAACATCAAAATCAAGATCGACAAGAGGAGGCGGCGCCCTGGGGATTTGCCCGCCCCGATCCCGCCGTTGGTGACCAACCCACCACCGCCGGGCGCAGAACGTCGCCCGGGTTTGCCGCCAGCTTGGCGTGGTTGGAATTCGGGACCCCAGGCAGGGTGAATCATGATTCAAGGAAGGCTGACAGAGGGTGAGCTTCAATTCAACCCACGGAAACACGTGGGTTGCCGTGCCGGCCTCCGTTTGGCATTCTGACTGTGCCGTCCCCCGGCTGCGATATCGCCCGTGCATTTGGCGCTGCACTGCCGGCCCGTTGCCGGTCACTCCTCATTCTCTTCACCCTCCGAGCCTCATGATGTCTCACTGCTCAATCACGCCCGCTTTCCCTTTCGCTCCCGTACCGCGTGCCATCCCGGATCCTGCACCAGCCGGCGCATCGCGCCCATTTCCATGGCGCGTGAAGGACCGGTGTTTTCGCGCGGGACTGGGATGCCTGGGCCTCGCCGTGCTTTGTCTTCCACCCGCCCTCGCGGCCGCCGCCAACGGATTTTCCCCGGAGTCGCTCGCGCGGATCAAGACCCGGAACAATCTGACGGATGCATTGCTGCAGGAGTACCTTCCCTACCTGCATCCGCCGGTGCAGGCGCCGGTGCGGGAAGGCATCTCGCTGGCCGTTCCTACTGGTCTGGGCAACCCGGCACTCGCAGCCGCCGGCATCGTGGATGCCACCGCCGCGCCCTTCTCCGCCGACCCCACTGGGCAGCGCGATGCGACCCGGGCGATCCAGGCGGCGGTCAATTTTGCGCGCGACCACCAGATGATCGTGTTCCTGCCCGCCGGCGACTATACCGTATCCGACACGATCCTCTGCCTGCAAAAATTGACCGTGCGCGGCAATGGCACCATCGGCGGCGCCAGCGAGTTCCCCTGCGTGCTGACCGGTTCCACCGTCCCCGGCCGGCGCTCGACGATTCGCCTCGCGCCAAAGGCCAGGGGCTTCGACCGCCCCGATGACCGGAAAATCGTCATCCACTTTCAGAGCTGCAGCAACGGGGGGCCGAGCAAAGACAAGACGAAGGGCCCGCTGGCCATGCAGGGCAACATCAGTTACAACAACGTATTCGCGGACATCGACCTCGTGGTCGGCCCAGGCAATCCCGGTGCCGTGGGCATTCGGATGCACGGCGCCGAGGGATCGAGTATCCAGAATGTCACCATCGATGCGACGCACGGGCACACCGGCATGCTCTCGGCGGCGGGCGGAGGAGGTTCCCATCACAACCTCACCGTCATCGGGGGCAGGATCGGCATCGACACCCGCGGGTACCCTCCGGAATTCCGGATTGCCGGTCCCGGCACGCAGCCGAGCCCGACCATGGCGCACGTAACCCTTACGGGCCAGACGGAGACGCCCCTCTATGTGATGAGCCGGGGTCCTTTTGTCGGAGTCGGCTGGCGTATCACCGTCAAACCCGGACTGGCCGCCATCGTCACCGAGCAATCCACCTTTTTCTACAACTCCACGCTGTGCCTGGTGGACAGCGTCATCGAATATGAGCAGCCCTCGCCGCTCTACCGGGCGATCGCCGCCCAGCGGGGGCACTATTTGCGCAATGTGTACGTGAAAAATGCCGCGCTCATCACCGAAGGAGTCAGGGGCTCCCCGACCGGCTGGATCGGGATCAATGAACTGGCCATTCCAGTGACACCGAAACCACTCCAGGGGGCCGCCAACCTGCCGGCGTTTCAGTTCGACGAGAATCCGGTGGTGGACTTTGTCCGACGAGACGGCCCCATCATCAACGTCATGGCGGACCTCGCGCCGCCGGGCGATCTGTGCGAGCGCCATATCTGGAAAACGCTCCCCTCGTGGCAATCGCCGGGTGCGGCCAACGTCAAAGCGCGCTATGGCGCCAAGGGCGACGGGCTCGCCGACGATACCCGGGCCCTCCAGCAGGCCATTGATGAAAACGAAATCGTTTTTCTTCCGAAGGGCTACTATCGCATCAGCGACACGCTGCGGCTGAAGGCAAACACGAAGCTCGTGGGAGTGGCCCAGCATCTCTCGACGGTCATGGCATGCGATCCCTTCGACGGGTTTCTCGACGGCCGGGCGCCCAGGCCGTTAATCGAAACGGCGGATACGGCGGATGCCTCCACCGTGCTCTCGATGATCGGCACCGCCATCATGCCTGAAGTGAAGGCGGAGCTTGCGGAGCGCGCGCGCGGCGTCGTCCCCTGCTACGCGATCCACTGGCGCTGCGGTGGGGATTCGTTCGTGCGCATGGCGCAGTCCTGTCGCGTCCCGCGGTACGGTTATCCTCTCCGCCGGCCGGAAAACACCGCGACCCTCGCCTTTGGGACGCCCATGATCCAGATCACCGGCCATGGCGGAGGCAAGTGGTACAACCACTACGCGCACGGGGCCGGGAGCAGCAACGCCGACTTCCGGCACATGCGAATCGCAAACTGCGAAGGTCCGCTGGCGTTTTATCATTTCCATGCGCAGCACCAACCCGGCCCGGCGCAATGCGAGATCGTCGACTCGGCCAACCTCGATTTTTACGGCATCAAGTGCGAATACGAGACGGGCTTCGTGCGGGTGCGCCGCTCCCGTCACATCCGCTTCTTCGGCTTTGGCGGGTTGTGTTCCGCCCGGCCCGGCACCGCCCACTTCCTTTTCGAGAATTCGGACGATTACCTCGTATCGAACTTCGGCGACCAGCTTTCGCTCAAGAACGTTGGCGGGAAGAGCCCAACCGGCACAGCGCACGGGCGGGGCTCGTTCGAGGAATCCTTCCCGCTCAGGGAGGTCCGCGACGGGAGGACGTTTACGGTGCCGAGTCTGTCGCGCCCGATTGTGACGAAGAGAGGCACGCCCTGAATCTCCGGCCCGGCGGGCCAACGCAGCGGGTTTGAGGACTCCGTCTCGCATTCCACCGGCTGGCCGCGCTTGAAAAACCCCGGCCGCTCCAGGAGAGCCGTGAGGACGGACTTGCCTCCGAGGCTCTCGGCCAGCATCGACCACTTCGCCGGATCTGTCCATCAGTTGGGCGCACGGCCATCTCCCGAACGATGGGCGGGGCTGCCGGTGGCATTGGCGAAAATAATATTCGGTGCATGGCGCATCGTCATCAGCACACGGCTTTCGAGGGCATGAGGTCCAAACCACGCCTTTGAACAGCTATCACCGTTCGCACCACAAGTTGGCGTTCTCAAAGGCACCGATTCCGGCACAAATCTGCCATCAAAGATATGCGTAAGTTCACAGCCCACGCAGACGCTGGTCGGTGTCAGTAAAGTAGGACGTCGTTCCGGAAACGTATGGTGTCAGGAACGGCATTGCCGCCCAAGCGCCAGCGGGAGGAGAACTGCTGAGTTTAGGCGACCGTTGCCGCTCCATGGAGCTTACGCGGACGTCCACCCCGGGCACCGTTGCGTTTGGCCGCAAGTCGCTTCGCTTTGGTCCGGGCGCTTCCCCCGCGACTCCCAAGCACTACTGCCGCGTGGTTCTTAGGTGCCGGCGGCGGTTCCCCGACTTCAGCGTAGGTATCGAGGGCGAGTTGCAGTGCGATTTGGATTTCGCGCGCCGCTTCTTCGCGGGACCCGCCGTGAGTCATGACGCCAGGTAAGTCGAGAACCTGAGCGACAAAGCATTCGTCGCCCGGCTCAGGGCTGAACCAGATGCGAACTTCGTAGTCGTTTGGGCTGGGTTTCATTGTTGGTATTTGTTGAGTTGGTCACCGGGACACTTGGGGCCTGTTCACAAAAAGTTCCATTTGTAGACAGCGACTATCGGTCTTCTCAAGCAGGGCAGCAATTGGGAGTCGGACCGGGAAATGGAAACTCGCCACCTGGCTGACGTGGCCTCGGAATGGGGCATGGTCATCGCCAGTGGGGACCCCCTCCTGCCCAACTGGCGGCGCGGTCGAAACGCCGCTCCGACGCTCTGCCGCACCGCAAGGACAACATCAACCCTGGTACGGCAAGCCTGCCAAAACCAAACTGTGCATCAACCACTTTGAATCGCGATGAGGTTTCCGTCACCCCCAGCCGTCTTTTCCCCCAACACCCGCCGCACCTGTCCTGAGCGATCAAAAGCTGCCCTTGATCCCGAAGGTCCAGAGCGCGCCGATGTCGGTGCGCTGGCGCAGGCGGGCATAGGCGGGCGTGGTGGGGCCATACGCCTCCGTGTCGTCATACTCCCCGGTGGCGTTGCGCAGATTACCAAACAGGGCGAACCGCTGCCGAAAATTATACTCCGCCGACACGTCAAGGTACAACCGCTCAACCTCCCAGGTGAAGGCATCCGGATCAATGCTCGACCCCGCGGCGACGCGGTTGGCTCGCTGCCGGCCACGAAAATTCCAGTTCATGCGGACATTGAAGCGCGGGCGCGTGAGGCTCACGCCCCAGCTCGCACTCCGCGGCACAAAACCCGCGAATTCGCCGTTGTCGTCACCGAGGGCCCGCTGCGTGCTGGCGTTGGCGAAGACCTGCACGCCGCGCGCCCACGCCGGCAGAAACGTGAGTGCCTGCTTGTAGTCGATGTTGTAGCCCTCCATGCGCACGGTGCCCGGGAGGTTGTACTGTGTGGCAACGTCGTAGCCGCCGTAGATCGCGGGATCGAGGCTGTAGAGGGCGAGGAAGTCCGGCGTGGCGGGCCGGACGATGCCGCCGAAGAAATTGTCGAACTCGCGGCGGAAGGCGCCGATGGAGATCTGGCCGACGCCCTCGAAATAATACTCGAGGCGAAGCTTCACGGTGCGCGCCGCCCAGGCCTTGATGCCGATATCATTGACGGTGATCCGATTGTTGTTGCCCGGCGGGTTCTCCGTGTCCGGCAACGTGATGCCCCCGGCATACTGGTTGAAATCGGGCCGGCCCACCGAGGTGTAATAAGCCGCGCGGCCAATCAGGTTGTCGCGGAAATTCCAGCTCGCGTTGAGGCTCGGAAAGAGCCGCAGGTATTCCTTTTCCGCCCGCAGGCCGCGATCGAGGTACGTGAGCTGCGAAACACCGAGCGCGTCGGAGGTCGGCACGATGAGGAGCGGGCGGCTCGCGGCGTCGAGAAGCACGTGACCCGAGGCATCGCGCCGATAGTTGCGCGTTGGATCGTTGAGCGGCCCCTCGGCGTCGATGTTGGTCTGTTCGGCCCGGAGACCACCCACCAGCTTCAACCGCCGCTGGAACAACTGCACGTCGCCGCGCAGGTAGGCGGCGGAGATGAGTTCCGCGGCGTATTTGGAGAGGCCGACGGCCGACCGATACCAGGTGTTGGGGTTGATGGTATAGTAATTTGGATGCGCCTGGTACAGCGACCAAAGCTGCTCGTTGCTCGTCCATTGCGCGGCGAGGGGCCCGAACGGCAGCACGCGCTGCGAAAAACTCGGATCCAGGTACGGCAACGCGGCGTCGTCCCCGGCCGTGGGGATCGTGCTCGCGCGGCCATCGGCGCCGACAAACGAAAACAGCCGCGTGCCGCCGCGCAGATCCCGCTCCCACTGGCGGACATCCACGCCGGCCTTGACGGTGAAAGGCCACGGGGCGAAGAAATCGCGGCGCACGTTCGCGTGCGCGCTCCGTTTGATGTCGGCGGTGTCGTTCTGGATACTGTTCGAGGAGACCAGCGCGTAGGTGCCGAGCCGGTAGGGATCGACCGGGGCGCCCGCGGCATCCGTCACCGTGATACGCCCGGGCCGCAGGTACTGCACGTCTTCGAACGCCACGGTCACCCCGGTGCGCCGGACCAGGGTGTTGTTGAAGAAGCCCTTGTCGATGTCGCGCACGCGATTGGTGCCCTGGGAGTGGCCCGCGCCCGCTTCGATCTTCCACCCCGGGCCGTCGTGGCGCCAGACCAGGGTGGGCATCCAGGTGCGATTGATTCGGTCGCGCCCGCCCTGCGTGAGCTGCAAATCACCCGCCCCGGTGTCGCCACGGGTGAAAGTGGGGGAGAAATTGCCGGCAAGCACCCGGTTCACATTGAACGTGAGCTGGCGGTTCGTCGTGTCGGCGTTGAAGGAGAAATACTGGAACGAGAACGAGAGCCGATCGTCGCGCGTGAACTTGTAGTCGGTCGTGAAGCCGAAGGAACGGCGGATGGTGTCCTTGGGCGCATCGCGCACGGCGTACGAGGAAAGGTACGGGCGGTCGGGCGTGGTGTGGGGAAAGGCATTGCCGTTGGTGGCCGCCGTGACCCCGCGCCAGGTATTCTGATTGAAGTCTTCCGCCGTGTACTGGCGCGCCGTGCCCCCCGTGAGGGTGAAGCCGAAACGTTTGTTCACCGGTCGAACGTAGGAAAAGTCGAAGCTGGGATGCACCTTCCGCGTGGGGTGCTCGCGGGGTCCGGGCGTCGGACGGAAATCCCGGGCGTTGTCGCGCATGACGGCCGCGACGGTGGCGGTGAACAACGGTCGCGCGCGCTCGAAGGAACTCCGCGGCACCATGTTCACCGAGCCGGCCAGCGCCGCGCCCTGCGCCTCCGGCGTGGGCGAAAACGACACCTCGAGACGTGCGATGTTGTTGATCGAGGCCATGTCGACCTGCACGGAACGGCCGGTGTTGTTGTCGCCGCCGGTGCTCGCCAGGTTGAAGCCGTCAATCGTGATCGGCACGTTGGCGGAGGGGACTCCGTCGAGCGAGATTCCGCGGGCATAGCCGCCGCCGTATTCGACCGTGACGCCGGGGAGAAACTTCAGGAACTCACCCACGTTGCCCTCGGCCACGTGGCCGAACTCATCGGTCGAGACGACGTGCTTGATATTGGGGGCAAAGCGCTGCTCGTTGATCGCGATCGCCGCGGCGTCCATCTCGCGCGAGGCGCCCACCACGAACTCCGCCAGCCGGATCGCGTCCTCCCCGCCGGGGGCGCCCGGCGCGGCGACCTCGACCAGCTTGACGTCATGCGGCACTGTCTGCGCCGCCGCGACCTGCACCTCCGCGATCTGCGGCGGGAGCCCGGTGAAGAACACCCGCACGCGCACGATGCCCGCCGGCACCTGACCGAGCCGGTAGTTGCCGTCGGCATCGGTGAACGTCTCGAGCGCCGTGCCTTCGACGCTGATCCGCGCGTTTTCGGCGTAGTCGCCGCTCCGCGCCTTCAGAACGCGACCTTCAATCGTACCGGTGGCGCGGGTGGCGACACCCACCGGCGCGGAAGAGGCGGTCTGAGCGCCGGAGGACACAGCCGGGACCAACGTCAGGCAAGTGACGATGAGGGTAAGCGGGAGCCTGGGGGACATGGGGTGCAAGCGATGAGGCGCCGGGGCAACAAGGCAAGACCGAGCTACAAGATGGTCGGTCAGGTCCGCACGGACCGTCCAGCTACCCGGAAATTCCCGTCGCGGCGGCTCACGCGGCCTCCTTCACTGCGGCAGATCCCCTGTCACCGCTGTGGGTGACAAAAACTCCATCCGAGAGCCCCGTTGGAGTTCTCGGCGGAATTCCGCGCGGGAAACTCCAGCCAGTAGTTCTGCTGGAGGGTTCGGCGGAATCCGGCGCGGAGGTCGATGAGCGGCGCCGTGGCTTTCCGTCCCGCAGGAGTGTCCGGCCCAGGCCGCACGGAGCCAGCGGGAGCCAAGATAGGATGCGGACATCGGATGCGACGCACGGAAGTGGTTCCAGACCGCACGCCGCAAATGCACGAATTCACCCGCGAACCAGGCGCGCCGGACCTCCTGCCGGCCGAGCTTTCGTGCCTACCAAGCGGTCGTCAGGCCGCCTGGCGGTGTAGCGATGATGAAGGCCACCCATCTGCGGGAACCCGACCACGGTCGCGTCGTCGGAAGACATGACCGGCCTTGGGACCGCGTGGGGTCTAATAGTCCCTACGAGATCTCAATGCGCCCAATTGCCTCGTTCCCGTACCCACCCCAACCCGGCGGAGCCGGAACCAAGAGCGAGGGGAATTGATGTGGCTGTGATTGGCAGGCGCAAGGCCTGCCTCCGCCGGCTTGGTAAGCGCCAAGCGTGTTGAAATACGCGGCGGCAGCAATACCCTAGCTCATGAG